>CAYZWL010000028.1:23545-34181 GCA_964482195.1 uncultured Alteromonadaceae bacterium | reverse complement strand
AGTCAGATCGGCTCGCCGTGTTCCGTAGCCTGGGCGAGGTCGAACAGCTCGCGAGATGCGACAGAGAACATTGCATAATCGGTGACCGATGCGCTCTGGATTTCGTTCACCATGGACCGCCAGCGGCCCACCATGTATCGATGCTGCTCGCTCCACAGACTAACCAGCTCCTCGAGCTCACGACCTTCACGTTGCCGGGTTAGCGTGCAAGTTAGCTTGCGTAACTGGGCATCAAGGTCATCGATGAAGCTCTCTCGAGCGATGGCCTGCCAGTATGACTCCACCCGCACTTCTGAAATCTGGGTCGCGAACCAGTTCAGGCCCAACTCATCCAACAGGTGATAAAACACCTCGGTCACTTCAGCGAGCGGCTGATTGGTCAGCAGTGATGCCTCCATAATGCTGAGACCGGAGAACAAGTTGCCTGGCATGGACAAGGGCGCCGCCCACTCCTCCATCACCTGGTTATCCAGCAGCTGGCTGTGCCATTGCTCCCATTCATCTCGGGCGGTCCCGCGGACAAGCTCTCCTGTCAGTTGTTGAACGTCGACCAGCCCCTGCCGGAAGACTTCAACCTCTCGTGCGGGTTCAAGCCCCGACCGACGGTTGCGCAGGAACCAACGAGTGCCCCGACGCACCCGCCGGATCATGTTACTCATCAGTTCGTGCTGGAAGTCCGCCGATACCTGATTGTCCAATGACTTGATGTAGCCCTGGAATTTCTCAAACTGGAAGACATCGCGAGACACGATATAGGCTCTCGAAACGTCAGCCAGAGAAGCACCGGTGGTCTCCAGCAAGCGGTGGCCCGCCGTAATACCGAGGTTGTTGATCAAGTCGTTGGCAACCTGGGTCGCGACGATTTCCCGCTTCAGCCGGTGGCTGTGGATCTCCTCAATATGATGCTTGCGCAGTTTGGCGGGGAATGCGGTTTCTATCTCGCGTGCGATGTAAGGGTCCTCGCTGATGTCGGAAGCAATCAAGGACTCCTTGAGCATCACCTTGGCATAGCTGATCAGCACGGAGAGCTCCGGCCGCGTCAGCGCCTTACCCTGCCCCTGGCGTTCGACGATCGCTTCGTCGCTGGGTATGGATTCCAGCTTGCGATCCAGCCGGCCGTCGTTTTCGAGATAGGAAATAAAACGCCGATACTCAGTGATGCGTTGGCGCACTTCATACTCTGCCATACTGATCGAGAGCGTCTGGCGATAATTGTTTTGCAGCACCAGGTCAGACACTTCGTCGGTCATCGCTGCCAACAGGCGATTACGCTGCTTGGTGGTGAGGTCACCGTTGGCAACCAGCTCGTCGAGCAAAATCTTGATGTTGACCTCGTGGTCAGAGCAGTCCACACCGCCGGCATTGTCGATAAAGTCGGTGTTACAGGCGCCGCCGTTTAAGGTGAATTCGACGCGTCCGAGCTGGGTCAGACCAAGATTACCGCCCTCTCCGAACACCTTGGCACGCAGCTCGTTGCCATCTACCCGCAGACTGTCATTGGCCTTGTCGCCAGCAACCGAATGCGGCTCCCAGCTCGCCTTGACGTAAGTACCAATTCCGCCATTCCAGATGAGATCGACAGGCGCTTTGAGCAGCGCCTGAATGAGATCATTGGGGGTGAGCTTGTCTGCTGAGATGTCAAAGGCCTTCTTCATCGCAGCAGTGATGGTGATCGATTTGGCGCCGCGAGAGAAAATCCCACCTCCCTTGGAGATCAGCTCACTGTTGTAGTCCTCCCAGGAACTGCGCGGCAGTTCAAAGAGCCGTTTACGCTCCAAAAAGCTTCGCGCCGGATCCGGGCTTGGGTCGACAAAAATATGCAGGTGGTTGAAGGCGGCCTGCAAGCATATGTGCTCGCTGAGCAACATACCGTTACCGAAAACATCACCCGCCATGTCGCCAATGGCGATGACAGTGAAGTCTTCGTTCTGAATATCGACGCCTTGCTCACGAAAATGCCGTTGCACCGACACCCAGGCGCCTTTGGCAGTGATCCCCATGCCTTTATGGTCGTAGCCCTGGCTGCCACCCGAGGCGAAGGCATCACCCAGCCAGAAATTGTTCTCGAGAGCGATTTCGTTCGCGATATCCGAGAAGGTAGCGGTACCGCGGTCCGCTGCCACCACCATGTAAGGATCCTCCCAATCCTTGGGAATCACGCCCTCCGGAGTCACCACCTCGCCATCCACCAGATTGTCGGTAATATCGAGCAATCCGCGAATAAAGGTTTTGTAACAGGCAATCCCTTCGGCCTGAAACTCGTCCCGTGACATCTGCTTGTGGGTTTGCTTGGCGACAAATCCGCCCTTGGCACCGTTGGGTACGATGACGGCGTTCTTGACCTGTTGGGCTTTGACCAAACCCAATACTTCAGTGCGATAGTCCTGAACGCGATCCGACCAACGAAGTCCGCCGCGAGCAACCTTGCCACCGCGCAAGTGCACGCCCTCGACTCGAGGCGAATACACGAAGATCTCGAACATCGGCCGTGGTTCGGGCATGTCAGCGATTTCACGCGGGCTGAATTTGATCGAGATGTACGACTTGTCGTTGCCTTCACCATCTTTTTGGAAGTAGTTGGTGCGCAGCGTGGCGTTGATCAAATCAAGATAACGTCGCAGCGTCAGGTCTTCGTTGAGGTTCGCCACACCGTCGAGTGACTTTTGAATTTTGTTGCGCAGCCGTTCGGTGCGCTTGTCTTCCGTGTCCTCGCCCTTATTGACGCGCGGGTCGAATCCCGCACGGAACAGCGCCACGAGGTTACGGGTGATTTCAATATGCTGCACCAGGGTATCGGCGATGAACTGCTGGGTCGTATTGAAACCGATCTGTTTGAGGTACTTGGCGTAGGCACGCAACAGCGTGACCTCACGCCAGTTGAGCCGCGCACCCAGGATCAGGCGATTGAACTCATCGCTCTCGCTCTTGCCATTGAGAATACTGGCAAATGCTTCCTCGAAAGAGGCACGCACCGCGTGTACATCGACGTTAACAGGCAAACCGAACGCCAAGCGGAAATCGTGCATCCACACCATCTCACCACCCGGTTTGGTGATGCGGTAAGGGTGTTCAGCGAGCACCCGAAGACCGAGATTTTCGAGGATGGGAATCACAAGCGACAGTTCCAGGGGCTCATTGAGGTGCATGACCTTGAAGCGCATGCTGTCCTCGGCGGCGCCCACCGGCCGATAAAGGTTCATGGCGATGTCGTCTGCGCTGGAAAGGCCCTCAAGCATGGTGATGTCGGTCACCGCCGACCGGGCATCAAACGACTCCTGATAGCCCTGCGAAAAGGCATTCCTGTAGCGGTTGAAATAAGTAATGCCTTTGGATTCACCAAAGTGGTCATCCAGCGCCAGTTGCAAATGGGACTCCCAGTTATTGGTGATGTCCCGGATATTGGCTTCCAATGCTTCGACATCGATATCCGCGCGCTCGCCGTCCTCGATTCTGAAGACAAACTGGGCGCGGGCAAGCGTGGATTCGGAGAAGAAGGTCGTGGCATCGCACTCGTGTGACCCCAGTGCTTCACCAATGGTCCGCTGAATTTTCAGCCGGACACTGGTGTTGTAGAGATCCTTCGGGACATAGACCATGAAGTTGACGAACGAACCGAAGGGATCTTCGCGCATGATCAGGCGAACCACGTGTCGACCATTGATGGCCGCTACGTTGGTAATGTTGCGAAAGAGCGTTTCGTCGTCGCTCTGGAACAACTCCTCTTTGGGAAAATTCTCAATCTCCCGCATGAGGTTTTTGCCGTAATAACCCCGAATATCAAGCCGAGTCCGATCAAACAGGACGCGCACCCTTTTGCGCAGCAGCGGAATCTGCATCGGTGAAAGATTGAACACGGCGTAGGTGAACAGGCCGAGGAACCGGACTTCCCCACAGACCTCTCCGTGCTCATCGAATTTTTTGACGACAATGTAATCGGGGTAGACGCCACGATGGACGTTGGAGCGAGTCGACGATTTGGAGAAGCAAACGACTTCATCGCTGCCATGGAACTGGGTCATGCCCTCGTTGTCGGCAATCTTGGCAACGGTGGGTGAGTCACCCGACAATTTGCGGAAGATGCCCAGTCGTTGTTCGCTGTGCTCCAGCAGCCCCTGTCCCGGCTTGCCGGCATCAACCAAATCGTATTCACGATAGCCAAGGAACGTGAAGTGGGACTCCTGTAACCAGCTCAGAAACGCGATCGACTCGGTGGCAATCTCTCGGTGCTTGGCGACGTTGTCGCGCGCCGCATCCAATCGATCCAACACCGCTTTGTAGTCACTAACAACGTTGTCGACATCCTGGAGCACTGTTTCCAGCGAACGCTTGATGTCGGCGAGCGCACCCTCTTCGGTATGCAGGCTGATCTCGATATAGATCAGGGCCTCATGGCTGGCTTTGTCGTCCTTGCTGCCCCAGGGAGAAGCAACCTGCTTTAGCTTACCCCGCCCATCTCGGGAGTTAGACATGACGGTGCTCTGTACCGCATGAATGGGAATGTCCCGACGGTTCAGTTCCAGCCGAATCGAATCCACCAGAAATGGCATGTCGCGCGCGAGCACTGTGACGACTGTGCGACCGCACATCCAGCCATGTTCTTCGAGGTTAGGATTGAAAACGCTGACCTTGGGCCCAGTCTTCGGTCCGGTCTGAATCAAGTGCCAGACGCCGTAGACAAAGCCATGCAGGTCGCTAAGCTCCCTGCCCAGCCAGGTATCGCGGGGAAAGAACTCGAGATAAAAACTGGCAAATTCGCCCAGTGCGGCGCGATCTTTCTCGCTGCACACCTGCTCAAGGAGCTTTTTGTAGGCCTTGATCAGCAGCGAGTGCTTCTCGACGTGGCTGGCATTGATTTCCACTGATGAATCCCCGTTTTTTTGTTGTTCTCGGCGGGTTGCCGATGGGGAGCAGTATATGCCTCATCGTCCGAAAAACCTGTGTCAGATCACACAAATGGACGGCTGCCATCACGGCCGAACACGCCTGAGTAGACCGCGCACAGGTAACCGCCTCGGCTGGTCGGTGTAGCATGACACCGCAGGTCTCAATTTTTCAGGGAGCAATACGTCATGAACCTCAATCAGGTGACACTGCCAGTCACAGACATGCCCGCCGCGGTCGCCTTCTATCAGCAGCTTGGGTTTCTGTTGATTGTGGACACACCCCACTACACGCGATTTGCCTGCCCCGAGGGGAACTCGACCTTTTCGCTACACCTCAGCGAACCGCCCCTGCATAGCCGAACCACCATCTACTTCGAACACGAGCAACTCGACGAATGGGTGAACGAACTCAAGGATCGGGGCATCGTGTTTACCCAGGACCCCGTTGACCAATCCTACCTGTGGCGTGAGGCCGTACTCGAGGACCCATCCGGCAATCCCATCAAGCTCTATTGGGCCGGAGAAAACCGTCTCAACCCACCGTGGCGTGTGAACTGAGCAGATCCAACAAAAGACACCTGCGTCCTTACCGAGGTCTGTCGCCAGCAGACGTAGCGCGCAGGCCTGGTATCGCGCCGGCCGGCCAAACGCCTTTCCTATTGACATCTCTTCGGCACTGGTAACTACCGGTCAGTGTGTTTAGAGTGAACCGAACGCCCACGTTGTAGCGCAGCCAGTTACGGACTTCTTATGCAGCAAGCGGTGAGCTCTACAGAAAACGACTTACTGAAAGTCATCACTGACATCGGCACTGTCGATGCGAGCTTGCTGGGCATCGACTTTCTCAATGCCCTGATGTGCCGTGCCACCACCGCCCTCGGTTTTGATTACGGGCTGATAGGCATCCCCGACCCCAACAAACCTGACATGGTCAACACCCTGGTTATGGTTGCCGAGGGACAACTGCAACAGCCGATCAGTTATGCCCTGCGGGGTACACCCTGCGAGAATGTTTACGGTACTGATCGTGTTTGTGTGTATTGCGAGGACGTGCACCGGCTCTTCCCGGAAGATGCCTTACTGGAAGACATGCACATCCGCTCGTACATGGGCGCTCCACTGCTGGCACCCGACGGATCGCCGCTCGGCGTCTTTGTCTTCATGCATCGCAGTGCTATTGAACCCAATGCGGGCCTGAGCGCGGTCACCGAATACCTCGCCAGTCGCGTTGGTATGGAACTGATGCGCGATGCCACCCGTGCTGAACAGAAACGTGCCGAGGAACGAGAGCAGCGACAAGATCGTCTTGCCGCGCTGGGAACCGTCGTCAGCGGCGTTGCCCATGACTTCAACAATTTGCTCGCGGGCATGCAGGGCCACAGCGACTTGCTGCGCCGCAAAGCGAATCAGGATAACGAAGTACTGCGGCACCTCGATGGCATTAACCAGTTGATCCAGCGTGCTCAATCTACGACGCGCACCCTGCTGGACTTCTCCAGTGACAAATCATTCAGACCCGGAACGGCAACGGTCAAGCGGGTATTCGACGAAGTCGCCAGCCTCACTTCACCCAGCTTCCCGAGCAACATACGCATCAATTTGCAGTGTCCAACACAGTTACCGCAGCTCAAAATGGAAGAGGGTCACTTTCATCAGGTCTTGCTGAACCTGGTGCTCAACGCACGAGATGCGCTGCCGGAGGGCGGTGACATTACACTGGTGGCATTGTCCCCCAATGACCCGGCACTACGCGCCTATGCAGGCATGGATGCCCCAAACCGAGTCGCCATTCAGGTCAGAGACAACGGTACGGGTATCGACTCGGCTATCCGCAATCAGATATTTGACCCCTTCTTCAGCACCAAAGATCGCGATAAAGGTACCGGCCTCGGTCTGACCGGGGTGCACCACTTTGTGACCACCTACGGCGGCACTATTTTTCTGGATAGCGAACTAAACAAAGGCACCCAATTCACGATTGTGCTGCCTTGCACCGACGCTCCCCCGGAGTCCACCCCGATGACAAGCGAACAGCGACCCATTTCCGCGGCGGGCTCGCGCATTTTGCTCGCCGAAGATGAGGAAGCGATCGCCGAGCTGACCGAAGAGCTACTCAGCAGCGAGGGCTATGACGTCACGGTCACCGCCAACGGTGATGCTGCTTTTGAGGCGTTTCAGCAGGCTGAGGCAACGCAAACGCCTTACGATTTGGTGATCACCGACGTAAACATGCCTGGCCGTAACGGGTTTCAGCTGCTGTCCGATATTCGCGCTCAGCGCCCGGACCTGAAGGCCATCATCTGCACCGGTGATATTTTATCTGAAGAGTCGCAGCAGTTGTCGGACAGTGAAGACTGCCTGCTGCTGGAGAAGCCCTACACCATCGATAGCCTGTTAAGCGCGATCGCCAGTCACTTGAGTGACCGTGATCAGCCCTGACCCCTACCGATCAGAGTCCCCCCAACCACTCGCCCAGCGCACCACGCACCTGGGGCCACGAAAAATCAGCGCCCAGCTGGCACTCTCCCCTGAGAACCACCGTCTTCGCGGTCACCTGACTGCTAACCCTGCCAGGGGACACCGATAGCTGATGCCATCGTTGGGTCGAAACCCCGTATCGCTGGCGAATCCAGGGTCCCAACAAGCTGTGCACCGAACCGGTGACCCAATCTTCATCCCGCCCGTACCTCGGGACAAAGTAACGCAGGTACCCGCTATGACCATGGCTGTCCCAGTGGCAAGCGCACAAAGCATGCACATCCTCGCCCGCAAGCGCGCTCATGAGCTGGGTGTGACAGTCGTCCGAGGTCAATGCTGAGAGGTCGGCCAGTTCAACCAAATAAATCCCTTGATGCACCGCGACACCTCGCCAGCCTGTGGCGGTGTGTGCCGAGGACCGCGCGTGCCTGACGGGTAAATTCAAACAGGGATCAGTGCCATCCCCGAAGTCGAGTGAGAACTCATCAGACACCAGCTTGATGCGACCCACTGGCAACGCGCTTTTCATCAGCAGCCAACCCAACGCAAAAGCGGCGCTGCCACACAGCTGAATAGGACCCAACCGATTGGCCCAGGCCACAGCAAAGCCATCGGGCCTGCGCACAACATAGGAATGATCCCTGTCGTCTTCGATCAGATTCGCCTTGCGCCAGTCATCTCGGCCAGCGTTATCAGCAAAAAAATGGAGCTGCTGCGGCGAGCCTCCCAAGCCTTCATCACAAAAGGTCTGCACCAATACACCGGCTGCCAGGTCGAGCCCTTTGCTTGAATGGAGTGACGTCACGCTCAGTCAGGCTTGTAAAGCCAGCACTACGGCAAACTGTTCTTCGGGGTCTACCCACAAAGCATCGATGACGAAACCGGCGATTTCACAACCGGGTTGAATGTCAGCGAGATGCCATTTGTAGGAGTGTTCCGTGAGGATTCGCTCACCCGCCGCGAAATGGCGTGAGCCTCCAGGCAAGGCCACCGACGTTGGGGCTGTCGCCTCGAGATGCATTTCTATGCGTGACGCCTGATCGTTGAAAACTGCAATATGGCGCCACTCGGCGGGCGCAAAATCACACCCGAGGCGGCGATTGGCATGGGCCAGAGCATTGCGATTAAAAGCCGCCGTCACGCCAACAGCATCGTCGTAGGCCTGCCTGAGCGTAGCAAGATCCTTCACGAGATCGAGCCCCATCAGGAGGCCCGCTCTGCCAGCCCCTGCTGCCATCTGTTGCAACAGGTAGTGCTGATAGTCGGGCGCGAAATTTCCAAGGCTGGAACCAGGATAGAAAATGAGTCGCGCTTCCGCCGCCAATGCCGTGGGTAGCTCGAAGGGGTGGGCGAAATCCAGATCGACACCGGTAATAGGCAGATCGGGAAAACGTTTACGCAAACGCTGGAGTTGACCCTTCAGATAGTCCGCTGAGACATCCACCGCCACATGATGAACGGGTTGTAGTGCTGGCAGTAATCGTTCCGCTTTTTCACAACTACCCGCACCCACATCGACCATTTGATACGCGACACCCAGTAGGCTGCGTATCCGCGTTGCCATCTCAGCGATGTGGTCATCGAAAATCGCCGCTTCAGTACGGGTCTGGTAGTACTCGGGCAATTTCGTGATGGCCTCAAACAACGTTGAGCCCAAGGAATCGTAGAACATCGCCGCGGGTAGCCGGGCCTCAGGCTCGCGCAACCCTGCGACCAGTGCTTCATCGGCAACGCCTTCATCACCATGGGGCACCGTCAAAAAGTCAGCGGGCATTGAAGTCTTGGCGGGTGACTCGATGTCTCTGGCGAGGCGCACCCCAGAGAACTGCCAGCGCACCTCCGGTGGAAAAAAGTTTCGATAGGTTGGGCGTATATGACGCTCGGGAGTGACACAGGAGCCTCCCCTGAGAACATACTGGCCGCTCATGAACTTGCCGTTGTACTCGCCAATGGCACCTTCCCCGACCTTGAAACCGGGATATGGCGCATAATCGCTGCGGGTCCACTCCCAGACATCCCCGAACATCTGCATCGCCAAACCCGGGCAGGCAGCCTGTTGACTGCCGCAGGGGTGCAGCACCCCACTCTCAACAAAGTTACCGGTTGTCGCGGCAACGGATGAAGCCAACTCCCATTCAGCCTCTGTGGGCAACCGCGCCCCTGCCCAGCGGGCGTACGCCTCGGCTTCGTAGAAACTGATATGGCATACCGGTGCCGAGGGATCGAGGTCACACTCTCCGTGCAAGGTAAAGCAGCGCCAGCCTTCTCGCGACCGTCGCCAGTATTCAGGCGCTTGCCATCCCTGTTCCTGGCAAACCGCCCAACCCCTGTCCAACCACAGCTCCGGCCGCTGGTAACCACCGTCGTCGATAAAAGACAGAAACTCCTCATTGGTCACAGGGCGGTTGGCGAGTTCAAAGGGTCGGATGGCCACCGCGTGCCTGGGACATTCGTTATCGAAGCAGAATGCCGATGCGTCGGCGCCGATCTGGCTTTCGCCACCACCCAACGGCAACCACGCAATGGTTGCTGGGTGGACCGTAGTGAGCGGCCAGGGCTTTCGATACACCGGTGAGGTCGGATTGAGACTCAGCAGATGCTTAACGTCTGTGAGAATCAATTCTTGATGCTGCTCTTCATGATTTATACCGAGTTCCAGCGTGGTTAGAACACCACTCACATTGCTCTGCCCCAAGAGCAACGCCTCAATGCCGGCATCGACGTGTCGTCGATACTGCAGCACCCGGTTGAGGTCTGGACGCGTCAGCAGCCCCCTTGAAGGTCGATCAAACTGCGCCCCTACTCCGTGGTAATAGGAGTTGAAGAGCACGCGAAACTCCGGATCGAAAGCTTCGTATCCGTTTAGAAACTCGGTCAGCAGGAAGGTTTCAAAAAACCAACTAGTGTGCGCCAGATGCCATTTAACGGGGCTCGACAGCAACATGGACTGGGCACTGCAATCCTCGGCCGAGAGCGGCTCAATCAGCCGCTCGGTGGCAGCGCGGATCTTGTGGAACCGATGCAAAGCGCTCGTGACATCGTGGCTCGTCGAACGCCTGTCGACCTCTCCCATCACCGCACCCCAATCGTTTTGTCGAGAATTCGTCCTTTATTAACACATCATCAAGGCGCGAAGTGCATTCATCACTGCACCAGTTTGGCGCAAGAGAACCCAAACCGCCCACACTTAATACCCCAAAGGAATGCTTTAGATAAAAAAATATCATCCATAAGAATAATGCGACGCTCCTCGGTATCCCTTAACATCCTAAGGA
>CAYZWL010000028.1:0-23445 GCA_964482195.1 uncultured Alteromonadaceae bacterium | reverse complement strand
ATATCATCCATAAGAATAATGCGACGCTCCTCGGTATCCCTTAACATCCTAAGGACATTACTTAGCCCGCTGGGTAAATCGGCAGGCTACAAACAAATCCCGCACGGGTTTACGGGGGTGGCAGTGGTTGCTCAGTGGTATCAAGCGCCGTTGTTGCCCCCGTTTCTTATTGCCTGCCTCCGCTACCCTCCGCCCCCGACATGCCGCGCATTACCCTGAACTGGCTCAAGAAGGCCTACGATACCCGGCCAAAAGAATGTAGCGGTCCGCTCGAGAGAATGGTTTATCTCAGCGAGGCCACGATACCCGGCGATCCCCATAGCGTTGCCACCACACTGGAAGGCGTCGTCGCGCATTCGCGGGACTACAATGAAGGGCTCAATGTCACTGGATTGTTGCTGTTCTCGGGTGATCACTTCATTCAGGCCATCGAGGGCCCCGCATCGTCCGTGCGACATCTCTGGAAACATATCGGAAAAGATGACCGACACAGTGGCTGTCGAATCCTCATCAAGGACAGCAATATCACCCGTATCTTCGCGGACTGGGCGATGGCGTTCGCCATCGTTGACCTCCATGCCGATGACCCGGTGGACGCTCTGCTGACACGACTGCACATTACACCCGACAACATCCGCGCAAGGCAGCTTACCGAACTGATGGCGCTGCATCTGAAGTATGCTGAGTTACCTGCTGAGCTGGAGTTAGCTCGGTAACACCCTCTAGGAGCACAGACGATGTTGCCTGATCTGTCTGACCACTTCCCCGGCGCCACCGGCTACTTCAACACAGCAACCATCGGACTCCCACCCGCTGCGGCAGCCAGGGCCTTGCATGACGCCATCGACCAATGGCAGCGAGGCGACGCTACTGCCCCCGCCTACGATCGCCATGTTGCCACTGCCCGGACCGAGTACGCGAAACTCGTAGGAGTACCGGAGGCGGCCGTCGCCATCGGTGCACAGGTCTCGGCCCTGGTGGGCATGGTGGCGGCGGGATTGCCCCCCGGCTCGCGGGTGCTTTGCCCTGAGGGAGAGTTCACCTCGGTGCTGTTCCCGTTCCTTGCCCGTAAAGACGTTGAAGTCATTCTCGCGCCGCTAAAGGCACTGCCGTCGCGAATTGACAAAGACATCGACCTGGTTGCCTTCAGCCTGGTGCAGTCGGCTGACGGTAGCTTGGCTGATATCACGGGAATCAGCGAGGCGGCCCAAACGCATGGCGTGCGCACGCTGGCAGACGCCACGCAAGCAGCGGGATGGTTGCCCTTCAAAGCATCCGATTTCGATGTCACCGTGGCTGGCGGTTACAAATGGTTACTCAGTCCGCGGGGCACGGCATTCATGACGGTTCGGGACGAAGCGCTAGAGCAAGTGTCTCCGGTATATGCGGGCTGGTATGCGGGCGAAGCACCCTGGGACTCCATCTACGGCGCCCCGATCAGGCTTGCAAAAGACGCACGGCGTTTTGATCTGTCTCCCGCCTGGCTGTCTTGGGTGGGTACCGCAGTTGCGCTGGCATCGATTAACCAGCATGGGATCGATGCCATTCACACGCACAACGTCGCGCTGGCGAATGACTTTCGGCAAAGACTGGGCCTGGAAGCCAGTGACTCCGCCATTGTGTCACTGGCCACACCATCGTCGGCTAAGGCACCATTGATGGACGAGCTGAAAACGTCCACCCGGGCGGGAAAACTGCGGGTGGCTTTCCATCTCTATAACCAGCCCCGGGACGTTGAACGACTGACCCGGGCGCTGGGTTTTTGAGCGCCTGTTTCCACCGCACGCTCGCTCAGAAGCTGTATCGCGCTCTGACGCCGTAGTTCATCGGGTTGGAGCGGAAGGTGTTGTAGCCGATGAACCCAAAGCCGGACACCGCAAAGTCTTCGTCCAGTAAGTTCCGACCAAACACAGTCAATTCGAGCCCCGGCACCGGCGGACGAACACTGAGATCTGCTGACACGGTCGTATAGGCCGCTTGTCGACGAGCATCCAAACCCTCGGCATCCAGGAAAAACTCACTTCGATACTTGGCTGCCAATCGAAAATCAGCCGCGATATCGGGGCTCAGCTGAAATTCATAAACTGCGGCAAACAATGCCGATACCTCAGAGGCAAACGGCAGCGGATTCCCGTCGAACAATTGCGCATTACCACCGAGGTCACTGCGCTGCCGGATTTCCGTATCCAGCAGTGTCAGGCCACCCTCCAGGCCCAGCGAGGTCGTCGGCCGCCACCGTACCTGCGCTTCCAGCCCCAAACTGCGGGCCTCGTCCAGATTTGAAAGCGAGTTGGAGACAATGCGCGAGCCATCGGGTAATTCAAAATCGACAAAAATGCGTGCCTGGGGTGCGTCATAGTGCTGATAGAAGCCAGCGATAGACCACTCGAGGCGATCGCTGGGTGCAGCTTTGAAACCCAGTTCCGCCGCCATCACGGTTTCCTGACCAAACAGACCTTCATCGGCATAGTGCAGGGCATTGTTGGCCACCTCGCCATTGAATCCACCCGATTTAAAGCTGCGCGCCAATGTCGCATAGATCATGCCGGGTTCGATCGTGTAACGGACCGCCAGATCGCCGCTGAAGGTCAGATCGTCGATCACATTGGCGCCACGGGCCAAACCGGCATTGTCACGGTTGTTCAACGCCGTCACTCCATCGGCAAAGATGTGCCGACCCTCACCCTCGCCCTCGATCCGCTCCTGGGTGAGTCGCGCTCCTAGCGTCACGCCCAGCACCGGGGTGACATCGATGTCGGTGCGAGAAAACAGAGCGGCAAGCTCGCGCTTTTGCGCAATGTCGGTAACGAGAGTCATCGGGGCCGCATCAGTGGGCGGCGTAGGCCCTACCCGCCCCGGCGCACCCACATAGGGACAACTGCCAATCAGTGTGGCGCTATCCAGATCGCCGCACCAAATGGTGTAGGTCTGCTCAAAGTCATCAACACTCAGCGACGCGCCCACCAGCAGCTCGCCCCAGTCAACAGGGCGCCGCAATCGGAGCTCCTGGCTGATCTGGAGATAGTCACGATCGTAGGCCAGGTTCGCATTGAGGTTGGGATTGCCAAAAGGCGCGGGCGTACCATCAAAATCGAAGCCGTAGCGCTGGTTATAGCCTTCCAACGCACTGACCGAGACGACGTCCCAGCCCAAGACGTCGGCCGCCCACTCACTGGATACCCCGAAAAATTCGTTGTCGGTGCGTTGCGTACCGTCCCCACCCAGTGACAACTCGAAATCGCCCACCTGCAGGCTGTCGTTCCTTGGACTGGGATTCACGCCGTTGTCTTCCTCGTAATGCGCGCGCAAGAGCAAGCCGCCCCCACCCACGCCGTCTTCGACATTGACGCTGGCGCGTAAGCCGATTTCATCCAGTAACCCCGCGGCATCGCGGGGCGCGAAAACACCGTCTCCGCCACCAGTGACATTACTGAGCGCGGCATCCTGCTTGAGTATTCGACCCGCCAGACGAAGGTGGGTCTGATCATTGAGGCTCGCACCCACCGCGGCGCGCACATCCCGACGGTTGAATCTTCCGAGGCTGGCATCCAGATAACCCCGCTGCCCCGCAGAGGGGCGGACGCTGATAAAGTTGATGGCGCCCGACGAGGCGTTGCGTCCATACAAGGTACCCTGGGGTCCCTTGAGCACTTCCACACGGTCAAGGTCGTACAGCAAGCCACTGGTCTGCACGTTCGTTGCAAGGAACACACCATCGCTGTACACCGCGGCCGCACCTGGCGTCAGCGCCTGGTGGTCAACGGCACCGATTCCTCGAATCTGGAAAGCGACTTGGCTGCCATTGGCCACCGCGGCCTGTACACCGTTGAGTGACTCAACGAGATCTTCCATACCATTCAGCGCCGCGCTGCCGGCGTTTGAGTCCGGGCCAAGCCACTGCAAGGACATTGGCACTTCTGAGGGGCGCTCAGCGCGGTGACTCGCTGTCACCACCACTTCCTCCAGGTTCGACTCGGCGGCGAGTGCACCGAAACACACAAATAGCGGCCCCGTGGCCAAAACCACGGCAAGAGGGAGACAGCGGTCGCTGCTCCCGAAAAAAGGGGTTTTCATAAATACAGGCTTACTTCCGAAAGTGCAGCTGAGTGCGCCTCAGGCGTTCAAATTACGTCAACGACTATGGCAGACTCAGTCGGGCACCTAACAACTAATGAGAATAAGAATGAAGCCGAACGGCTCGAACCGATTATACACCGGCAACAGCTCCTGGGTTGGGAATCGTGGGGTTGCCAAACTGATGTCCGGGGCGTTAAGCACCGGTCTTGCGCTGCTGGTGACCGGTTGCGGGATCGAGCTCAGTACAGAACCCTGGCAGCCACCTGCCGCTCCTGCCGTGGCGAAAACCCCACTCGCTCGCGAGGCGTGTCGAGTATCGATACCGGAGCGGCAGCCGTTGTTCGGGGACCTACACATTCACACAGCCCTTTCCATGGATGCTAATGCGCAGGGCACCCGGACAACACCGGACGACGTCTATGCGTTTGCCACTGGACAGGAAATCGAACTGTTTGGCGAGCAGCCCGATGCGCCGGTGCAGAAAATCCGCATCGATCGCCCCCTCGACTTCGCCGCGGTAACCGACCACGCCGAATGGCTCGGGGAGGTGTCTCTGTGTACCAACCCCGCGTCGGCCAGCTATCAAAGTCAGGGATGTGCCATCTATCGCGGTGAACAACAGTCCCTGCTCGCACGGGTGATGGGTGCCGAGAAGTTCAGGGCCAAACTGTACGGATTGATCGGCTTCGATGGCCGTAAAGATGACGTCTGTGGGGCAGACGACAGTCTATGCCGGACCGCGCTGAAAACGGTGTGGCAGGACATCCAGCAAGCCGCGGAAAGATGGTACGACCGATCCGAAGACTGTCGCTTCACCACCTTCCATGGCTGGGAATACAGTCACTCGCCAAAAGCCACCAAGGTCCATCGCAACATTATCTTGCGCAATGAGATCGTACCCGAGCTACCTATTTCTTCGCTGGAAACCCCCGTGGAAATGGACCTGCGCAAGCAGTTGCTAGAGCAGTGCAATGACAGTGGCAGCGGCTGTGATGCCATTGCAATTCCCCACAATCCAAATCTCTCCAACGGACAAATGTTCCGGGTCGAGTACGCGGGCTTGTCACTTGAACAACAACGTGAGGAAGCAGCCTTGCGCGCCAGACTTGAGCCGATCGTGGAGATGATGCAAATCAAAGGCGAGAGCGAGTGCCGTAACGGCATGTACAACGTGCTCGGCGCACAAGACGAGCTCTGCGAGTTCGAGAAGATCCGGGACTTTGGACAACCCGAACTCGAGGACTGTGAATTGGGCAGCAGCCATGGCGCGCAAGCTGGTAAGGGATGTACCTCGCGCACCGACTACGTTCGCTACGCGCTGGTAGAGGGGCTGAAGGAAAAGCAGCGGATTGGCGTCAATCCCTATGCTTTTGGTTTTATCGGCAGCACCGACACCCACACGTCGGCACCAGGATCCGTTAGCGAAGCTGGCCGACCCTATAAATACGGTTACTCCACCGAGCAGCTGCTCACCGCTGGCGATACACCGCGCTCGGTGCCATTTCAAAATCCCGGTGGCCTGGCGGGCGTTTGGGCTGAAGAAAACAATCGCGACTCGATCTTCGACGCACTCAAGCGACGCGAAACCTTCGCCACAAGCGGTCCGCGGATCGTTCCCCGATTCTTCGGCGGTTGGAACCTGCCCGAAAATCTCTGTGAAAACCCAGCAATGATCTCGGATGCGTATCGGCTGGGCGTACCGATGGGCGGCACGCTGCGCCCTGCGACAGAGCCCGTTCACGGACCCAGCTTCCTGGTGGCTGCAGCGGCCGATTTCGGCAGCGAAGCTACACCTGGCACGGGTTTGCAACGGCTACAGGTCATCAAAGGCTGGGTCGGCGAGGCTGGCGAATTTCACCAGCAGGTGTTCGATGTCGCGGGTAATCCAGACAACGGCGCCAGTGTCGACTTGAACACCTGCCGTCCAGAAGGCGAGGGTTTCGCTCAACTCTGTACGGTCTGGAGAGATCCGGGCTTCGACGAGAAAATCGATGCTGTGTACTACGCTCGCGTGGTCGAGAACCCCAGCTGTCGATGGACGACAAGACAGTGTCTTGCCCTCCCCGAAGGTGATCGCCCCGACGCATGCGAGCACCCGCGTATTCCAAAAACCATACAGGAGCGCGCGTGGACTTCACCGATCTGGTACGGCGCTGATGACAAGTCGACTCCCTGACTCAACATCGCGCTGACTCGTCCACCTCCTATCATTAATCACAAGGCAAACCGTCCCTTCGAGGTCACCCATGTCCCTTCCCCAACGATTGAAATCCCTGATCGCAGGCTTAATGCTGATACCTAGCCTATCGACGTTCGCCGATACCGACCTGCATGTGTTCGCCGAAGAATACTTTACGCGCTGGACAGCATCCCAGGCACCTGACGCCACGACCGCGCAACTTGAGGCTTACCTTGACCTACTTGCCGAAGATGTGGGTCACACCCACCTTCCCTGGGTCACCGATGACGCACGGCTGCCCGATGGCAAAGCCGCCATGCGCGAAGGAATGGCCTTCTACCTCGGAGCCCATACTGCTTATGAAGCTGAACTTCTCGATGTGCATGTCTTCAACACCTCCGCCATAGCGATCCGCTATCGACACAAAGCCAGCGGCATCCACCCGGAGAGCAAGCAGGCCATTGCCTATGAAGAAGTGATGATGGAGTTACTCGAAATGGACAACGGCAAGGTCGGCGTCATACGCAAATATGACGAATGACAGACCAGGGCCGCAATGACTAAAGCACCAGCGCCAAAGCGACCGGTAGCACCAGTACGGCAGCGAGATTACCAATCAGTACCAGGGTCGCTACCAGTTGTGGATCCTGATGGTAGCGCTCGGCAAACAGGAAGTTCATCACTGCCGGCGGCAGTGCACCAAACACAATCAGCATCGCGCTATCTCGCTCACTCAAGGAGAAAACACCCGCCAGTATCCAGGCGAGCATCGCACCCAGAACGGGTTTGATAAACGCCCCGATGAGTGGCGTTCTTATGCCACGAAATTGTGCTTGTTTCATGCGCACTCCGAGCGCGAACAGCAAAAGAGGCACGGCGACGTTACCAAGCATCTGCAGCGCATCCACCAATGGCGTCCAGAGACGGATTTCCAGGACTGAGACGAGCAGTCCGGCAGCAATCGCGAGCAGAGTCGGGGTGCGCCAGAGCGTACTTAGACTCGCTGTTTGGTCAAGCATGCGAATCCCCAGAGAGAAGTGCAGCACATTGGAAACACTGTAGAGCACGATGGCCGCTGGTAAGGCTGCCTCGCCCCAGGCCAGAACAGCCAACGGAATACCGATGTTTGCCGAGTTATTGAACATCATCGGCGGAACAAAAGTGCGCCAGTCAACGCCCAGGACCGGACTGGCTAGTCGCGCTGCTGCGCCGCTTAACAGCACAATCACGCCGGCGGCGGCCGCCAGTCCTACATATTCAATGGCTTCGAAGTTCTCGCCGGCCATCGCCCCCAAAATGAGCGAAGGTACGAACACATCCATATTGATGCGATTTACTACCGACATTTCCGGGTCGTGTTTGCGCCCGTACCAGAAGCCCGCGAGAACAATCAGTACGATTGGAGCGAGAATGGCGATGATGCGAACCGCTACTGCCAGCAACTCACTAGTATCAACTGTCAACATTGGGAAATCAGCACCAAACAATCCGCACGAACGGTCGCAGTATAAGTGAGTTCACCAAACTTGCTGCGACAACTACGATCGGCGCACATCCCATCCATCGCGATAGACCGAGCAGGCCTGCTGCGCGAGTTCGAGCGCCTGCCGCGACAATGCCTCCTGACCCAGCCAACCCAAAAGCACCGCGGCCTTGTATTGCTGCGAGGAGGACAGACCCGAAAGATCAACCTGCTGTAAAAACGTCTGTGCGTCGGCGGGTGCACCCTCGCCCAGCAACCGATACAAGGCCTGTTGATAATAGAGTCCATAAACCTCGTCGTTCGCGGAAAGCTGCCGCTTGGCCCGGTCCTGGGCAAACTCCTGTAGCGCACGGCGATAGCTGACGACAGCCTGCTGCGTTTCTCCACTCCAGCGGTAGGCATCAGCAAGTTGCCCCCACTGCAGATGAAGCCCGCCGGCTTCGTCGTCAAACGCCAACATGGCGCGTTCCATGGCAGCGAGCGCTGCCTCGGGACGGCGCTGATAGGCCGCGATATAAAACAAGGTTTCATGGGCAAGATATGAGCCCGAATCTATGTCCAGTAACTGCTGCGCATAGGCCTCTGCCTGAGCCATGCGCGAAAAACACAGGCTCAGCAAGGCCCCGTTCGCCAGACTGAGTTGGTGTGGACTGAGTTGGTTGACCCTATCAGTGGCCTCAAGTGCCGCCTCGGTGTCCCCCAGCAAGTAAAAATAGGTGGTTAATTGCTGATAAGGGCGCCAGTCGCCGGGCGCAATCTCACTGGCTCGCGCCGCAAGCAGGATCGCTGAATCCAGGCCATCCGGGTATGAATCTGGTGACTGCAGCGCGCGCTGCATGGCAAGCTCCGCCGCCCCAAGCAGAGCCTCCAGATGCTCCGGATACCGCGCCAGCAATCCACGGTAAACGGTATCCGACTGCTCGTATTGGCCGTTACGCATTAACCGATAGGCATCTACCGCCATAACAAAGGGATGAGCGTCATCGAGTGCCACAGCCTGCTCGCAAGCTTGCCTGGCCAATTCAAACCCCGCCCGCTCATCGCGCTGCCAGGCCGAAGTGACGTGCATCTGACATTGAACTGCCCAGCTTATTGCTGAAGGTTGCTCCACTTGCGCCAGCAATCCAGCAGCCTCTGCGAGGCTGGCACTGTCGAAGGAACGTTGAGCCAGTGATCTCGCGCGCGCCTCATGCCTCGCATCGCCAAGACTGCTGCTAGGGAGCGCGTTTTCAGCAACACGGTTTCCCAACAGGTCATCGAATGATGCCGCCAAATAGTCTTGGGCGCTTTGCATTTCGTTATCACTCAAGACCACTGTTTGCAGGACGGGCGTACGGACGCCAGCATCTCCCTGAAACACGAGCACATTGATGCCAGCGACCGCCGCAACGTCGACAAACAGGAGTTGATCGACCTCAAATTGCGCGCGCATTTGTGCCGGGTCAGACAACCCGAAGAAGGCCTCTGGCAACAGAGCAAGACGCCACTGATCATTGCGCTGTAATAACGGGTTAAGCAGTGGATACAACGAGCGCTGTCTGGGGACCAACAGACTGTTTAAGACAGGCTGCTCGGTCGCACCGACCGGCTCTGGTGCAGCGAATTTACTCGCGGCCTGGCCCCAGACCAAAAGCAATGCTGCCAGCATCAAGCCAGGCAAGATCATACGGCCTACCCATAGCAACCGACGGGAACCGGGCCTTTTGCTGCTAGCCTCTGTGGTCGCGGCTTGGGCCGGGGATTGCAGAACGGCGTCCCGACAAGGATTTTCGATCTCATCTCGCTGGTCCGCTGTCGTGAGGTAGAGCAGGTAACTGTCTATCTCGAGTGCAGCTGCGACACGGTCCAGCGTGGCATGATCAACACGCTGCTGGCGAAAAACCCGATTCACAAGGTCCTTAGGCGGCGCATCAAGGCCTTCCAGTGATGCAATGCGTCGCGCCAGTTCAGCCTGTGATTTCAGACCCAAGGCCACCATGCGTTTGTCTAATTTGGCGCGCGAGGCGCAAACGCCCCGTTGCCGGGTACCGCTCATGAAACACCTCCCCGCGTTAGGGAGAGCTTATCAAACTACGCCGTCTTGACCGGCCTTAGGGCTAGGCGATCGATCACTGACGCCCAGGAGATCAGTCCTTGGTCAACATCGACTCTCGACGCCGAACAAAGCGTCGCCGATGTTTGGTCTGCCGACCCGAGACGCGTTCGCGCCATCGACGGAAGCTGGCAGGCTGCAGAGAACGACGCATGAGCTGAATCACCGCTTTTTCACTCAGGCCCGTACGGCTCTCTATGTCCTCGAAAGTCACGCGATCAGCCCAAGCGGCCCAGATTACCCAATCGGTGCTGTCCGCCGAGGGTTCTGGTTTTTTGGTCAACGTGATCGGTCGATCACCCTTGCGCCGACTCATGCCAGGCTCCCGGGGCAGCGCCAGATAAAAGCAACGCGAGCGCTGCAGCCTACGTTCATCGCCAACTTCCCCATCTTTGGCCGCCGAAGGGGTCACCCTGTTGTTGCATGCTTGTCTCACCTTGGTCGCACATCAGGACCCCACTCTAGACAACCACAGCAAGCAGCTGTGCCACCTGACCCATTTTGTCCAACTTGAGCGCCATACCGCGAGGACGACAGTCACCCGACCCAGAGGATAAGCTTGGCTTTCAATGCGAGGGCCCGGGGCCATCGTGAAAACCACCAGAGCCAAGAAGTACTGGAACCCCCAATGACTGACACCAACGCACCGATTCGCACCCCTGTACAAACTGTCCCCGCCGAGTGGATTGACTACAACGGCCATATGAATGTCGCCTACTACCTGCTGGCTATCGACCAGGCACTCGACCCGGTATTCGATGAACTCGGTGCCGGTGAGGCGCTGACCAAAACCCATCGCATGGGCCCCATGGGCTTGGTCAATCAGATCAACTACCTCGACGAATTACTCGAAGGGCAGCAATTCTGCTGTGATTTCCAAATCCTCGACTGTGATCACAAACGTGTGCACTACTTTGTGACCATGCATCATCTCGACAAGGGAACCGTCGCAGCCACCATGGAGGCACTCACCATTAATGTTGATCTGCAGGCACGCAAGTCAGCACCCTATCCCGCCGAAGTCTTCGAGCGCGTACAGACCATGTTCGCGGCACACAAGCATTTGCCTCGCCCGGCGACTGTTGGCGCAAAAATCGGTATCCGCCGTTAATGGAGGCTTGCAGTTAGCCCAGTGTTAATGCACCGGGTCGGACCGTTGCGGAGTGACGATGTTCAGTCCCATGGGCTGCCCCTCTGAACTGGTGAGCAGTCGGCCGTCAGGCAGATAAGCGATCGCCTCACCCTGCTGTTCAAGCGGGAGTTGGATTTTGGTGGGTGTTTTCTGCCAGTGAGCATCCGGTGTGTCCGCATCAACTGACCACTCATACGCAGCGGTGTAAGTCCGCAACACCAGCCGGGTTCCATCGGGCGACCAGTCACCTCCGGTCACCAGACGGTCGCTATCGTCGGGCCCATCGATTTGTATTGCCGTCAGCTTTTGAGCGGTCACCTTGCCTGTCTGGGCAGGCACCCGAAGTACCTCTGACCTGCCATCCTCAGATTTGCTCACAATAGTGATCTCGCCGCTCACCGGATGAACCAACAGTGCCTCGGCGTTCCGGGGACCATCGGGATATTTCACTCTCCACGTCGCCAGTACCTCGGCTGGTGCATCCGGCTGGGGAATGGAGACCGCATAGATCCTCACCCGTTTTCTGCGTTCGCGGTTGTCGCCAAAATCTGCGACATAGAGACACGCGGCATTGCTCTCTGGACAGGGTCCTGCGGCCATGTCTTCCCAATCCACCGCTTCCGCTTCGATGACCGGGTACCGCGCTACCGCCCCGCCCTCGAGGTCGAAAGCAAACAGCTCGGGGGCACCACCGGAATCATTGTGGGTAAACCATTGCCCGGGACTCAATGGGTTGGGCGCGAGGCCCGACGATTCGTTGAGTGAGGCATGAAACACCGCCAACATCGGTTGATCTGGCGTGACGTCATCGCAGGCGGCGAGTGACAACAACACAGGCAAAATCAAAAACCGAGCGATCTGATTCATGGCGTAAACACCGACATCCGCGCAGAGGTGCCTTTGCCACTCGCTCCTGTGGCACCAGCGACTACATAGATAACGCCCCCTGCGGCGACCGCACCTAACCCATGCCGAGGCACTGGCATCGCGTCGGCCTCACGCCAAGTGTCGGCTCGCGAATCGTAGGCCCAGACTTCCGAATAGACCCCACCGCCACTGTCCGAAAAGAACTCTCCTCCAAAAACAAATCCCTGATGACCGACCGCTGCTGCAGCGAGCCCCCCTTGCGCCTGGGGCAAGGGTGCCCCTGCACGCCAGCGTTGCTCGCGAAAGTCGTAAATGTCGTGCTGAGTACTATTGCCGGCGGCGACAGTTCGTCCGCCGACCACATGCCATTGATCGTCAATAACAAAAGAGGCAGCGCTGTTTCGCGCGGTGGGCAGCGGCGTGGCACTGGTAGTGACACCAGTGTATGGGTCAAACACATGGTGTAACGCCATATCGCGCTGATCAATCCACTGAACGTTTTGCGTGCCTGTCGGCGCCCGGCCACCCGCCAAATGGACACGATCGTTGAATACCGCCGCGACGGTCTCTGACTGGGCACTCGGCAGTTCAGCGATCTGCACCCACTGCCCGGCCTCGAGGCGCAGCACGTCGCGGCTGGCCTGCCAGCGGCCCTGTGGGTTCGTCACGAATCCCCCAAACAGCAAGAGGGACTGCCCCGACGACACTAGAAAACCGTGATGGCGGGGTGCCGGCAACTTGCCAGCGTCTCGCCAAACCCTGGCCTCGAGGTCGAAACGCATCACCCGGTCTGCGACGTTCTGGGATACCTCGGGTGCGTCGGGACTTAAACCACCCGCCACCCAGATGCTGCCCTGATGCAGGCAGGGATAGATCTCCTGAATGCGCATGGGTAAGGCAGGCGCTTCTCGCCAGCGGGAGTTCGCCCAAGTCGGAGCAGCGCACGCAAACGCCATTAAGCCCGCCGTTCCCAGCAGTCGGCGTCGACTCCAATTCATCGTGGCTGACATAGCCCCTTTATCAATCGGATACGTTGGCTTCATGACTCGATGCCTCATTGGGTGATGCCACTCGATTAATGGATCGGAAAAACTCGATAGTTTCGAACTCTCGATAGCTACTTTCGTCATCGCTGGTGCCGTAGTCACTGTTGGCACTGAGCTTGACGATGACAGTGCCCCGGCTGGGGTTCACAAAGACAAACTGGTTGTACACGCCGATCGCAGAGAATTCGCCTTCGGCACCCTCGGGCACCCACCATTGATAACCATAGCCCAACGCAAAATCGGAGGCGGGGTTACCCTCCCCCGGCATCAGATGAGGCGCATCTGGCGTGACCGACGCACGCACCCAGTCGGCGGGAACAAGCTGCTCGCCACGCCAGACACCACCCAACCGATAAAGCTCGCCAATCTTGGCGTAATCTCTGGCCGTCGCATTCAGTCCACCGAATGCCATTTCCATATCCTCGCTGTCCATCAACCAATAGGCCTGGGACTCAGCACCCAATGGCTGCCAGAGTTTTTCGCCCATGTAATCAGCAATCGAACGCCCGGTGGCGTGAACCAACAACATGCCCAATACCTGGGTGTCGGTAGAGTTATAAAGGTTATAGGTGCCCGGCTCCCGCTGGCGCTCCAAAGTACTGGCAAACGCATTCATTGATCCACCCAGCGCGAAAATGCGACCAAAACGATTGATATCTGATGCCGGGTCCGAGTAGTCCTCATTCCAGCGCGCCCCTGACGACATCTGCAAAATATCCTTGATCGCAACGCCATCATAAGCGGACGTCTTGAGACTCGGCACATAATCCGTCACGGCATCACCGATGCTGGCGATATCCCCGTCAGACACCGCGATACCCACCAACGCTGAAATGAAGCTCTTGGCTACCGACATCGACAGCCAGGTCACTTTCTCCCCGCCGGTTAACCAGTAGTCTTCGTAGATGACCTTGCCATCCTTGAGTACCAGTAGCGCAGCGGTGTCGGTTTCATCCAGAAATGTCGACACGTCAATCGGAGCATCTTGGTAAAGGAACTGCTTGGGCAACTCGATGGATTCCCCGAATTCGAAACCAACCGGCTGCGTCGAAGGCGGCATCGCAGCGCTGGGGAAAAGCTCATGCATGCGATTGAAGTTGTCGTATTGCTCTGCACCGCTGAACAGGCTTGCGACTTTGGCGGCGCGGTCAATCTTGGTTCTATTGAGCAGGCCAATCACGGCGACCGTCACCAGCAGCGCAACCAGTGCGGCAAACAAGATTCGTTTCATGGGCAGGCGCTTCCTTGTTCGCTTGATGTCATCGGTTACAGGCCTGCGCAATGGAGCGGCGGGTTCACCTGACCTCAGTGCCTACTGGCAGCCAGCACGTAGTTTTGCCCATAAGGTAAACCATCGTGCTTGTCGATCAGTGCCAGGCCTCGCTCCCGCATACGAGCAATATGGTCGTTCATCGCCGAAACCAATGTCGGATCATTGAACCGGGAAACCCTTGAAGTACAAATTTCCAATTGGCTCTGTAGAAATTTTTGTCCGTAACGAATTGGAAAAAACTGCCCCTCAAGCGGCTGCAGACCACTGCGCCGCAGTACTTCAGCGACCCAGGCGGCGGGGTATTCCCGATAAGGTCGGTCACGTGCCAGCAACTGACAGGCGTCCCGCAGCCTGGCAAGATCACCCACAAACAGTCCTACCTCATCCTTCGCGACCAGCGGGACATAGGGCTCAAGACCGGTAACATACAGCCTACCTCGAACCGCGTTAGCCATGCGTTGTAGCAAGGATTCTTGTGCATAAGGCGCAAACGCCTCTACCGCGCCAATGAAGTAGTCGCAGAGCACCGTGTCGAACTGCTCGCCGGCCAGCAGCTCTGGCTTAGACCAATTGTCGACGATGATTCTGTCAACAGTGCGGAACGACCCAGCCAATCGCTGCCGGGCTCTAGCTGCGATCTCGGGCTGCGCTGTCACCGCGGTCCATCGCTCTGTCGGCAGGGAACACAACCATGCCAGCGACGCCGGCCCTGTGCCGGCATCAAGCACATGTCCCCACGGGACATCACTCTGCAGCTGCTCAATCTTGCGGTATAGGCTGGAGGTCTTCACCGGTTCAATCAGTTGTCTCGTCCACCAACAAGGCAGGTATGGCTTCAGTTCGCTGATTGATGTCCGCGACCACGCCATTAACCAGCGCTCGGTAGGCGCCAGCCGCTTCGGCCGTCTCCACACCCAACTGCTCGAGTCGCAGCAACTGTGGCTGCGTCGGTGCGTTGACCGGGCTGTCGATCGCGCGAATCAACGAGCGAATCTCCTCTCGCAGCCTGGGCTTCACCCGGTAGTTCATCGCGGGTGGAGGACGTCGCAGTAAGGCGAGCACCGACTCGGCTTGCTCTTTGCCCTGCTGAATGAGCGCCAAGAGTCCGTCCCGATCCGAGCTGTCCAACTTGGCTTCAAGCTCACCGAGTTGTCGCACCAGCGACTCGGTGTTGTTAATCATTGTGTGGGCCTCAGACAGCAAAGCGCGTAGCTGCAGGGTTGCGGCTGACTGGGCAGCGTAGCCTTCTGCACTGAGGTTAAAGCGGTGATCTGGCTTCACAGCAAAGCTTGCTTCGAGGGTTTGCCCCGCCACGCGAACAGTGGCTTGGTAGCGCCCCGGTACAGCCAGCACATGGACCGGTGCGATGCCCCAGCCTTGCGTGGGCGGGTTATCCAGCGCCGTTGCTGCGTCGTGACGCAAATCCCACACGATGCGATTGAGCCCGGCTTTGGCTTCGATGCCATCCAAGACGCGAACGACTTCGCCGGACGCGTCGCTGATCACAACCTCAATCGTCGTGTCGGGCACCTCATCGAGGAAGAGATTGATGTAGGCGCCGTATTCAGGGTTAGGCGCACGGTAACGTCGAGTCCCCTGGTTCTCCAGGCGGGAGTGCATATACCAGCGTGTCGCATCCCGGACCGGGAACAAGTGTGCAGTGGCATCTTTGGCTTGGTCCCAGTGCTGCAGCGGTGCGATGTCATCAAGTATCCAGGCCCCGCGACCATGAGTACCGATGATCAGATCGCCCTCACGCGGATGAACGCGAAGATCCCTCACCGATACAGGCGGCAAGTTGTTCGCCAGCGAGACCCAGGTCTTGCCGCGATCGAGGGATACCTGAATACCGTGCTCCATACCCGCATACAGTACATCCGGATTGCGCGGGTCCTGACGAACCACCTTGACGTAGTCGTCCTGTGGCAGGCCTTTGGCAAGTGACTGCCAGCTGCGGCCATAATCAGTGGTCATGAAGACATAGGGCCTGTAGTCGTCACTACGATGATGATCGACCGTCACGAACGCCGTCCCCGCCTCGTGTTCAGAAGCATGGATTTTGGAGATCCAGGCAAAGGCTGGCAGACCACGAACCCGGCGGCTCACGTTGTTCCAGGTTTCTCCATCGTCTCTCGATACGTGCAAATTGCCGTCATCGGTGCCGACCCAAATCACGCCCTTCTCGACGGGAGATTCCTCAATGTAGAGGATCGTGTTGTGAAACTCCGCCGCGGTGTTGTCCTGATAAACCACGCCGCCTGAAGATGCTTGCTTGGCCTTATCATTATTGGTGAGGTCATCGCTGATCACCTCCCAGGAATCACCCCGGTCCCGCGACCGGAACACCACATTACCGCCAAAATAGATCGTCTCCGGATCATGGGGGGAGATAGTGAAAGCGGCGTCCCAATTGAACCGGTACTTATGCTCGGCAATTGCATCACCTGCGGATGCAACAATCTTGGGATACGGGTGAATGGTTCGCGCGCTGCCTGTTTCGGTGTCGACGAGGTAAATGCCGCCGCCCTGCCAGGTGCCGTAGACATAGCGCTCATCACCGGGAATTGGCACCGAGTAGTAGCCATCGCCATAGGCGACGGGGACCCAGTCACGCTTCAGAATGCCGGCCTCACGCAGCGAGTTGCTGGGGCCACACCAGGTGCCATTGTCTTGCAGGCCACCACAAACGTAGTAAGGGTCACGGCCGTCAACGTAGAGCTGATAAAACTGCGAAAGCTCGACGTTGTTAATGATGTCCCAGGTCTTACCTGCGTCAAAGGAGACCTGGTAGCCGCCATCGCTCCCGCTCAGCAGCCGCTTGGGGTTCGCTGGATCGATCCAATAAGACTGGTGATCACCGTGGACATCGCTTGCGATGGCCGCGAACGTCTTGCCGCCGTCGGTGGACTTGTATAGCCGCCCAGACAAAGAGTAGAGGTGATCGGGGTTGGTGGGGTCAACGTGCACATCACTGTAGTAAAAGGGCCGGAAGTTGATGTTGCGATCATCATTGACCATTTCCCAGGTTTCTCCACGATCATCGGAGCGAAACAGTGATCCTTCCTCCTGGGTCTCGGTAATCAGATAGACTGTCTCCGGCTGGCTCTGGGCGACCGAGACGCCTATGCGCGCCATGGGTCCGCTGGGCATGCCATCGCCGGACAACTTCTGCCAGCTATCCCCACCATCTTTGGAACGGTAGAGCGCCGTCTGCCCATCGCCACCGTCAAAGCGCCAGGGCTTCCGCCGAAACGTCCACATGCCAGCGTACAGCACACGTGGATTGGACATCTCCATATCCAGGTCCGAGCAACCCGTGTCTTCATTCAAGAAGAGCACCTGATCCCAGTGGGCGCCACCATCCGTGGTGCGAAATACACCGCGCTCCTTGTTCGGACCAAACTGGCGGCCCAGCGCACAAACCAACGCGGTATCCGGATCTGAGGGATGTACGACAATGCGCTTGATACGTTCGGTACCGGTGAGCCCAACGTGCTGCCAGGTATCGCCGCCGTCGTTGGAGCGGTACATACCATGGCCGTAGCCGACGCTATTGCGCGGATCACCCTCCCCCGAACCCAGCCAGATGACATTGGGGTCTGACGGCGCCAGTGTCAGCGCACCCACGGAATAGGATTTTTGCTGGGTGAACAGCGCTTCAAAGGTCACGCCCCCGTTGGTGGTGCGGAAGACGCCGCCATCTGCGCCCGATACGTAGAAAGTGGCGGGATCACCGGGGATGCCATCGATGTCGGATACCCGCCCCCCCATGTTCGCTGGACCAATGGCCCGCCACGCCACCGACTCCATGGCCGACACTGCATCGTGGGTAACGCTCTGGGCCGCCACACTGGCGGCGCATGTGATCGCAGCGACAGCACTGAGCAAGCTTGAGCAAAACGGTGATAACGACTGCCGCAGGGTAGTCATGGGGCGCTCTCCTTATGAGAATTATCCGGCGAACCCAAAACGTACTCGGCCCCTGTGCTACAAGCAAATCCGGCACTCACCCATCCAGTGTTCACCCGTCGCGCTGGGACTCGGGTAAGCTGTCGCCCCCACCGGAATGCAGGGACATTGCGCACCATGATCGAGTTTGATGACCGCGGCCTCGCAGCTGACCGCCCCTGGCGATCGGACAAGTGGCGTGGCGCCGTTGGAGATCAGCCCTTGGGGCTGCAAGGGGTCGTCAATGCCATGCCTCCCGGCTTTTTGATGCTCGAAAACGTACTCAATCCGGCGGCCTGCGCCCAACTCGTGAAAGAGTGCGAGCAGCTGGAGAGAATGCCGCACAGCACCGCTCCGAATGACGGCCAGATGAACACTGTCTCTTCGATCCGAACATCGGAGACAGTGGATATTTTCAAACTGTCGGTGGACATTGTCGATGTGGTGCGATTCGTTTACGCGACTTACATTGCCCCACACTACCGCGCGGATATCGAGTGGTTCGATCGCCCCGAAATTCTTCGTTATGGTCCGGGTGGTGAATACAAGCCCCATGCAGATTCAGAGAATTTCTTTCCCGAGCAACACGCCTGGCAACGGGTCATCGATCGGGATCTGTCGATTTTGCTCTACCTCAATGACGCTTTTGAGGGCGGTGAAATTGCTTTCCCCAATTTCGGCATTCAATTCAAGCCCAAAGCCGGACTGCTGGTGGCGTTTCCTTCAGATGCCCGGTATCTGCATGCTGCTCGCCCCGTGACCCAGGGCACCCGGTATGCGCTTGTTTCCTGGGCAGCGGTTCGCGGTACGCCACGGGTGGGTGCGTCCCCCGACACGTACCCCATGCAAAACACATCCGCATAGCGGCAAAACCCAGACCGGGCTGGCGATCCACCAGACGGGGGTGCTAACGTCAGCACCCTCGTTTGCATTGAATCCAAAGCCATGAAAAAAGCCTCGATCGCCCTGCTGGGCCTGTTGACCACGACCCCCATGCTCGCAGCCTCCTTGCAAGCCGCCGAAGGCTGGGAGGCGCTCGAGTATCGCAACATTGGCCCCGCCAGAGGTGGTCGGGTCACCACGGTCGCCGGCACCGTTCAGGAAACCGGCACCTTCTACTTGGGTGCGTCCGGTGGTGGCGTCTGGAAGACCACCGATTACGGCACAAGCTGGCACAACGTGTCGGATGGATTCTTCGCAACCCCCTCCATCGGCGACATCGCGGTATCGCAGAACGACGCCAATATTGTTTACGTGGGCACCGGCTCCGACGGCTTGCGTAGCAACATCATCAACGGAAAAGGCGTCTACAAATCGATCAACGGTGGTGAGAGCTGGGAACAGATTGGGCTTACCCGCGCCGGCCTCATTGGCGCCGTGGAGATCGACCCACGCAGCGACAATACCGTGTGGGTTGCCGCGATTGGCCAGCCTTTTGCTGACAATCCGGAACGCGGTGTTTACAAAACCACTGACGGCGGTCAGCGCTGGGAGAAAGTGCTGTTCAAGTCCGACTCGGTTGGCTTTTCAGATATTGAACTACTACCTGGCAACCCTGACGTTGTGTTCGCCACGGCCTGGAAGGCCCAGCGCAAGCCCTGGACCATTGTCAGTGGCGGAGACAATGACGAAGGCGGCCTCTACAAGTCTGTGGACGGGGGCAACAGTTGGCGCAAGATAACTGCGGGCCTCCCCGAGGGTTTGATCGGTAAAATGGATCTGGCGATCTCCGCCGCCGATTCCAGTGTTGTCTATGTGCTGGTTGAGGCTCCCGATGATCAGGGCGGTCTTTACAAGTCGACCGACCAGGGCGAGACCTTTACCCAGGTATCTGACGAAGGCGGTATTCGCTCACGGCCCTTCTACTACACCAACATCGAGGCGGACCCGCAAAACCCGGATGTCGTCTACTCGCTGGCAACGCGCTATTACCGGACCGATGATGGTGGCGAGCACTGGACTCGCATGCGCGCTCCCCATGGCGACAGCCATGACATGTGGATCAACCCAGAAAATCCGCAGCTGTTTATCCAGGCCAATGATGGCGGCGCGAATGTCACCCACAACGGCGGCAAGACCTGGTCGACCCAATTCAACCAGCCCACCACCGAGCTCTACCAAGTCGAAGTGGATGACCAGTACCCCTACTGGCTCTATGGCGGTCAGCAGGACAATGGGTCGACCATTGCTGTGCCAAGCCGTGCACCCTGGCGCGTGCAACACCAAAACGCCTGGCTGATTGAAACCGGCGGCTGTGAAACCGGCCCCGCAGTGCCCAAACCGGGTGACCACAACACCGTTTACGCGAACTGCAAAGGACGCTTTGGCGTGTTTGACAAGCGCACGGGTACCGAGCGCGGCTATTACATTGGGGCCGCCAATATGTATGGCCACAATCCCGCCGACCTGCGCTATCGCTTCCAACGGGTGTCTCCCATCCATGTCTCACCCCACGACCCCGATACCGTTTACATGGGCTCGCAGTACGTGCATCGCACACGGGACGATGGCGTGACCTGGGAGGCCATCTCTCCGGATCTCACGGCCTTTGAAGCCGACAAGCAAGTCATCTCTGGTGCGCCGATTACCCGCGACATTACCGGCGAGGAGTTCTACAGCACGATCTACTCATTGCGTGAGTCACCCATCGAGCCTGGTGTGATCTGGACTGGCGCCAACGATGGTCCCGTACACGTCACCCGCGACGGCGGCAGCAACTGGGATGAAGTAACGCCGCGCATGCCAAAAGGTGGACGCGTCGACTCGATTTCAGCGTCGCACCACAATGCGGGCACGGCATACGTTTCAGTGCTGCGCTACCAACTCGATGATTGGAAACCCTACATTTATAAACTGGAAAACTATGGCAAGCGCGCCACACTGCTGACCGATGGCAAAAACGGCATTCCAGCGGATCATCCCGTACGCGTGGTGCGCGAGGACCCCGAACGTGCTGGACTGCTCTACGCCGGTACCGAGTATGGGCTATTTGTCTCCTTCGACGACGGTGACAACTGGCAGTCCTTCCAGCAAAACATGCCCGTGACACCGATCACCGATCTCAAGGTGCATCGCGGTGATCTCGCAATCTCGACCATGGGCCGCGGCTTCTGGGTGCTCGACAACGTCGCCACTCTGCGCCAGATGAATGCAGCAGACAGCGCCGAAACGCTCACCCTGCTGTCACCCCAGGACGCTGTGCGCTACCGCCAGACCTTCAGAAATGCTGACGCCGACGCAGTCCCCCAGTACCCCGCGCCTTCCGCCATCATCGACTACGTCATTCCCGACTCCATGGCCGGCAAGGTTAAACTCGAAATCCTCACTGCCGATGGCGAACTCGTGAATGCCTATGAAAGCCAGGCGGGCGAATCCGAGCCCGACACGATTGTTGAGGATATGGCACTGAGCCGGGCGTTCTTCATTGAAAACAAAGCACTCAGTAATGCGTCCGGATTGAATCGCTTCCACTGGGATATGCGCTGGCGCGGGGCCTGGAAAACACCCGCCAAGAACGCAGATACTGATGCAGCGCCGAGCTACGATACCGGGCCGCTCGCGGCACCCGGTGAGTACACCGTACGCTTGACCGCAGCCGGTGAAACTCAGCAGACGACCCTCACCTTGACCATGGACCCGCGCGTTGTTGCGAGCGGCGTCGACGCCAGCATGGTCAACGAGCAGGTCGCGTTCTTGCGCGAAGTCACAGCGCTGCTCACTGCAGCTCGGGAGCTTGCCCACGGCGTGAAGACCCAACGCGCTGACTACAGCGACACCGACCCTCGCGCGGCTCAACTCGACAGCATCGCCAGTCAGCTTGAGACTGCAAAGGGTATCTACATGCAGCCCAAGCTCATCGACCAAATTCGCTATCTCTACTACATGGTGAACAACGCGGATCAGCTGCCGGGCAAGGAAGCGACGGATCGACTGCAAACGTTGACCGACCAGCTCGAAACGATCAGCGCTTTAGCAAACGAAGAGTGAAAACACGCGTGGGCGGCCCCAAGTCGCCCACGCGTTTCTCTCGGTGTTGGGCTAGTAGCGTTTGAACACCGATTCAAGATAGTCGCGATCCTGCGACTGGTTCAGGGCCAGCATCAGTAGAATCCGCGCTTTTTGCGGCGTCAGCATTTGCGCCGGGAGCGGCCAGATCCACTCACCATCCCATCGCGGATCGTCTTTGACATCCGCACAGTTATCGCGAATCCAGGCCGGCGCTTCAGGTAATCGATCGCGCAGACGACGTACGCTTTGGCCGGTTGGGAAGGCGGTGACCACGGCGACGCCCTGTCGAGACAATGTCTGCAATGCCAGTGATTCACTGCACGTGGTATTCGTGGTAGTGACAACCAACCCCGCCGGCTGTTGCGCATAGACCGGCCCTATGCCTCCTGAGTAAGAGAAACGTAAATCGACCTCAGGCAATACCGTATCGTCGCTTAACAGGAATTCGGACTGATGGGTATGCGGCCGCGTTGGTCGGTACAGAAACTCTGGGCCGTCATGCCCGAGCACGCCGATCCGCCCTTCGATAAAGCCACCGACACGTGGATACTCCTTGCGCACTTCCCGGGCTGAGAGGATGCGTTCATCCATGACGACCATCACCCCGCGATCCCTGGACGCCAGTGAGGCCGCTGTGCGGACCGCAGCGAGCAGATTCGCAGGACCATCCGGACTGCGGTGGGTAGCCGGTCGCTGGGCCCCAACTACCACCACTGGCTTGTCGGTTTGCACCGTCAAATGCAGAAAGAAAGCGGTTTCCTCAAGACGATCGGTACCGTGGGTGATCACCACTCCCGCCAGGTCATCGCGCTCGCCCAATAACGCGCTGACACGTCGCGACAGCCTGACCCAGTCTGCGGGCTTGATCTGTGGACTCGGCACATTGCTGAACTGCTCAGCCTCAATTTGCGCAAACTCCGCCAACGCCGGAACCGAAGCAATGATGTCCTCCGCACTCAGCGACCCCGCCCGATAGCGTTCGGGATCACTCGGATCGTCCTGAACGCCGGCGATGGTACCGCCCGTGCCCAGAATCAATACCCGAGGTAAAGCTTGCCGTTCGCTGGAATTCGCCACATCAGCGTCACTCGACGCTGATTGAACCAGTACGAGCACAACCAGAGTCAATGCCACTCCGGCACATACTCCTGACAATAAACCTTGCTTCCGCAGCATCTTCACCCTTCCCGCTTACCGACTTGGACGGTCAATCCATTTCTCTTCATAGGCGACATTCGACTGACCTAAGCGGTCAAGCAACTCATTCGGCGACTCTGCACTGACAGCGAGATCGCGGTGACGTTGCTTCACGAAACCCGATGTCACCGTGCTGTCGAGGA
>CAYZWL010000027.1:35556-38726 GCA_964482195.1 uncultured Alteromonadaceae bacterium | reverse complement strand
CACCAGATACATGGCGAGCACGGCGAGTGGGTTGTGGCCAATGTACTTACGCGGCAGCGGGTATCACGATCTGCACGGGTGACACCAAAGTCGTACCACAGGGGGCTGCCGACAAACTGTTCATCAATACCGCGGGTATCGGTGTGATACCCGCGGGTCGAGCGCCCAGCGTAGTCGACCACCGGCCGGGCGACGTGGTGTTCATCAATGGCTTCATTGGGGATCACGGTGCCGCGGTGGTCGACGCACGGGGAGAGATGAAGCTCGACAATCCGGTGCTGTCGGATTGCGCCGACCTGTCATCATTGTTGCTACCCGCGTTTGCGCGTTTCCCTGAGCTTCGCAGTGTGCGTGACGCGACGCGTGGTGGTGTTGCCACAGTACTCAATGAATTTGCCGAAGCGTCGTCGACCTCGATTGTGATTGACGAAGCGGCCCTGCCGGTGCGAGAAACCGTGCGTGGGGTTTGCGAGTTGCTGGGGCTCGAGCCGCTTTATCTCGCCAATGAAGGTAAGGCGGTGATGGTGGTGTCTGCAGATGCGGCCGATGCCTTCGAGTCCTGGTTGCACACTCAGCCACTGGCAGGTGATGCGGTACGACTCGGTGTGGTCTGTGAGCAGATGGCGGCACCGGTGGTGATGAATACAAGTTTTGGCGGTCAGCGGGTGATCGATGTGCTCCACGGCGACCAGCTGCCACGTATTTGCTAGGAGGTCAGAGATGGGTGAGTCAGTATTGGCATTTGCCTTCATCATGGGGATCAAGCATTCCTTCGAGGCGGATCACGTCGCCACGGTTGCTACCGTGGCTTCGCGTGCAGATGGCATGCGGGGCGCGTTGTCCCGGGGAGTCTGGTGGGGCATCGGGCATTCGTTGACCCTGTTGACCCTGTCCTCGGTCGCTTATCTGACACAGACGGTGATGACAGATCTGCAGTCAGCGCTGCTTGAGTCGATGGTGGGACTGGTGCTGGGGATCATGGGATTGGAATTATTGTGGCGTCGCCCGAGTCGGCTTGCCCAGGCGGGTCTCGCGCCAGAGGGATCTGACGTGCCGCGCGATGTCGAAGGACTCGGCTTCTCATCGCGGGCGTTGGTGACCGGACTGATCCATGGCGCAGCCGGCTCAGCGGCGATCATTCTTATCAACGCCACGTCCGGTTCAATGCTGTCGGTGTACGCCTATGTGTCCCTTTTCAGTGTCGGCGCCATGCTCGGTATGGCGGTGGCATCGGTGTTGATTTACGTACCTTTCCTGCGACGTTTCGCACGTTACCGCACGCTGCAACTGGGCTTGATCCTGGCAATTGGCGGCTATTCAGTCGTGCTCGGTGCACTGTTGATGAGCACTCGTCTCGGCAGTATTGCCGCCCTGCTGTGAGTTGAATCGAATGTGCGGGCGCTACTCGGAGCATGTGGTCAACATGCGCGACTGGATGGACGTACTCGCTGATTGGGCAGGCCAGGAGCGCCAACGTCGCAATATCGCGCCGACTCAGGCTGTTGGTGTGGTGACTGCGGCGGGTACTTTCGATATGCGCTGGGGGCTTGTGCCCGCGTGGTCCAAGACCGCGACCAGCAAATACGCCACTTTCAATGCGAGGTTGGAGAATGTGGCAGACAAGCCTGCCTTTCGCGACCCGTGGCGACGTGCTCAGCGTTGTTTGATCCCCGCGGGCGGTTACTACGAATGGGTGATCGTGAATGGGCGTAAACAGCCGCATTTCGTTTGCCGGCGCGATCAAGGGCCGGTGGTTTTCGGCGGACTGTGGGAGCACTGGCAGGACCGAGGGACCGGTGAATCACAATACTCCTGCACGATTCTGACCAAGGCACCATCGCCACACTTGGCCGAGTTGCATCACCGAATGCCCGTGATCATCGCGCATAAACATGCAGACCACTGGCTGAACGGTGACACAGGCACCGGGCTGCTGCTGGCCGAAGCCGCCAACGACGAAGGTTTGCGTTACTACCCGGTCTCGACAAGGGTGAACAGTGGCAGGGTCGAAGACCCTGCACTGACAGACCCTGTGGACTGAGGGTTTAGATTTGCTCTTTGCTCAGCTGCCAGAACAGGAACGAGTACACATCCGCGGCTTGTGACAGCACCTGTTCCCGGGTGGATCCAATGCCGTGGCCCGAATCAAACTCAACCCTCAGCAACACCGGGGGGCCGTCGGGGCCGTTGGCAGCCTGCAACCGTGCGGCCATTTTGCCTGACATCCAAACGTTGACCCGACTGTCGTTATAGCCGTGGGTCAGCAGGGTGGCCGGGTAGGTCACGCCGTCCTGGACGTTGTGATAGCTACTCATCGCAAGCAGCCCTTTGAAGCCGTCTTCATCGGTGACGGTGCCGAACTCCTTGATGTTGGGCACGCCATTGGTGGTGGTTTCAGCGCGGATAGCGTCGAGCATGCCTACTTGCATGACGGCTGCGCCGAACAGGTCGGGACGTTCGGTGACGCTGCGGCCAGCGAGAATACCGCCCGCGCTGCCGCCCATCGGTGCCATATGGGCGGGTGACGTGTAGCCCTCGGCAACGAGGTATTCGGCGGAAGCGATCAAGTCTTTCCAGGTGTTGGGCTTGTTGGCCATACGCCCGGCGTAGTGCCACTCCTGTCCGTATTCACCACCACCGCGCACGTGGGCGATGGCGTACACACCACCCCGCTCCAGCCAGGCCAGCCGGGTGGGTGAGAAGAACACATCCATGGAAATGCCGTAGCTGCCGTAGCCGTAAACAATGGTCGGATTGCTACCGTCCATCTTCAGGTCGGCACGATGCAGTATCGATAGTGGTACCTGCACACCGTCGTGGGAGGTCACCAGCACCTCTTTGGCGACAAAGCCGTCGAGGTTGTCGAACTTGCCCACCGGCACCATGCCGGTATCGGTGAAGCTGCCGCTCAAGGGATCATAGGCGTAGCGCACGCCACCCTGAATCCACGAGGTTTCATAGAGCAAGATGCCATCAACCAGCGGTGAGATCGAAGAGATGTAGGAGGCGCCGTCGCGAGGTGGGTCCAGCATTTCCATGGGCTTACCCGGCGCCACGCGGATTACCTGATTGAGACCATCTGCCTTGGCATCGATATACAGCGCGTCCTTGGCTCGCAACACAGCACCAAGTACCAGCTCGCCAGGGGCGATGACCGATTCAGCATTCGC
>CAYZWL010000027.1:0-35456 GCA_964482195.1 uncultured Alteromonadaceae bacterium | reverse complement strand
AGGCTGGGGAAATCAGTGTCCAGTAGTGGCAGGCTGTCTGACTGCGCGAAAGCCGCGATAACCGGGTCATCAGCGGGGTCAGTGCCCAGCGCGTGATAGCGGACCATGGTCTGCTTGTAAATCTCGGTTTCTGGGGCGTCGGCGGGCAGATCCCGGCGTCGGCTATAGTAGAAGCCGCTGCCGTCCTCGACCCACATGGGGCGGTTGTAGGCGGTCTCGATATTGCCAATGGGCGCATCGACCAACTCGCCTGTGGCCACGGCCATGGTGTAGTAAGTGGTCAACTCTGAGCCGCCCTGGGCGAGCCCATAGGTCACGTACTGGCCGTCGTAGGACGGCATGTAGGTGCCCAGCGAATAGTGTTGTTCACCCTCATCGCCTATCGTCTCGGGGTCGACCAGCAGTCGCGCATCGCCATCGGCGGGTTGGAAATACAGCTTGCCCAGGTTTTCACCGGCATTCCGGCGTATATAGAACATGTCGCCACTGGCCAAACGTCGCACCGAGTAAGTGCTGTAGGGCGCACCCTGATCCAGCTCGATCAAACGCTCCAGCATAGCCTTACGCATCGGCAGCTCAGCGAGCACAGACTCGGTGTGTTCCCCCTGTCCCCTGAACCAATCCACTACTTCGGGATCATCCTGGTCTTCCATGTAGCGGTAAGGGTCATCAACGGCGACGCCCCAGTGGGTGTCGACAACATTGTCGATCTTGGCAGTTGGCGCGGTGCTGGTGGTCATGGCGTTCTCTTCGGCGGTTGAGGCAGTGGCGTCTGAGTGGCTGTCCTTTGCGCCGCACCCGGAGAGCAGGGCAGTGGTCAGCAGTGACATGGCGGCAATGCCGAGCGGTTTAGTTATTGGCATGGTGGTGGTCCGTGAGAAGATCGCTCCAGAGGATACACTGACTATGGCCCACGACGATCTCTTTGCGCCCACCGAAACTGGTCAACAGCCGCTTGCGGCGCACCTGCGCCCGCGCCGTGCTGAAGATGTGATCGGTCAATCCCACCTGCTGGCCGAGGGCAAGCCCCTGTGGCGTTGCCTGCGAGGCGAGGCATTGCACTCAATGGTGTTGTGGGGGCCGCCGGGTGTCGGTAAAACCACGCTGGCAAATCTGCTTTGCGAGACATCAGGCATTCGCATGATCAAGCTGTCTGCGGTCATGGATGGTGTCAAAGCGATTCGCGAGGCCGTTTCGGTCGGGGAAATGGAGCGTGCGGCGGGACGCCAGTGCGTGTTATTCGTGGACGAAGTGCATCGGTTCAACAAGGCGCAACAGGATGCGTTCTTGCCGTTTGTTGAAAACGGCACACTCACTTTAATTGGCGCAACCACCGAGAACCCGGCCTTCGAACTCAACTCGGCGCTGCTGTCGCGCGCGCGAGTTTACCGCTTGAAACCGCTGTCTGTGGAGGAGCTGGCGGTGATTATCCGACGCGGTGAATCCGAGTCAGGTTTGCAACTGACACCAGCCCAGCGGGAGAAAATGGCCGTGGCCGCCGACGGCGATGCCCGCCGTGTGCTCAATCTGTTCGAGATTGCGGGCAGCCTTGTCAGCGAGCATGGCAAGCTCGAAGACGCCCAGCTCGAGGAGGTGCTTCAGGGACCGCTGCGACGTTTCGACAAGGGCGGGGATGCTTTCTACGATCAGATTTCAGCCCTGCACAAAGCGGTGCGGGGCAGCTCGCCTGACGCTACGCTCTACTGGTATGCGCGCATGCTCGACGGTGGCTGCGATCCTTTGTACATCGCTCGTCGCACCATTCGTATGGCGACCGAGGATATCGGCAACGCAGATCCGCGTGCCTTGCGCTTGGCGTTGGATGCCTGGGAAACGATCGAACGACTGGGCAGCCCCGAAGGAGAACTGGCCCTGGCCCAGGCGTTGGTGTATCTCGCGGCGCTGCCCAAGAGCAATGCGGTTTACAACGCTTTCAAGGCGGCGCGCCGTGCCGTGGCCGAGGGTGGTTCAGAGGACGTACCTATCCATTTGCGCAATGCGCCCACCCAGTTGGCGAAGTCGGAAGGTCATGGTGCTGACTACCGCTATGCCCACGATGAGCCAGGTGCGTTCGCCGCGGGGGAGAATTACTTCCCCGAGTCATTGCAGGGCAGCCGTTTCTATTTCCCGACCGATCGTGGTCTGGAGGCCAACATCCAGAAGCGCCTCGATGAGTTGCGCAAACTGGATGCGGCCAGCAGTCGCCGACGTTACCCCGCGGCGGATTGAGCGAGAATTTCTTCTTCGATCAGTTCGTGGTTTTCCTTGCCGAAGAACATTTCGTCGCCCACGTACACGGTGGGCGCACCGAAGTTGCCCCGGGCAGCCGAATGCTGGGTGTTGTCGAGCAGGGTTTGCTTGACTTCGGGGTCCTGGGTCAGCGCCAGCAGTTGGTCAGCGGGTAGCCCCGCCGCATCTAACGTGGCTTTGAAAACATCGGGGTCATCCATTTTCACGGGCTCGCCCCACATGGCGTGGAAGCCAGCATCGACATAGGTCTCGAAGCAGTCGAGGCGCTGGGCGGCAATGGCCCCTCGCATCAAAAGCAAGGTGTTGATGGGGAAGTCCGGGTTGAACGCGAACGGCGCGATTTTGTTACGTCTGACGTAGCGATTGATTTCCATCAGAAAGTAATCGTTCTTGCCGGTGACATTGGCGAAGGCCATCATCGGTGGAAGGTTGTTGGTGGCTTTCATCAGGCCACCCAGCAAAATCGGCAGGTATTCGAACTTCACACCGGTGCGCTGCTCGATGCCCGGTATGAGCTTGTGCAGCAGATAGCTGTTCGGGCTGCCAAAATCGAAGTGATAGACGACGTCAGGTTTCACCATTTTTCTCCCCAGGGTCGGATGTCGAGTTCATGGGTCCAGGCGTCCCTGGACTGTTGGTAGAGCTGCCAATACATATTGGCAATCGAATCAGGATTCATGAGTGCGTCTTCGGGCAGTGCATCGGGATCGTGGCCTGCGGCTGCGATTCGTCCACGGACAAACTCGGTGTCTACGGGGGCGTCGATGACCAGATGAGCGACATGAATGTTTTGCGGGCCAAGCTCACGGGCCATCGCCTGGGCGAGCGCCCGTAAGGCGAATTTGCCTCCGGAGAAGGCCGCGTAGCCGCTACCACCGCGAAGACTGGCTGTGGCACCGGTGAAGAAGATTTTTCCGCGACCGCGCTCCGTCATGTATTTGGCGGCTTCCCGGCCCACCAGAAATCCACCGAGGGCACACATCTCCCATACTTTTCGGTACACCCGGGCAGTGGTCTCCAGCAGCGGAAAGTGCACATTGCCCCCAACGTTGTAAATCACCAGGTCCAGTGGGCCCAGCGAAGACTCGATTTCAGCAAACCGTTCTTCCACGGTTTGTTCATCGCGGGCATCGAAACTGTAGCCGTGTGCCTGCCCTCCGGCGGACCGTATTTCTTCAACCAGGGGCTCGAGTTTGTCGCCATTGCGGCGCCCGAGCGCGACGGTCATTCCCTCAGCGGCGAGGCGCTTGGCGATGGCGGCACCGATGTAATCACCGGCGCCAACGATCAGTGCATTTCCCTGCTTGGCGGTCATGCAGAACACTCCCTTGAGTTGCTTGATGAAACTCAAATTAGCGACTAAAGTTTAATCATGCAACTTAATTCGCGTTGGAGTGCCATGCGATGAAGCTTAAGTCCTATGCAGATATGAATTGTTCGCTCGCCCAGACGCTGGAGGTCATCGGCGAGCGTTGGACACTGCTCATCCTCAGGGACGCTTTTTTTGGCGTGACCACCTTCGACGTTTTTTGCGAACGGCTGGGCATCGCCCGCAACATGCTCAGCGCCCGACTCAAGCGCCTGGTGGCAGAAGGCATTCTGGCCCGCAGTCGTGGCGACTCTGGTCGATACGAGTACCGTTTGACGGAGAAAGGCTGGGCGCTGCAACCCGTGCTGTTGTCGATGACCCACTGGGGAGATCGCTACTACCCGCACGCCAAGGGTGAGCGGCTGGTCTTTGTCGAGCGATCCACCGGTGATCCCATTGCGCCAATGAGTGTGCGCAATCAGTCAGGTGAGGTGCTGGCCACGGGTGATATCAAAGCAACCCCCGGTCCGGGTGCCGAGGGTGTACTGCCCGGTGCGGGTCAGTGACCGGCCTCAGTCGCCCGTAAACCGGGGCGCACGTTTTTGCAAAAATGCACTGACGGCTTCCTTGAAGTCGCCGCTTTCCGTGGCCAGTAACCACTGATCGCTGTCAGCGTGCATGATGGCGTTGTCCAGTGCGCCAGCGTATTGATTAACGCTTCGTTTGATCATCTGTGCCGCCATCGGGGGCAAAGCTGCGTAGTGGCGCGCCCAGCGGAGCGCGGTTGGCTCGAGCTGCTCGCGGGGGCAGACTTCATCGACGAACCCCCAGCGTTCTAGCGTGTCCGCGGCAAACAGCTCTCCCGAGAGGATCAGACGCTTGGCGCGAGCAGGCCCCACCAGTTGTACACAGTGGGGCAGGGCGTGCCACATCAGATTCATACCCATATTGATCTCGCCGTACCCCATGCGCGCGTCCTCCGCAGCGATACGGAAGTCGCAGGCGGTAGCAATGCATGCGCCACCACCCGTGGCCACTCCCTGCACCGCCGCGATGGTCGGTTGTCGTATTTCCCGCAGGCTGCGCAACATTTGCCCGCCGAACTCGGCCTCTTTGCGGCGTTCCACCAGCGAGGCCGTTTCTTGGGTGGTGAGCATGCCGAGGTCTGCTCCGACGCTGAAGTGATCCCCTTCGGCGTACACCAGGACGGCCCGAATGTGGCTGCGCTCGGAGACCTCCCGGGCAATGGCATTCAGCTGCAACAACATCTCGGCACTGAGGGCGTTGCGTTTTTCTGGACGAGCGAGACCAATCCGGGCGATATCGCCATCCTCGCTCAGTAATACGTAGTCACTCATGGCAGTGTGCATTGTCTCAGGGGTGGAAGTGATCAGGTTTCGAGTTCATCGGTATTGATGTCGTCGGTGTAGTGTCGTGGCGGTGGCGTCCAGCCACGTTCGATGTTGTCGCCGCTGGCTTGCCGATCTGCGGTCATCATATCGCCCAGTGTGGCGCGATGTTGCTTGGCACGGTCCAGGTAGGCCTTGTTCCCTGACAGCGTCTCGTTCTGGTCCCAGACCTCGTAGAGTGCCTCACCGCCTGCCGCATCGTGCTGGGTGAAGGCGTGTGCCATTTTTTCAACTTTGTAGGGATGCCAACCCAGTGTGCGCAGGGTGGCTTTACCAATTTCCAGCGAGGAATAGAACATTTCTCGCCGAACTTCCTGTACGCCCGCCTGATGCAGCAAATATTGGTGTCTGACGTCGTAGGCGCGCGCAAGAATCTGCACGTGTGGATGGTGTCTGCGCACGTGCTCGACGATCTGTACGGCGCGTTCCTGATCATCAATGGCGATCACCAGTGCTGTCGCCGATTCGATGCCGGCAGCATGCAGCAAATCGGGTCTGGCGGCGTCCCCATAAAAACCTTTGACGCCAAACTTGCCCAACGTCTCAATCATCGCGACTTCGTGATCCAGCACTACGGTGCGAACACCGCTGGCCAGTAGCAGTCGGTTGACGATTTGCCCGAATCGACCGCTACCCGCAATGATGACAGTGCCGCTTTCATCGATGTCGTCACCGGATGATGCCTCTGTCGATGCACCACTTCGGGCAATCAACTGGTCATAAAGAATGAAAAGCCCGGGGGTAAGTAGCATCGAGAGGGCGACGACCAGTGACAAAGTGGCCGCGAGGTCAGCGGGTATCACGTGGTTCTGCAGGCTAAAACTCAGCAGCACGAAACCAAATTCGCCCGCCTGTGCCAGCCCCAGTGTAAACAGCCAACGGTGGCCCTCGGTCAGCCCGAACATGCGAGCCAGCCCGTAAAGAACCGCAGCTTTGACGCCGATCACCGCAGCCGTCAGCCCGATGATGGTGCCGAAGTCGGCAAACAGGATGTCGAAATCGATGCCGGCGCCGACCGTGATGAAGAACAAGCCCAGCAACAATCCCTTGAAGGGCTCGATGTCTGACTCCAGTTCGTGGCGGAACTCGCTGTTGGCCAGTACCACCCCGGCGAGGAAGGTACCCAGCGCTGGCGATAACTCCACCAGTGTCATGAGCAGGGCAATACCGATGACCAACAGCAAGGCGCTGGCAGTAAAGATTTCGCGCAGACGCGAACCGGCAATAAAACGAAATAGCGGGGTCGACAACAGGTGGCCCCCAACCAGCACCACCGCGACCGCCCCCATCACTGCCAGGCCATGCGCCCAGCCGGGTAGATGGGCAACCAGGCTGACACTGCCATGATGTTCGTCGTCGCCAGCCGCATGGGAGGCGCCAGCCAGCACATCGCTGGCGGATTCAGCACCGTATTCAGGCATGGCCAACAGCGGGATCAGTGCCAGCATGGGAATGACGGCAATATCCTGGAAGAGCAATACCGAGAAGCTGGCTCTCCCGCCCTCCGATTGGCCGAGGCCCTTTTCACTCAGCGTTTGCAGCACGATGGCGGTCGAGGAGAGCGCGAAGATCAGGCCGATGGTCAGTGCGACTTGCCAGGGTTGCCCCAGCGCCAACGCGGCACCTGCAATCAGCGCTGCTGTGCCACCGACCTGCAAACCGCCCAGGCCAACCAAACGGTTGCGCATCTGCCAGAGCATCTGTGGCTGGAGTTCAAGGCCAACAAGAAACAGCATCATAACCACGCCAAACTCCGCGAAGTGCTGAATCTCCTGGGTTTCGGCACCCACAAGCCCAATCACTGGGCCGATGATGATGCCGGCAATCAGGTAACCGAGCACCGAACCCAGGCCGAGCCGCTTGGCGATAGGAACGGCAATCACAGCCGCGCAGAGATAGATGAACGCCTGAAAAAGTAGGCCACCCATGGATCAGTCCTCCCCGAGCAAAGGGTTGATCGTGGCCGCATGTAGTGCGGCATCCAGGTCCAACCGCTCGTTGCGTAGCTGGCGCAGCAGCTTGATCCACAATTGAACGTGTGGGATCAGGCGCCCCTCCTCAGCGGCGGTGCGGGAGTGGAACAGCGCAAGTGGTGCCAGGTAGTGCATACCGCAGAGATTGGCCGTTTGTTCAAATGGACGCAGCAACTCCCGGAGTGTGAAGTGGTTATAGCCACCCTCTTGATAGGCGTCTTCGGGACCACCGGCGGTTAAAGCGTTCATCAAGTACTTGCCATGCAAAGCCTCGCCGCCGTGTCCGTACGCGAAGCCGTGTTCTAGCACCAGATCCTGCCATTCCTTGAGAATGGACGGCGTTGAGTACCAGTAGAAGGGGTGCTGGAAGATGACTACGTCGTGGTCCCGTAGCCGTTGCTGTTCACGATCGATATCAATGCGGAAATCGGGATACTCCGCATAAAGATCCACCAGCGTCACGCCGTCAGCGGATCGGCTCGCTGGTATCAGCGCTGCGTTTGCCTCCGATCGATCCAGGGCCGGGTGAGCGAGCAGCACGAGAATGTTGCGCATAGCGACAATCCTGAAGGTCGAAGGGCGGTATCTTAGCGGGGATTCGGCGCAAGAGTAGAAGGGAAATTTGATGATGCGAGTCAGAATGTTGCGGTGGTTGCTGGCCTTGGGCGTGGCGTTGACCACCCTCGAGAGTGGGGCAACGCAGGAGTGCGCGGCGGCTGGGGGGCTGGTCGTCCAGGTGTTGGGCGCCGGAGGGCCGGAGTTGGATGATAAACACGCGTCGAGTGCCTACCTGATCTGGGTCGATGGCGCTCCGAGTGTACTGGTAGACGCGGGTTCGGGCGCAGGGACTCAGTTCGAGCAGGTGGGTGCGTCAATGGCGACGCTGCGGGCGGTACTCTTTACGCATCTTCATGTAGACCATAGTGCCGCCTTTCCTTTTCTGGTGAAGGGCAGTTACTTCCAAGATCGGCAAGCGGATTTGCCGGTCTACGGACCCGCGGGAAATGCCCTGGTGGCTTCAACCACCCAGTTCATTGAGCGGCTGTTTGGCACGTCGGGGGTGTATCCCTATCTCGCTGACTATCTGGAAACTCGCGAGGTGTCGGGGAGTTACCAGATCACGGCTACGGATGTGCCGCTCGAGCCTCGGACGCTCACTCAGTACGACTTGCCAGGTGGCGCCACCGCCACCGCAATTCCGGTACACCATGGCCCCATTGCTGCGCTTGCCTGGCGAGTAGAGTTCGCGGGCAGAGCAGTGGTGCTCAGCGGCGATACCAGCAACGCTACCGGTACCCTGGAATTATTGGCGGCTGGTGCTGATCTGCTGGTCGCGCACAATGCCGTTCCCGAGTCGGCGACGGGCGCTGCGCGTCATTTGCACATGCCACCTTCGGAGATCGGCCGCGTCGCCCAACAAGCCAAAGTCGGGGGGGTGGTCTTGTCGCATCGCATGCAGCGAACGTGGTCATCTGCCACAGAGACAGAAGCGGCGATACGCGCGTCCTTCCAGGGGCCGCTGGCTTTTGCGCAAGAGCTCGACTGCTTTGCTGTGGGGAAGTGGTGATGACCCATGGGGGTCATGGTCTGTTTGGGTCATTGGCCCGCCCAATTGGCAAAATTCGGTAACGCAGCGGGTCTCCGCTGTACTAACATCGGGTGAATAACTAGCCGAAATGTGATCACGTCGGGCCTCTCTGCCTGCCACGGTCAAGGGGCCCTCGGTTGAATCAACCTCAATCCATGATGTCGCTCGCGCTGCATGATCTGCACTTCGAGGTCTTCGACGCTATTCCCATGGGCATAGCGTTGTACTCGGTGGCGGATGAAGGTGCCGATTTTGTCATTGAGGCACTCAATCCCACCGCGCTGGAGATCTCCGAGGTTGCACTGGAGGACGCCATCGGGCGGCGTTTGACCGAGGTGTTTCCCGGGGCAGAAGAGAGCGGTTTCCCCAATGCACTGCGCCAGGTTTACCGGTCGGGAGAGGACCTTAAAGTTCCCCCATTTGCCTATCAGGACGCAAACCGCCGCCAGCGTTGGTTCGAAAACTCCCTGATTCGCCTCTCAGAAACTCACATCATGGCGGTGTACTCCGACGTCACCGAACGCATCGCCTTTCAGGCGTCGCTGGACGAGTCCCGCAAACGCTATTCACTGCTAACCGAGGCGATGGCGGATGGGGTCTGGGACTGGGATGTTGCCTCTGGCCAGACTTATTTTTCGCCTGGCTGGAAACAGCAGCTCGGCTACAACCCCAACGATCTTGAGAATACCTTCGCCACTTGGCGTGACCTGCTGCATGCCAGCGACCGGCGCCGAGTCATGGATGATTTACAAGCCTTTCTCACGGGCGAAGAATCACTTTGGGAGCACGATTTCCGGCTGCGGCAGCGAGACGGTCTTTACCGCTGGATTCGCGCCCGTGGTACCGCTCTGCGTGATGAGCAGGGCGCAGTGACCCGCATCATCGGTGTGCATATCGATATCGATCAGATGAAGCATGCCGACCAGGAGCGCTCCCAGCAGCGGCAATTGCTCGAGGCTATTCATCGGGCTCTGCCAGACTTGTTTTTCCTGTTGGACCGTCGCGGCTGCATTCTCGCCTATCAAGGCGATGATCCCGCCCGTTTGATGATGGCGCCTGAGACCTTCATCGGCCGCCGAGTGGTCGATCTGTTTCCCGAGGACGTTGGCCGACAGCACGAGGCCGCTTACCAACGCGCGTTTGAGAGTGGCGAAGTCGAAACCTTCGAATATCCCTTGTTGGTTGATGGCATCGAGCGCATGTTCGAGGCAAGGGTGCGCGCGAGCAGTGACCGGGAAACCCTCTCGGCGATCGTGCGCGATATCACCGATCAGTACGCGCTGCGCCACGCTCAGGCACAGCGGGTTAAGGAACTCTCGAGTCTGTTTCAGGTGCAGCGGGCGGCGCTGGAAGAGCGCAGTCTCGAACCCTTTGCCCAGCGGGTTACTCAGGCCATCGTTGAGGCCATGCAGCAACCGGCATCAGTGCGTGTCGTGCTCACGGTGGGCGGTCAGAGATACACCGCCGGTAACTCGAGTCCGGCGGGTGAGGTGTGTCTGCAACCGATTGGCGCTGATGGCGATTTGCTGGGCGAGATCAGGGTCGAATTTGGCCTTGACTGCCCCCCCGAGCAGGAAGAGCGAAATTTTTTGCAGGGCGCTTCTCGAACCATCAGCCTGTGGTTGCAGTCCGCCGAGGCTCGCAACCGCTCTGAGACCTACCGGCAGATTGTCTCAAGCACCCAGGACATGGTGGCATTGCTGGATATCGAGGCGCGATATGAGATCGTTAACGAGGCTTATGCGGCCCATGTTGACCGCTCCACGGCAGAGATGGTTGGGCTATCGGCACCGGACGTGCTCGGTAGAACCCATTGGCGTGAACTCGAGTCCAGTCATTTTGAATCCTGTTTGGCAGGTAGCATCGAAGTTTTCCAGGAATGGCGTGAAACGCCTGACGGCCCCCGCTACTACAACATCATTTACGCCCCGCTGAGTGATGCTGATGGCATACGCGGTGTGGTTGTCAGTGGTCACGACATCACCGAATTGGACGCGGCCCGAACCACGCTGCGGCGAACCTCAAGGGTCTTCTCGGATTCCAGCGAAGCGATATTTTTCATCAGCCCGCTGGGCGTGATCGAGGATGTGAACGCGGCAACTGAAGTCATCACTGGTCGTGAACGATCCCAATTGATTGGCGTTCAAGCGGGTGAATTGATCGCCGACAGCGTGTCCCACGAGTTTCGCGCGACGGCACTGGCCGAAGTGAACGAAACGGGACATTGGCACGGAGAGATGACAATCCATCGTCCCGACGGGGAGGAAGTGCCCGGTTTGCTGACGGTCTCCCTGATGCGGACCGACCCTGCTGCGGATGAGTCTGATGTCACCGGGTACTCGCTGGTGTTTACGGATATCAGCGAGATCAAAGCGACCGAAGCGCAGTTACATCGGATGGCCCACGAGGACGCGTTGACTGGATTGCCCAATCGCACCCAGATGATGCGGGTCATCGAGCGAAACATCGAACTGGCCACACGCAACGAACAGCCATTCTCGGTGATGTTTATCGACCTCGATCGTTTCAAGGACATCAACGATACCTTGGGTCATGGCGCCGGGGATCAACTGCTGGTGATGGCCAGTGAGCGTCTGCGGAGCGTGGTACGAGCCAATGATCTGCTCGCTCGCGTGGGTGGGGACGAATTCGTGGCGGTGTTCCCGGGTTTGGGTGCTGGCGGCAATGCGTCAATTATCGCCGAGAAAATGATCGCTGCGATGTCCAATCCCTTCGACCTTGAAGGACGAGCCACCCGAGTGAGCGCCAGTGTGGGCATCGCTTCGTTCCCGGGTGATGGGAACACCACCGAATTGCTGCTGCGAAATGCCGATACGGCGATGTATCAAGCGAAGGCCAGTGGCCGGGCAGCGTGGTGTTGTTACTCCGATGAGATGACTCAGAAGGCAGCGCGGCATCTGTTTTTGGTGAGCGGTCTGAGGCAAGCCATTGCCAATGACCAGGGGCTGAGGATGGTCTACCAGCCCCAGTTCGATATCGATTCGGGTGAGCTGTCAGGTTTTGAAGCTTTGTTGCGCTGGGATCATCCTGAGCAGGGGGTGATCGCGCCAACGGAATTCATCCCCGCCGCGGAAGAAAGCGCACTCATCAAGACGCTCGACGGATGGGTCGTGGAACGGGTCTGCCGGGATCTCGCCAGTCATGGTGTCGTCGGCAGAGGGCTGGGGGTGTCGGTCAATGTCGGCGGTGCTTCGCTCAGTGCGCCAAGCTTCATGACGCAAACTCGTGAGGCGCTTGAGCGACATGGCGTTCCGGGTGCCCTGTTGGAGCTGGAAGTCAGCGAACGGGCGCTGCTCAATGAGATCGACGCAGGCAGGCTGGAGCTGGATTGGTTGGGGTCCTTGGATATTGGCCTCTCGGTTGATGATTTTGGCACCAGCTACTCGAGCTTGTTGCAGCTCAAGCGCTTGCCAGTTCGGCGTCTGAAAATCGACGGTGACTTCGTGCGAGAACTGCCTCAGCAGCCAGATGGCGCCGCCATCACGGCAGCGATCATCGCCATTGGCCGCAGCCTCGAGCTCGAGGTGGTGGCGGAAGGCATCGAGACCCAGGACCAGGTCGAGTGCCTGGGTGATCACAGTGGCCTCAAGGCCCAGGGTTATCTGTACGGCGAACCCGTTGAGGCCGATGAACTATCAGCGTTGCTGGGCTGAGCCATCATCGGTTCGAGACGGTCGGGTGCGCTGCCGATTGCCCCGCAGACTGAGATACACTGTCGCTGTAAGTCGGGCGAGGAGTGCAATAGCCGGTTATGTCTTGGTTGGACATTCCATTCATTCTTTATGCGATTGGCGTGGGCGTCTATAACTATCTCAGCGAGGATGTTGAGGGTTTTGGTGACTGGCTGATTCGCACTGTATTGCTTAGTGGGCTCGTACTGGTGCCTTACTTTTTCTGGGATTCCATATCTGCGTACTGGTCCTCGTCGGCCGATGGCCCCATCGATATTGACACGGGTTGGTGGTGATGCGCGGATTCATTGACCCGCAGGGGGCGAGCCGTGGCTGATCCGAATTCGGTACAACTCAATGTCTTTGGTGAGCCGCTGGAGCGGTGTTGCATTGACCCGATGACTGGCTTCTACCGGGATGGTTTTTGTCATACCGGCCCACATGATCACGGCGTGCACACGGTTTGCGCGCTCATGACGGATGAATTTCTGGCGTTCTCCAAGGCATCAGGCAACGACCTCAGTACGCCGCGGCCCGAGTTTGGTTTTCCCGGATTGAAGGCGGGAGACCAATGGTGCCTGTGTGCGGGGCGTTGGCTCGAGGCCCACGAAGCTGACGTCGCCCCCCGCGTGCGTTTGCGCAGTACTCACCGGCGCACACTCGATCTCGTGCCCATCGAGGCGCTCAAGCCCTACGCTGTCGATATTTCCTGACACACCCAAGACCGGAAACACCCAAGAAGGAAACCCAATTCATGGATAAACCAACCAGTATTCGAGATTGCATGCACAGCAATCCACTGACCATTCGTTGCGATGCGCCTTTGGCACAAGCAGTGGATCAACTGGTGCAATTCAAACTGACTGGACTGACGGTGGTCGATGAAGCGGGGCAACCCTGCGGCAAGCTGACCGAGCTCAACTGCATCCGCGCGGTACTCAATGCCATTTACAACGATGGCACGCCGGACAATACCCGCGTTGATCAGGTCATGGAGTCCGAGTACCACAGCTGCAGTCCTGAAGAGTCCATCGTCGAAGTTGCGCAGCGTATGTGCGACACCCATCAGCGCCGCAACGCGGTTGTTGAAAACGGCAAGCTGGTGGGGCAGGTCAGCTCAAGCAATATCCTGTGGGCGTTGATGGCGCATTCGCGCCAGAAGCACGGCTGACAGGCCTCAGTCTTCGACCTTCGAGGTCACCAGCTGCAGTTTGCCGTCCAACCACATGCCCGTGAGCATGGCGGCGAGGAACATGATCGTTGTGTGCTCGCCGTAACTGACAGCAACAATTGCGGGTCCGGGGCAGTAACCCCAAAGACCCCAGCCGATGCCGAATAGCGCGCCGCCGACAATCAGGCGAGTGTCGATAGTCTTACTGACCGGTAGGCGAAAAGCATCGGCCATGAGCGGTTTGGCCCACCGCAGGATCATGGGAGTCGCGCCGAGTGTCACCACCAGCGCTCCCCCCATGACGAAGGCAAGATCTGGCTTCCAGGCACCGAAGATATCCAGAAAGCCCAGTACTTTGGCCGGGTCGGTCATACCCGACAACGCCAGACCCGCGCCAAAAATCAGTCCGGTCAGTAATGCAGGCCAATGGTTCATGACAGCCCCCCCATGAGGTGACGGGTGACAAACACGGTCACCACACCCGTGCCCATGAAGGTGATCGTTGCTATCAGAGATCGCAGTGACAGCCTGCCGATACCGCAAACCCCGTGCCCGCTCGTGCAGCCACTGCCCATCCGTGTACCCATACCCACCAACAGTCCTGCAAGTACTGCCAGCCAGGGGGGAGCATTCAACGGGGCGGGTGTCGGTATTCCTGTGGCCGTGTGAATCAGTGCGCCACCGGCAATCAGGCCGACGAGGAAAAACCAGCGCCAGCCTTTGTCAGGCAGGGTGATGCTGCCCCAGACAATGCCGCTGATACCGGCGATTCGTCCAAGCGTGGCGAGCAGAATGATGGAGGAGAGACCGATCATGATCCCTCCGACAAGAGGCGTGAAGTAGCTTTCCATTGCGGGGCCCTGAAGTTGTTGCAGTGATACGGCCTCGCCGGCCGGATCGATCAGGCGCGCAGTCTACCCCGAGTGGGCGGGAAAGTTTTGACTTAACGCTGCCAGGCAGCTTTGATCAGGACTTGCTCTTCTTCGGGACCTAACGCCACATCTGCGGCGGTTTCATCGATGAAGCGTGCAACTGCCTGGTCATCGTCGGCACTCGCGGTGCGATACTGTGTCTCCTGCTCGAGGAATACCTCGCTGCCCATTACCTGCGTGACCCAGGTGTTGTCATCGCGGCAGGCAACACCACGCCAATGCTTGGCGTCACTGGCCAAGAGGAATTCCCGACACCAGCGACCATCTGCGGCGGGGAAGGTCAGCACTGCTCGAAGCTGAGAGCCATCGGCAAGTTCATCCCAGCCTTCGGCTCGAGAGGGCGTGGTTTCCAAGGCGGCGGCGAGCAGATCATCCATACCCGGTGCGCGGGTGGCGGGTGCGCCACCATCGAGTTGCATCAGTACGGCTCCCAGACCCAGCACTACGGTGGCCGCGGCCGCAAAGGGTGCGAATCGGCGGCGCACGGGCAGGGCCACCACATTGTTGGTTTGTGACAGGGCAACCGTGGCGGTGGCGGGGATGCGCGCGGCGGCGCCTGTCTGGAACAGCTGGCGCACCAGGACGTCGTTTTGGCGCAGGTTGGCCAGTTGCTCGCGCAGCGCTGACTCGTGCTCAAGGCGCGCCTCGAGTGCGTCGGTGGCGACCCAATCAAGCTCGCCGTCGATGTAGCGCGACAGCAGCTCAAAATCCCCGTTACTGATCTTCGAACGATCGGCCATTGCCGTCACTCCTCAACTCCAACGTGATGCCGGTTTATCCGACGTCAGGGGCTCTGGCCCCAAATTACACTGAATCCCTGTTCCAGCCCAGCGCGTCAGCCAGCGCAGCGCGAGCTCGAGCGACCCGACTCATGATCGTACCGATGGGTACGTTCAATATCTCGGCGGTCTCCGCATAGGAGCAGCCCTCAACCGCGACCAGGGTCAACGCTGCTCGCTGCTCCTCCGCCAAGCCAGCCATGGCTTTGGCGACCTCTTCCAACTGCGCACTGTCCTCACCACCGGGTGTGACGTGCTGCAGGGTGTCTGCTGCCTGCTCGGCCTGTTGGTGCCGTGATCGCACCTCCCGCGCCCGGATCTCATCGATCCACAGGTTTCGGCACACCCGGTACGCCCATTTCGCCGGGTGGGCATCCTCGGGCATACCGCGCTCCAGCAGTCGCTCTACCGTTAACTGCAGCAAATCGTCAGCGTCAGCGGGATTGCCGGTCAGCGATAGTCCAAACCGCTTCAGCCCGGGCAATTCCGCCATCAGTGACTGCTTTTGCTGGGAGGTAAGCGATGCCATAAAGTGCCTGTTATCCTTAGAACGAGTGAGCGTGGAGAAAAATTCCCCCCACTCGGAATTATTGGTGGCAACGGCCCGTCGACTAGGTGTCAGTTGCCTGAACAGCCATTAACGGCGGGACGCGAACCTTACCGTGAATCAACGAGTCCACAGAACAGGAAATGTTCCCATCGCGCTGGCGATGATGGCGATCATGTGGCCTGCCTTGGCGAGTGCCCAGAGCGATGCGGTGTCGGATGAAGTCGCCGAGCGGGTGATCGATGCCACTGAGGCCCGTATTGAGGCTGAGCTTGAAGAGTGGCTCGATGACATCGAACAGAACATGGTCGATGACCAATGGCGTATCGATACCGGTCATTGGTTGGTCATGGCTGAGCCAGACGCGTTCGAGAGACTTGCCGACGAGGGTTACCTGTTCGACGCGCTCACTGAGTTGCCTGAATTGGGTCTGCAACTGGCGCAAGTCGAAGCGCCCGCGAGTTTTGATATTTCGACCACCCGGGCTGGCATTCTGGACGTAGTGGGCGGTGGGCGCGCCGAAGTTGACCTCAATCACCTCTATACCGCGGGCTTGCCGACCAAGAACCCCACGGATACGGGGGTGGATCCACAGGATGTATTGCGACTGCCCGAGGATCTGGCGAGCCTCGACGCGCGCATTGGCATTATTGATAGTGCTGTGGACGTCGCGCACAGCGCACTGGCAGACGCGAGCATTAGCCACCGCAGTTTTGCGGGCAGTGACAAGGATTTGCCCGATTTCCACGGCACGGCTATCGCGTCGATTTTCTCCGGCCGTGCTGGCGACTTCCGGGGCCTCGTACCCGATGCGCAGCTGTACGCAGCTGCGGTTTTTTCCAAGGATCCCGAGCTCGGTGATATCGCCAGCACGGTGAGTCTCGTTAAGGCGCTCGACTGGTTGCTGTCAGAGGGGGTCGAGGTGATCAACCTCAGTCTGGCGGGGCCCTCTAATCGCTTGCTTGAAGTGGCGCTGAAGCGAGTTGCGGCTCGTAACGTGATGGTGTTCGCCGCCGCGGGCAACGGGGGACCCATGGCCAAACCCATGTATCCTGGTGCGTATGATTCTGTGGTGGCCGTCACCGCGGTGGATACCCGGAACCGCGCATTCCGCTTGGCCAATCGTGGTGATTACGTGGACATCGCCGCCCCGGGTGTCAATGTCCGTCATGCGGCTGCCGGTGGTGGGTTCAGTGTCTCTTCGGGGACCTCTTTCGCCGTGCCCTTTGCCACAGTGGCTGCAGCCCGGCTGCGCCGCGAAGCCGAGCCCGAAGCTGTGCTCGATCGTATCTATGCGGCAGCCACTGATATTGGTCCCCCGGGGCGGGACAATATCTATGGTCACGGGTTGCTCAGCTTCTGAGTCTCAGAAGCGCAACTCGATCTGGGTGCCGATAACTGCTTCTTCGTAGTCTACTGACTCGAGATTGGAGAGATAGTTACCGTAGCGGGCGTACAGCCGCCAGTGGACGCGCTCGGTGAGTGGCAGCGACAGCTCGGCGCGCACGCGGGTGCGCTGATCGTCTCGCGCGTCGCGAATCTGAGGTGTAATGCCAATGTAATCCCGGGTTTCGTAGCGGACGCCCAGCTCCAGGCTGCCCAGTGAGTCATTAAAGGCAAAACGCTGGATCATGCGCAGCTTGAACAGGTGGCCACGATAGTCGTATCGGTTCGCTGCGGCGTCTTCCTCTTCGTAGGCGTAACCGATGTTGAAGTACCTGCGTAACCCGCGCCAAAAGTAGTAACCATCGATTTCGATCGCCTCACTTTCAGAGGAACGGGCGGGTCGATTGACAATGGATTTCTCACTGGTCACAGCCGCCCCGCGAAGGAACCAGCGTCGGCTGACAAACCCAGAGATATGCGGGGAGAAACGTTGGTAGCTCAAAAACTCCTCATCGGCGAGATCGGCGTCGGCCTCGAAATAACTGAGGCCGATGCGGGTCTTGCCGATGGCAGTGTCCAGGCTGGCGCCAAGGGTCTGGGTGGTGCGACTGACGTTGTCAAAATCTTCGTAGTCGCTGCTCGAATAGGCGTAGGTCAGGGTGCCGCTGACACCGCCGATGGTGTCGCTGATATCAACCTGGGCGTCGGTACTGCGAAACCGGTCAGCTTCGCCGCTCTGGCTCTCAATTTCGTCTACCGAAACGTTACTGTCGTACCCGTAGCCCAGTGCCAAGTTGGCGGACAGACTGGGTTTGCCATGCGCCACGCTGGCCCCGAGTAACCCGGCGACCATCATCGATAGAACGGTTGTGTGGCACTTACAGCGTTGCACGATGTGGAGGATGTCCTGTCCTGGGGCCTGTCCGTGGGCGAAGGCGCGAGTATACTCCGCGGGCATCAGTCACTCACCAACCCTGAGAGAGGAAACATGAACGAGCGTGAGCAGCATATGAAGGCGATCAACGACTTCATTCACTTTGCCAACAAGATGAAAGATGACGGTATCCCCGTGAAAGTGGTTTCTTCCGCGATGCTGTCAGCAACAGCGGTCTACGCCTCATATGCGGTCGCCGGCAACGAAGGCGCCTTAACGGATTCAGGCGTCGAAAAAATGAAAGACGTCTTCGCCGAAAAATTGGTCCAGGTTCGCGATGCCCGGCAGCAAGAAGCAGCGGCCAAGGAAGCCGCGGGCGACAGCTGATCGCATCAGGCTGGCGGGGCTATCGACGCGATGATGTCCCGCCAGTCTTCTTCTTCGATGTAATCAACCAGTTCCTTGGCCGGCATTGGCCGGGCGAACAGGAACCCCTGGATCACCTGCGCACCGTAGCCCTGCAGTCGGAGTAGCTGCAGTGGGTTATCCACGCCTTCCACCACCACATCGAGATCGAGTTGCTGGGCCATGGCGATAATGGCGCCGGTGACCTTGGCAGCACTCTCGTCGGCCTCCATACCCACCACAAAACTACGGTCCACCTTGAGTTCGTCCAGCGGGAAGCGCGCCAAATAGGCGAGGGAAGAATACCCGGTGCCGAAATCATCGACTGAAAGGCGCACCCCGACATCCTGATGCAGACGGTTGAGCTTACCGAGTACCGCATCGACATCCTGAACCAACAGACTCTCCGTGAGTTCCAGCTGCAGCTGACGGGCAGACAAACCGTTGCTGGCCAGCGCTGCCCGCACGGTATCGATCAGTTCATCGGTCAGCTGCAGGGCTGAAATGTTGACCGACAGTTTGGGAATACCAAGCCCCTGGCTACGGAAGGTGGCCAAGTCTGCACAGGCACGCTCTACAATCCACTGCCCAAGTTCAATAATGAGCCCCGACTCTTCGGCGATGGGGATAAATTTGAAGGGCGGTATGTTGCCGCGCTTGGGGTGATGCCAACGAATCAGTGCCTCTGCCCCGCACAGCAGCCCGGTTTCACAGTTGATTTGTGGCTGGTAGTGCAAGCTGAATTCGCGATCAAAGTTGGCGCGTCGAAGGTCGGCTTCCAGTTGGAAGCGCTCGCTACCGGCGTCATCGAGTTCACGATTGAACAGCAATGGGTCGCCACTGCCTTGATTCCGCGCCTCAGTGACGGCGATATCACCGACGCGGAGAATGTCTTCGCCGCTGCCCGCGTGTTCAGGGGCGACTGCTACGCCAATTCTCAGGATAGGTGCGACCACGGAACCATTGATCTCTACCGGCGCAGAGACTTGCTCATTGACTCGTCTGGCGGTTAACAGCGCATCGCTGGTTTCGCGAATACCGTGTAGTAGGGCGCAGAACTCGTTGTTACCAATCCTCGAGACATCGGTCGTGTCGGCTTCCTGCTGATCAATGCCGACCACGTCGCTATCCCGCAGACACTCGATCAGGCGTTTGGCGATCACTCTCAACAAGGCATCGCCGGCCTCTCGTCCCAGGCTCTCGTTGATGCGGCGTAGATTCTCGACATCGATCACAAGCACGCCTAACTGGCGTTTTTCTCGTTCGGCGATACGAATCAGCATCTCAAGCTGTTCGAGCATCAGGCGGCGGTTGGGCAGCGATGTGACCGGGTCGAAGTACTCGACCCTCTTGAGGCGATTGCGTGTTTGGTTAACTTGCGCCTCGGCGGCACTTAACTGCTTCTTGGCGGTATCCACCTTGATCGACATCAGTTCCCGGTCGACATTGAGCTGTGCGGTCATCTTGTGCACGCCCTGAATAACGCCATTGAGCACGTTGGCGATATCACCGATCTCATCATTTTGATGGCCGGCGATGTTGATGGTCCGGGGGATTTTGCCTGAAGAAATGTCGTCGGCTGTGGCGGCCAGTTCTTCCATGGGCCGGCTGATTCGTCGCACTGTGCTGCGGACAAAAATAAATGCAATGGTGACCAGGGTCAGCGCCACCAATGCGAGTGTCCTCGCGCGCGGCAGCATTTTACCGAGCAGCCCCACCACCGAAGTCTGTGCCTCAATGTACGCGGTGGCGAAACGCGCGCCCTCGCTGTTCTGGGCAGCCTTGATGCGGTAACTGGTGTCGTCTTCGATCTCGGTCAATGGATTGACCGATGCGAGTACGGGCACGCTGATAGCGTAGACATAGGGCATTTGCAATCCGCCCACTGCACCGCTGCCCTGGCTCTGGGTCGTTTCCACGGTGACCGTCTGTGTCGCCAGCGGATCACTGTCGATGGGCCTCAGACGGGGCAGGCTGGCATGGACCCGTCCCGCGTCGGCCAGGACCTTGTCATCGAGGTCACGAACAACTACGCCTTCAATCAGCGGATTCGTCAGCAGCAACATGCGCAGTTCGCTGGCGAGTGTGTCCTGCTCCCGCAAATGAACTGCTTTGGCCCATTCGCCGCCGCGTGCGACCGCTGCTTCAACCTCGGCCCGCAGCAGCGCTTTTTGTTGCTCGAACTCCGATACCAAAATCGAACCGATCGCCACAATAGCGGCGATGGTGGTGATGGCCGCTGAAAGGACTGTGAATCGTGTACTGATGCGCATGGTTCAGATCACCCGCTACAGATTCAGGCCGAGTCGGCCATCGTTCGGAAGCGCGCCAGCGGCTCGGCATGCGGGTAGCGCTCGAAGAGGGGTACCGGCTGACAATCCTCGTTCACGATAAACGCGTGTTCGCGGCCAAGGTTGTGCGGTTCGAGTACGCCGCAGCTATGGGCGATGATGTTCACTTCTTTGATCATGTTTCGCGCGTAATTCGCCACACGTTCCGATTTGACTCGTGGATCCAGACCTTTGTGCAGTTCTGGATTATGGGTGGTGATGCCGGTTGGGCAGGTATTCTTGTTGCACTGCAAAGCCTGTATGCACCCGAGGGAAAACATGAATCCGCGCGCGGTATTGACCGAGTCTGCACCGAGGCACAGGGCGCGGGCAACATCAGAAGGGGTCACCATCTTGCCCGACGCCGCGACCCGGATACGATCGCGAAGTCCATAGAGATGCAGCTTGTCGACCAGCAGCGGCAGGCTGGCGCCAACCGGCATGCCCATGTTGTCGAGCAAGCTCTGTGGCGCGGCACCTGTACCGCCGTCGGCACTATCGAGCGAGATAAAATCGGGGGCGCTGTGGATGCCACGCCGATGAATCTCCTCAAAAAAGTCGTCCAGGAATCGGGTTTGTCCCATGACAAATTTGATGCCGGTGGGCTTGCCGGTCACCCGACGAACCCGTTCGATCATGTCGACCAGATCGCTGACACTGGCGATATCCGGATGCCGGTTGGGGCTGATCGAGTCCTGCCCGACCGGGATGCCGCGGGTGCTGGCGATGACCTCGGTCACCTTGTTGCCAGGCAGGATGCCGCCCTTGCCGGGTTTGGCGCCCTGGGAGAGTTTGATTTCGAACATACGCACGCGGCTGTTGGCGGCCAACTGTTGCAGACGCTGGTCATCCAGTCGCCCGGCGCTGTCCCGCACGCCATATTTGGCGGTTCCGATCTGGAACACCAGATCGCAATCTCCTTCGAGGTGATACGGCGACAGCGCGCCTTCACCGGTATTGAAAAATATGCCGGCTTTGGCGGCTCCGGCTGAGAGCGCACGAATGGCAGGCGCCGACAACGCGCCGTAACTCATACCGGAGATATTGAAGAAGCTGTGTGTCTCGAACGGCTGGCGTACGTATTCGCCGCCATAAACGATGGGCGCTCGGGTCGCGGACTCGACTTGTTCCTCCAGGGCCGGGAACATACTGTTGAGAAACAGAATAGACCCGGGTTGGTTGAGGGGCTTGGTGGAGCCAAAGGCCAGCGTCGAGTCGATGTTCTTGGCCGCGCGGGCGACCCAGGAGCGTTCGGCGCGATTGAAGGGGAGCTCTTCGCGGTCCATGGCAAAGAAATACTGCCGGAAGAAAACCCCCATATGCTCGAAAAAGTAGCGCAGCCGGCCGATGACTGGGTAGTTGCGGCGGATCGTCTGTTCGGTCTGGGTCACATCCCGGACATAGAGAACTGCGATGGTGATCAGGCCGACCAAAATGGCAAAAGCGAGTAGCATCACGCTCGCTTCCAGCACTGCGGTGAGCACGTTGTGAATGCGTTCCATGACGTCCAGCGTAGCGATTCAATCGTGTTGAGTATAGATGCCCTCTGGTAAGGTGGCACAAGCAGAATTTCGCGCAAATTGCCGTCAATAGTGGAAAAAGTGGAAAGAGAATCCCTGCTGCTGTTTATCCCAACGATTCTGGCGGTGTCGCTAACGCCGGGAATGTGCATGACCCTGTCATTTTCGCTGGGACTGTCTCAGGGCTGGCGTCGCACGCTTTGGATGATGGTGGGCGAGCTGCTGGGTGTCGCCACTGTGTTGACGATTACGCTGGCATCCCTCAGCTGGCTGCTGGTACTGGATCCCATCTATCTCAATGGGTTGGCAGCGGTGGGCGCCGTTTATCTGTTGTGGGTTGCGTGGAGCCTGTGGAATGCACACTCCCATTTTGCGCGTCTGCGCACGGGTGATGGTCTGGGGCCGCGTGCGTTGGCGGGACTGGGTTTCATGACGGCGATCATGAACCCCAAAGGCTGGGCATTTTTTCTTGCCCTGTTGCCGGGTTTCATCGAACCAACGGCGTCATTGGCGCCGCAATTGGCCACCATTCTCGCGGTCACCTTGTGTACCGAGTTCCTCTCGCTGAATCTCTATGCCGGCGGAGGCAAGTGGCTGGGAGAGTTGCTTGGGCGCGATGAAAACCTGGTGATTCTTAATCGTATTGCGGCTTCGCTGATGGTCGGTGTTGCGCTATTGGTGTTTTTACCCAGCTGATGCGAGTGACGGCCGAACAGTGGGCTGACCTGCCGCCGCAGCGTTGGGATGTCTGTGTCGTGGGGGCGGGTCCCGCTGGATTAACCTTGGCGCGCGAGCTGGCCAATCGCGGTCAATCCGTTTTATTGATCGAAGGTGGCGGTGCGTCCGGGCCGGGCGAAGCGGCCTCGCTCCTGGAAGGTGAAGTCCGTCCGCAGACGCATGACTTCAACGGTTTTCCTTATCCATTGGATACCTCGCGGGATAAAGGCTTTGGGGGCGCCTCGCGACGCTGGAAAATGCCCCATGGCTGGCGGGCGAGAGCACTTGACCCCATCGACTTTGAGGCGCGAGCAGGGGTCTCGGCAGGCTGGCCGATCAATTATGACGCGCTGATTCCCTACTACAGAGCGGCCAAGCGAAAGCTGGGTCTGACACTGGATGAAGCGCGGGCAGATCACTGGTTATCGGAACTGATAGCGCGCTCACCGTTCGCGGACTCACACACTGTGGTAAGCCGCTATTTTCATCGAGTGAGCAATACGGTGTTTACCGACCAACTGGCTTGGTTTTCTGAGCATCCGGAGATCACTCTGTTGATGGATGCGACGGTGACGGGCCTGGAGCAGGACGCCGGCAGCGTCACCCAGGCAACGGTCAGGACCCTGCTCGGTCACACCTTTTCGGTAAGCGCTGACAGATTCGTACTCGCCGCGGGCGGCTTGGAAAATGCACGCCTGATGCTGGCTGCCAAGTTGGGCGACGCTCAGGACCTGATCGGCAAGGGGTTTATGGAGCACCCCCACGTACTGACCGGTTTTGTCAGGCTCAAACCGGGCAGCTTGCTGGCGGCCTACACCCGGATCAATCCCGTTGGCGATGCGGCGCTTGAGCCGATTCTTGCACTCAGTCCCGCAGTCCTCTCCGAACTCGGTCTGCCCAACTGCGGTGTTTGGTTGCGTTCCATCAGCATCAAAGGCGTATTGAGCTCCTTGAAGAACGACCTGCTTACCTATGTGGCTTCGCGCGATGTGCCCGCGCGCATGGTGCTCGATTATGCGCGGACCTTTGTGGGCGATATTGCAGTGCTGGGCCGGCTGTTGTTGGCCAAAGTGGTCGGAAAATTGGTCGGTCGAACGCGCGTCGGCGCGGTTTACCGGCTCTATATCGAGTCCGAGCAGCTTCCCTGCGAGGACTCCAGCGTTGTTCTGTCGCAGCAGACTGACGTGCTGGGTGTCCCCCAGCTCGTGCTCGATTGGCAGTTGCAACCGGCAGACTTTCGGACGATTCGTGACACCCAAGCTGAGATTCGAAGCGCGCTTGAACAGGCAGGGAAGGGCACCTTATTCCGGCTGCTCGGCGAGGAGCGACCAGCCGCGACAATAGGGATTGGTAATCACCACATGGGCACCACGCGCATGGGACTGACCCACGAGTCGGGAGTCGTCGATACCGATTGCCGTGTCTTTGGACTCGATAATGTCTTCGTGGCTGGGTCTTCAGTGTTCCCCAGCAGCGGTGCAGCCAACCCTACTTTGACCGTGATTGCTCTGGCACTCCGGTTGGCCGATCACTTGGCCCCTGACACCACTCACTAGATGTGGGTCACTAAGCGGGGAGCCGCCACTGATAGTGGCGGCTTGGCATGCTCGGTTACAGCATGAAGGCGGACAGCACATGCAACATAATGTCGACGGAAAAATGGGCGACGATGGCTGCGCCTAAGCTGTAGCGCCAATAACACCAGCCAAATAACAGACTCACCAGTGTATTGCCCAGGACCGTGGCGGTCATGCCCAGTGACGTCGCGGCGTCGGCAGCGTTCAGTTGTGGCAGGTGTGCGGCGCCAAACAGCACGCCAACAACGACGATGATGGTCCAGCTGCGGGTGGTACTGAGTGTGTTGTCGCTGCCGCGACCGAACCACCAGAACAGCAGTGTCATCAGCCCGAGCCGAAACCAGACCTCCTCACCGACGGCGGCACCCAGCGAGACTCGCAGCCCATGTTCAATGCCGCGAAATCCGAGTTCCGGGGTGGGGGTGGACACATAGCTGTCGGTGATCAACCGTGTCAGCAATAGCACGCCGCCGAGGGTCAGTCCGGCGATACAGGCCACCAGCGACCCGTAAAACCAGGAAGCGTCTGACGCGAGTCCAGGTACGAGACCCAGACGCCGGCCGTAGTGCAGTCCGATCGCGATACTGGGTAGGGTCAGTAAGGTAAGAAACCCAATGCTTGCGCCCAATACTTCCGGGCCGCCTCGGAGCGTTTCCAACGGCAATGACAGCAATTGCGTCGCAATGGTAGCGACGTAAAGCACGGTGGCGGCGGTTAGCCACTCGAAGCTATTCCTTTGGACAGGCGTGCTTGTGACAGAGGGGTTCATGGGTGGTGTTGCCTTCTCTCTATGGGCATGACGCTGACAGCTTAGCGAGTCTTCTCTCTGGCGCGATCCTGCGAACCGGATTTGATGTCAAACGAAGCGCTCAGTGTCCATGATTTGACCAGCGCCCCTATTTTTGCGATAGACTCGCCCCGCTTCTGGTGCTCTCGACCCTCAGGTCGTGGAGTTAAACGGGAAGTCGGTGCGCCATCATAGGTGGCAATCCCGACGCTGCCCCCGCAACGGTAAGCCCAGTGAAAGCTGATCACACCGCCACTGTGCCAAGGCATGGGAAGGCGATCAGCCCGGAGATGTTCTCCACTGGCGAGCCCGTATACCGGCCCGAGGCCAAATCACCCAGTCTGCGGAGGGCAGATTCAGGGCTGAATCGCGCAGACGACACCTCGTACTGCGCGGGCAGTGCTGTGCGCCTCTCTTTCGTTGATTCGGGTTTGTTGTAACCGACACCTGTTTGAAGGAAGGGAACGTGAAGAAACTGACAACACTGCTGCCTGCACTGGTGAGCCTTGCCGCTGCATCTGTCCTTGCTGAAGAAAATGCGCTCGAGACCGTTTTGGTCACCGCAGCGCGCTCACCCATCAACCTCGCTGAAGTGACCGGCTCGGTCACCGTTATTGATCGAGCGCTGATCGAGCAGCGCCAGTCAGTCTTCGTTTTGGACCTGCTGCGCGATGTGCCGGGTCTGCAGATTGCGCGGACCGGAGGGGTGGGTGCCCAGACCCAGCTGCGTATGCGCGGTGCCGAAGCCAATCAGGTACTGGTGCTGGTCGATGGCATCGAAGCACTGGACCCAACGATTGGCGATGAATTCCAGTGGGAACACCTGACCAGCGCCGATGTGGAACGCATCGAAGTATTGCGGGGTCCCCAAAGCGCGCTGTGGGGTGGCGAGGCGCTGGCAGGGGTGATCAATATCGTTACCCGCCGTGGTGACGACAAGTTGCGCTCTGACCTCTTTGCCGAGGCCGGGTCTTTTGGGACCACCAACATCGGCGGGCGTATCAGCGGTGGCAATGAGACGGTGTCGGCGAGTGCATCGATCAGCCATGTGGATACCGACGGCACCAACGTGTCCCGAAACGGCGGTGAGGATGACGGTTACAGCAACACCACCGTCGGTCTTAACGCTGATTGGCGCGTAAGCGACACCCTGACCCTTGGCTGGACAGGCCGCCATACCGACTCTCAAACCCGTACCGATGCCACTGATTTTGTGCTGGGCATTCCGGTGGATCCGGCTCCGGGGCAGGGAGATCAGCGCGGTGAAGACGCCAGCCAGTGGTACACCGGACTGACAGCCAAGCTCAGCACGCTGGAAGGGCGCTGGGAGCACGATCTGCGCGTTAACCTCACCTCGAGTGACCGAGATACGATCAGTGATGGCGGCGCGGTTAGCGCCAATGCCCAAGGCGAGACCGAAGCGGTCCGCTATGTGTCATCGTTTGGCTTGAATGGCACCGTCAGCGCCGGTGGCCCGCTATTGAACGTGGCGGTCGACTGGCGTCGTGATGACTTTGATTATCGCTGCTTCGATGTCGGCGGTGTCAGCTGTACTGCATTTGGCGACCCCAATCAGCAGCGCGATATGACCAACACCGGCTATGTGCTGGAATTGCTCAGTGGCGACCTGGGCGCATTCAGTGGTAGCGCCAGCCTTCGTCACGATCGCAATGACGAGTTTGAGGACCAGACGACTTATCGCCTGAGTGGTGCCTATCAGTTGACCGACAGCGCTCGTATTCGCACAGCCTATGGCACCGGCTGGAAGGCGCCTACCTTTACAGAGCGGTTTGGCTTTTTCCCGGGGCAGTTTGTGGGCAACGAAGCCCTTGAGCCTGAGACCTCGAAAAGTTTCGAGGTGGGTTTGGACCTGAATCTGGCCGACGACAAAGTCACTCTCTCAGCCACATACTTTGATGAGTATCTCGACAACGAGATCAATGGTTTCGCTTTTGACCCTGCACTGGGGAGCTTTACTGCGGTCAATCTCACGGGCCTCAGCGATCGCGAAGGGCTGGAGTTGTCGTTGGTTACAGCGGTAAGCGACAACCTCGATATCACGGCCAACTACACCTATCTTGATGCCACCGACCCCGACGGCAATGACGAGGTGCGTCGCCCCCGGCATACCAGCGCCCTGAACGCGAACTATCGTCTGCCCGAGTATGGCGCCAACCTGAACCTCAACATTTCATGGGTGGGCGATCGGGATGACCTGTCCTTTGCGACCTTCCCGGCGACCACAGAGATCCTCGGTGACTATTTCCTCGCCAATCTCACCGCGAGCATGCCGATCACAGACTCATTCGAGGTTTATGGGCGAATCGATAATCTGCTCGATGAAGACTACGAAGACGTCTTTGGATTTGCGACGCCGGGTCTCAGTGCCACCGCAGGCTTCCGTCTGCGTCTCGGCCTGTAAGCAGGGGGCGAAGCGATGCCTTACTTGCTGGTCGCCATTGGGGTGATGGGGCTGCTCATCACCCACCCTATGAACGTGGCGCCGATTGGCGCCATTGGCCTGTTTGCCGGGGCCTATTGTTCACCGCGGATTGCCTGGTTAGTCCCGCTGGCAGCGATGCTGCTCACCAGCTTGCTGGGTGGGTTCTATGACCTAACAGTGATGTGCTTTGTGTATCTCGGATTTCTCGGTGGTCCGCTGTTTGGCCGATTACTGCTTGCCGAGCGCCGCTCGCCGTTGCGGTTTGTCGGTGGCACGCTGTTGGGCGGATGCTTCTTTTATCTGGTATCCAATTTTGGCGTCTGGCTCTCGGGCATTGGCACCTATCCGATGACACCTGCCGGGCTGCTAGAGTGCTACCTCGCAGGGATTCCCTATCTGCGCTTCACCCTCGCAGGAGACGCGTTCTATGGCGTGTTGCTGTTTGCCGCCGCACTGGCTGCGTCCAGGTATCAGCGCGCACGCGTAGCGAGCCCGATCGATCCATGAGCCAACCTGAGGGGGGCATCTTGTCGCTGCTGCCGAGCGCCACTGAGATGTTGTGCGCCCTCGGCCTTGAGCAACGCTTGGTGGGCGTCTCCCACGAGTGCGACTACCCGCCGGGTGTACAGCGGCTGCCGGTGGTCACCGCCAGTGCGATTGGTAAGGGGCTGTCCAGCGAGGACATTGATGCCCAGGTTCGCGAGCACCTACAGAACAACGCGGCGCTTTACTCGGTAGATGGGGCGTTGCTGCGCGAGTTAGCACCTCAATTGATTGTGACCCAGGCGCTGTGTGACGTTTGTGCGGTATCGGCGGCGGATGTCACCGCTGCCGTTGGGTCACTTAGCACGGTCGCAGAGGTGGTCAACCTCGAGCCCAGTGCGTTGCAGGATGTGCTCGACACCATTATCGCGGTGGGGCAGGCGGCGGGGGTAACCGCAGTCGCCCACGATTTGGTGGCGGAACTGGAAGCACGCCGGGATGCCGTGGCGGCACGCACCAATACCATCGCCGAGTGCGAACGCCCGCGCGTGGTGATGCTCGAGTGGTTGGCCCCCCCCTTTAATGCTGGCCACTGGACGCCTGAACTGGTCACCCTCGCCGGAGGCCGTGATTGCCTCGGTACTGCAGGGGAATACTCCACGACGATCAGCTGGCAGGCGGTGCGGGAAGCTGACCCCGATGTACTGGTCTTTGCTTGCTGTGGTTTTGATATCCCCCGAACGTTGGAAGACCTCGTATTGTTGCGCGAGCGTGGCGTACTGGCTGATATTCGAGCTGTACAGGAAGGTCGCCTGTATGTGATCGATGGCAACCACTACTTCAACCGGCCGGGTCCGCGCCTGATCGACAGCCTCGAAGTGCTGGCGCATTTACTGCACCCCGAGATCCACCCAATCCCTGCGCACCTTGACGACGCCTTTGTGATCCCAGCGTAGTCGCTGCACAACGGCAACCAGAAGCCCCGCGACAGTCTGTTGCTCGACGGAGTAAGGTAGCGGGCATTCGACGATGGATGCCCGCGCTTTAGCCCGATATGACGATCATCAACGCTCTGGGTCCGGTGTTTCTCCTGGTTTTGCTCGGCATCGTGCTGCGTCGGATCGATATGCCCGGCCGTCAGTTCTGGCCGCTGGCCGAAAAAATCACTTATTACCTCTTCTTCCCCGCACTGTTGATTCGCACCTTGGCCAGTGCGCCTTTTAGCGCGACGAAACTGGGAGAGGTCTTTGTGCTGGGGCTGGGTCTACTGGTGGTGCTATCGCTGGGGCTTGCTGTGCTGTCCCGGGGGTTGTCGGTGGGGGGCGCGGCTTTTACGTCGATCTATCAGGGGGCCATTCGCTTCAATACCTATGTAGGGCTGGCCGCAGCCTCGGGTCTGTGGGGGGCACCGGGCCTTGGCGCGGCGGCGATCATCGTCGCGGCCATGGTGCCAGTGGTGAATGTACTCAGCATTGCGGTTTTTGCCTTCAAGCTGGGCCGCGGGGTTTCCCTTTGGCGGCAGGTTTTGCTGAATCCTTTGATTCTGGCCTGTCTCGCCGGCATCGGATTGAACCTTTCTGGTATCGGTTTGCCGGGCTGGAGCGACGCATTATTGGAGATACTCTCGCGGCCGGCTTTGCCCATAGGCCTGCTGGCGATTGGCGCGGGGCTGTCCTACCACGGACTGCGCTCGCAATTCGGACCGGTGGTCATTGCCTCCGTACTGAAACTGCTGATTTCGCCGATTGTGGCCTTGGGCTTGTGTTGGCTTGCAGGGCTGACATCACCGCATCGGGAGGCGCTGGTGTTGATCGCCGCATTGCCCACGGCCCCGAGTGCCTACATTCTTTCGCGACAACTCGGGGGAGATGCCGGTCTGATGGCGGCCATCACTACCTTGCAGACTTTGCTGGCTTTTCTGACCTTGCCCCTGGTCATGGTGGCGTTGACGCGATTTACCCTCTAGCTTAGGCGCACGCTTTCACAACAAGGCCGTCGGCCGGACTGTATGCATGACGAATAACAATAATCCCATGAGTCTTGAAGAGGTAGACCCTGAGCTGCGCGACGTTTTCGGCAAGCTGCCCTCACTACCACTGAGCAATCGTTTCATGCTCGCGGTCATTCGCTTCTTAAGAAGGTTCTACCTCAAGCATCCACCCGAGGTGTTGCGCGGGGTCACAGTCTCGGAGTCCTCAGTGGATCGTGCGGGAGTCCGCCTGTACCGCCCGGATGAGAACCCCTCCGGTGCGGCGCTGCTCTGGATTCACGGTGGGGGCATGATCATGGGACATACCAAAATGAACGATGATCTTTGTGCGCGCTATGCCCGTGACTTGGGGCTTGTGGTGGCGTCGGTGGATTATCGCCTGGCGCCTGAACATCCGTTTCCAGCGCCATTGGATGATTGCGTTTCAGTCTGGCAATGGCTGCTCAGCCACGCGGAGGAACTCGGCATACAGGCCGAGCGCATCGTCATTGCTGGACAAAGTGCTGGCGGCGGCTTGGCGGCATCGCTGGCCCAACGCTTGCTGGACGAGGGCGGACAGCAGCCCGCGGGACAACTGTTGGTCTATCCGATGCTGGATGATCGCACCGCGGCCGACACGAGTCTGGATTCACGTAAACACCTGCTGTGGAACAACAGTATGAATCGTTTTGGCTGGTCTGCTTATCTGGCCGGTGAGGCCGGGCGCGAAGCGACTCCGGTATGGGCGGTACCCGCGCGCCGGGAAAATTTGGCCGAGTTGCCACCGGCTTGGATTGGGGTTGGCACACTGGATCTCTTTCTTGAGGAGGACCTGGCCTATGCCCATCGGTTGAACGACGCCGGAGTGCCATGCGCGCTCGAGATCGCTGAGGGAGCCCCGCATGGCTTTGAAGCGCTCGTGCCAACGGCTAAGGTGTCGCAAGAATTCTCCGCCAGCGCTGCGACCTTTCTGCGCACAACGCTGGGGCTGCCATCCATGTAATTGAGGTGTGATCGATGACGACATTAACAGGACTGCAAGGCAAGACTGCCGTTATTTCGGGCGGTACCAGCGGCATTAATCTGGGCATTGCCAAGACGCTGGCCGCGAGTGGCGTACAAGTGTGCGTCTTCGGCCGCAATCTGGAAAAGGCCGAGGCTGCCGCCGCAGAAATCACCGCGGCTGGATCGACCGAAGCCCTGGGCTTGTCGGCGGATGTTCGCGACCCCGACGCCGTCAAGATGGTCATGGCACAAGCTCACGAGCGTTTTGGTGACCTCGATATCATTATTGCCGGTGCCGCGGGTAACTTCCCCGCGCCGGCGATCGATATCTCTCCGAACGGGTTCAAGGCAGTTGTCGACATCGACCTGCTGGGTTGCTTCAACACGTTCCGCATGGGCTATGAGTTCAAGCGCGAAGCCGGTTGCTCGATGATTGCCATCACCGCCCCACAGGCGGTGGTTGCCACACCGTTCCAGGCCCACGTCAGCGCAGCAAAAGCAGGTATCAACATGCTGGTGAAGTGCCTTGCGCTGGAATGGGGGCAGGGTGGTGTACGCGTCAATGCGATTTCACCCGGACCGATCGCTGGGACCGAGGGTATGAAGCGCTTGGCGCCCACCGAGGAGGCCGAGCAACGGGTGATGAAGAGCACGGCAATGCGCCGCTTTGGTGAACCTGAGGAAATCGGCAACTTGACTGCCTTCCTGTGCAGCGACCAGGCCAGTTACATCAACGGCGCGATCATGAACTGCGATGGTGGTACCGAGTTGGGGGATGCCTCCCACGACACCCTGACGTCCTGGCGGAATCCCGCGCAGTAGGGTTTGAGTGCGCGGTGCTGATGACCCCGCAGTAATGGGGCGACTTACCCGGGGTGACTGCCCCCGCCCGCCGCAGGTGTCCCAAGTGCTAATCCAGGTCTTTACCGGGATTGCACGGGACCTTGGCTTGTCAGCGGAGGCTATTGAGGCCATGGGTGGCGCAACGCCCCAGAGCGGGCTGGATGCTGTGCCTGCCCAGGACTTTTATGCATTCACTCGCCAGCTCGCCGATGCCACGTCGAACCCGGATATTGGCCTGCTGGCAGGTCGCGCCAACTTGCTGGGACTGGGGCCGACGCTGCGTTATTTGTCCGTGCTGTGCACCCACTTTCGCCAGTGGCTCAACATGCTGCCCAGCAGCCGCGAGATCTTCGGTGACCTCGGTGAGACCCACGTCGTTCGCGACGGGGGCTCCCTCTGGACCCGCTGGTATCCCTCGGCACCGATCGACGTCAGTGACCGCTATGCGATCGATATGATGCTCGCGACCAGTCAGGGCATGCTCGCCAGTGTCTGCCATGCGCCGATCCTGGTCAGCGCCGCGGCATTTACTTATCCAGCCCCAGCTGACACCCGCCTGCACCGCGCGCTGTTTGGCAACGAGCTGCGCTTTGAGCAGCCATTTAGCGGTTTGCAGTACAGCGCTGAGTCGCTCAACTTGCCGCTGCTTCGCGCGACTGACGGCGAGGCGAATACGCTGGCGTCGGGACTGCTGGCGATCGTGGAACGCGGTGCCAGCGACGCTTTTGTGGGGCAATTGCGACGCTGTATTGTGCGGGCCTTACCTTCGGGAGCGTTTGGCATCGATACCGTGGCGAATGAACTGGGTATCTCCCGACGCACCCTTCAGCGACGCTTGGCAGAGCGTCAACTGGTGTTCAGCGAGGTAGTCCGTGAGGTGCGCTCGGCGATGGCGGTGGGTTTGCTCGTCGACAAGCAAATTCCGGTGACCGAAGTGGCATTTATGCTGGGTTACGCCACAACATCGTCTTTCTCCACGGCTTTCAAAGCCTGGCACGGCTGCGCGCCCAGTGCCTATGGAGAATTGGCACCAAATGACAAGTCGGCGACACCCGATCGAAAGCACTGACACGGCGCGGCAAATATGATGGTGGTCCGTTTGTTTGCCGGAGTTGCCGCCGATGACCCCTGACCCCCAAGAGCTCGCACGTTTCCGTAGCGAGGTCAGCGACTGGCTAGATCAAAACCTGCCCGAAGATCCTGGATTTCTATTGCCTTTGACTTTTATGGAAGTCGGTACCGACGAGCAGTTTGCCTTTTTGGTGGATTGGCAACGGAAGCTCTATGAGGCGGGATACCTGGGCATGGCCTGGCCTGAAGCCTACGGCGGTCGCGGTTTGCCCGCGGTTTACCAGCGCATCGTCGATGAAGAACTCAGCAAGCACAAAGCACCGATTCTGATGAACACCATCGGTTTGGGTTGGGCGGGACCGTTGATACTGGAGATGGGCACCGAGGCCGAGAAAGAAAAATACATTCGCCGGATACTCACGGCTGAAGATATCTGGTGCCAGGGTTTTTCCGAGCCCGATCACGGCTCCGATCTTGGCAATGCCCAGACCCGGGCGGTGCGCGATGGCGACGACTACGTGATCAACGGCAGCAAGATCTGGACGACCCATGGCCCCTATGCCGATTACATGATTTTGCTTGCGCGAACGGATACCGAGGCCGCATCCAAATACGCGGGTTTGTCTTTCTTCCTCGCGCCGATGCGTGTACCCGGTATCTCTACGACGCCCATTCAGAAAATCACGGGTGAGTTTGGCTTCGCCCAGACCTTCTTCGAGGATGCCCGTATCCCTGCCGATTGCCTCATGGGTAATGAAGGGGAGGGTTGGAAGATCGCCATGCGCACGCTTGAGTACGAGCGCAATGTCGATGGCGGACAGGCAAGCGGACACAACTTTGTCGCCACGCCGACGACCGAGCTACTGGCTACCTGTGCGGGCATCGAGCGCGATGGACAACCGCTGCTGGCAGACCCCGTCGTGCAGGATGATCTGGTGCAGCTCATCATTGAAGAGAAAACCCATTTGCTCAATGAAGCGCGGGGAGAACTACCCGATTTGTGCAGCGACTTCCCGCTGGCGCTGACCTTGATGGGCAAGCTGGAGGCCACCGAACTGGTGCGCAGGACTCGCCAGTACGCGGTTGGCCTGCAGGGGGCGATGGGTGCGTTGTACATCGAGGACACCGATGCCATCGAACGAGGTCTCTGGCAGAAGGCGTACTTCAATAGCTTCTCAGCCACTATCGGCGGCGGCACCAGCCAGGTGCAGGCCAACATCATTGCCGAGCATGTGCTCGGCCTGCCCAAGTAAGGAGTCGCTGTTATGTTGGGATTAGTAGCGGGCCGCCACAACCTGGCCATGGATTTTAGCGCCGACCAAAAGCTGGTCATGGAGAGTGCTCGGGGCTTTTGTCAGGGCCGCGCGACCACCGAGATGTCGCGCGCGCTGTTGGATTCGCCCCTGGGCTATGACCCGGCGGTTTGGCAGGAGTTGGTGGAGCTGGGTTGGGCGGGCATCACCATCCCCGAGGCGCAGGGCGGCGCCGACCTCGGTATCGAGTGCCTGATACCCATCATGGACATGCTGGGGCAAAACGTGGCGGCCTTTCCGTTGGTGAGCAGCGCGCTGGTTGCCCATGTACTGCAACGAGCGGGAAGCACTGAGCAACAGGCCCGTTGGTTGCCCGCATTGGCAGAGGGGGCCGTTGCCACGATCGCGATGCTCGATAGCGCCGACTGGGGGGCAACGACCACAAACCACCGTCTGTCCGCTGACGGCATACTGGCTGGTGAAAAGTGGCTGGTCGGCGATGCAGAGGCGGCAGCGTTGTTTGTAGTGCTGACCAGCAAGGACGGCAGCCCTTGCTTTGTGCTGGTCGAGCGCGACCAGTTACCCGAGGGCGCGATACGCGCCCACCGATTGATCGACGAGACTCGGCGCGCGGCCAAGGTCGATTTCAGCGGCGTGCGTGTTGCGGCCGATGCCGTACTCGCCGGCATCGACGGGACCACGCTGACTGAAGAGGTCAAACTGCTGGGGGCGCTGCTGGTATCGGCCGAGGCGGTCGGTGCGACGACGTCCTGTCTGAAACTGACAGTGGACTATCTCAATACCCGCAAACAGTTCGGCAAGCTGATTGGGTCCTATCAGGCGCTCAAGCACCCCTGCGTGGACATTCTGATCAAGCTCGAGGGAGCCCGTTCGCAGGTCTACCACGCAGCGACACTGCTAGCTGGACATGAAGGCCCCATGACCTCAGATCAAGAGATCGCCTGCCGCATGGCCAAGGTCTGCGCGACCGAGGCGTTGACCTTGGCGGGGGACCGGGCCGTGCAGTTCCACGGCGGTATGGGATTCACCTACGAGTGCGATACCAGTCTGTACATCCGCCGGGCGCAATGGGTGCAGCAGATGTTCGGGGATGCCGCGCACCATCGAAAGCGCTTGGCACCA
>CAYZWL010000026.1:0-39614 GCA_964482195.1 uncultured Alteromonadaceae bacterium | reverse complement strand
GAAGAGGCAGGGCAGCAGGCACTTCGCCTGCAAGCAGCGCGCCGCCTGTGAAATGACACCGTGCCATCAGAACTGGCCGCTCACCATTCACCCTTGCGCCGCTGCCGCTGGTACTCGGCATATGCCTGTACGTCTTGGCTGATGTATAGGTAAAGACATAAACCCACGCCAAAAACCAGCAGATAACCCCCGACGATGGGCTGAAATGCCGCTGCGACCCCGACGGTGTGAGGCATGAATAAAACGACCAGGAACGGCACCACGCCGAAAGGAACCAATAGGGACCTCGCCAACTCGACGCTCCGGCTCATGATCAATCCCTGGATGATCCAGTGCGATACCGCCAGACACATAAAAGGCAGAATCGGCGCCGCACAGTCACCCCGCAAACCACACCCGGTCACCGCCACCATGGTGAGCGGGACAGCCACGGTCGACAGGTACATCATGAACCCGGCGATGCCGAGCAGCGAGGGTTCTGCTTGGTAATCAGGTGGCATGAGTAACTCCGTCCAACGGCATGCAATGTGTGAAAGCAGCGCCATCAAAATGCAGTCTATGATGCCAGTATGCCAAGTACAGCACCCAATACGTCGACATCAGTGTCCAGATCCGCGGGGTTTTCCCGATGCCACCAATACCGCTACTGGCTAAGGCGGAGTTGGGATGAGCACCTGCCGAGCTGCGCATTCATCGGGCTCAACCCCTCAACCGCCGATGCCAAAGTCGATGACCCAACGATTCGTCGCATCATGGGCTTCGCCAGCGGCTGGGGCTATGGGTCGGTCACGGTGGTTAACCTGTTCGCATACCGAACGCCCTACCCCGATGCGCTCAAGCAAGCAGCGGACCCGGTCGGACCCAGAAACAACCATTGGATTCGCAAAACCTGCGCGACCAGCGAGCTGGTGGTGGCTGCATGGGGGAATGACGGTCGGTATCTGGACCGGTTCCGCTGGCTCACAAGACAGGTCTTGCCCTTGCATTGCCTTGGCGTCACCAAGACCGGTCATCCACGCCACCCGCTGTACGTGCCGAAGCGAACCCGCCCCGTGCTATTGCCGGTCGACGCCGCGCAGTGACCCAGTGGATTGAAGTGCCGACTGACCCCGTCGTGGCCCCTTTGCGGCCGGCGCCGCAGGGCCCAACGGCTTGGCTCGCCAGCGACCCGGCGACTGCCCAGTCCAAGCGGTAAATGCGCGGGTAAACGCAGCGGGGTCTGAGTATCCCAGGCGATAGCCCACTTCTGCTGTGGTCAGGCGGCGGTTGACCAACAAGTTCATCGCCCGTTCCGCCTGCACCGCAGCAAACAGCGCGTTGTAACTCGACCCTTCGTCAGCCAGGGCGCGAGTGAGGCTGCGGATAGAAACCCCCATCAACTTGGCGATCTCTGGCTTACTGAGCGGTGGCGTATACGCCCATAGCCATCGGCTGACCCGATCCACCGTTGATTTCCCGTCGTCGAGCATCTGCGCCTCGCGCTCCACGATCTTCATCGCAGCCCGGTGGCCGAGATCGTGGGCATTGGCCGGCGCCAACTGGAAAAAGCCTGGCGCAAAACGCAGTACCGCTGCAGGGGCATCAAACTCGACGGGGTAGTCCAGGGTTTTGGCAAAGCCGCGCCAGTCGGGCGGCTCTGGTACCGGCAAAGACACCTGCTGCATCACCGCGGGGTCCTCGACGATCTGTGCCATCAGGGCAATGGTGCCGACCAGGTCGAGCAGCATCGAGTGGGTGTGGGCCTGATCAAGGTCGTCTGGGTCGATGGCCGCCACCCGACTGCGAGCCAGCTCGAACAACAACTCGTCAGCGTGGGCGGCGGACCTCAGGGTCATGCGGCTGCGCCCCCAGTTGAGCTGGGGATAGGTCAGCGGCACGCGTAGGGCGTCAGCCAAGGTGGGGGCACTTTGCAGCGCGAGCCCAAACAGGCCGAAGATATGCAGCTTCATGTACTGAATGAGGTCAAACAGGTTCACCACCAACGACCGCGTCGCCGGTAAGTACAAACGAATCTGGTTGAGAATGCGTAGATCCTGCTCCAGGGAGATCGGAAACGTCGGATCGGCTGCCGCTCGAGCGGGCAAACCCGAGGCCGCCATCACCTCGTGAATCTGGGCCTCGTCCAATTCCACCAACTCAAACTGCCCCAGCAAGCCGCCAATGGTCCGGCGACTCGCACCGAGGTCACCACTGGCCACCACCCGGAATTCAGGGCCGCCGGGCGCTTGGGTGTTTTTACCTGCTTGTGCCATAGAGGCCTAAATTATCAATACTCAGGCGCGATCTGCAATCGCCCGCGCGACGTCGCTGCGCCAAAGTGGGGCATAAAACCCCAAATCAAAAGAGGACTCTGCGGTGAGCACACCCGAACACTTCGACGTCGTCCTGGTCGGCGCCGGCATTTCTGCCATTGGCCTGGCCCACCACCTGCGCGAACAATGCCCCCACAAACGGTTCGTCATGCTCGAGAGCAAAGAGACCTTCGGCGGCACCTGGCACACCCACACCTATCCCGGCATCCGCTCCGACAGCGACCTCTACACGTTTGGCTATCGCTTCAAGCCCTGGACCGGTGCACCGATCGCCAACGGCGATGTCATTCTGGACTACATGGGCGCGGTCATCGATGACGACGGCCTCAAAGACAACATTCGCTATCAGCACGAAATTCTTGCCGCTGACTGGGACAGCGAGACACGCCGCTGGACGCTGCGCGTTCGTCGCAATGACGTCGATGAAACCTTCACGCTCACCTGCGACTTTTTCATCTGGTCGGGTGGTTACTACGATCACAAAAAGGGCTACACGCCTGAGTGGTCCGGCTTTGACAGCTATCAGGGCCAGATCATCCACCCCCAGCACTGGCCCGAGAACACCGACCTGTCGGGCAAGCGAGTTGTTGTCATTGGGTCGGGTGCGACCGCCGCCACGCTGATCCCCAACATCGCCGACCAGTGCCAGCACGTCACCATGTTGCAGCGCTCCCCCACCTACTTCTGGACCGGCGAAAACCGCAACGAGCTGGCGGACCGGCTGCGCAAGCTAGAGCTACCCGAAGAGTGGGTGCACGAAATTGTCCGCCGTGATTTGCTGGAGACCGCCAAAGAGATCCAGCAGGCCTCCGCACACTTCCCGGATCTCGCCAAGGAAGAGCTGCTGAAAGTGGTGCGCCAGCACGTCGGTGAGGAACTCACCGCCAAGCACTTCACACCGAGTTATCGCCCCTGGCAGCAGCGCCTCGCTTACGTGCCCGATGGCGACCTGTTCAAAGCCGTGTCGGACGGCAAGGCCTCGATTGTGACCGACCACATCGACCGCTTCGTCGAGAACGGCATCGCACTCAAGTCGGGAGATGTGCTCGAGGCGGATGTAGTCATCACTGCCACAGGCTTCAACCTGTCAGCGCTCGGCGGCATTCCGGTGCACATCGATGGCCAGCTGCTCGACCCCGCGGAAACCTTCACCTACCGAGGCATCATGCTCTCAGACGTGCCCAATTTCGCCATGGTGTTCGGCTACCTGCGTACGAGCTGGACCATGCGAGTCGACCTGCTTGGGGATTATCTGTGCCGCCTGCTCAACCACATGGACGCCAAGGACAGCCACGTGGTCACGCCGCGCTTGCGTCCCGAAGACGAGGGCATGGGCAAGCATCGCTGGATCTCAGAGGACGAGTTCAACCCCGGTTACATGAACCGGGGCGCGCATCTCATGCCCAACTCGGGTGATCACGAGCCTTGGGTGTTTTCCCCCGACTACTACGTTGAGCGCGAGCAAATGCCCCAGTTCACACTCGACGACGGTGTACTGACCTACAGCTGAAGGAGCCCATCACAGTGGATATCAATAACAAGACGCTCATCATCACTGGCGCTGCCTCGGGCATTGGCCGAGAGCTGGCGCTGGTAGCGATCGAACGCGGGGCTTCGGTGGCCATTGCGGACCTCAACGAGCCAGGACTCGCAGAAACCACCGAGCAGGCACGGGCGATAGCAACCCACCGACAAAAAGTCACCAGTCAGCGTCTCGACGTCGCAGACCTCGCCAGCTGGCAGGACTTCCTCGGAGGTGCGGTCGCCGAGCACGACACCATCGACGGCATCATCAACAACGCCGGTATCGCCCTCTCGGCAACGCTGGAAGACACCAGCCTTGCGCAACTCGACATGGTGATGGCCGTCAACTTCAACGGCATGGTCATCGGCAGCAAACTGCTGTTGCCCCAATTGCGACAGCGGCCAGAAGCGGTGATCGCCAATGTATCCAGCGTCTTCGGACTCTTTCCCATGCAACGCAACGGCGCCTACTGTGCTTCAAAGTTCGCGATCCGCGGTTTCACCGAAACGCTTGCACAGGAGCTGCGGGGCTCCAACATTCTTGTGAGCTCAATCCATCCGGGGCATATCGGCACTGATATTGCGATCAATGCCAACAAAGCCGGCCATTTCGTTGGCAGTCAGCTTAATGACGCACAGCGCGCTGATATGGCTGCGGACTTCAAGGCGCGCGGACTGCCGCCTCGCCGCGCCGCCGAAATCATTCTCGACGGCATCGCGAGCAACAAGCGCAAGATTCGCGTTGGCCGCGACGCCATCTGGCTCGATCGATTCAATCGACTGGCACCGCTCCGCTTCAGTAACTGGGTCAACGATCGCATGGCTGCGCGCGCGCCCGAAACTGTTTAAGTCAGGGCGCGTTGTCGTAGCGGTAGTAACGCAGCCAGTCATACTGGCTGGTCAAGGGATAGACATTATCCTGCTTGTCGCCACCGAACACCTGCTGGATCCCGTCTACCGGGATCCACAGATTCATCATGATGTCCGCGGCGTTGTCCGGAATCGGTGTCGGGCGTTGCTGGGGCGGGCGGCACGCGGGCAGGCAATCGAGGTCACTCGCTGACAGCGTCTTGACCAACTCCCCATCCACATACCAGCGCAGTTGGTCGGGCAGCCACTCGATGGCAAACACACGCCACTGATCCACCGCACCCACCTCAAGTTTGTCTTCCCAGGCGCCGTACAGGCGGGTGGCGGGCCAGTCCCAAACATTGCGTCCGTAAATCAGGTTGGCCTGAAACTTATCGGGTCGGCCGCCTTCGAGCTCTACGTCGACTTCTTCCCACTCGTGATCACCCTGCGCATCGGGCTCGTTGCGATAGGTAAACAAAGACGAGATATACCCCGAGGCAACCGCCCGGTCAGGTGCCCGCATGCGGGCCTCAATACGGCCGTAACGTATGCGCTGATCTGGCCGGGTGCGCAATTCGCCACAGGAGAAGGGGTAGTCTCCCTTCGTCTTGCCCTGGTCTTTGGACCAGCTGGCCGGCACAAATTCTTCGCGAACGACCAGCGTGAGCAAGCCGTCTTGCACCTCGACACCCTGAGGTTGAAACCGGCACAACGACTCTCCGCCCACCGCGCCGTCGCCGCGTACCCACAAGCTGTCATCAAACTCATCAAATCGGTCATCGTAGACCAGCGTGAAACCAGGGTATTCCCCGGTATACCCGGGATACGCCAGCAACGGATCCGACTGCGCCGGTAACGCCAAGGCCAACAACACCACGATGGCGGCTGCGCTGGGATTTTGCCTGCGATGGTCCATGGATATGTCTCGCTCTCCTCAGTGCCCCCCATGCTACCGTCTTGGGACCGTGCGCTGGCAACCGCACCGGGCACACAGGACCCCGTTACAGGCTCGACACAAAAGCCTGACACCGGACCCCGTCGAGGAGTATCTTATCGGTCCACCGTTTCACAGCAGGGCGCACAAGCGGGTGTCGCCCTGGAGAGCCCAACAATGACCGACGTCAAAACCGCTTCTTCCAGCAGCGTGAACCCCTTCAAACAGGAGAAGGAAGAACGCGAAGCGCCGCCTCCCCCCTCACTGGACAGCGATACTGGCGAATTCGTCCAACGCATGGCCATCGATATGGCCAACAGTGATTTCGATTTACCGCCTTTTCCCGATACCGCGCTGCGCATTCAGGAATGCATTCGCGACGAGAACTCAGACAGCGCCGCACTCGCTTCGATTGTCGCCACCGAACCTGCACTGGCCGCGAGGCTGATGCGCATGGCCAATTCGGCCATGTTGCGCCGAGGTCCGATCAAAGTGACCGACATTCCTACCGCCATCTCGCGTGTTGGACTAGATATGGTTCAGAACGTCGCCGTCACATTCGCAGCAAGGGACACTTTCAAGGTAGATGAGGGCAGCATTGGCTTGAAGGACATCGAGCAGTTGCGCAAAGCCAGCACCAAGGTAGCCGCTATCGCTTACATGCTGGCCCGTGAGTGCAATACCGCGCTCAAGCCGGACGAGGCGATGCTCGCCGGGTTGCTGAGCGCGGTCGGCAAGCTCTACATCTTCACCAAGGCCTCGGATTACCCCGCCCTGTTCTCCGATCGAACGGCGCTCAATCGACTGGTTTCGCAGTGGCATTCCGGCGTCGCTCGGGCTGTGGTCGAGTCCTGGAACTTCCCACAGTCGATCGCCCTTGCAGTCGATGAGCAAGAAATTCGCGAACGTCAGCGCTCGCAGCCACCGAATCTCAGTGACCTGCTGTTTATCGGCAATCTTCTGTCTCGAGCGGGCCTTCAGGCCGCCGAGCACCTCGGCGATCTGGATGCCCTCGACCGGCTTGGCCTCGATGCCGAAGACCTCGCGGATATTCTCGAAGAGAACGAGGAAGCCCTGCAGTCAATGATTGACGCGATGCAGTAACAACACCCCGGTGCAGTCCCTACCCGCCGTCACCAGTTACAGCCAATCAACAAACACAGCAAGGCAGTGTCACCAGTGACCGCGTGAGTCGCTGATATCCTCGCCTCCCACCCGCGGTTTTGCTGCGGGCTACGTGACATCCGCGCGGCGATATGCCACATTGCCAACCACCGTAACCAGTGACGAGGTCGATATGGCAAGCCGCATGCAAGCGTATCGCGCCAGGATGAAAGCCCGCGGATTGATGCAAGTGACCGTATGGGCCAAACCCGATGATGCTGCTGCTATACGTGCGTTTTCTCAGCAGTTGCTCGACGACGAGGCCGCACCGCCCCTAGCTGCATCCGCCCCATTGACCGGCACGCCCGACGACAGCCCAACCATCGTCACTGGTGACCATATTGCCCCACCAGCGCCGCCTGCCAACGCAATGCCCGACCCAGCAGCGACAACTCCACTTGTCACTGGTGACGCGCCAGACAGCGACATCAGTGCCATGCCCGACGGCCCTTCAGCCGAGGCCCTGGCTGAAGTCGCTGCCGAAGTGGCGAATTGGGATGCCGAGCTGGAAGATGTCGACGAGTTGCAGCGCCATGAGGAAGTACTTCAAGAATTGCGCCTGTGGCTCAAAGAACTCGACGGCAACGAGCCGGACATTCATCGGGCGATTGAGCAAGTGCTGAACACGCGGCGTAAGCGGGTCAAGCAACTGAAACGCAAGCGACGCTAAGGCTTTTTTGAGAGCAATTTCGGCCGTCTCGCGCAATTTTTCGAACGCCCGCTATGATGGCGGTCTGTCATTGGGAGAAGTGTCATGGATATCACCTGGATTGTCGTACTCGCCACGCTGGTTATCGTGGTGCTCTGGGCCATCGCCATCTACAACCAGTTGGTCGCACTGGCCAATCGCTACAAGAACGCCTTCGCACAGATTGAAGTGCAACTGAAGCGACGCTACGACCTGATCCCCAACCTGGTGGAAACTGCCAAGGGCTACCTCCAGCACGAGCGTGAAACACTGGAAGCCGTCATTGCAGCTCGCAACGAGGCGTCTAGCGCGCTCAAAGCCCTGGGAGGCGGCAACATCGACCCCGCAGGCATCGCCAAGCTCGCCGGTGCCGAAGGCGCGCTCGGCGGCGCACTCGGCAAGCTGAACGTGGTGATGGAAGCCTACCCAGACCTCAAGGCCAGCGAGAACATGCAGCAGTTGTCTGAAGAAATGACCTCGACTGAAAACCGCATTGCCTTCGCGCGCCAGGGCTTCAACGACTCAGTCATGAACTACAACACTTACCGCCAAAGCTTCCCCCAGGTCGTACTGGCGGGCATGTTCGGTCACCCCACCGACGCCAAACTGCTGGAATTCCAGGATTCCGCCGCCATGCAGGAAGCCCCTTCGGTCAGCTTCAGCTGAGCTACCGAGTGGTATAGCCCGTGGACTTTTTCCGCGAGCAGGACGTCGCGCGGCGCAACACCCGTCTGCTGGTGCTGCTGTTCATCGTCGCGGTGTTGGTGCTCATCACGCTCACCAACCTGTTGGTCGCCGGCGCGCTTTTCTATGGCGAATCCGCCCAGGCACCGGGTGGTGCGGTTGAGTTCAATGGCTGGACAACCCTGTTCGACTGGCAGCGCTTTCTGTTGATCGGCGCAGGGATCGCCGGGGTTATTGGCGCCGTGGTACTGGTTAACTGGCTGCGCTTCGCCCAGGGTGGTCGCACTGTCGCCGAGGCCCTCGGCGGCCGCCCCGCAGCGACCAATACCGATGACCCGCTGGAGCGTCGGGCACTCAACATCGTGGCTGAGATGTCCCTCGCCGCCAATATGCCTGTACCACCGCTCTACATTCTCGATGATGAGCGAGGCATCAACGCGTTCGCAGCCGGGATCAACCCCAGCGACGCAGTTGTTGCCATTACCCGTGGTGCGATGGTGCAGCTTAACCGCGACGAACTACAGGGTGTCATCGGCCACGAGTTCAGCCACATTCTCAACGGTGACATGCGGCTCAGCATTCGACTCGCCGCCATGCTGCGCGGCATCACCTTCATCGGTGACGTGGGCTCGGTATTGCTGGACGCGTCATCGACCCGGCGTCTGGTATCCAGCAGCCGCAGCAAAAATGACTCCCGTGCCGCGGGCCTGGCAATGGGTTTGGGCCTCTATCTGATCGGTTTCCTGGGCGGCCTGATGGCAGGCATGATCAAGTCGGCAATCAGTAAGCAGAAGGAATACCTCGCCGACGCTTCCTCGGTGCAGTTCACCCGCAACCCCGACGGCATCGGCAATGCGCTGAAGGTGATTGGCGGATACACCCCGGGCACACTGGTACACAGCGCCCGGGCGGAAGAGCTTTCACACCTGTTTTTTGGGCAGGTCAAACACCGGCTCTGGCTGGCCTTCGCTACCCATCCGCCGCTGCCCGACCGAATCCGACGCATTGACCCCCACTGGGATGGCCATTACATCGCCCGTGAACCCGATCACGCACAGCTCGAACCCGGCCGCTTCGCCGAAGCCGGCCAGGACCGCGCCCGTCGAGTGATGGCCGCCGCGGGCGCCGCGACGCTGGCTGCCGTCGACCTCGCCACCCAATCCCCGGCCATCAATGACGGCGCCGACGGGGCTCAGCAAACCGCTGCCAGCGCCCCTGCGCTCGCCGTAGGTATCATTGAGCAGTCCAGGGAGCCCCTCAGCGCCATGGCCCTGGTACTGGCACTGCACTGGCACGAGGGGCCGGGGAAAAACAAACAGCTCGACGCGCTTACCGAGGCCGACATTACTGGGCTTGAGGGGCTTGTCGCACAATTCGGTGCGGAGCTCGATGGGTTGCCCAACACACTCCGATTGCCGCTACTCGAACTGTGTTTGCCGACTCTGAAACAGATCTCTGCAGAGCAATACGAACGCTTCAAAAAACTGCTACTGCAGTTCGTCAAGGCCGATGGGCAAATCGGCATCGGCGAATGGTGTCTCTATCAATTGGTTCGCCACTACCTCGATCCACAATTCGTTCAGACCCGACTATCGCGTCCTCGCCATGCCAAGCTCGACGCGGTGTCGACCGCGTTGGCCACGGTGTTGGGCACCCTGGCACTCCATGGTGACCAGGAGACTGATGCCGCCTTCCAGCGTGGAGCAACCGTGCTCGGCCTGCCGCTGTCGACACCGGCAGTCGATCAATTGGGGGTCGCCGACTTCAGTAAAGCCGTGGGGGTGCTGGCCGATTGCTACCCCCTGCTCAAGGTCACGATCCTCAAGGCAATGGCCACCACCGCCGCCCACGATGGCGTGGTTAATCCCGAAGAGCTGACTCTGATCAAGGCCATTGCGGCGGTGATCGACTGCCCGGTGCCCGAACACATGCTGCCCGCAGCTGATCGTTGATAAATCACATCCTGTCGAAATCACTGGAAATCACTCTCCGATAGGGTATGTTATGGGGGTACGCCAAGGATGGCGTACAGGGGTACACCGCAGAACTTGCCTCGAATGACGTTGTCATAGAGGTGCGGTAGGAAGACCGCGGTGTCAGAAAACCTCATCAGCGAAAAGGAATTCGCCATGACAGACAGCACTTTTGCGTCCCCCGTAGGGACCCATCAATCAGGCCCCACTTCACCGGGCCAGTTCCAACCCACGACGATCGCCGTTGATTTACCCGTCAGGCCACACCCCGACGATGGCCGGCCGTTAAGTCGCACCACGACCCGAGTCATCCAGATGTTGCTGGGCGGGGATTTATCCCGATTGCGCTCTGAAAGCATTGCCGATGAGCTGGGCATCAGCCCAACGACCCTGCGTCGTCGCCTGCGTGCGGATGACACCAATTATCAGGCCCTATTGGACCAGGTACGTCAGTATCGCTGTGAGAAGCAACTCGCCGAGCGCTGGTTGCCGGGCAAGTGCCTGGCCTGGGAACTGGGCTACGCCGAAGTGAACAGTTTTTACCGGGCCTTCAGGCGTTGGACGGGACTGAACTACAGCGAAATCAAACTACGTTACGTTTGATCGCTGGCCTCAGCCACCGGTACGACTGGCGCCAGCTTACCGGTGGCTTTGTATACCGAATACGCCACCCACTCATGTACTGCCCGCGTTGAACGGCCCAACCGCTCAACTGTGGGCAGCCAACCGGGCAAGAAGGGGGCAAAGCGAGGTATCTCATGGTCGGTGGGCGCAGCCGTCACTTCAAATCCCTGGGCGCGAAACAGCGCCAAAGATCGGCGCATGTGCACGGCGCTGGTGACCAACAGAATGTGCTGATGGTTGGCAGCGATGAGCAGCGGCGCTGAGTTCACCGCGTTTTCGTAGGTTGTCTGAGCGGCTTCTTCAATGATCAAGGCCGACTCGGGCACACCCAGTGTCATCAGTGTCTCTGCGATCACCCGGGCCTCGGGCACCTGCAAGGCATCGGTTTGACCGCCGCTCACCAGGATCAGCGGCGCCTTGCCAGCCTCGTACAACTCATGGGCTGCGAACACCCGGTCCACCGCACGACCGTAATCATGGCCTCGCCCAAACCGGGTCTCCCCCTGATTAGTGCCGCCCAAGAGAACAATCACGTCAGCGTTGGGGAGTTCTTCGGGCGCGAAGGCCGCAAACCGGCCCTCCAGCGGACGCGCCAACGCCTCGGCCCCGTACTCGGTAGAGGCCGCGTAGATCACCGCGAAGGCAAGAAACGTGAGAATGCCGGCACCCGCGCGGTTACCGCGCATCTGCCACCAGACACCGACCCCCAGCAGCCACAAGCCCAGCGACAGGGGATAAACCAGCAGGGTCAGTATCTTGGTGAGTAGCAACATGATGGGCGATCAGCCGAAGGGGTTGCGCAACACCATGGTCTCTTCCCGATCGGGGCCGGTAGAGATGATATCGATAGGCGCCCCCACCAGCTCCTCCACCCGCTCAATGTAGCGGCGAGCGTTGGCAGGCAATTCATCAACCTGCTTGAGCCCCACCGTCGATTCGCTCCAGCCCGGCAGCGTCTCGTAGACCGGCTGCAGGGCCTCGTAATCCTGTGAGTCGATGGGACTTGGCACAGGATTGCCTTGGGCGTCGGTATAGCCGACACAAATCGAGACCTCTTCCAGGCCATCGAGCACATCCAGCTTGGTCAGACACAGCCCGGAGACCGAGTTGATGTTCACTGCGGTGCGCAGCGATACAGCATCAAACCAGCCGCAGCGACGGGCCCGGCCAGTGGTCGCACCAAACTCGTGGCCACGCTCTGCCAGACGCTCACCGACCGCATCAAACAATTCCGTCGGGAACGGCCCAGAGCCAACTCGCGTGGTGTACGCCTTGGTAATACCCAGCACGTAATCGAGGTACAACGGACCAAAACCCGAGCCCGTGGCGGTGCCGCCCGCCGTGGTGTTGGAGCTGGTGACGTAAGGATAGGTCCCGTGATCGATGTCCAGCAGTGATCCCTGCGCCCCCTCGAACAGCAGCTTGGCGTTGGTCTTGCGGTATTCGTGCAGAATCGAGGTCACGTCTGCCATCATTGGCAACAGTTGCTCACCTTCACTCAGCGCCTGCGCGAGCACGGCATCGAACTCGAGCGCTTCCTGATGGTAGTAGTGCACCAAAGCGTGGTTGTGATAGTCGAGGACCTCCTCGAGCTTCTCGGCAAATCGCTTGGGGTCACGCAGGTCACCAAGGCGCAAACCGCGACGGGCGACTTTGTCTTCGTAGGCAGGGCCAATACCCCGTCCGGTGGTACCAATCTTGCGGTCGCCACGGCGCGCCTCGCGTGCCTGGTCCAGCGCCACGTGGTAAGACAGGATCAACGGGCAGGCAGCAGAGATCTTGAGCCGTTCGCGCACCGGAACTCCGCGCGCCTCCAGCTGCTCGATTTCAGTGAGCAACGCAGAGGGCGACAGGACCACACCGTTACCGATCAGGCAGTCAACGTCCTCACGCAGGATGCCCGAGGGAATCACGTGCAAGACGGTCTTTTCGCCACCGATCACCAGGGTATGACCCGCATTGTGTCCGCCCTGAAAGCGCACGACTGCACTGGCTTGCTCGGTTAACAGGTCGACGATTTTGCCCTTTCCCTCGTCACCCCACTGGGTGCCGAGTACGACTACATTCTTGCTCATTGGTTTTCAGCTCCCTCGCCGGCTACCACAATCCATTCACCATCGCGCAATACCAGAGTCTCGGCACATCGAGCATCGGGTACGCCATCGAGGGTAGTAATCACCACACGCCCGCTAGCTCGCAGCGCTGCGACTGCCGCGGCAAGCGCCGGGTCAGTATTGTCTGGCGCCGCGACGGCGGCTTCACCCGCGGTATCCGGGGCCGCCGCTTCGGCCAGGGTCTTCAGATCCAGCGCGAAACCCGTTGCCGGCCGAGCCCGACCGTACACCTGACCAACGTTGTCATAGCGCCCGCCCTTGGCGACCGCGGTCCCAACCCCCTCGAGATACGCCGCAAACACAATGCCCGTGTGGTAACGGAAGCTGCGTAACTCAGTGAGATCGATGTAAAGATCCAGGGCAGGGTGCAGCGCCTGAATCTGGCCCACCACACCCGACAACACGTCGAGGGCCGCCATCGCGGCAGGGTTTTCGGCGAGCAGTGTCCTGGCCCGAGCCAACACCTCGGTACCACCGTGCAGGGCCGACAGGGCCTGCAGGCGCGCGGCCACATCGCTGGGAAGGTCGACCAGTACCGCCGCCAGATCGGGGGCAGATTTGCGCTGCAGCGCATCGAACACTGCCGTCTGTGCAGCATCATCGAGACCACAATCTGCGAGTACCGCCTCGACGATGCCCACGTGGCCGATATCCAGGGTCAGCTTGCGGTCACAGGGCACGTTGGTCAGGAGCGCCAGCATGAGACTGATGACCTCGATGTCTGCTGCTGTCGACTCGCAACCGTACAGTTCTGCGCCCAATTGAATCGGTGACCGCCCTGCCGTCACCGACTGGGCAGCGCTGTGCAAAGTGGAGCCCGCATAACAGAGCCGGGTAACGCCGGATTCACCGAGACTGTGAGCGTCGATCCGCGACACCTGGGGCGTGATATCGGCGCGCACACCCAGCGTGCGGCCGCTGGCACGGTCGACAAACTTGCAGGTAAGCAGATTCAAATCGGCGCCAAGACCGACCAGCAGCGAGTCGGTGAACTCAACCAGCGGTGGGATGACGTAGCGGAAGCCCCATTGTGCACAGGCATCGAGCAGGTCCCGGCGCAGCCGTTCCACCCGAGCTGCGCGCGCAGGCAACAGCTCATCAATGCCATCTGGTAGGAGCCAGCGGTTTTCGGAGGTCATAGGAAATTCCGTCGCGCCCGGGCGAGGTTCATAACTGGTGCAAACGGTGACCGAGGTTACCACAGCGACCGGGCCGGCCGCTGTGGCAAAGGAACGATTTCCGAGCTTTTATTGCCCGGCTTTGGGATCCCGCAGGTACTGGAAGAACTGGCTGTCGGGCTCGACCAGCAGAATATCGCTGCCACCCTGGAAGGTTTCTTCGTAAGCCCGCAGGCTGCGCACAAACGCGTAGAACTCGGGGTCGCGGTTGAAGGCATCCGCATAGATACGGGTTGCTGTCGCGTCGCCCTCACCACGAATCATCTCCGACTCACGGAAAGCGTTGGCTTCGATCACGGTCACCTCACGGTCAGCAGCGGCGCGAATACCCTCCGCGAGCTCCTCACCCTGTGAGCGCAATTCCCGCGCCTCCTTCTCCCGGTCCGCGTTCATACGGCGGTACACCGACTCCGAGACTTCCTGGGGCAGGTCGATTTTCTTGACGCGGATATCAATCACCTCGACGCCGAGCTCAGTCGTTGCCACCCCATTGAGTTGCTGGGTAATGGCGTTCATCAACTCATCGCGCTGGCCAGAGACCACTTCCTGCACCGTGCGGCCTGCGACTTCGTTGCGCAAACCATCGTTGACCCGCTGGGCCAGCAGCCCCGCCGCGCGACGCTCATCGCCGTTGGTCGCGGTGTAATAAGTGGCGGTGTCAATCACTCGAAACTTGGCGTAGGAGTCGACGATCAGCGCCTTTTTCTCCTGGGTGAAGAAACGCTCGGGGTTGGAGTCCACGGTCAGAATGCGGCCGTCGAACTTCCGTACGTTGTTCACGAAGGGCACCTTGAGGTGCAACCCGGGTTTGATATCAGGGTTAACCACCTCACCGAACTTGAGCAGCACCGCCCGCTCGGTCTCGCGGATGACGAACAGCGAGTTGCTACCAACGATCAGAACCAGCAGGACCAGCAGGCCTACCCACAATTGTCTGGCGCTCATTATCGGCCTCCTCGTCGGTTGCTGGCGCTGAGGTCATTGCGAACCCGCTCCGCGGCACCCTCGATAATCTGGCGAAGCTGGCGGTCGTTCAATTCGATGCGTGAGTTACGCACGCCAGGCAGGCCACCACCCGCCTGGGGCGCCAGCTTGTCCAGCGGCAGGTACATCATGTTGTTGCCGCCCTCGACGTCCACCAACACCTTGCTGGTGTTCGAGAACACCGACTGCATGGTGTCGAGGTAAAGGCGCTCGCGGGTCACCTCAGGCGCCTTTTGGTATTCGTCGAGCAGTCGGCTAAAGCGGTCAGCTTCACCCTCGGCCCGAGCGATGACTTCTTCGCGGTAGGCGTTGGCTTCTTCGAGTACCCGCTGGGCCGCACCGCGCGCTTCGGGCACGATGCCATTGGCGTAAGACTGGGCCTCGTTCTTGACCCGCTCCTCGTCTTCGCGCGCTTTGATCACGTCGTCAAACGCGCCTTCCACCTGCGACGGCGGCTTGGACTCGTCGATGTTGATCGTGGTCACGCGAATGCCTGTGGTGTAGTCGTCGAGATAACCCTGCAGGCGCTCGCGAACTTCCGCAGCGATTGTTGCACGGCCCTCGGTCAGCACCAGATCCATGGTCGTGTCACCCACCACATGGCGCAGGGCGCTTTGGGACGCGTGCTGGAGGGAGACTTCGGGGGCGCGCACCTGTAGTACGAAATTCTGCGGGTCGTCGATCACGTACTGCACCGACATCTGCACCTCGACGATGTTCTCGTCCTGGGTGAGCATGGTCTCGCGGAACCGCTCACTACGAACACGCGTGGTATTGACCTTAATGACCTCATCGACGAGTGGTGGATTCCACTGCAGACCGGGCTGTAGGGTGTCGTGGTAGCGACCAAAGCGCAGTACCACGGCGCGCTCCTGCTCGTCGAGCTGGTAAAAGCCCATCAGACCCCAGATCAGCAGTGCGCCCGTGGCGACAACACCAAGTACAGCGCCGGACAACCGACCGCCACCTGAGCTACCACCACCGCCCTTACCGCCGAACACACCACCCAGGCGCGACTGCAGCTTCTTCAGTGCTTCGTCGAGATCGGGCGGCCCCTGATCGTTACCACCCCAGGGATCGCGTGGACGATTCCCGCCGGGCTCATTCCATGCCATAACCACATTCCTTCTGAATCAGGCGCCGGAGTCTAGCAAACCTGTGGCGTCTGCGTTATCAAGCGAAGGCGCTACGGACGATCCATTCCGGCCGTAAGACGCTCCCAATCGCGACGAGGCAGCTTAACCTGCAGGACGTTCGCCCCGTCATCGTCCCAACTTTCCTTTTCGACCGCCCCTATGTCAAAGAGTGCCGCGCGCAACTTACCTTCCGAGGGTGACAAGCGCACCTCCTCGGCAAACATGGGCACCGCCAGGCGCTCGGCAATCGCCGCCAACAGCAGCTCCATACCCGCGCCGGTGACCGCCGAGACGTAGACCGCCACCGGCGTGCCGTGCTCATCGCGCACGATGCGTGGCGCTTGCTCCAACAGATCGACCTTATTGTAGATCCGCAGCTGCGGCAGCGATCCGGCGCCGATTTCATCGAGCACCGCCTGCACTTCGACCAGCAAGGTATCCCGGTCTTCTGCGGCGGCATCCACGACATGCAACAACAAGGTGGCGTTGAGCGTCTCTTCAAGCGTCGCCTTGAAAGCCTCAACCAAGGTATGGGGCAACTGAGAGATAAACCCCACCGTATCGGCCAGCACCGCCGAGCCTGCGTCACCCAATTCGATCCGCCGCAGGGTTGGGTCGAGGGTCGCGAACAACTGATCCGCCGCGTAGACCTCGGACTCGGTCAGCCGGTTGAACAGGGTCGATTTGCCGGCGTTGGTGTAGCCGACGATGGATAACAAAGGCAGTTCCGCTCGCTGCCGAGCGCGACGACTCTGCCCCCGCTGGGCCTGCACCTTTTCCAGTCGCGACTCGATCGAGCGAATCCGTGCGCGCAGCAAACGACGGTCGGTCTCGAGCTGGGTTTCACCCGGACCGCGCAGACCGATGCCGCCCTTTTGGCGTTCGAGGTGGGTCCAGCCGCGAATCAGCCGTGTGCTGGCGTGCTTGAGCTGGGCCAGTTCGACCTGCAGCTTGCCCTCGTGGGTCCGGGCCCGCTGGGCGAAGATATCGAGAATCAGCCCAGTCCGGGCGATCACCCGACACTCCAACGCTTTCTCGAGATTGCGCTCCTGGCTGGGGCTCAATGGGTGGTTAAACGCGACCAATTCGGCGTCGTGGGCCTGCTTGGCCGCGAGAATCTCTTCGAGCTTGCCCTCACCGACAAACAGCTTCGCGGTGGGTGATCGTCGATGCCCACCCACGAATGCCACGGGATCCCCCCCGGCGGAGCGAACCAACTCTTCAAATTCTTGGATATCCAGAGCGGCATCGCCCTGGTCGAGGGCGATCTGGACGAGCACAACGCGCTCCCCTCCCTCGTGGCGTTCAAAAAACATGGTGCATCACCGGCGCCTGGCAGCGCCGGCTGATTCAGGCTTCGGTTTCTTCTTCCGCGTTCGCGAGAGGAATCCGCACATTACGCGCCGGCACCACGGTTGAGATCGCGTGCTTGTAGACCATCTGGGAGACGGTGTTCTTGAGCAGCACAACGAACTGGTCAAAAGACTCGATCTGGCCCTGCAGCTTGATGCCGTTGACCAGGTAGATCGATACGGGAACGCGCTCTTTTCGCAACGCGTTCAGGTAAGGGTCTTGTAGCGTTTGCCCTTTTGACATGGTCACTCCTTACTGTTTGGTCAGGTCGCAAAAAAGACGATGGCGACAAAAAACCCGGAGCAAGCGGCAAGCGCTCTCCGGGACTGTCCACATTCTACTACAAGTTTTGTGTCCGCAAATAGTGCTGCCACAAGGCCTGGGCGGTTTCCAATAGGCTGTTGGACGAAGGTGTCGTCTCGCCATCCACCTGCACGCTGACCAGTTGGCCGATGGTATCGGTCTGCAGCCAATGCAGTCCCCGCCAACTGCGCAGCCAGGTAAGCTGGCGCTTGGCCAGTTGCCGGGTGGCCGCTTGGGCCCGCAGCCGCGCAGTGTCCAGGTCGTATTCACCCGCCAGGTGCCCCCAGATCTGCCGATAGCCCACCGCCCGCATTGCCGGTAAATCCGGGTGAAGCGCTGGTTGGTCGCGCAGCCCTGCCACTTCTTCAACAAAACCCTGGGCGAGCATCTGGTCCAGCCGTAGTGCAATGCGATCGTGCAACACCCGCCGATCGATGGGGCAGACGGCCAGCGCCAGATGCGGTGCGGGGCTGCGCTGGGCGGCGCCTCGCTGCCAGCGGCTCATCGGCACACCCGACTGCCGCCAAACCTCCAGTGCCCGCCCGATCCGCTGGCTGTGGTTGGGGTGAATGGTCGCGGCGCTCTCTGGGTCCACGGCCGCAAGCTCCGCATGCAGCGCGGGCCAGCCACGCTCCCTGGCAGCTTGCTCGATCGCCTCACGCACGATGGGGTCGGCGGCGGGCATCTCATCCAGCCCAAGCAGCAGGGCCCGGTAGTACAGCATGGTGCCGCCCACCAGGATGGGCGTGTGTCCTCGCGCACGCACCGCGACGATGGCCTCGCGCGCATCCGCCACAAAGTCGGCCGCGCTATAGGGCTGTGCGGGATCGCGAATGTCGATCAAATGATGGGGGTAGTCGGGTTTGGCGCTACCGATATCCAGCCCGCGGTAAACCAGCGCCGAATCGACGCTGATCAACTCGCCGCCCAGAGCCTCGGCCAACTGGATGGCGAGGTCCGTTTTGCCTGCGGCCGTGGGCCCCATGACACACAGCAGCGGCGCGTCGGTCGCGGTCATCGGCCGCGCAGGAACAGCTTGTCGAGTTCGGCGAGAGAGATGGGCACCCAGGTCGGGCGGCCATGATTGCACTGCCCCGATCGCTCGGTGTGCTCCATATCGCGCAGCAATGCGTTCATTTCGGGCACCGTCAAACGGCGATTCGCGCGCACCGAGCCGTGACAGGCCATGGTCGACAGCAATTCATCCATGTGGGCCGCAATCCGGTCGCTGTCACCGTACTCGACGAGGTCACTCAACACATCGCGCACCAGAGATTCGATATCCGCATTCGCCAATGCGATGGGGACTTCACGCACCACCACGGTTTCCTCGCCCACCGCCTCAACCACCAGCCCCAACTCAGCCAGCCGATTGACCTGCTCACCCACGGCCATCACCTCGCGGGCAGAGACAGCAAGACTCTGGGGCACCAGTAACGGTTGCCGGCGAATGCCTGCCTCGTCACGCGCGGACTTGAGTCGCTCGTAGGTGATGCGCTCGTGGGCAGCGTGCATGTCTACCAGCACCAGGCCGTCGGCGTTCTCAGCGAGGATGTAAACCCCTTTGAGCTGGGCCAGGGCAAAACCCATCGGCGGGATCTCGGCGTCGGCAGGTTGGCCTTCAGCCACCCCCGCCGGGGGCGTCGAGACTGCAGATACGGTCGGCGCATACAGCCTCTCCAACGACACGCTCTGACCCGCCACAGGACGCATGTCCGAGCTGCCACCCATGGGCTGCTGCAACCCCATACTCTGCTGGTGCGCCATGGGTGCCGGTGCCCAGGCATCAGTACTTGTTGGCGCCGCAGCCACGCCGTCACCAGGGCGCAGGTCGGCCAGGGCGCGGTTCAGGGTGCCAAACAGGAAATTGTGAATCTCCCGCCCATCACGGAAACGAACCTCATGCTTGGTCGGGTGCACGTTGACATCGACCCGAGCGGGGTCCAGCTCAAGGAACAGTACGTAAGCGGGGTGGCGCCCGTGATACAGCACATCCCGATAGGCCTGACGGATCGCGTGGGTCACCAGCTTGTCGCGAATCACCCGGCCATTGACGAAGAAGTACTGCAGATCTGCCTGGGACCGGGAGAAAGTCGGCAACCCCACCCAGCCCCACAAGCGCAGCGGTCCGGCACTGCGCTCAATGGGTACGCTCTGCTCGACAAAAGGTTGCCCACAGACACCGGCTACCCGCCGTGCCATGGCGGCCTCGTCGGCCGCGGCGTCCAACTGCAAAATCGTGCGTCCGTTGTGGCGCAGCAGAAAGCGTGCATCGGGCCGCGACAGCCCCTGCCGCTTGACGACTTCCTCGACATGACCAAATTCAGTTTTCTCTGTGCGCAGGAACTTCCGTCGCGCCGGCGTGTTGTAGAACAGGTCACGGACCTCGAGCGTGGTGCCCCTGGGGTGCGGTGCCGGTGACACGGTGACCGACATATCTCGACCCTCGCAGTGGGCCTGCAACCCGCCGCTGGCATCGTCACCGGTATTCGAGGTCAGGCCCAGTCGCGCCACCGAGGCAATAGACGCGAGCGCTTCCCCGCGAAAGCCCAGGGTGGCGACGGCTTCCAGGTCATCGATGGTGGCGATTTTGCTGGTGGCATGGCGGGCCAATGCCAGCGGCAGATCCTCAGCAGCAATACCGCGTCCGTTGTCACGGATGCGAATGAGCTTGGTACCTCCAGCCTCAATATCGACCTCGACACGGTCCGCACCCGCATCGAGACTGTTCTCAAGGGCCTCCTTGACCACCGAGGCGGGTCGTTCGACCACTTCGCCGGCGGCAATCTGGTTCGCCAGGCGTGGATCAAGACTACGAATGCGGTTCATGCTGATATCGCTGTTCTCAGGCGCTGGGGATGATCAGGGTCTGGCCCACGCGGATAGTATTGGAACGCAGGCCATTGCTGTCTTTGAGGGATTTCACACTCACGTTGAAGCGCTGGGCAATCGCCGAGAGGGTATCCCCCCGGGCAATCACGTACTCGCGATCTTCCTGGCTTCGCTGCCAGGCCAGCAAGGTGCCGGTGGGCGGGTGCGTTCGGAACCAGGCACCGATGCCGCGCTCGATGGCCTGGGCAATACGGTTTTGATACGCCGGATCTGACAGCTTACGGGCTTCCCCCGGATTCGAAATAAACCCGGTCTCCACCAAAATCGAGGGAATGTCGGGTGATTTGAGCACCAGGAATGCCGCCTGCTCCACTTGCCGCTTGTGCAGCTTGGTGATGTCGCCTATCTCCCTGAGCACCTCGGCACCCAAGCTGAGGCTGGTATCCAGCGTTGCGGTCATCGACAGATCGGTGAGCACGCCGGCGAGCACATCGTCCTTGTCGGACAGGCTGATCCCGCCCACAAGGTCGGCGGCATTTTCCCGGTCCGCCAGGTATTGGGCTGCGGTCGATGTGGCGCCCCGGGTGGACAGGGCGTAAACCGAGGCACCGCTGGCCGACGACAACCGGAAGGCATCGGCGTGGATCGACACAAACAGATCCGCCTGATTCTTGCGCGCCAAATCCCGTCGCCCAGCGTGGGTAATGTAATAGTCCCCTTCACGGATCATGACCGGTCGGAAACCCGGCAACTGAGCCAGCCGCGCTTCTAGCTTGCGAGCAATGGCAAGTACGATTTTTTTCTCCTGCCGGCTGCCCGGCCCCAGCGCTCCTGGGTCTTCACCCCCGTGCCCGGCATCGATGGCGATCACGATGTCCCGCCGCCCCGACAACTGCTCGACGCTCTTGATGGTGGCGCGTTGCTGGGGCTGGGACTGGGACTGCTGGTCAAACAGATCAATCACCAGGCGGTGGCCTGTGCGGTCATTGGGCTCGAGTGCAAAGCTGCGCGGTCGTACGGCGGCGTCGAGGTCGAAGACCAGGCGCAGGTCGTCACCCCGGCGAACCCCTGACCGCACCCGGCGTATGGGCGTCTCTTCCAGGGGAAGGTCAGACACCTCACCCAAAAGACGGGCATTTTTGACGTCGACGACCAGCCGACGGGGGTCCTCAAGCTCAAGCAGCGCGTGCTCAACCGGACCGCTGACATCCAGCACCACCCGGGTGTGGTCCGGTGCACGCCAAAGGCGCACTTCGCGCACATCCGCTGCACTCGCCACGCCGGCACCGATCAGCAACCCGCCGAAGGCGAGCGTGGCTAATGCACGCATCTTGGCACGTCGCCACCAGTGAATTGCTGCCAAAGCCGTCATCGGACCATGGTGCTGTCTGTCGCTCACAGCCGCAAGTGCGCCAGCACAGCCAGGGCGCGCTCGCTGTGGGCTGTCAGCGTTGCCTCGCGGCCCGGGTCGGCCAATGCCAGTGCGATGTCGAGGTCGGGGGCGGGCAACCGCGCACCGCCGCGCTCAGGCCATTCCACCAACAGCCTGGCGCCTGAGGACACATAGTCCCGAAGGCCCAAATACTCGAGTTCCTCGGGGTCACCCAAACGGTAGAGGTCAAAGTGGTAGAGCGGGCCGGCCGCCAAATGCTCGTAGGGCTCAACAATCGTGTAGGTGGGGCTTTTTACCGCTCCCACATGACCGTAGCCCTCGAGCACCCCCCGGGTCAGGGTCGTCTTGCCCGCGCCCAGATCACCGCGCAACCAGACGATGCCCGCCTCGGGCAGGTGCGCCGCGATCTCTCGCCCGAGATGAACGGTTTGCTCGGCCGAATCGAGCGTAACTTGGATATGACGGGGGACATGCGAACTCATGGCCTACAGTCTATCAAGACCCGCTCAGCCGCGGTGATTCAGCAAAGCCAAATCAGCATCCCGTGCGGCATCTGTCACAATCCACACATGACTGACCCCTCCACACTGGCATCGCTGGCTGACACGCTCCAGGACTGGGCCCGGGAACTGGGCTTCCAGGCGCTGGGCATTACCGGCGTGGACCTGGGCGAGCACCCCGCCTACCTCGAGCGTTGGCTGGCGGCGGGCTTTCACGGGGAAATGGACTACATGGCTCGGCATGGCAGCAAGCGGGGCCGTCCCGACGAGCTGGTGCCGGGCACCCTGAGCGTGCTCTCCTTGCGCATGGACTATCTGCCCGAGGGCCGGGATGCCGAGGCGGTGCTCGCCAACCCGACACTGGGCTATGTCTCCCGTTACGCGCTGGGTCGCGACTACCACAAGCTGATGCGCAACCGGCTGGCGAAACTGGCCCGACGGATCGAATCGGAACTGGCGGGTGGCAGTTACCGGGCGTTTGTCGACAGTGCGCCGGTGCTCGAGCGCGCGATTGCCGAGCGAGCGGGGTTGGGTTGGATCGCCAAAAACACCATGCTCATCAACGACAAAGCCGGCTCATGGTTCTTTCTCGGCGAAATCTACACCGACATCCCCTTTCCGCCTGATCCACCCAAGGAAGACAAGCATTGTGGCAGCTGCCGGGCCTGCCTTGACGTCTGCCCCACCGACGCATTCAACGGCCCATTCAGTCTCGACGCCCGACGCTGCATCTCGTACCTCACCATCGAGCACCATGGCAGCATCGACCCGGCCCTGCGGCCATTGATGGGTAACCGGATCTACGGCTGCGATGACTGCCAGCTGGTTTGTCCCTGGAATAAATTCGCCCAGCACAGCGCCGAGACCGACTTCAACCCCCGCCATGAGCTTGATGCCAGCGATCTCGTCAGCCTGTTTGCCTGGAGCGAGGCAGAGTTTGAGCAACGCACCCTGGGCTCAGCCATCCGCCGCATCGGCCACGAGCGCTGGTTGCGAAACATTGCAGTGGCACTGGGAAACGCACCGACCACCCAGGCCGTCGTCGACGCGCTGGAAGCACGCAGCAATCACCCCTCAGCGCTCGTCCAGGAGCATGTGCATTGGGCGCTGGGCCGACACCAGGTCATTGCAAGCGGATAAAGGTCTCGCGGTAGTAGCGTAGCTCGTCGATGGAATCGCGAATGTCATCGAGTGCCAGGTGCGCCCCCTGCTTGCGGAAACCACTCAGGTCGGGACGCCAGTGCTGGGCGAGTATTTTGAGCGTACTGACATCGAGATTGCGGTAGTGAAAAAAGCGCTCGAGTTCAGGCATGTGACGCGCCATGAAGCGCCGGTCCTGACAGATCGAATTCCCGCACATGGGTGACTTGCCCGCCGGCACCCACTCAGACAAGAAATCAATCATCGCCTGGCTCGCGCTCGCTTCGTCAAACTGACTCGCCCGCACCCGCTCGACGAGCCCCGAGCCATTGTGTTGCCGGGTGTTCCACTCGTCCATTGCGTCGAGGGCTGCATCGGGCTGGTGGATCGCCATGACGGGCCCTTCTGCAAGCGTATTGAGATCTTTATCGGTCACGATCGCGGCGATTTCGATCACGCGGTCTGATTCTGGGATGAGCCCCGTCATCTCCATATCCACCCAAATGAGGTTTGTATCGCTGATCACGCTGCCGCTCCCTGATTGTGTTCACGTGTTAGCCATTGGCTGCAGCCAGCATAGCAAAGCCACCAGACCCGAGGTCGCGCTCGCGCTACACTGCGCGCCATGGCCCGCCGTAAACTCAGCCACCAGCAAACCCGTCGTATCGCCGCTCGCCGCCGGCGTGAGTTGGCGGATGTCCCGATGGGCGACGAAGCCGCCCAACCCGGCCTGGTCATTGCCAGTCATGGGCGGCGAGTCCTGGTCGAGGACGAAACCGGCGAGCGTCGCAGCTGCCACCTACGCGCCAACCTGGACACGCTGGTCGCTGGAGACCGAGTCCGCTGGCAACCCAGCGAGGACAGCGGTGTCGTGATTGCCCAGGAGACGCGCGATAACTGCTTGCGGCGCCCCGATGCGCGCGGGCAATTGCGACCTGTGGCCGCCAATATTGACTTGATGTTGGTGGTGATTGCCGCAGTACCCGAGCCCCATGCCAACCTGATCGATCGCTACCTGGTCGCCGCCCGACATGAAGCTATCGATGTGGCACTAGTGCTCAACAAGGCCGACCTGCTGACACCGGACAGCCCCCTTCCCGGGCTGCTGCGAGAATACGAGGCCCTGAGCTATCAAACCGTGACTACCGGCACCGAAGACACCCACGCAGACGCGTTGAAAGACCTCATTGCCGGCAAGAGCCTGGTGTTTGTCGGCCAGTCAGGGGTAGGCAAGTCCTCGCTGATTCAGCGCCTGCTACCGGACATGGAGGTGCGCGTGGGTGCCCTGTCGGATGCGGCTGGCAAAGGCCGGCACACCACCACCGCAGCGGAACTCTTTCACCTGCCGGGCGGCGGGCGGCTCATCGATTCGCCGGGGATTCGGGATTTCCACCTGCACCACTTGCCAGAACCCGAGGTGGCGGACGGCTTTCGGGAGTTCGCGCCTTTCTTGGGCCACTGTCGTTTTCGTGACTGCCGCCATCGGGAAGAAATCGACTGCGCGATCAAAGCCGCGGTGGAAGCCGGTGCTATCAGCCAGCGGCGGTTCGCCAGCTATTGCAACATTGTTGATGCAGAGCCCGGCACCATTTGACCAACGCTTTATTGGGGTACATCGAGTTCGGCCAGCGGCCCGTTGACCTGTACAGCACTGCCCTCTTCGACGCACCAGTTGAGCGGCTTGCCCGGCAGCAGTGCCACGACAGTCGAGCCCAGGTAGAAACGGCCCATTTCATCACCCGCAGCCAGACTGATCCCCGCTGCGCTGAAGTCCCGCTCGACCACGCCCTCAGGTGCCGGCGCATAACGCCCCGCCCAAACGGTACTGATACCCGCCACGATCACCGCGCCAACCAGCACCATGGCCATTTCGCCATCGGCAGTATCGAAAAAGCACACGAGACGCTCGTTGCGGGCATAGAGTTGCTCGACGCCGGCCGCGGTGCGCAGGTTGACCGCAAAGAGGTCTCCCGGCACGTAGCGGGTACGGGTGAGCGTCCCCGAAATGGGCATATGTACCCGGTGGTAGTCCCTGGGTGACAGGTAGGTCGTGAAGCAGTTGGCGCCGGCGAAGCGATCGGCCTCCTGCTCGGTCCCGGCCAGCAACGACTGGACGGAGTACCAGCGACCCTTGGCCTGTACCAGCCAACCGTCATCGACCTTGCCTTGCTGGCTCAACACCCCATCGGCTGGCTGCACATAACGGGTATCTGCCAGGGGACGGGCGCCGGGTTTTAGCGCACGGGTAAAAAACGCGTTGAAACTGGGATAGTCCCCCGGGCCGTTACCTTGAGCCTCATCAAAATCGATGCCATAGGTGCGGGCGAAACGGCGAATCAATTGGTTTTTGAGCCACACAGGGCTCTCCAAATCGGCCAGTGAACCAACCAGCCGAGACAAGCCATGCTGGGGGATGACGCTCTGCAGCGAAACGAATATATCTGTCATGAAAAAAGGTGTAGCGTCAGTAGGACGATGTGAGGACGCTGCGAATGTACCGTTGGAACCGCGCACAGTCGATCTCTCGCGCGACGGCATTTGCCCTCGTCGCTGGCACGGCCACGGCCAGTGCCAGCGACCAACCCCGGCCCCCACCCGGCCCGGAGCCCAACCCAGACACTGGGGATCGCATCGAAACGCTCAGCGTTTTGCCCGAACCCGACAACTGGGTGGACAGCAGCCATGGGTACCTCACCGACCAGGCTAACGCCCTCACCCGCTGGGTAGATGACTTCTTTGGCGACCAGGAAACCGACCTCGAGCAGGCAGAATCGCGGTTGCGGCTGCGCTTCATCGAGGATTGGGACGAAACCCTGGGCAATAATCTGCGGGTCCGGATCGGCGGGAAGGTCAACCTGCCCAAGATGTCCCGCCGACTGGACCTGGTGTTTCGCGGGGACGACCCGGACGATGACATCGCCGGACGCCAGGATCCCGCCCAAAGTCCGGTGGGTTTGCAGTATCAACTGGGCGACCAGGAGACCCGTGACAATCACCGTTTCGACCTGACCATTGGCCTGAGCTCTGCTGGCCCAAGACCGGGGGCACGATATCGCTACACCGGCGCCTTCAGTGACAAAAATCCCGTGCGCTTCACCCAGCGTGTGCAGTACGAATTTGACGATGGCGCCTTCGCTACCAGCCGGCTGGACCTGGATCACCGACTCAATGATTACAGTCTGTTGCGTAGCTTCAGCCGGGTGTTCTGGGGGGAAGAAAGCGAGGGCGCAGAATGGTCCACCGCGATCGCCCACGCGGCACGCTGGTCCTCCCTGCGTGGTCGTGAGCGGGCCACCTTCGTCTATGCCGGTCTGTCGGGCAAAACCAAGCCCTACCACTACACCGACAATTACTTTATCGGCGCGCGCTATCGTATTCAGGCGTACCGGGATTATCTGGTGTTCGAGGTGGAGCCCAGCTACAACTGGCGCATCGACGAGCCCTTCATGGACCGCCGCGGAGCACTCAAACTCGAGCTGCGCCTTGAACTACTGCTGGATGATCGCCTGCGCCGGGACGCAGGCTTCGCACAACGCTGAACCCAATCAGAGGTTTTCCTCGGCGAAGGCCGCCAGGCGCGACCGCACAATGCCATTGATGAACATCATGCCCGCATGGGGGTAGTCCTTGGTCTTCTCCACCAAATAGGTGAGACCCGAGGTCAAGGGCGAAATGTACTTGTTATCGATCTGAGCGAGATTGCCCAACACCACGATCTTGGAATCAGCGCCCACCCGACTGATGATCGACTTCAGCTGGAACTGGGTCAGCCCCTGGGCTTCATCGATGATGATGTACGCATTGTTGAAGGAGCGACCCCGCATAAAATTGAGCGACTTAAACTGAATATTGGCGCGCTCCTTGACGTACTCGATGCTGCCAGCCGAACTTTCGTCACCCCCGTGCAGGATTTCAAGGTTGTCATCGAAAGCGGCCAACCACGGCGCCATTTTTTCCTCCTCGGTGCCGGGCAGGAAGCCAATATCCTCTGCTATCGGCGGGGTGGATCGGGCAACGATGAGCTTTGAGTACTTGCGTTGCTCAAGGATCGCATGCAACCCATAAGCCAGCGCCAATAGGGTTTTACCTGACCCCGCGGGACCGGTGAGCACCGTCATGTCGATATCCTCAGCGTCAAGCAATCTCATCGCCATCGCCTGCTCGAGGTTGCGCGGCGCCAAACCCCAAAAGCGTTGATTCATCAGGTTGTCCCGACTATCGACGGCCAGATAGACATAGTCGGCGTCGACATCGTGCACATAGGCAATAAAGTCCTGATCGTCGTAAATGAACTCGTTCGGATAGGCCTCCGGTAGCGCCGACCGGGGAATTCGATGCAGGGTGACGTCGTCCTCCCGCACCGTGTCCACCTGCTCGATACCCGCCCAAAAATCTCCGGCAATGTGGTCATAGCCCGTCGAGAGCAAGTCGATGTCGTCGAGTACCCGGTCGTGCCGATAATCCTCAACTTGCTTCAAGCCCGATCCCTTGGCCTTGATGCGCATGTTGATGTCTTTGGTGACCAGGCAGACAAAGGCCTGGGGGTTATTCGTCTGGAGCTTCAGTGCCACATTGATGATGCGGTTGTCATTGGCGTGGTCAGGTGTGCCGTTCAGGAAGGGCACACCGTCGTCCTCCTCGGTCAACAACTGATCGGGATAGATGGATAGGTGGCCCAGTGGCCCGTTGATGTTCGAGCCCGGAATCTCCACCCCCTCCTGAATCTCCTGAGGTCCAGCATTGCCCACCACTTTGTCGATCATTTGAATGGCGATACGAGCCTCCCGGCTCACCGTCTTGTCCCGCCGATCCTTGATGTGGTCGAGCTCCTCGAGCACCGTCATGGGGATACAAACCTGATGTTCGGCAAAGGCCGAAATGGCCGTGGGGTCGTGCAGCAATACATTGGTGTCGAGCACGTAGATCTTGGTTTCAGCATTGTCGATGCTGGGTACGTCGGCAGAGGCGGCCAAACTGGGTGTCATAAGCAATCTCTCGAAACGGCGGAGTGGTGGGAACAATCTAAGGTGGTGCGGAGGGCTTTTCTGGCGCTAAACCGGGGTGTCACCCACAGAAATGTGGGCAAATCGGCGCCTCTTTGCGAGGTGTGGCACTGGGGCTCTGTGGAGCCGGGGCAATCGAACAAACTCAGCCCGCCTGATGGTTTCTTGCCAGTTCAGGGACAGTTAAGCCCCGCCATGGGGGGCTGTCAACGGACTGATAAAAAAACCACGAATAAGCATCCTGCGGACTGACAGCGCTGCGGATTTTCGCTAGCATTCCCAGTTCAGTCGGCGAGTTGGCCGACAACAGAACGTCCTCTCATTTTTCATCCAGCACTTCTCAGGAGCTCCTTTCAGCCCATGCTGAACAACGACGCAATGGCCCAACTCCAGGGCCTCAAGAACCAGATTGAGGCTACCAAGGAGCACGCAGAGGCCACCGTCAAAGGCACCCAGAATCGCTATGGTTTCGCGGTGGTGGACGACGGCCGTGAAATTTTCATCCCGCCCGATGAAATGCTGAAAGTGCTGCCTGGCGACCGGATCAAGATCTGCATCCGTCCGGCGACCCACCCCAAGGCAAAAAAAGGCAAGAGCGATCGCACGGTCGCCGAAGTCGAAGGCCTGGTCGAGAGTACTTTGGGACGGTTTGTCGGCAAGATTGTTGCCAAAGGCAAAGCTATTTTTGTCGCACCCGATTTGCCGCAGTTGAGCCGCTGGTTGTTCATACCGCCTCACGCACGCAATGGCGCCAAGCCGGGTGACTACGTCGAATGCGCACTGCTGCGCCACCCCATCAAAGACGGCAAGCCGTCGGCCAAAGTCCTGGCATTGCTCGGTGACGACAGCACGGCGGGGATTGAAAACCGCTACTGTGCGGCCCGCGCGGGCCTCGCCTGGGAATGGCCAGAGAAGGCGGCCTCCCAACTGGTTAAACACGCGCTCGAACAAAACCCCGCCGAGGCGGCTGGGCGAATCGATCTGACTCACCTGTCTTTTGTGTCGATCGATGCGGCGCGGACGCAGGATATCGATGATGCCCTTTACGCCGAAGTGACCACCGAGGGCTGGGTACTTTATGTTGCCGTCGCAGATCCCACGGCCTTCCTGGGTGATTTGCCGGGGGTCATTGAGGAAATTTCAACCCGCGGCACTTCGGTGTACTTCCACGGCGATATGGTGCCGCTGCTTCCCGAAGCAATCAGCCGCGAGTGCTGCGCGCTGGCCGAGGAAGAGACCCGGCCGGCCCTGGTGTGCAAAATCACCATCAGCGACGCAGGTGACGTCGGCCAATACGAATTCATGCAGGCCCGTGTGCGCTCGCGTGCCAAGCTGTCTTACGCCGCGGTCGACCGTTACGTGACGGGTCATAACGACGAGCTGATTGCCCACAGCAACCCGCTGGAGGCACTCGTACAGGCTTATCGCGCGCTGCGCCGCCGCCGTGAGGAACAGGAGCTGGTCATGGAGGAGCGGCGTGAATACCGCTGGCACCTCAATGAACAGCGCCAAATCGACCATATCGAAAGTGTCGAGAAACTGGCCTCACAACACCTGGTTGAAGAGTGCATGATCGCCGCCAACCGCTGCGCCGCCCACTATTTGGCGATGGCTGATACCCAAGGCCCCTATGTCATCCACCCTGGTTTCCGCAAGGACCGCTTGGCTGAAGCCCAGGAATTCCTCAAGCGCCACCGCCCCGAACTGGTCGACGCGCCGCTGGAGACCCTCGCGGGTTACCGTCAGGTGCTGTCAGCACTGGCGGCGCCGGACAACACACTGCCACTGCGCGCCATGGTCAACCGACTGCTCACTCGCGCCGAGCTCAGTACCGTACCCTCGGAACATATGGGCATGGCCTTACAGGCCTACACCAATTTCACGTCACCGCTGCGCAAGGCGGTGGATTTCCTCGTGCACCTGCAAATCAAGTCAGTTCTGGCTGAGCAGGGTGGTACCACTGTCGACCAGCAGGTACTCAGCACGATCAGCAAGGCCCAGGGCCGCTGCCGCGAGGCAACCCAGAGCGCAGAGCGATGGCTGGCAGCCAATTACCTGTCGCGTACTACTGCAGACAGCGCCGAGCCCATGCACGGCCAGGTTAGCCACATCACCAGCTCCGGCTTCACCGTCAAGCTGACCGAGACCGGACTCGAGGGATTGGTCGACCTGCGCAAAGACGCCGAGAAATTCAGTTTCGACAAGTGGACCGCGAGCCTGACGAGCACGACACGCCGCTTCCAGCTGGGTCAGGACGTCAGCGTCACCTTTGTGGGTGCACCGGCAGCCGAGGGTCACGTGGCACAGTTCGCACTGGTCGAAGGATGCGGCCTCAAGCCGCCCAAAGCCGAGACACCCAGCGCAGAAACCGCCTGAAACATCGACGAATCCAACCCGCAGACCTCGTACTGCGGGCCTCCCGAGTCGCCAATGCCTGAAGGAGACCTCCCCATGGCCACCTGGACACCTATTCGAGAATCCCTGACCAACGCATCGCTGGTTGGCCAGACCATTACCATCAAGGGATGGCTGCGCAGCAAACGCGACTCCAAAGCTGGTATTTCATTTCTTGCCGTACACGACGGCACCTGTTTCGACCCGATTCAGGCCGTGGTTCCCAGTGACCTGAGTAACTACGAGAGCGAAGTGCTGGGGCTCTCTACCGGTTGCGCGGTGGAAGTCAGCGGTGAACTGGTCGCCTCACAGGGCAAAGGACAAAGTGTTGAGATCCAGGCGAACGCAGTGGTCGTCGTCGGCGGTGTGGATGATCCCGAGAGCTACCCGATCGCGAAGAAGCGCCATACCTTTGAGTACCTGCGCACCCAGGCCCATCTGCGAACCCGCACCAATACGTTCGGCGCGATAACCCGAGTGCGCCACACCCTCGCGCGCGCGATTCACGAGTTCTTCCACCGCGAGGGCTTCTATTGGGTCAACACCCCGATCATCACCGCCAGCGACTGTGAAGGCGCTGGAGAACTCTTCAGGGTCAGCACACTCGACCTCGCAAATCTGCCCCGCGGCGCCGACGGACAGGTAGACACCAGCCAGGATTTCTTCGGTAGCGACGCCTACCTGACGGTCTCCGGGCAACTTGCGGTGGAGTCTCACTGCCTGTCGATGGGCAAGGTCTACACCTTTGGCCCCACTTTCCGGGCCGAGAACTCCCACACCTCTCGCCACCTGGCTGAATTCTGGATGGTGGAACCGGAGATCGCCTTTGCGGATCTCAACGACAACGCGGATCTCGCCGAGCGCCTGCTCAAAGCGGCCATTGGTGAGGTGCTGGAGTCGTGTTCGGATGACATGGCCTTCTTCCAGCAGCGCATCGACAACACCGTTCTCGAGCGCTTGCAGGGCATTGTCGATTCGAGCTTTGAGCGTGTCACCTACACCGAGGCCATCGACATTCTCGAGAAGTCAGGCGAGAAGTTTGAATACCCGGTGAGCTGGGGCATCGATATGGCCTCCGAGCACGAGCGCTTCCTCGCTGAAAAGCATATCGGCCGCCCGGTCGTGGTGACCGACTACCCGGCCGAGATCAAAGCGTTCTACATGCGCATGAATGACGATGGCAAAACCGTCGCGGCAATGGACGTATTGGCACCCGGTATCGGTGAAATTATCGGCGGCAGCCAGCGTGAGGAGCGTTTGGATGTGCTCGATGCCCGTATGGATGACGTACTGCGCGAAGAGCTATGGTGGTACCGGGACCTGCGTCGCTTCGGCACCGTGCCCCACGCGGGATTTGGCCTTGGCTTCGAACGCCTGCTGGCCTACGTGACGGGTATGGAGAACGTGCGCGACGTTATTCCTTTCCCAAGAACTCCCGGACACGCGGAGTTCTAAACAAAAAAAGCCGGCCAAGCGCCGGCTTTTTTGTCGCTGCCATCTGCCCTCAGCGTCGGCGCTTTTTCTTCAACCCTTTTTCCAGACGATCATGCAAGGCCACATAGGCCTGGGTGAGCTTGTGGCTCGGCGCCAGGTTAATCAATGGCCGCATTTCATGATGGGACTCGCGCATCTTCACCGAACTGTTCAAATAGTTGTCCAGTACGGGGAAACCCTCCTGCTTGAGCTCATCCACCAGTTCGGTGGGCAAGCGCGCCTGGGCATTGAACTGGTTGATCACAATGCCTTCGATTTCCAGATCGGGATTGTGATCCTCCTGTAACTCCTCGATGTTGTTCATCAACTCGTAGAGACTCTGACGGGCGAAGGAGTCGCAATCGAAAGGAATCAGTACGCTGTTGGCCGCGATCAGCGCTGACTTGGAGTAGAAGTTAAAGTTGGGCGGCGTGTCGATATAGATGCGGTCATACTCATCCGCGAGTTTTTCCAGCGCGTCGCGCAGCTTGTAGATTTTGTAGCGCGCCTCCAGGTCTTTCTCGATTTGTGCCAGAAAAGGGCTCGAAGGCATCAGGAACAGATTGTCGAACGGGGTTTCCCACACGAACGAGTCTGGGTTCTGACGCATGCGGCGGGGTCCGACCATTTGCTTGAACAGCCCCACGACGCCCTGGGCCTCGGCCGGGTATTGCTCGGCGTCGATTTCACCCACCAGGTAATGGGTGGAATTGCCCTGCACGTCGAGGTCGATGACGAGGGTTTTCAACCCCTGAGCCGCGCCAATGGCAGCGAGATTGCAGGTGATGGAGGTCTTGCCAACCCCGCCCTTTTGATTAAATACCACCCGATGCACTGTTTTACCCCCTGCCCGTCGCGCGTCTTGGAAAGGCAGCGATTCTAGCGCGCTCAGTGCGCCGATGTGAGTGTCACGCCGCGCCAAACCACGTCGTATAGACGCTCGATTTCCTCGGCGCTCGGGATCCGGGGATTGTTGCCCGGAGATCCCGATGCCAGCGCCTGTTCAGCCATGACCGGCGCCAGCTCATACCAGGCACGTTCGGTGATGCCAAACTCCGACGGCGTCGGCACACACATGTCCCCGCAGAGCCGCTCGAGACCGGCAACCAATGCGTTGAGCGCTGACTCATTGCTCTCGTCAGACGCCGCAAACCCCATGATGCGCGAAGCATCGGCGTAAAGCTCCGGTGCGCCCGCTACGGACCAGGCGGTCACCGCGGGTAGCAGCATGGCGTTACTCATACCGTGAGGTACGTGAAAATGCGCACCAATGGGCCGGGACATGCCGTGGATCAGTGTCACCGAGGCGTTGGAGAAGGCCATGCCACCGCGCATCGCAGCGAGCATCATGGCCTCTCGGGCCCGTCGATTGCCGGGTTCAGCCCACGCCACCGGCAACCAGCGGACCACATCACGCATGACACTGGCCGCAAGTTCATCGGTAAAAGGATTGCGCTTGCGACTAACGAAGGCCTCCAGCGCGTGGCAGAGAGTATCCAGGCCGGTATCGGCCGTCAGTCTCGGCGGCATCGTCATGGTGAATTCATAGTCCACCAGCGCAGCAAGAGGCATGAGAGCATTGCCCGCGAACAGCATTTTTTCGTCGGTGTCGGTATCGGTGACCACAGCGAAACCCGTGGCCTCACTGCCGGTACCCGCCGTCGTAGGCAATGCCACGACCGGCAGACCATGATCGAGCCGTGCGGGCACCTTGTAGTCGCGCGGCTTGCCTTCTAAACCTGCGAGTACTGCCAGCATCTTGGCGGTGTCCAGCGCACTGCCGCCACCCAGACCAATCACAACGTCGGGGGCGGCGGCGGCCAGCGCCGCCAGTCCTTCCGCCAAGCTGTCGGTGGTGGGGTCCGGCACGCAACGGTCGAACACGGCGACCACCAGACCCGCCTCACGCAACGGCGCTGCAACACGCTCCAGATAACCGCATTCAGCCATAAAGGGGTCGGTCACCAGCAGCGGCCGACTGAGCCCCGATTGCGCCAGGGTCGAAACGAGTTCCAGTGCGGCGCCGGCACCGACACGCAATTGGCGCGGCAGCAGAATAGTTGCGGTCATGTTTACTCACCTCAGGACAAAGTCGCCTATCGTAGGCCCTCCGAGGCGTGGGCGGTATGCTTGCGCCACTCAAAAAAACCGATCTGTAAAAGCGCGAGCCCCCCTATGCCCACTGCTACTGCCATTGAACTGCTGCTGACAGGCGACGAGCTGATGTCCGGCGACACGGTCGACTCCAATTCCGCGCGTATCGCCCAGGCGTTGGTAGAACACAATCTGGCCGTCGCTCGTAAAACCACGCTCGGCGATGATCGCGACGCCCTCATCGATTGCCTGCGGGCCGCCTGCCAGCGAGCTCGGGTGGTCGTCATGAACGGTGGCCTGGGACCCACGGGTGACGATCTGACCGCCGAAGTCGCGGCTCAGGTGGCCGGGGTTGCTCTTGTGGAGTCCGCCACCGCCCGGGCCCACGTCGAGTCCTGGTGCGAACGCCGCGGCATCAGTGCCAATAGCGCCAACCTCAAGCAAGCCCTGCTGCCCGAGGGTGCGGAAATTATCGACAACCCCCGGGGAAGCGCTGTCGGCTTCGCCCTCGAGATCGATGGCTGCTGGCTGCTCACCACGCCAGGCGTCCCCAGCGAACTCAATGCCATGCTGCCAGAGGTCATAGCACGCATCACTGCGGTACTGCCCGCCAAACAACGACTGACACAGCGCCTGCAAACCTTTGGTATCGGCGAGTCGAGCCTCGAAATCCAGCTACGTGACGCCATCCCGGACTGGCCCGCCACCGTTCAACTCGGCTATAGGGCAGGCATGCCCCAGTTAGAGCTCAAGCTCCATGTCGCCGAGCAAGACCACCTGCCCCAACGAGATGCTATCCGTCGACGTATGGATGAACTGTTCGGTGACCACGTGCTCGGTGAAGGCGACACGACGCTTGCTGGTGCGCTGCAGGCAGCGCTGAAGGCCAGAGGTGAAACCATGACGGCGGCGGAGTCCTGCACCGGCGGACTGATCGCCTCAATGATGACGCGCGAGCCGGGTTCGTCAGCGGTTTTCGGCGCAGGCTTTGTCACCTACGCCAACGAAGCCAAGCGCGACTTACTCGGGGTCGCGGATGAAACCCTGGCATCGCATGGTGCGGTCAGTGAGCCTGTGGTCAGGGAGATGCTGACCGGCGCCCTGTCACGTTCAGCGGCGGACATCGGCGTGGCGGTATCGGGCATCGCAGGCCCTGACGGGGGTACCGAGGACAAACCAGTGGGCACGGTCTGGATTGCCTGGGGGACCCAGCAGCACAACGACGCAGTCCGTTTGCAGTTCCCTGCCGACCGACAAGTTTTCCAATCGATTGTGGCAGCGGTTGGACTCGACCTGGTCCGCAGACAGGTACTGGGTCTGCCTAAATATCCGGATTACATCCGCCGACAGGCCGTCTGAACCGACAGCACAGCGCGGCATCCATGGGTCTAGACGCGCAGCCCCATTGATCAGGGCTGCAGTCGGCTGATCTCCCAGCGGTCATCCACGCGGGTGTAGACGAACCGGTCATGCAAGCGGTGCTCACCGCCCTGCCAAAACTCCACCCGATTTGGCATCAAGCGATAGCCACCCCAATGGGCGGGCCGCTCCACCGACTGGCCCTCGAAGCGGGCTTCGGCTGCTGCAAAGCTGGACAAAAGAGTGTCACGACTATCGATGGGCTGGCTTTGATTGGATGCCCAAGCACCGAGCTGGCTCTCCCTTGGGCGGCTGGCGAAGTAAGCCGCCGACTCGGCATCGCTCACCTTCTCGACCTTGCCACTGACAATGACCTGCCGCTCGAGATCGGTCCAGGGGAACAGCATTGAAGCGCGTGGGTCGCTCGCCAAAGCTTGTCCTTTGTCGCTGTCGTAGTTGGTGAAGAACACAAACCCCCCGTCGCTCACCGACTTGAGCAGCACAATGCGCTGCCACAGACGGCCATCAGGCTCGAGGGTAGCCAGAGAGCAGGCGGTGGGATCAGCCAGTTCGGCGTCGAGCGCCTGTTGTTGCCAGCGGTCAAATTGCACCAATGGGCAATCGGCCAGCATCGCCCGATGCAGGCCGCCCTGGGTGTAGTTGCGGCGGGATTCTTCGTAGTTCACCACGCTCCTCCACGAAGCTGCTTGATCAATGCCAATATTTTGAGCCGACTCCGCGATGGCATCAATCACCCCAAAGCGTTGCGCCCAAACTGGCCATTCCACGGAGTTGGCGTTGACAGTCCATAAAGGCATACTCTGAGCGTGGTCTTGCACCGCAACCGCTCTTTGTCGCGCGACAACCCCCGGGCATTCGCGCGCGGTACTGCCAGTGCAAGTACGCAATAACAATAATTTGAGAGAGGTATCACCTATGAGCAGATTGAGCCGTCTGCCCCTTGCCGTGGCCGTCGCGGCTTCGCTGGGAGCAACCACTTCCGTGGCACAGCAGTTGGAGGAAGTGTTAGTTACCGCCCAGAAACGCGCAGAGAACCTGCAGGATGTACCGATCTCGGTCAGTGCCATGCAGGGCAGCCAGATCCAGGATGCGGCTATTCCCAACATGACCGCCCTGGCTGACTTTGTGCCTAACCTGCACATCGCAACCGCCTCGGTAAACACCAACATCTTTATGCGCGGTGTCGGTTCCGGTAACAACCAGGCCTTTGAGCAGTCCGTCGGCATGTACATCGACGGCGTCTACATGGGCCGCGGCCGCCAGTATCGGGCAGGCTTCCTCGACGTCGAGCGTATCGAAGTGCTTCGCGGCCCCCAGGGCACGCTGTTTGGGCGCAACACCGTCGCCGGGGCGGTGAACATCACCACTGCATCTGCAGCAGCCGGTGACGACACGACCGCCCAGATCAACGTCTCCATGGAAGAGAATGACGGCGAAATCGTCGAGGGCTTTATCAGCAGTGGCCTCAGCGATACCTTTGGCGCGCGCGTGGCATTCCGCTACCGCGAGAACGAAGGCTACGTACAGAACTCCTTCCTCGATCGCCCCGAGGGCGGCGTGGAAGAACAGGGCTATCGCATCAGCCTGAACTGGCTACCGACTGACGACATCGATATTCAATTCAAATACTCGCAGTTCGAGCAGGAGCGCACCGGGGCCGTCAGCGCCACCAAGCTGTACCTCACTCCTGCCGAGCGGGAAGCCATCGTGCCCAACCGGTCCGACTTCGCGAACACGGCCTACGCCATTACCGACGTGTTCTACCCACAGCTGCTGCAGGAAGCCCAGCGCGATTTCGTGACCTTTAAAGACAATAACTTTGGCCGCTCTGCGGATGATGGCATTGGCATCAGCTTTGCCCCGGATGGCAGCGACGACGAACTCGAAAACATGTCGCTCGCCGTGAACTGGGACATCGGTGATTACACGCTGACCGCGATCACCGGCTACTCGGCTTACACCTACGAGGACGACGTGGACGTCGATTGGCTGCCGCTGCAATTCATTGCACGCTACGACGATCAGTCCTTTGACCAGTTCAGCCAGGAACTGCGGCTGACCTCCCCCGGTGGCGAATTCTTCGACTGGACGGTGGGCGGCTACTATGACGACAGCACGCTGGAATTCTTCCGCCGCGTCACCATCGATACCAACTTCGATGGGCTGTTCCCCGAGTTCCTGTCGCTGGTCACGCCGGGCAACCCACCGCCTTCGGTACTGCCACAGAACCTGCTGCTGCCCCTGACCGCGGGCAACCCGCTGTCCTCGGTGCTGGGTACCTACAGCGCGAACCAGATTTCCCGTAACCACGACTACGCGCTCGACACCGAGTCCTGGGCGCTGTTTGGTCAGGGTACGTTCAACTTTACCGATACCCTGCGCCTGACCGTGGGCCTGCGCTACACCCAGGAATCCAAGGATGTGGTCAGCACCCAGCGGCTGGGTGACAGCAACTGCGGCCTGGGTGGCGTCGCCAATACCTCCATCGCTGGCTGCGAGAACGGTTACAACTACTGGCTGCCGCTCATTCAGGCGACCAGCTTCAATACCTACAACTACGACTTTGTTGACGATCGCACCACCGACCAGTGGGTACCTTCGGTCAATCTGCAGTGGGATATGAGCGCCGACAGCATGGTCTATGTGAGCTTCTCACAGGGCTTCAAGTCGGGCGGCTTCACGTCGGCAGACGATGGCCAGCCAGCTGGATTTATCGTTGGTCAGCCGCCGGCACCGGGGCAGATCTTTACCAACCCGAACGATGACTTCGAGTTCGAAGATGAGACCGTGGACGCCTTCGAAATCGGCGGCAAGCACGACCTGTTCGACGGCTCAGTGCGCATCAACTGGGCGGCGTTTTACACCGAGTACGACAACCTGCAGACCTCGATCTTCAATGGTCTGGGCTTCGGCGTGACCAACGCGTCATCGTCGGAGATCCAGGGTGTCGAAATCGAGTCCCAGTGGCAGGCCACCAACGAGTTGCGCTTCGGGCTTAATATCGCCTGGCTCGATGCCACCTACGCGGACTTCCGGGATGGTCCCTGTACCGCACCGCAGCTCGATGCAGACCCGCTTTGCGGTACCCCAGCTGGCAACAGCATCAATGACCTGAGCGGCCAGAACACCCTGTACGCCTCTGACTGGAGCGGCTCGCTGATGTTCGACTATCAGCGCCCGATGGGTAACTACGAGCTGTTTGCTTCTGGCGAAGTCAACTACCGGGATGACTTCCAGTCAGCCGGTGACAACGATCCGCTGGACGTCATCGATGCCTACACCAAGACCAACCTGCGTATTGGTCTGCGAACCGAGAGCATCGAGCTGATGCTGTACGGCCGCAACATCTTCGATGAAGTGGCGTACCAGCAGGGCTTTGATACTCCGGTGCTCGCTGGCAGCCACACCTACTTTGTGGATGAAGGCGCGGTGTTTGGTGCACGTATCCGCTACACCTACTGAGCTCACGCTCTACTCGAAAGGCCCGCCTCGCGCGGGCTTTTTTTTGCTTTGGTGAAAATGGCCTGGTGGCAACACGAAGCCGCAGTCGTGAGTCAGTGGCACCACTCGTCCGCACCCAGC
>CAYZWL010000025.1:12853-40124 GCA_964482195.1 uncultured Alteromonadaceae bacterium | reverse complement strand
CTTGCCGTTGGTGCCCTTGATGTAGGCGCCCAGTGCACGCACCGGTGTCCAGTCATTACCCAGGCCGCCAGCAAACTTGGACAGCATGGCGTTGTCCTGAATCGCACCGTAAATACCGAACAGGTCGTCGGGTACCGTGGTCAGGTAGCAGGAGGACAGCTGCGGACGCAGTGTGCCCGAGTTGAACAGGGTCGGCGTTGAGCTCATGTAGTCAAAGGACGACAGCAGCTCATAGAACTCGATCGCGCGGGCGTTGCGATCTTCTTCCCGGGCAGCGAGGCCCATAGCAACGCGCATGAAGAAAATCTGCGGCAGTTCGAAGCGGGTCTCATCGCTGTGGATGAAGTAGCGGTCGTACAGGGTCTGAAGGCCCAGGTAACCGAACTGGAGGTCGCGCTCGGGCAGGATGGCATTGCCCAGTCGGTCGAGGTCGTACTCGCCCAGATTGGGCGCCAGCAGTTCGAGCTCGATACCGCGGCTGATGAATGCCTTGAGTGCACGCGGGTAGCAAATACGCATGTCTGCCTGGGTGGCGCTCTCGGCGACACCCATGAAGCTCAGTCCCTCGGCGCGCAGGTTGTCGAGCAGCAGTCGGGCAGCGGCGTAGCTGTAGTTGGGTTCCTGTTCGATCAGGGTGCGGGCGGTAATCACCAGTGCGGTGCTGACTTCCTCGGCAGAAACGCCGTCGTACAGGTTGCGCAGCGCTTCATCGATGATGGCGCTTTCGCTGACGTCCTCAAGGTCGGCGCAGGCCTCGGCGACAATGGTGCGCACCCGCTCGATGTCCAGCGGTCGTCGGCTGCCGTCTGCGTGGACCACGTTAATGGCGTTGGCGGCCGCCGCAGACTCGGGCGACAGCGCGGTCTTGGCGGCGCGTTCCTGGGCGCGGCCTTCCCGGTAGATCACGTAGTCACGGGCGATCTTGTGCTCACCGGCACGCATCAGCGCCAGTTCGACCTGGTCCTGAATATCCTCGATGTGGATGGTGCCCCCGGACGGCATGCGGCGCTGGAAAGTGGCGACCACTTGTTCGGTGAGCTTGGCCACGGTTTCGTGGATCCGTGTACTGGCTGCCGCCGTGCCGCCTTCTACCGCGAGGAAGGCCTTGGTGATGGCGACAGAAACTTTGCTGTCTTCGAAAGGCACCACGGTGCCGTTGCGTTTGATCACCCGCAGCTGGCCGGGCGCTGTGGCCGCCAGGCGGGTGGGATTTGGAGCTTCGATAGTCGGCGCTGAGACGCCGGTGGTCTTTTCTGGAACCGATTCGCTGCCAGTTTGCATTCTTTTGATGCCTCTTTGCGGTCGCAACTGCACTCAATGAGTGCGAAATTAGGGACGAACCCGAGGGCGACGCCCAATATGTTGGGGTGTCGGCGGGAACAGACCCCAAGATAGGCGGCCGGGCGGGGGGATGCAAGGGTACTGGCGAGGGGTTTTTTTGTGGGAAAGTTGTTGAAAGTGAGGTGCGCTAGTGCTCACTAACGCCAAGGGTCAGATTTGATGGCTTTTTGCCCCTGCGAGCGGGTGTGGATAACTGAAAATACCCCGGTCTATGAATTTGTCATATGCCGGGGCTGTCAAAAAACTGTCAGTTATTTATGCGCTACCGGATGAGGAATTCGAGCAGCGCTTTCTGGGCGTGCAGGCGGTTTTCGGCCTCTTCCCAGATAACGGTGCCCGGGGCTTCGAGCAATGCCGTTGAGATCTCCTGGTCCCGGTAGGCGGGCAGGCAGTGCATGTACAGCGCGTCAGGACTGGCGAGGTCCAGCAGCGTCTGGTTGAGCTGGAAAGGCTGCATGGCCAGGCGACGCTCCTCGGCCTCGTCCTCATCTCCCATCGATGCCCAAACGTCGGTAACCAGCAGGTCACTGCCCGACGCGGCCTCGCGGGGGTCGTGGCAGATGCTCACCCGGTCGCTGTTCGCCGCAACCAGTTCAGAGCTGGGCTGGTAGCCCGCCGGGCACGCGATGACCAGTTCGAAGTCCAGCAGGCGCGCGGCGTTGATGTAGGACTGGCACATGTTGTTGCCATCGCCGAGCCAGCAGACCCGCCGACCCGCGATATCTCCCCGGTGTTCAAGCCAGGTCTGCATGTCCGCCAGCAGTTGGCAGGGGTGGTAGTCGTTGCTCAGACCGTTGATGACGGGCACCGATGAACGGGCGGCGAAACGCTCGAGCACGCTGTGTTCGAAGGTACGGATCATGACCGCGTCGACCATCGAGGAAATGACGATTGCCGTGTCTTCAATGGGCTCACCACGACCAAGTTGCAGGTCCCGGGGAGACAGAAACAGGGCGCCGCCGCCCAGCTGGGTCATGCCGGCCTCAAAAGAGACCCGGGTGCGGGTCGAGGATTTCTCGAACAGCATGGCCAGTGTGCGGCCGGGCAGAGTGGGATGGGGAGTGCCGGCGCGCTGCAGCTGTTTGAGTTCCCCCGCACGATGCAGAATGCCGCGCAGTTCGTCCGTGGTCAGGTCGTTGAGGGTGAGCAAATGTCGGGGCTCGGTCACGGTGATACCTCCTGGTGACGGGTGGCGTCATTGACGACGTTGGCAACGCCCTGGCCCAGCGCAAACGCCTGTTCGTCGCTCATCACCAGGGCGGGCAGCAGCCGGATGGTGTCTCCGGCCGTCACGTTGATCAGCAATTGCTGCGTCAGCGCGCGCGTGACGAGGTCGCTGCAGTCTATCTTGAGCTGGATGCCGATCATGAGGCCCAATCCGCGGATTTCGGCAATCACGTCGGGAAATGCCAGCGCGCTATGGAAGCCCGCAAGTACTTGTTCTCGCAGGGGCTCCGCTCGCTGCCAGAGCTGACCATCGAGCAGTGTATCGAGCACCGCCTGGGCGGTGGCGCAGGCGATGGGACTACCGCCAAACGTGGTGCCGTGGTCGCCGGGGCCGAGGACGTCTGTGGCCGCTCCCCGCACGAGGCAGGCACCGATGGGCATACCGTTACCCAGTCCTTTGGCGGTGACCAGTACGTCGGGTGTGACGCCAATCCGCTGGAATGCATACAGGGCGCCGCAGCGGCCATTACCGCTCTGGACTTCATCAAAGGACAGCAGCCACCCATATTCGTCACACAGTGCTCGCACAGCCGCCAGATAGTCCCGATCGAGCGCGCGGACACCGCCCTCGCCCTGGACGGGCTCGAGGTGTACCGCGACGATGTCGCTGTTGGCCGCGGCGGCGTCTTTCAGTGCTTGCAGATCATCCCTGGGTACGCGAATAAAGCCCGGCAGCAGCGGCGCGAAGGGGTCGCGAATCCTCGCGTTACCCGTTGCCGAGAGCGAACCCATGGTGCGGCCGTGGAAGGCGGATTCGAGCACAAGGATCTGAGGCGCCTCGATGCCGCGCTTACGGCCGAAGAGTCGCGCCAATTTGAGCGCGGTCTCGTTGGCCTCGGTGCCGGAGTTGCAAAAGAACACCGCTTCCATGCCGGTGGCATTGGTGAGCGTTTCGGCCAGTCGCTGCTGTTGGGGGATGTGGTACAGATTGGAGGTGTGCAGCAGTTGCCCGGCCTGCGCTCTCATGGCCGCCGTGACCGCCGGGTGGGCGTGACCCAGGTTCGTGACCGCAATGCCAGACACGCCATCCAGATAGGCGCGCCCCTCCGCGTCGTAAAGCAGCGGCCCCTCGCCACGAACGAAAGCGACATCAAGGCGACCGTAGGTCGGGAGAATGGGTGACATTGACAAGGGCCTGCGGCAAAGAAAACCGTCGAGAATACCCGCTGTAACGGTGCGGTCAAACGGTGCATGCGGAGGCGCGTCAGAGCGAGTAAACTCTGGCCCCCGTTGCCCCCACCCCCCGGGGGCGGAACCAACTGCTGGAGTGACCACTATGGACATCATGGACACGATCCGTGACCAGATCACCAACAACCGGGTAATCCTCTACATGAAGGGTTCGCCCAACCAGCCCCAGTGCGGCTTCTCTGCGCGCACGGTGCAGGCCCTGGCCAGCTGCGGCGAGCGTTTCGCCTACGTCGATGTGCTGAGCAACCCGGACATCCGCGCCAATTTGCCAACCTACGCCAACTGGCCGACTTTCCCCCAGTTGTGGGTGGACGGCGAGCTGATCGGTGGCTGCGATATCGTCTGTGAAATGGAGGCGAGCGGCGAACTCAAGGAAATCGTCAGCGGCAACCAGGAAGCCGCCGCGGAGTGATCCACGCGGGGTGCGACCGGCAAACGCCGGCTGCGCCCCACGTTTGGGTGTTTTATTCGACCGGCTTGACCGTGTGCATGGCGGTTTGCAGGTAGTTCTGCTCGCCGACCTTGTCCATCAAAGACAGCTGGGTCTCCAGCCAGTCAATGTGTTCTTCCTCAGCCTCAAGAATGCTCTTGCACAGGTCCCGTGACACGTAGTCTTTCACGGTCTCGCAGTGCTCGATGGCGGCCTTGAGGTCCTCATGGGCCACGTGTTCCAGCTTGAGATCGGATTCGAGCATCTCCCGGGTGTTCTCGCCGATCATCAGCTTTCCCAGGTCCTGCAGGTTGGGAATACCTTCCAGGAACAAAATCCGCTCCACCAGTGCGTCGGCGTGCTTCATTTCGTCGATGGACTCGTGATACTCGTGGTCTGCGAGCTCGACCAGCCCCCAGTCCTTGTACATCTTGGCATGCAGGAAATATTGGTTGATGGCTACCAGCTCGTTACCGAGGATGGTGTTGAGGTGTTCAATAACTTTGGCGTCGCCTTTCACGATGCTCTCCCCGATTGGTTAACAAACAGCCGGGATTATAGGCGAGTCAATTGGCTTGCTCCAAGAAAAATTCTCGTAAGCCCTTGTTTTCTAAAGTTATTTCAAAGCCGAATCAGATAGATTCGCAATTGCGCTGGGGTCAGGCTGGCACCAGCCCTGCGTCATAAAAGGCCAGCCCCGGGGTCTCGTCGGGTTGTGCATCAGCGATGACCTGGCGTGCATCGCAGGCGCACTTGCCGCACTGGGTGGCGACGCCGAGGCGATCACGCACTTCGCGGAAAGTGGTGGCGCCATTGCGTATCTCGCGACGAATCGCGGTGTCGGTCACGCCTTTGCAGAGACAGATGTACATGGGGCCAACTTACGGCGATTGAGAATCATTGTCAACAGCATTTGTGAATTGATGGCGCCCATGGGCTGCATCAGTCCGCGACGCTGACGACAGCGCCGCGCTGGCTATACTCACGGTTGTAGTGAGGGAAATGTCATGACGATTGAAGATTACCTGCGCGATCTGGGTGCGGCGGCGCGAGCTGCGTCGCGCACGGTGGCTGCTGCTGATGTTGCCGTGCGCAACGCGGCGCTGCTGGCGATTGCCCGAGCGATCGAAACTGACCGGTCGGCTTTGCTCGCGGCCAATGCCGAGGATCGGGCGCGGGGACAGGGCAGTGGGCTCGATGCGGCGCTGCTCGACCGGTTGGCTCTGGATGACAGCCGCATCGACGCGATTGTGGCTGGGCTCGCACAGGTCGCGGCGCTACCCGACCCGGTGGGCGCCATCGATGATGTGCGCACCATGAACTCGGGCATACAGGTCGGTCGCATGCGTGTCCCGCTGGGGGTGATCGGCATTATTTATGAGTCGCGTCCAAACGTGACGATCGAGGCAGCCAGCCTGTGTCTCAAAGCGGGCAATGCCGCCGTCCTGCGGGGCGGCAAGGAAGCGATCGCCAGCAATCGCGTGTTTGGTCGCATGATCGCCACGGGTCTTGAGTCCGCCGGCTTGCCCGCAGGGGCGGTGCAGGTGGTCACCGACACCGATCGCGCAGGTGTGGATGCCATGGTCAGCATGCCCGAGTTTATCGATATCGTGATTCCTCGCGGCGGCAAGCGCCTGATCGAGCGGGTGATGGCGACCGCCCGTGTGCCGGTACTGAAACACCTGCATGGGGTCTGCCACGTTTACATCGACGGTGCTGCCGATCCTGAGCGGGCGCTGGCCATTGCTGTGAATGCCAAGACCCAGCGCTACGGCACCTGCAATACCATGGAGACGCTGCTGGTCGACGCGGCGGCGACGAGTCAGTTGTCCGCGATAGCCGACGCCATTGCGGCACACGGGGTGGAATTGCGCGGCTGCGAGCGGGCCCGGCAGGCGGCGCCAGCCATTGATGTGGCGGCCAGCGAAGCCGATTGGCATGAGGAGTACCTGGCACCGATTCTGGCGGTCCGCGTCGTCGACGGGGTTGACGGTGCAATGGACCATATTGCCGAGTATGGCTCTGGCCACACCGAGAGCATCGTCACCGAGCATCACAGCACGGCGATGCGGTTTTTGCGCGAGGTGGATTCGAGCTCGGTCATGGTCAACGCCTCGACCCGTTTTGCGGATGGCTTCGAATACGGGCTGGGCGCGGAGATAGGCATTTCCACAGACAAGCTGCACGCCCGTGGCCCAGTGGGTCTCGAGGGGCTGACCTCGCAAAAATATGTTGTGTTCGGCCAGGGGCAGGTGCGCAGCTGACCATGGCGGCCTTGGGTTTGTTGGGTGGTACTTTTGATCCGATTCACCGGGGCCACCTGCGGGCGGGGCTCGAAACCGGGCAAAGACTAGGGCTCGATCGAGTCGATTTGCTGCCCGCCGCCGACCCACCGCTCAAGGCCTCTCCCCGCACCAGCGCCGGTCATCGTCTGGCGATGGTCGCAGCCGCGGTGGCCGACGAACCCCTGCTTGGCGTGGACGACCGTGAGCTGCATCGCGAGGGTGTGTCCTACACCGTCGATACCCTGCGCAGTTGGCGCGCCCAGCACGGTGGTGAAGACAGTCTGGTGTTTGTCGTGGGGCAGGATGTTCTGCCCTCGCTGCCGCAATGGTCGCGCTGGGAGGAATTGCTCGAACACTGTCACCTCGCGGTGCTGGTCCGCCCTGGTTTTTCTCAGCCTTTGCCTGAAGTGGTGGCCACGTGGCTGGACCGCCACGGCGGGGACCCTGAGCATGTCACCGCAGCACCGGCGGGGACTGTGATTCGGCTGGACCAGCCGCCTGTGGCGGTGTCTTCCACTGAGATCCGCGCGGCGCTGGCCACCGGTCAGGATGTGCAGCACCTCCTGCCGGCGCGGGTTTTGGAGTATATTCGCGCCCATGAACTCTATGGAGCGAGCGATGCCCCGCCTGACCGCGAATGACTGACGCAGCCGACTGGAACGGTGATGCGATTACCAAACTGGCTCTTGAAGCCCTCGATGACCTGAAAGCCCTCGATCCTGTGGTGATTGATGTCCGCGAACTCAGTTCGGTCATGGATTACCTGGTGGTCGCCAGCGGCAGCTCCAGCCGCCATGTGAAATCCCTTGCTGACAATGTGGTGACACAGGCCAAGGAGCGCGGTGTGCGCCCCATGGGTGTCGAAGGCGAGGGTCCCGGAGAGTGGGTGCTGGTTGATTTTGGCGACGTTGTGGTCCATGTCATGCAGCCCGCCACACGCAGTTTCTACGATCTCGAGCGACTCTGGTCTTCTCCCCAAGCCGCTGACGACTGATGCAGCTGCGTATTCTCGCAGTGGGAACCCGCATGCCTGGCTGGGTTCAAACGGCTGTGGACGAATACTCAAAACGCCTGCCGAGGGAAATTCGGATTGAATGGGTCGAGGTGCCTCCTGCCAAGCGGCAGGGTGGCGGCCGGCCCGAGCAGTTCCGTGCTCAGGAGGCGGAGGCCATTCGGCGGCAGCTGAAACCCGGAACGCAAATTCTGGCGCTCGATGTCGCGGGAAAAACCGTGTCCACCGAAGATATTGCTTCCCATCTCAAGGATTGGCAGATGCAGGGCGACCGCGTTGCCTTGCTGATTGGTGGCCCCGATGGCATCGATGCGCAATTACTGCGCGACAGTCGCTACCGATGGTCCTTGGGGCGTATTACGCTGCCGCATCCCTTGGTGAGAGTCGTACTCGCCGAGCAGTTGTATCGCGCCTGGTCGTTAAACGCCGGCCACCCTTATCACAGGGCCTGAGCCGTGGCCGCGCCCCGCCAAACCCTTCGCGATGCCTCGGTAGAAGCCGCTATCAACAGTGGCCGGGTGGTCGCTGCGGCCCTAATCGTGTTCGCGGCCATGCTGGTGTTGGTGTGGCGCTACTACTCGTTGCAGGTGGTGGAGTTTGAGCAGTACCTGACCCAGTCCGAGCGCAACCGCGTGCGCCTCGAGACCGTACCGCCCAAACGGGGCCTGGTGTATGACCGCAAGGGCCGGCTGTTGGCCTCCAACGAGCCCACCCATCGTCTCGGCGTGGTCGTGGAGCGGGTCGATGATCTCGATGCCATGCTCGAACGCCTGGGTGAGTTGGTGACCCTCACCGAAGACGATCTCACGCGTTTTGAAACCCGCCGAAAGCGGCGGCGGCCTTACGACCCGGTGCCGCTCAAGCTCCGGTTGAGCGATGAGGAAATGGCGGTGCTCGCGGTCAACCGACACGCTTTGCCCGGCGTGACGGTCGACGCACAATTGACGCGCTACTACCCCTACGGACCGCTGCTCAGCCACGTACTGGGATACGTGGGCCGAATCAATGAACGCGAACTCAACGAAATCGACGAGGACCTATACCGGGGCACGGTACACATTGGCAAAGTCGGGCTGGAGAAGCGCTATGAGTCGGTACTGCATGGCCAGCCCGGTTATCGCAATGTAGAGACCAATGCCCACGGCCGCATCCTGCGTGTGCTCGACGAGCAGCCCTCGAAGGATGGCGCTGACTTGCGCTTGTCGCTGGACATCGATTTGCAACGCGCTGCTTTTGAGGCCCTCGGCGAACAGCGCGGGGTGGTGGTGGCGCTCGACCCGCGAACCGGGGGAATTCTGGCGCTGGTGTCCAAGCCCGGATTTGACAGCAACCTGTTCGTGAATGGCATCAGTACCCGGGACTATTCAGCACTGCGCGACTCGATCGACACGCCGCTGCTCAACCGCGCGGTTCAGGGGCAGTATCCACCGGGCTCCACGGTCAAGCCCATGATTGGATTGGCGGGCCTTGAAATGGGGCTGGTCACACCCGACTCCACGGTGCGCGATCCCGGTTGGTATCGGCTGCCCGGTGACTCGCGGCGCTATCGTGATTGGATTTTGCGCATACGTGGCACCGGCCACGCCCCCGAGGTCGACCTGCGTATGGCGCTCGCCGAATCCTGTGACGTGTACTACTACGACCTGGCGCACCGCATGGGCATCGACGCCATGGCGACGGCGCTCGCGCCCTACGGCCTTGGCGAGCGCACAGGCCTCGATACCACCAGCGAGCGGTCCGGTATTTTGCCGTCGAGTGACTGGAAGCGGCGTGCTATCGGCCAGCCCTGGTACCCGGGCGAGACACTGAGTGCCGGTATCGGCCAGGGCTACATGCTGGCGACGCCTGTGCAGCTCGCCCAGGCAGTGATGGTCGTGGCCAATCGCGGCGAGAGTTTCGTACCGTCGCTGGTGCAGCGGGTCGACCAGCTGCCGGTCAGTGGGGTGCGCCGTCCGCCGCTGCGCGCGGCAGATGACCACTGGGCGGCGGTGATCGCCGGCATGATGGACGTGGTCCATCATCCCAAGGGCACTGCGGCGAAAATTGGTCGCAACCTGCCCTATACCATTGCCGGTAAAACGGGCACCTCCCAGGTGATCGGTATCGCCCAGGATGAGGTTTACGACGAGGAAGCGATCGCTGAACGGCATCGCAACCACGGCTGGTTTGTGGCCTTTGCGCCGGTCGATGAGCCGGAGATCGTACTGGTCGTCCTGGCGGAAAATGGCGGGGGCAGCAGTGCGGCCAGTCCCGTTGCGCGGGAAGTGTTGGACGCCTGGTTTGGAGTGCAAGCCAATGGCTGATTACTCGCGGACCCTGCCCGATGCGGAGCGGGATTTTGCCCGGCGGCCCAGCATCGCCCAGTGGTTACACATCGACGTCTGGTTACTGTTGCCGCTGCTGTTGCTGATTACAGCGGGGCTCACGGTGCTGTATAGCGCCTCGGATGCAGACTGGGGGACGGTGTATCGGCAGATGCGCAATCACGCCATCGGTCTGACGGCCATGTTGGTGGCCGCCCAGATACGCATCGACACCTACCGCCGGCTGGCGCCGTTTTTCTACGGCGCTGTGCTGCTGCTGTTGATCGCGGTGCCCCTGATTGGGGTCGGTGCCAAGGGAGCCCAGCGCTGGCTGAGCCTGGGCGTGATTCGCTTCCAGCCCTCGGAGCTGATGAAGCTCGCCATGCCTTTGATGGTGGCCTGGTGGTTCATGCGCTACACCCTGCCGCCCCGGCCACTGCCGCTGCTGGGCGCGCTCACCATCGTGATGGTCCCGGCGGGTTTGATCGTTATTCAGCCTGATCTGGGCACCTCGCTGTTGGTCGCCGCCAGCGGCCTGTTTGTGGTGTTCATGGCGGGTATTCGCTGGTCGTACATTTTCGGGGCGGCGCTGGCCTTTGTGGCCTCGGCCTGGCCCGCCTGGTTGTTTCTGCTCAAGGATTATCAAAAGCGGCGCATTCTGACCCTGCTGGATCCGGAGTCCGACAAGCTGGGCGCGGGCTGGAACATCATTCAGTCCAAGACCGCGATTGGCTCGGGGGGCTGGTCTGGCAAGGGCTGGATGACCGGTACCCAGTCCCATCTGGACTTCCTGCCCGAGAGCCAGACCGATTTCATCATCGCGGTGCTCGCTGAAGAATTCGGTTTGCGTGGGGTGTTGGTGTTGCTCGCCATCTACCTGCTGATTGTGTTGCGGGGCTTCTGGATCGGCTTGAACGCCCAGTCCGGGTACGGCCGGCTATTGGGTAGCGCGCTCACCCTGACGTTTTTTGTTTATGTTTTCGTCAATATGGGCATGGTCGCAGGCATTCTGCCCGTCGTCGGTGTGCCACTGCCGCTGGTGAGTTTTGGTGGCACTTCCATCGTGACACTGATGCTCGGCTTCGGTGTACTGATGGCCATCAGCACCGAGCGGAAGATCATCAGTGAATAAACGGGTTCGCGGAACCTAAGCGCAGTCAGGAGTTCGAAACAATCATGCTGAAAACAACCACACTCGCCGCAGCGCTGTTGAGCGCCAGCTTGCTCCCGATACAAGCTTTTGCCGATTATGCAGACCGCCCGGAGACCGCGGCGGTATTGGATGCTGCGGTCGCGCAGGGTGTCGACCGTGAGTGGGGGCAGGCATTGCTGGCGGCGGCGGAACGCAAGCAGAGCATTCTCGATGCCATCGCGCGGCCGGCCGAGAAGACCAAACCCTGGTACGAGTACCGGCAGATCTTCATGACCGATAAGCGTATCAACGGTGGCGTGGCGTTTGCGCGCGAGCACGCTGACAGCCTGGCCAAGGTGTCTGCTGACACCGGCGTACCGGTGTCGATGATCGTGGCGATCATCGGCGTCGAGACCTTCTATGGGCGCATCACCGGCAGCTACCGGGTGGTGGATGCCTTGTCGACCCTGGCGTTTGATTACCCCAAGCGCTCTCCGTTCTTTACCAGCGAACTGGAGCATTTTCTGGTGCTCGCCTGGGAGTCTGGCAAGGACCCGCTGGCGCTCAAGGGATCCTATGCCGGAGCGATGGGGTTTGGGCAGTTCATGCCATCGAGCTATCGCAGTTACGCGATGGATTTTGATGGCGATGGCGTCAAGGACATCTGGGACAACCCAGATGACGCGATCTACAGCGTGGCCAACTACTTTCGTGCCCATGGTTGGGCGCCTGGTGAGCCCGTGGTGGTGCCCGCCGAAGCCCGCGAGCCCGAGGCGACCCTGTTCGAGGGTGGGCTGAAACCCCAGCAGACGGTGGGTGAGCTGGTCGAGGCGGGGTTGGCACCGACTGAATCCTTGTTCACCGATGCCAAGGCAACGCCGTTGCGTTACGAGGGGCAGCTTGGCCCCGAGTACTGGATTGGCCTTAACAACTTTTACGTCATCACCCGTTACAACCACAGCTCCATGTATGCGCTGGCTGCCTGGCAGTTGAGCGAGGCTATTGCTGAGGGACTCGCCGGGCAATGAGGCTCTCGCTGCTGATAGCGCTGTTGTTGCTGACTGCGTGTACCCCGGGTTCGCGCAAAGCCGTCCGGGTATCCGACAGTGAGCCACCACCGATTTCTGCGGCTGCGGTCGCCGACGCCATTCCCCGGGCGGATCCTGTGCTGAGGCGGGGTAACGTCAGCCCCTATACCGTCAATGGCAAGACCTACCATGTCATGCCCAGCAACAAAGGCTACGTCGAGGAGGGCATTGCCTCCTGGTATGGGCTCAAATTCCACGGCCGCCCCACCTCCAACGGTGAGCGTTTCAGCGTCTATGAGGCCACCGCTGCCCATAAAAGCTTGCCCATCCCGACCTATGCGCGTGTGACCAATCTCGGCAACGGCCGCAGCATGGTCGTGCGGGTCAATGACCGAGGCCCATTCCACGCCGACCGTTTGATCGACCTCTCTTACGGTGCTGCCGTCAAGCTTGGCTTTGACAAGGCCGGTACTGCCCGGGTGCGGGTTGAGGCTATCGAAGTGGCCGGCGCGGACGATCGCCGCGCTGTCGCCGACGGCCGCTATCGGCTGCTGCAACTGGGTGCGTTTTCTTCGGCTGAGGCAGCTCATGAACTGGCTGCCCGAGTGGGTCCTGTCTTGTCAGTGCCAGTGGAGGTCACGGTGGTGGACACTGCTCACGGTCCGCTGCATCGGCTTCGTGCTGGCCCCTTTGCGCAGGAGTCCGCCCTTCGTGACGCCCAGGCGACACTCTCTGCAGCGGGGTTGCCGCCAGGTCAGGCGTTGCCCTGACATGAGTCCCTTTTACGCCAAGGCGGGAACGCTTGCTGCTAACATGCGCGTCCGTCGTTTCAACACCACCATGACCACACCGATGAGGGCATCCATGCTGCGTCTGTTCTTCCTGCTGTCGAGCCTGTTGTGGGCCGCCAATGCTGCCCATGCCGCTGCTGTGGTGCCCGCTCCACCGAAAATCGCCGCCGACGGCTACCTGTTGATCGACTACGACTCGGGTCGCATCCTGGTGGAACACAATATCGATGAGCCACTGCCGCCGGCCAGCCTGACCAAGCTGATGACCGCTTACATCCTCGCCGAGGAGATCGACGCCGGCCGGCTGTCGCTGGACGACCAGGTGCCGGTGAGCCGTAATGCCTGGTCCCAGAACCCCACCTTCCGGGGTTCTTCGCTGATGTGGATTGAACCCGGGTTGCCGGTCACGGTCCGTGAGCTCGAGCGCGGCATTGTGATTTCTTCGGGTAACGATGCAACGGTTGCCATCGCTGAGCACATCGCCGGCAGCGAATCGGCGTTCGCCAGCATGATGAACAGCTACGCCGACCTGCTGGGCATGGATAATACTTTTTACGTGAACTCCCATGGCTTGCCTGCCGAGGGGCATCGCACCACCGCCCGGGATCTGGCGACGATAGCGATCGCCACCATCCGCAATCACCCCGAGCGCTACGAGGTTTACAAAGAGCAGAGCTACACCTACAACGACATCACCCAGTACAACCGCAATCATCTGTTGCGTGAAGATGACTCGGTAGATGGTCTGAAGACCGGCTACACCTCCGAGGCGGGTTATGGGTTGGTGGCATCGGCCGAGCGTGATGGCATGCGCCTGGTGTCGGTGGTCATGGGCAGTGCGAGCACGCGCAGCCGCAAGGCTGAGACCCGCACCCTGCTCAATTATGGTTTCCGCTTTTTCCAGACGATCAAACCGGTACTGGCGGAAACCGCCCTGGCGCAGGGCAAGGTCTGGAAGGGCACGACCGACAAACTGGTCGCCGGTGTACTCGAGAGTGCTGTACTGACGGTGCCCCGCTCCAAGGTGACCCCCGGGGTCCAACTGGTGATGTCTGAGCCACTGGTCGCACCGATCGCGCGAGGTGAGCAAGTGGGCACCGTCAGTATCACACTGGGTGATGAGACCGTGGGCGAGTACCCGCTGGTGGCACTTGAGGATGTCCCGGAAGCCGGCTTTTTTGCGCGGCTGTGGGATGGCTTTATGCTTTGGTTGAGCCAGCTCTTTGGATAAGTCATGACCGAGCAAGAACCCCCCAAGATTGAATTCCCCTGCGCTTACCCCATCAAAGTACTCGGTCGCAGCGATGACCGCTTGCAACCGATGGTGTTCGAGGTCTTCGAGCGTCACGCCCCGGGGTTCGACCAGAGCACATTGGTCATCAAGTCGAGTTCGGGAGGCAAGTTCGTGTCTCTGACGCTGACCATCACCGCCACGGGCCCGGCGCAATTGGCGAGCCTGCATGAAGACCTAATGGCCTCGGGCCTGGTTTCGATGGTGATCTGAACTTGCAACAGATCCATCTCGGTCTCGTCGACTACTCGTCGACCTTCGAGGCCATGCGCCAATACACCCGGGATCGAACGGCTGACAGCGAAGACCAGCTATGGTTGCTGCAGCACCCGTCGGTGTATACCCAGGGCATCGCCGGCAAGGCGGAACACGTGCTCGCGCCCGGCGATATTCCCATTGTGCAGATCGACCGTGGCGGCCAAGTGACCTATCACGGGCCGGGGCAGTGGGTGGTGTACTGCCTGATCGACCTGCGCCGGGCAGGGCTCACGGTGCGAGGACTGGTCAGCGCCATCGAAGGGGCGGTGATCGATCTACTCGCGGCTCACGGCATCACCGCCAACGCGGACCCCAAGGCGCCGGGGGTTTACGTGGATGGCCGCAAAATTGCCTCGTTGGGGCTCAAAGTCAGCCGGGGCTGCGCCTACCACGGGGTGTCACTCAACGTGAATATGGACCTCGAGCCGTTTCAGCGAATCAATCCCTGTGGTCATGCGGGACTTGAGGTGATCGACATGGCGACGCTCCTGGGGGATCGCCTACCCGCTGAGGACCGGGTGGGGCAGCAGCTACTGGACGCGCTGCAAGCGCGGTTTGACTCCGGCACAGGCGGCTGAAATTATCCGTCGCTGGTGTTGGTGAAATGGCTGGAGGCGGATGAATCCTGATCCGGGCAATGTGCGGTGGCTGGATGCGGTTAGCGCCATCTTTGATTTCAAGGGTTTTAGCGAATCCGGCATGTTGGATAGCGCCGAGCGCGGCGTGAACACCGTGTATTGGGTGATGGTCGTGCTCGCGTTACCTCCCTCGCTCTGGCAGCACTTGGTGAGTGAGTTCCGGGTGGAAGGGGTGTTGTACGCACTGCTGCCGCTCATCTACCTGCCCGTGGCTTTGCGCTGGATTCCACGGCGATCCGAATCCCGTCTTTACATAGCGGCGCTGCTGCTCACGGTGACGGCGGTGTCGGTGAATTCGCTGAACGACTGGCGTCCTCAGCCCGGCTTGTACATCATGATTCCGATCACGTTGATCATGTTCTGTGTACATGGGGCACGCGGCTTATTGGCGCTCACGGGCGTACAGCTGGCACTTGTCGGCTCGACCTCGGCGATTCTCGGTATCAGCACCGGGGTACTGACGATCTACGACCTGCTGATATCACTGGCCCTTTGGGTGGCTGTGGTTGTCGCCTGCGCCATGCTGGTTCGACAGATTCTTGACTCCTCCCGTTTTCGGGCTCGCGAGCTCGAGACGCTCACCGACCGGTTATGGGACAGCGAGGCGCGGCTGCGCGACAACACCCTCGCCACCCAGCGTGTGGTGCGCGTGTCCCTCGAAGGGATCGCCCAGGAGATGGACGGCATGCCTGGACGTGAGAATCCTGACATCGCTGCACGACTGGGTCGGATTCAGCAGCGCATCGATGACCTCGAAGAGGCCGTGATCCCTGCCTCTGTGAGCGCTGACGCCAATTCGGGTGACTCTGGGTATTCTGCCTAGGCGCCTTTTTGTTGCCCGCTGTTTACTTCACACTGTCGGCAGATGGCTGATCGGAGTGACCTGTGCGCAACGAAGGCTTCGACATTATTCGCAGGGTATTTGCTTTCCGCGGCTACGCTGAGCTGGCGGTGCTGGACGCCTGCGAGCGCGGGGTAAACAGCGTTTATTGGTCAATGATGCTGTTTGGGCTGCCGCCCACCTTGCTGACTTATCTTTGGTTCGATTACAGCCCCTATGGTTGGGTGTATGTCATCGTGCCCTTCGCCTACCTGCCGGTGGCCCTGGGTTGGTACCCCGCCAATCAAGCCCTGCGCTTTTATCTGGCTGCATTTGCGATGACCTTGCTCGCACTCGGGGTCAATGCGCGTTTCGACTGGGGTGCGCAGCCCGGGCTCTATATTTTGATTCCACCCTCGCTGGTGATCTTTATTGTTCATGGTGCCCGCGCGCTGTGCCTGCTGACCTTGGCCCAGATGACCGCAGTCGGTGGGGCTGCCGTTACGTTGGGTGTGGCCGCTGGCGTCACCACGGTATGGGGCGTTGTGGCGGCTTTGGCGGTCTGGGGCGCCATGGTATTTGCCTGCACTTTGGTGGTTCACCAGATATTGCTTTCCTCGAGGCTGCGTGCGGCGGAGCTCGAAACGCTCAGTGATCGCCTGCTCGAGAACGAGGAGGTGCTGCGTGAGAACAGCCAGTCACTGCGGCATATCTTTCGCGTGTCGCTGGAGGATATCTCGGTGGAGGCTGAACAACTGTCGGGTGACCTGCCTGCCGATAAACGCGCGGTGGTTGCAGCAAGACTGCGTCAGCATCTTGATGATCTACGGCAGCGGGTGCTGCCGAACGAGAGCGAGTAGACCTCAGTGGGTGGTGGTTCCCGCCTGGCGGTTGAACAGCGAGGCAAACTCTTCAGGCGGCAGCGGCCGGCTGAAGTGGTAACCCTGCGCCAGGTCGCAGCCCAGGCCCTGTAGCAAGTTTTGTTGCAGGGTTGATTCGACGCCTTCCGCGACGATTTTCAGTCCGAAGTTCTTGCCCATGTCGATCACCGCCGACACGATGGTCTCACCCCCCGATTCGTTTTCGAGGTCCATGATGAAGCTGCGGTCGATCTTGAGTTTGTTGATCGGCAGATACTTCAGGTAGGCAAAGGAAGAATAGCCGGTGCCAAAATCGTCCACCGACAGGCTGATGCCCATTTGACGGATCGCGTTCAGCGCCCCCAGCACCGAGTCAGCATTTTCCATGATGCCGCTCTCGGTCAGTTCCAGTTCCAGCCCGCTGGGATCAACGTCAGACAGCTCGACAATGCTGGCGATGTCCTCGACAAAGTCGTCGTAACTGAAATCCTTGGCCGACACATTGAGCGCGATCGTGACTTTGAGCCCCTGGGCCTGCCACTGCCCCAGTTGCTGGCAGCCACGACTGATGACCCAGCGAGAGATCTCGTGGATTAGCCCACGTTCTTCGGCGACATCGATAAACGCACCCGGGCTGAGCAAGCCTTCGTCGGGGTGATTCCAGCGAATCAACGCCTCGGCGCCGACGATGGCCTGTGTCTCCAGATCGATCTGGGGCTGGTAATGCAGTACCAATTCATCCTTGGCCAGCGCCCTGCGCAACTGGTTGGCAATCTGCAGTTTGCGGTCAGCTTCCTTGGTAATGCTGTCGGTATAGAACGCGTAGGTATTGCGACCCTTTTCCTTGGCGCGGTACATCGCCGTATCGGCGTAGGTCAGCAGCGTCTCGGCGTTGCTGGCGTCGTCGGGGTAGACGGCAATGCCGATACTGGTGCCGATGAAAGCCTCGGTAGACTTCAGTTGGAAGGGCTGATTGATGTCCTCGATGATATCGGTGGCGATCACCGCGAGATCATCGGTGGTGTGGATGTTCTCCGCGAGTACGACGAATTCGTCGCCGCCCAGACGCGCGACGGTGTCCGCCTCGCGCATCCGACCTTGCAAGCGCTGCGCAACCTGCCGCAGCAGTTCGTCACCCGTCGCATGCCCCTGACTGTCGTTGACGATTTTGAACTGGTCGAGGTCGAGGAACAGCAGGCCTACTTTGCCACTGCTGTCGCGCTTGGCCATCGCAATGGCGTGTTCCATGCGCGAGCGCAGCATCAGACGATTGGGCAGATTGGTGAGTGCGTCGTAGTGGGCAAGCTTCTCCAGTCGCTGCTCAGACTGTTTGATTTTGCTGATATCGGAGAAGACGCCAATGTAATTGGTGACCGCACCACGATCATCCTTGATAGCGCTGATGGACAGCATTTCAGGATAGATGAGCCCATCCTTGTGTTTGTTCCAGATCTCGCCGCTCCAGTAGCCATCCTTTTCTATCTGCGCATACATGTCGTCATAGAACGTTGCGTCATGCCGCCCAGAGGAGAGCATGGCCGGCGTGCTGCCAATGACATCGTCCTCGGTAAAGCCACTGATGGTCGTGAATGCACGGTTGATCGATAAAATCGCGGTGTCGGCGTCGGTGACGATGACCCCCTCGCGGGTGTGTGCCAGTACCTGGGCGGCCAGTTCGAGCTCCTGCTCGTTGGCAATGCGGTCGGTGACGTCGTAGATCACCGACAGTTGCAGGGGCTTTTCGTCGAGGGTTACCGGTGAGGTGTGAACTTCTACAGAACGGACTTCGCCGCTGGCCAGCTTGTGCGGGAACACCAGCGCGGCGTTCTTGCCGCCCGCGGTCTCGCGGATCAGCGAGCGCATTTGTTCGTTGTCGAGCTGATTGATACTGAGGATGGGCATGCCAATGAGCTCGTCGCGGTCGTAACCATAAAAGCGCACTGCGGCGTCATTGGCGTCGGCAATGTTGTTGCGTTCCGGATCGATCAACAGCATGACCGCGTTGTGCTGGCGGAACATGGTGTCCATTGGATCCTGGGTGGTGCCGGTTTTGGTAAAGCTTGCCGCGAGGCCGATACTGAGCAGGCCGGCCGCCAGCAACAGCCAGCCGGGAATCGCCGGCGGCGCAAAGATAGTCAGCGCCAGCACAGCGAAAACAACAGCGGCAAAAATAGCCGCGCCGCCAGACAGGGCGGTGCGCGCTTTACCGCGAGCGGGTTTTTGGGATGTGGCCACGTATTGGCCTCTGTGGGGTGTTCGGGGGACTAAATCGCATTTGCATAGAATACAGTCAAGTCGCTCACTGACCGATGTGGTCGGGGTGGCCCAGCCGGGCCAAAGCTCGCATAATTCGCAGCCCCCCGGCACCGGCCGGATATCGCCAGCCCCAACCCTCAGGTGGAACCGTGGATTCGCAGCTTACCCAGGACATTACCAGTCGTCGTACCTTTGCGATTATTTCGCACCCGGACGCGGGTAAAACCACGATTACCGAGAAGCTATTGTTGCTCGGCAGCGCCATCCAGGTGGCGGGGTCGGTGAAGGGCAAGCGCGGTCCCCATGCCACTTCGGACTGGATGTCGCTCGAACAGGAGCGCGGTATTTCGGTGACCTCGTCGGTGATGCAATTCCCGTATCGCGAGCGCACGGTCAATTTGCTCGATACCCCCGGGCACGAAGATTTCTCCGAAGACACCTATCGCACGCTCACCGCGGTGGACTCGGCGCTGATGGTGATCGACGGCGCCAAGGGTGTTGAGGACCGGACCATCAAGCTGATGAACGTCTGCCGTCTGCGCGATACGCCGATTGTCAGTTTCGTGAACAAGCTCGATCGTGATATCCGTGACCCCATCGAACTGCTCGATGAAATCGAAGCGGTGTTGGGCATCGCCGGTGCGCCCATCAACTGGCCCGTGGGCATGGGCCGGCACCTGAAGGGCGTCTACAACCTGTACACCGATACCTTCCACCTTTATCAGCAGGGCACCGGTTCGGTGTTGCCGCCGGATGAGCGGATCGAGGGCATCGACTCGGATGCCGCGCGGGCCCTGCTCGATGATGAGTACGAAGACTTCTGCGATGAGATCGAGCTGGTTCGCGGCGCCAGCCACGAGTTTGACCTCGAAGAGTTTCTTGCCGGTCGGATGACGCCGGTGTTCTTTGGTACGGCGCTGGGCAACTTCGGGGTGCGGGAAATGCTCGACAACTTTGTCGAGTGGGCGCCGCCGCCCCAGGATCGCGCCACCCAGAGCCGCGAGGTGACGGCGGCAGAGCCTGACTTCAGCGGCTTTGTGTTCAAGATTCAGGCGAACATGGACCCCAAGCATCGCGACCGGATCGCCTTTGTGCGGGTTTGCTCCGGGCGCTATGAGAAAGGCATGAAAATGCGTCACGTGCGCATCGGCAAGGATATTCGTATCGCCGACGCGGTGACCTTCAAGGCCGGGGAGCGGGTGCTGGTCGAGCAGGCGGTCTCGGGCGACATCATCGGGCTGCACAACCACGGCACCATCCAGATCGGCGACACCTTTACGCTGGGTGAGCCGCTGCAGTTTACGGGCATCCCCCACTTTGCCCCCGAATTGTTCCGGCGCATTCGCCTCAAGGACCCCATGAAAATGAAGGCGCTGCAGAAGGGTTTGCAGCAGCTGTCGGAGGAGGGGTCGACCCAGGTCTTCTCGCCGCTGAGTAACAGCGACTTGATCGTTGGCGCCGTGGGTCAGTTGCAATTCGATGTGGTCGCCTACCGGCTGCGCGATGAATACAAGGTCGAGGCGGTTTACGAGCCAGTCAACATTTACACCGCTCGCTGGATCGAGGCCGATGACCCGCGCAAGCTCGAGGAGTTTCGCAAGAAGGCCGCTGAGCATTTGTCCGAAGATGGCGGCGGTTACCTGACGTACCTGGCGCCGACCCGCGTCAATCTGAATCTCATGCAGGAGCGCTGGCCCGATATCCAGTTCCGCGAGACGCGCGAGCACTGAGTCACCCGGCAAAGGTTCAAAAAAGCCGAACACAAGCGACGATTTATTCCGATTTTTTCCCGGGTGCCGCCTCTCCACAATGACGCCATGTCGAATCGGAGGGAAACCCCATGACCAATCTGCTTGTGATCAATGCCAGCCTCAACGGTGAGTCCGGCAACTCTTCCACCCTGACCCGCGAGTTTGTTGCAGCGGCCGGCGATGTCACGCTGACTACCCGCAACCTCGATGCTTCACTCGGTCACCTCGAGGGCCCTGAGATGCAGGCCTGGATGACCCCGGCCGAGCAGCGCAGTGAGGCGCAGACCGCACTCGCCGCAGTGTCAGACGACATTGTTGCCGAAGTGCAGGCGGCGGATGTCCTGGTGATTGGCATGCCCATGTACAACTTTGGCGTGCCCTCGACCTTTAAGGCCTGGGTAGACCGACTCGCGCGCGCGGGCGTGACCTTCAAGTACACCGAGAACGGCCCCGTTGGTCTGCTGGCCGACAAGAAAGTGATTGTGCTGGCAGCACGCGGTGGCCAGTACGCGGGCACACCCAAAGACACCCAGACCACCTATCTGAAGGACTTTTTTGCCTTCCTGGGCCTGAGTGATGTCGAGTTTGTGTATGCCGAGGGGCTGGCGATGGGCGAAGCACCTTTCAATGCCGCCATGGATGCCGCGGTCGCGCAGATTCGTGGGCTGGCCGCGGACTTGTCGGACGATACGGCGCGCTCAGCGGCTTAACAGCTGCTCGATGTCGGCGGCGATCTTCTCGGGCTTGGTGTTCGAACCGTAGCGCTCGACCACGTTGCCCTCGGCATCGACCAGGAACTTGGTGAAGTTCCACTTGATGCCTTTGCTGCCCAGCAAGCCAGGGGCAGCGCTTTTCAGGTGCTGGTAGAGCGGGTGGGCGTCCGCGCCATTGACGTCGATCTTGGCGAAGATGGGGAAGGTGGTGTTAAAGCGCATGGTGCAGAACTCCACAATCTCCTCTTCGCTGCCAGGCTCCTGCGAGCCAAACTGGTTGCAGGGAAAGGCGAGTACCGAGAAACCCCGGTCAGCGTAGTCTTTCTGCAGTGCCTCGAGTCCGTCGTACTGGGGCGTGAAGCCACACTTGGAGGCGGTGTTGACGATCAGCAAGACCTGACCTTTGTAATCGGCGAGGTTGATGTCATCGCCATTGGCGGCTTTGGCGGAAAAATCGTAGACGTTGCTCATGATGGGCTCCCAGACTCAGAACCCCCATTGTACGCAGACTCGTGGCGCGAGGTTCAGCCGCGCAGGTAACTGTCGTATTCGAGTGCCGTCACCCGGCGGCCGAATTCGTCGAGCTCCTGGCGCTTGCTCAATGCATACATGCGCTGGAAGGTGCTGGAAAGCTGTTCACCGATGATCTCAGACTGCTGGAAGCGGTCGATGGCGGCGCCCATCAGGGTGGGCAGCGCGGGCGCGTCGGGCTCTTGCTCGTAGGCGTTGCCGGCGATGGGCTCCGGTGGTTCGAGCTTGTTCTCGATACCGTGCAGCACCCCGGCGAGCACCACCGCGAGTGCGAGATAGGGATTGGTGTCGGCGCCCGCGACCCGGTGCTCGATGCGTTTCGCCGCCGGCGGCCCCGCGGGGATGCGGACTGCGGTGGTGCGGTTGTCGAAGCCCCAGGCGGGGAAGGTGGGGGCGTGGTTGCCCGACTGAAAGCGCCGATAGGCGTTGAAGCTCGGCGCGAACACCAGCATGGCATCGGGCATCAGCGCCAGCGAACCCGCGACGGCATAGCGCAGTAGATCACTGCCCTGTTCGGAGCCGTCGTTGAACACATTGGCGCCCTTTTCTTCGAGCAAGCTGCAGTGCACGTGCATGCCGTTGCCGGCCTCATCGCCCATGGGCTTGGGCATGAAGCTCGCAATCAATCCAAAACGCTGGGCGACAGCGCGAATACCTCGCTGCATGCGAATAATCTGATCGCCCAGGGCCAGAGCATCGTCGTTGTGCGCCATGTTGATTTCAAACTGGTTCGGTGCGGCTTCTTTGATAATGCCTTCGAACGGCAAGCCCTGGGTCGCAAAGTACTGGCGCAGCACGTCGAGCATGTCCTGGTGGCGGTCGAGCTCGGTAAGCGCGTAGAGGTTGCCACCGAGGGTGGGGCGTGTGGGCAGGGCCTCGCTCAGGGGGCGGTCGCCGCCCGGATCGGGAAAGAGACTGAATTCCAGTTCCGCCGCTACGCAGGGGCGCAGGTCTTTCTCGGTGAAACGCGCTACCACGCCTGCCAGGACTTGCCGCGGGTCACCCATGAACGGCGTGTCATCCTCGTTATACATGGTCATGATCAGCTGGCCGAGGTCGATGCCGCGCTCGGTCTCGATCGGCGCCAGCGATCCTTCCACCACCCGACACCAGCCGTCGATGTCGCCATCGGTGAAGGCCAGCTCGGGCACGTCCCTGCCCCAGATGTCGAGGTTCAGTGCCGACTTGGGCAACTTGAGACCGCTCTCCAGCACCGACTCGATCTTGCCCCGGGGGATCCATTTGCCCCGGGCAACACCGTTGGAGTCGGTGATCAGGGCCTCGATCATCGAAATCGATGGGTAGGCCTTCAGGAAGAGATCAATTTCGCGCTGCATGCGGCGACCAGGAGGGGCTGAACATGCCTAATTGTCCAGTCGCACTCCGGTCGGCAGCAATTCCCCAGACGGGGCAGGTTGGACCCTCAAGATCCCCAAAAACTTCAACCCATATAAATAGTTAGCGGGTCTCCACCTTGCGCTTCGCCGATATAGGGCATGGCGTTGATGAACAGCGAGAACAGGTCTGCCTGTGAGCTGACATCCAGTTTCTTGTAGATGGACTTGCGATGACGGCGCACGGTTTCCACCGAGATATCGAGCCGCTCAGCGGTGGTGTCAGTGCCATATCCGCGCAGCATCATCTCGAGCACCTGTTGCTCCCGGTCGCTGACGAAGTCGGTGCCGAAGGTCTTGAAGGCGGTTTCGATCTGGTGGTCGAGCCCCGGCTGAAGCAGGTTGCGAACCGCAAAGTCGTCACGGTGGCAGTGGGACTGGATGGCTGCAGCGATAGGCTCGGCCATGGCATAGAGCTTGTCGTACTCCTCGTCGGAGAACTCGCCCTGATGGGGCAGGCGCATCATCGACAGGTTGACGACGCTGCCGTCAGCCAGTTTGGTGAGGAAGATGACTTCATCGACGGTACCGGTCTCGTCGTAGTAGCCATCAAAGTACTCGTTGTGCTCGGACTTTTTGCCCGATACCCGCGACAGACGGTAGATGTGGCTGCGCGGGGAATTCATGGAGACCTGATAGAAGGGGTCTTCCCGATAGGCGCCGTCCAGGTAGCGGTCAATCTGTGCTTCCTTGGCGTTGCTGGGGACATCGTGGTCCAGCACCTGCGGGGGGAGGTCTTTGTGGTAGAGCCAGACCTGCGGGTAGGCCAGCGGCACCTGGTTGCGGCAGGCGTCGAACAGAGTGGGGAAGAAGTTGTCATCGCCGAGGACGGTAATAGCTTTGGCGAGGTCGACGTTCCAGCGGTTGAATGATTGCATCTCGACCATGGTTTTTTTGACTCCCAGCAGGATTTACCTGCTTCATGCAATTGCTATGCCATAAATGGGTTACCAGTCGACGGATGTTGTTTTCCAGTGGGATCGCCACGCATTGAACACCTTATTAGGATAACGCAATGACCCACTTGAGCCATTATAGGCGGCCAGCGCACGCCGTAAGTCGCCTTTTTCGCGCTGAATATAGAATTTGAGAATCTGACAGCCGTACCTGAGATTGGTCTCGGGATCCGTCAAATTATCGTCGGGGCGGCCAATTTCCTGTTTCCAGAAGGGCATGACCTGCATATAGCCCTGTGCGCCGACTCGGGAGACCGCAAAGCGGTCAAAGTGGCTTTCAACCTCGATGACGGCCAGTACGAGCTCCGGACTGAGCTCGCTGGCGGTGGCGGCGGCATGAATTTGCCGCAAAAGCTGCAAACGATAGCCGGCCTCGGGCACCAGTCGCGCCAGCCGGGCCTGCATGTCGGTGAGCCAGACCGCCGCGTCGTACTGGTCGTCAAAACTTTCCGCTGCGGCAATGCTCTGGCGCAGGTGTTGTGCCAGCGCGGCGCGTTCCGTGGGGTCTGTGGGTTGCGCGAGGGCGGTGGGGGCCGCCCAGGAGAGGGCGAGGCAGATCGCGAGCGCTGGCAGGTTCACCGGGGCGACGTCGTGCCGCCCGGTACCATGCGCCCGGGGATGCGACTCAGCTGAGTCGCGCGAGTACCGCATCCAGGGCGTCAGCGGTGTTGATCAGTTCGGCTTCGCCGCCGGCGCGGGTGGCGAGTTCAACCTTGCCCTCGGCCAGCGAGCGGTCGCCAATGACGACGCGCACCGGGATGCCGATCAGTTCCATCTCGGCAAACTTGACGCCGGGGCGTTCGTTGCGATCGTCGAGGAAGACTTCGAGTCCCGCTGCGGTGAGCTGCTCGTAGAGCGCTTCGGTGGCGCTCGCAACCGCTTCGGATTTGCCCATGTTCAGCGGCACCAGTGCGACTTCAAACGGTGCCATGGCGCGGGGCCAGATGATGCCGTTGTCGTCGTGGTTCTGTTCGATGGCGGCGGCGACAATGCGGCTCACGCCGATGCCGTAGCAGCCCATCGACATGGGTACCGATTTACCGTTCTCGTTGAGCACGGCGGCGTTCATGGCCTCGCTGTACTCGGTACCCAGCTGGAAGATGTGGCCCACCTCGATGCCGCGACGAATCTCCAGTGTGCCCTGGCCGCAGGGGCTGGGGTCGCCGACGACTACGTCACGCAGGTCGGCGACTTCGTAGTCGCTGACGTCACGATCCCAGTTGGCGCCACGGAAGTGCTGGCCGTCCTCGTTGGCACCGCAGACAAAGTCGGCGATGTGGGCGGCGGCGTGGTCGGCGACGACGCGGGCGGGCAGCGACACGGGGCCGAGCGAGCCAAAGCCGGCGCCGACCTGTTCGCGTACCTTGGTCTCGCTCGCCATGCGCAGCGGCGCGCTGATGCCTTCGAGCTTTTCGGCTTTGATTTCGTTGAGGCGGTGATCGCCGCGCAACACCAGCGCCACGGGCTGGTCTTCGTCGTCGAGCACAAACAGGGTTTTGACGGTCTGCTCGATGGGCGTGCCGTGGGCCTCGACAAGGTCCTCGATGGTGGTGAGGCCCGGTGTGGCGAACTTCTCGAGTGTTTCAGCGGGGGCGGGCCGCTCACCGGTCGGCGGCAGCGCGGGCGCCAGTTCGATGTTCGCCGCGTAGTCGCTGTCGGTAGAGAAGACGATGTCGTCCTCGCCGGAATTGGCCAGCACCTGGAATTCGTGGGAATGGCTACCGCCGATCGAGCCGGTGTCGGCTTCTACGGGGCGGAAGTCGAGCCCGAGGCGGGTGAACACCGCGCTATAGGCCTCGTGCATGCGCCAGTACGTCTGCTCCAGTGACGCCATGTCCACATGGAAGGAGTAGGCATCTTTCATCATGAATTCGCGGGATCGCATAACGCCAAATCGCGGGCGGATCTCGTCCCGGAACTTGGTCTGGATCTGGTAGAAGTTCATGGGCAGCTGCTTGTAGCTCTTGAGCTCCGAGCGTGCCAGATGCGTGATGATTTCCTCGTGGGTCGGGCCCAGGCAGAAATCCCGGTTGTGCCGATCCTGCAGACGGCACAGCTCGGGGCCGTATTTTTGCCAGCGGCCGGATTCCTCCCAGAGCTCGGCGGGCTGCACCACAGGCATCGACAGCTCCTGGGCGCCGGCGCGGTTCATTTCCTCGCGCACCACGGTCTCGACCTTGCGCAGCACCCGCAATCCCAGCGGCATCCAGGTGTAAACACCGGCGGCGATTCGGCGGATCAGGCCGGCCCGCAGCATCAGCTGATGGCTGATGACCTCGGCATCGGCAGGGGTCTCCTTGAGGGTGGATAACAGGAACTGACTGGCGCGCATTGCTGGCTACTCGGGGAACTCGGCCCGCCATTTTAAGCGCGGGATGGCGAAACTTACAGATTGTTGGCGGGTGATCGGGCGAATTGTGGGTTTGCACTATAAAAACAGCATTTTTTGCGTTGAAAGCAGCGAAAATGCCTTGTTTTAAAGGGTTTGCTGGTGTTGAATCGATGGAACTGCACGAAAGATGCTTGTTTTTCAGTCTCATTCGTCGGTTACCACTCTTTCGTAACAATGAATCTGTATTCACACAGTGAGGAAACTCATGGCAGCAGCGAAGAAAGCACCGGCAAAGAAAAAGGCCCCCGCCAAGAAAGCAGCGGCGAAAAAGGCTCCAGCCAAGAAGGTAGCGGCGAAGAAAGCCCCAGCAGCCAAGGCACCCGCAAAGGTGAAGGCTATCGGTGAAAAAATGACCAAGACCCAGATCGTCGGCACCATCGCTGACAAGACCGGTCTGAGCAAGAAGCAGGTCTCCGACGTGATGGGCGAGCTGGAGAACCTGATCCAGGGCAGCATCAAGAAGCGTGCTGTGGGCGAGTTCACCTTGCCCGGTCTGATGAAGATCACCACCGTACGCAAGCCTGCTGTGAAGGCGCGCAAGGGCATCAACCCGTTCACCGGTGAAGAGACCACCTTTAAGGCCAAGCCGGCCAGCACCGCGGTCAAGATCCGCCCGCTGAAGAAGATGAAGGAGTTCGCCAACAACTGATTGGCGCTCCCGGCATGCCCGC
>CAYZWL010000025.1:0-12753 GCA_964482195.1 uncultured Alteromonadaceae bacterium | reverse complement strand
TGGTACGAAACCGACTTCAAGACCGGCGACAAAAAGAACCTCGCCGGCGACAAGGGCGACAGCAAGCCCAAGAGCGACGGCGGCAAGTCCGGCGACAGCAAGTCCAGCAGCAAACCCAGCGCAGCCTGAGCGGCGCGCAACCTGATTCACGGAGAACCACGCCACATGCGTACCCATTACTGCGGCTCGATTGAAGAGTCATTGATCGGCGACACTGTGACCGTCTGTGGCTGGGTGGACCGCCGCCGTGACCACGGCGGTGTCATTTTCCTCGACATGCGCGACCGTGGGGGCATCGTCCAGGTTGTTTTCGACCCGGATACCGAAGAGCACTTTGCCCGGGCCGATAAGGTGCGCAGCGAGTATGTGCTGAAGATCACGGGCCGGGTGCGTGCCCGCACCCCCGCGACGGTCAACCCGAACATGCCCACCGGTGCGGTTGAGGTACTGGGTAAAGAGCTGGAGATTCTCTCTGAGGCCGCCACACCGCCCTTCCCGCTGGACGAGTACAACGCCGCGGGCGAAGACGTGCGCCTCAAGTTCCGCTACATGGATCTGCGCCGTCCGGAAATGCAGTCGCGCCTGATTGCGCGCTCGAAGATCAGCTCGAGCATTCGCCGCTATCTCGAAGATAACGGCTTCCTGGATATCGAGACCCCGGTGCTGACCCGTGCAACCCCCGAGGGTGCCCGGGACTATCTGGTGCCCAGCCGCACCCACCCAGGTGAGTTCTTCGCATTGCCCCAGTCACCCCAGCTGTTCAAGCAGCTGCTGATGGTGTCGGGCTTTGATCGCTACTACCAGATTGCCCGTTGCTTCCGCGACGAGGACCTGCGCGCCGACCGCCAGCCCGAGTTCACCCAGATCGATATCGAGACCTCCTTCCTCGAAGAGTCCGACATCATGGCGATCACCGAAGGCATGGTGCAGTCGCTGTTCCGCGAGCATCTCGATGTCGAGCTCGGCGAGTTCCCGCACATGACCTGGCATGAGGCCATGGAGCGCTACGGTTCCGACAAGCCCGATCTGCGTATTGATCTGGAGCTGGTGACCGTCGACGACCTGATGGCCGGGGTTGAGTTCAAGGTGTTCAGTGGCCCCGCCAACGACGAGCACGGCCGCGTCGCGGCGCTGCGCGTGCCGGGCGGCGGCAAGTTGTCGCGCAAAGAGATCGACGATTACGGCAAGTACGTGAGCGTCTACGGTGCCAAGGGCCTGGCCTGGATCAAGGTCAACGATTTGGCCGCCGGCGTCGAAGGTCTGCAATCACCGATTCTCAAGTTCATGCCCGAGGACGTGGTCAGCGCGCTGATGACCCGCCTCGAAGCCGCCGACGGCGACATCATCTTCTTTGGCGCTGACCGCACCAAGGTCGTCAACGAATCCCTCGGGGCACTGCGCCTCAAGGTGGCCAATGATGTGGGTCTGGTTCGCGAGGGTTGGGCGCCGCTGTGGGTGGTCGATTTCCCGATGTTCGAGGATGACGACAAGGGTGGGCTGACGCCTTTGCACCATCCGTTTACGGCTCCTGCCTGTGACGTCGAGACCCTTGAGCAAGATCCTGCCAAGGCCCTGTCCCGCGCCTACGACATGGTGCTGAACGGCAGCGAGATCGGTGGCGGTTCGATCCGTATTCACGACCAGACCATGCAGCGCGCGGTGTTCGATATTCTCGGTATCGAAGACGAAGAGGCGCAGGAGAAGTTTGGCTTCCTGCTGTCGGCGCTGCAGTACGGCGCGCCGCCCCACGGTGGCCTGGCGTTCGGTCTGGACCGTCTGGTGATGCTGATGGTCGGCGGCCAGTCGATCCGCGACGTGATTGCCTTCCCCAAGACCCAGTCGGCGCACTGCCTGATGACCGACGCTCCCGGCGAGGTCTCCGAGGCCCAGCTCAAGGAGCTGAGCATTCGCTTGCGCAAGCGCGAGACCGCGACCCCCGCCAGCGAGGGCTGAGGTGGCCGGCCACAGTAAATGGGCGAACATCAAACACCGCAAGGCGGCCCAGGACGCCAAGCGGGGTAAGTTGTTCACCAAGCTGATCCGCGAGTTGGTGGTGGCCGCCAAAGCGGGTGGTGGGGTTGTGGAAGACAACCCCCGGCTGCGCGCTGCGGTCGACAAGGCCCTTGGGGCCAACATGACCCGGGACACCATTGATCGGGCGATTGCCCGAGGTGCCGGCGACAGTGACTCCGACAACATGGAGGAGCTCACCTACGAGGGCTATGCCCCGGGTGGTGTGGCAGTGCTGGTCGAGGCCATGACCGACAACCGCAATCGCACGGTCGCCGAGGTTCGCCACGCCTTCTCGAAGCGCGGTGGCAACCTGGGTACCGATGGTTCGGTGGCCTACTTGTTCGCGCGCAAGGGCAGCATCAACTTTGCCCCGGGTGCCGATGAAGAGGCGATCATGGAGGCGGCTCTTGAGGCCGGCGCCGAAGACGTGGTCAGCCACGGCGACGGTTCGGTGGACGTGACTACAGCGTGGGAAGACTTCGCGGCGGTCAAGGCTGCCCTGATCGATGCCGGGCTTGCCCCCGAGGGCGGCGAAGTCACGATGATCCCCAGTACCTCCGTCACCCTCGACGCCGCCGGTGCCGAGTCGGTGCTCGGCCTGGTGGATATGCTGGAAGACCTCGACGATGTGCAGAATGTCTACACCAACGCCGATATCCCCACCGAGGTGCTCGAACAGCTCTGAGCTGCGGTGACGCTGGCGACGGGATCGTTCAGAATGGCCCCAATCACAGGGGTAGCACGCATGGCAGTCATACTCGGGATCGACCCGGGCTCCAGGAAAACCGGTTTTGGCGTGCTCGCCGTCGAGCGCGGCAAGCCCCGTTACGTCAGTAGCGGCATTATCAAGCTGCCCACCGAACAAAGCCTCGCCCCGCGACTCAAGGTGTTGTTTGCAGCGCTCAACGAGATCATCGACGAGTTCCAGCCCGAAGAGGCTGTGATCGAGCAGGTGTTCATGGCTCGTAGCGCCGACAGCGCGCTCAAGCTGGGCCAGGCCCGGGGCGCCGCCATGACCGCGTGCGTCAGCCGCGATTTGATTGTGCACGAATACTCCGCCCGGCAGATCAAACAAGCGGTGGTGGGCACCGGCGGTGCGGCCAAGGAGCAGGTGCAGCACATGGTCAAAACCCTGCTCAAGTTGCCTGCGGCACCCCGCGAAGACGCCGCCGACGCACTGGCGGCGGCGCTCTGCCATGTACACGGGCAAAATCTTCGCATTCAAAGTGGTGCAGAACGCTTCGGCGCCGGCCGGCTGCGTTAGACTCACCGCTATGATCGGACGCATTCGCGGCCAGTTGGCCGCCACCCACCCCCCTGAAATCCTGGTCGACGTCGGCGGCGTTGGCTATGAGATACAGGTGCCCATGACCACCCTGTTCCAGCTGCCCGAGCTGGGCGGCGACGTGACGCTGATTACCCACCTGGTGGTGCGCGAAGACGCACAGCTGCTGTATGGGTTTGTCAGCGAGCAGGACCGGCGGCTGTTCCGCGAGCTCATCAAGGTGAGCGGCGTGGGGCCTAAGCTTGCGCTCACTTTGCTCTCGGGGATGGATGCCCATGCCTTTGCCCGCTGCGTCGAGCGCGATGACGTCAAAAGTCTGGTGGCGCTACCCGGGGTCGGTAAGAAGACCGCTGAGCGATTGTTGATTGAAATGCGCGACAAGGCCGGCAAGTGGCTGGGTGAATTGGCGCCAGCGGCACCCGGCAGCCCCGCGGTGGTCATTGAGCCGGAGTCGGATATTCGCGGCGAGGCCGAGCAGGCGCTGGTCGCACTGGGTTACAAGCCGGCCGAGGCCGCCAAGTGGGTGGCCCAGGTCGATGAGAACGACGCCGAGACCAGTGCTGATGTGATCCGCCTGGCGCTGCGCGCCTCGGCCCCGGGAGGTCGCTGATGATCGAAACCGATCGACTGGTCGCGGCCGAGCCCAGCAGTCACAGCGAAGATTCGATTGACCGCGCCATTCGCCCCAAGACCCTGGATGACTACATTGGTCAGCGGGCGGTGCGCGAGCAGATGGAGATCTTTCTCAGCGCGGCCAAGGGGCGTGGCGAGCCGCTCGATCACACGCTGATCTTCGGCCCACCCGGCCTCGGTAAGACCACGCTTGCGAGCATCATCGCCCACGAGATGGGGGTGCAGCTCAAGACCACCAGTGGCCCGGTTTTGGAGAAGGCCGGCGATATTGCTGCGCTGATGACCAATCTCGAGCCCGGTGACGTGCTGTTTATTGACGAAATTCATCGCCTGAGCCCCTACGTGGAAGAAGTGCTGTACCCGGCGATGGAGGATTACCAGCTCGACATCATGATTGGTGAGGGCCCGGCGGCGCGTTCGATCAAGCTCGACCTGCCACCATTCACCCTGGTGGGCGCGACCACCCGAGCAGGTTTGCTCACCTCACCACTGCGCGACCGTTTTGGCATTGTGCAGCGGCTTGAGTTCTACGAGGTGGCGGACCTTGCGCATATTGTGTCCCGTTCGGCCAACATCCTTGAGATGGCGATCGACGAGCAGGGGGCGCTGGAGATTGCCCGCCGCTCCCGGGGCACACCGCGGATTGCCAACCGGCTGCTGCGCCGGGTGCGCGACTATGCCCAGGTGAAGGCCGATGGGGTGATCTCGGAAGACGTGGCGGCGCGAGCGCTCGATTTGCTCAGTGTGGACGCTCGGGGCTTTGATCATCTCGACCGGCGCATGCTGCTGACCATGATCGAGAAGTTCGACGGCGGGCCTGTGGGGATCGACAGCCTCGCGGCGGCGCTCTCTGAGGAGCGCAGCACGCTGGAAGATGTGCTTGAGCCGTTTTTGATTCAGCAGGGTTTCATCCTGCGCACCACCCGCGGCCGGGTGGCGACGCGCAACGCCTATGCCCATTTTGGCATTGCCATGCCGGCGGGTGCTGCACCCGAATCCCTGCCTTTGGATTTGGAACCGCCCCAATGACGCCGGAATTTTCCCTGCCGGTGCGGGTCTATATCGAGGACACCGACGCCGGCGGCATTGTTTATTACGTCAACTACCTCAAGTTTTTTGAGCGTGCCCGGACCGAGTTGATGCGCACGCTCGGTCAGGACAAGGCCGCGGTCACCGATGACGGCATGATGTACGTGGTCAGTGAAGCGTCGATTCGCTACCGCTCGCCGGCTCGGCTCGATGATGAGCTGCGGGTGACGGCGGCGATCAGCGAGTTGGGTGCGGCGACGATGATGTTTACCCAGGCGGTGCGGCGCGGTGATGAGGTATTGGCCGAGGGCGAAGTCAGGGTAGCTTGTGTGGACCAAGCCAGTGGTCGGCCACGGCGGCTGGCCAAACCATTACGTGAACGGATTCATCAGTTTTTGCAGAACGGGGACCAGGTGTGAGCGAAGAGTTGGGCATTCTCGAGTTGATTCTCGGGGCGAGTTTCACGGTACAGCTGGTGATGTTCATTCTGCTGCTGGCCTCGGTGGTGTCCTGGTTCATGATCGTGCAGCGGTTCTTGCTGTTGCGCCGCACCGACACCGAGCTTTTTCATTTCGAGGAGCGGTTTTGGTCGGGGGTGGATCTGGCCAAGATCTACCGCGAGGGCAACGAGGCGGTCTCGGATGGCCACCTGCCAACCGGGGCTGAGAGCATCTTCCGGGCGGGGTTCAAGGAGTTTTCCCGACTCTCCCAGCAGGCTGACAGCGACCCCGAGGGTATTCTTGAGGGCTCCCGCCGGGCCATGCGCGTGGCCTTGATGCGTGAGAGCGACCGGCTCGAGGCCAACCTGCCGTTCCTGGCCTCGGTGGGCTCCACCAGCCCGTACATCGGCCTGTTCGGTACGGTGTGGGGGATCATGCATTCGTTCCGTGGGCTGGCTAATGCGACCCAGGCCACGCTGGCCACGGTGGCGCCCGGCATTTCTGAGGCGCTGATCGCGACGGCCATGGGCCTGTTCGCGGCCATTCCCGCGGTGCTGGCCTACAACCGTTTTGCCGCCCGGGTCGATACCCTGATCAACCGCTACGAGAGCTTTGTGGATGAGTTCTCGGGCATTTTGCAGCGCCAGACCTACGCTGTGCGCGCCCGCCGCGGCCGGAGCTGATCGCCGTGCGTAAACGTCGCGCCGTCGCCGAGATCAACGTAGTGCCTTACATCGATGTGATGTTGGTGCTGTTGATCATCTTCATGGTGACGGCCCCCATGCTCATGCAGGGGGTCAAGGTCGACCTGCCCGACGCCGACTCCAAGCCGGTTGAAGACCAGGACAGCGAGCCGGTCATTGTCTCGGTGGATGCGGCGGGCCGTTACTACCTCAACCTCGGTGCCGACGAAAAGCAGGCGCTGGAGTTGGTGACGGTGCAGCAGCGGGTCTCGGCGGTACTGCGCCGCAACCCCGAAAAACCGGTGATGGTCTGGGGTGACCAGGCAGTTGCTTACGGCACTGTGGTGCAATTGATGTCGGCGCTACAGGACGCGGGCGCACCGTCGGTGGGCCTTGTGACCGAGAACCCGGCACCCTGATATGTGGCTCGACCGCCTCGGCTTTTATGGAACGCCTGTTGCTGCCACGGTGGGGTTGCACCTGTTGTTGGTGGTGTTCCTGACCTTTAGCTGGCCCGAGACCAAGACCGTGGTGGCCGCGGCACCCAAGCCCCAGGTGATTCAGGCGGCGCTGGTGGATGCTGAATCCCTGCGGCCCAAGAAGAAGCCGGCCGCGAAAAAACCGCCACCCAAGCCTGCGACCAAACCCAAGCCGAAGCCGGCGCCACCGAAGCCCAAGCCAAAGCCCGCGCCACCCAAGCCCGTCGAAAAGCCGGTGGAAAAGCCCGCGCCGCCCCCCGAGCCCGAGAAGCCCAGCCTGACCGCCGAACAACTGGCGGCGCTGACGCGCTCGGAACTCGCCGCGGCGATCGATGCCGAGCCTGCCCCGGGAGCCAATGCCGGTGAGGGCAATGTGCGCGATACCGTCGCCGCGCTGATTCAGGGCGCGGTGATCAACCGCTGGACCCGCCCGCCCAGCGCGCGTAATGGCATGGTGGCGATTCTTGCCATCCAATTGGTGCCCACTGGCGATGTGGTGGGCGTCACTGTGCTTAAATCCAGCGGGGATAACGCCTTTGACCGCAGCGCCATGACCGCCGTGGAGCGGGTCGCGCGTTTCCCCGAGGTGACCCAGCTCGAACGCGATGTGTTCGAGCGGGATTTTCGCCGCTTCCAACTGATTTTTAGACCCGAAGATTTGAGGTACTGATGCGACGCTCAGCATTGACCCTGCAGACCCTGACCAGAACGTTGGTCTTCACCGTGCTGGCGTTGTCGGCCCAGCTGGCCAGCGCCCAGTTGCAGATCGAGATCACCCAGGGGGTGGATAATCCCACGCCGATCGCGGTGGTGCCCTTTGCCTGGAACGGCGCGGGCCAGCCCCCTGAAGATGTGGCGCAGATCATCGATGGTGACCTGTCACGCAGCGGCCAGTTCTCACCGGTGGGTCGCAGCGACATGCTCAGCTACCCGACCCGCGCCTCCGAGGTGTACTTCCGGGACTGGCGGGCGATCTCGGCGGAATACGTACTGATTGGCCGGGTGAATGCCGTGGCCGGTGCGCGTATCGAGTTCCAGCTGTTCGACACGACTCGTCAGGAAGTGATCGCTGAGGGCGCGGTGCAGGGGCCCATCAACGAGCTGCGCATGCTGGCCCACCAGGTGGCTGACCGGGTCTACGAAAAGCTCACCGGTATTCCCGGTGCCTTTGCCACGCGACTGCTATACGTGTCGGTGACCCGCAACCCCAACGGCAAGGACTTTTATCGGCTGACCCTGGCGGATGCCGACGGTGCCCGCCCCATCGTCTTACTGGAGGGCCGCGACCCGATCATGGCGCCGTCCTGGTCCCCCTCGGGTGACGAGGTGGCCTATGTGTCGTTCGAGAGCTCACGCCCCGCGATCTACCGCCAGAACCTGCGCACCGGCGCCCGGGAGCAGCTCACCAATTACCAGGGGCTCAACAACTCCCCGGTGTGGTCGCCCGATGGCAATTCGATGGCCATGGTGCTGTCGAAGGACGGCAACCCCGACATTTACCTGATGAACCTGACCACCCGCCAGTTGACCCGGCTGACCCGGCACTATGCGATCGACACCGAGCCCACCTGGATGCCCGACGGCCGCTCGCTGCTGTTTACTTCGGACCGGGGCGGGCGCCCACAGATTTACCGCTACGACCTCGGCACCGGCAATGTCAGCCGTGTGACCTTCGAAGGGCGCTACAACGCCCGTGCCCGGGTCGCCCAGGACGGCCGCAACGTGGCGATGGTCCACCAGCGGGATGGCCAGTACCACATCGCCGTATTTGACCTGGTCACCGAGCGTTTGACCGTGCTCACCTCAACCAGTCTTGACGAGAGCCCGAGTATCGCGCCGAATGGGTCCATCGTGCTTTATGCCACCAAACAGGGCGAGCGCAGCATCCTGAGTGCGGTCGCCGTTGATGGTGGCGTGCGCTTCAGCCTGCCCGCGCGCTCGGGTAGTGTGCAGGAACCGGCGTGGTCCCCGTACATGCTGGGGCGCTGAGGCATAAAAAAAGCACTCTGAAAGTCGAAAAATGTAATGATCTTGCGATACATTACGACAAATTGCTTATCCACATTCCGGAACACAGGACAACACCATGAAAGCACGTCTCGTTGCAGGCAAGTTCGCCACCGTCGCCTTCGCTTCACTGGTTCTCGCTGCGTGTACCAGCACCGACACCCAGGAAGACACCTCAGCTGCTGACGCTGCCGCTGCGGAAGCCGCCGCCGCTGAAGCTGCAGCCGCCGAGCGCGCTGCCCGCGAAGCCGAGGAAGCGGCTCGTATGGCCGCGATGGAAGAGCAGAAGATGCTCGAAGACAAAGCCAAGATGATGGGCACCGTGTTCTACTTCGCGTTCGACAGCTCCGCGCTGACCGACGAAGCCCGTGAAATGATCGACGCCCACCTGGCAGCCCTGATGGGCAACAACGCCAACGTGCGCCTCGAAGGCCACACCGACGAGCGCGGCACCCGCGAGTACAACCTCGCCCTGGGTGAGCGTCGTGCCAACTCGGTTCGCGACTACATGGTGGCCAACGGCCTGCCCAGCTACCGCATCGAGACCATCAGCTACGGTGAAGAGAACCCCGTCGCTTTCGGTTCTGGTGAGTCCAACTGGCGTCAAAACCGCCGCGTTGAGATCAAGTACTGAGGTTAACCCCCTTGCAGATCCAGCTCTTCAAGCCGGCGCTCGTCGCCGGCTTTTCATTTCTGGTGTCGCTGAACGCGACCGCCCAGAACTATGTGGATGTCGAAGCCGAACGTCAGGCCGAGCGCCGGGCGCGTGAAGCCCAGCGGGCGAGCCCGCCCCCCCAGCAGCCGTCGGTGACGCCGCTGGCGGTGGAGTCGGTCAGCACTGGTAACACGACGCCCCAGCAGGGCACGACGTACCCTCAGGCAGGCGACGCCTACCAAAGCAATGACAGCTACGGTGGTATCCGGCCCTACTCGGGCTCGACCCGGGTGATTACCCCGGTCACGACCGCACCGGCAGCGGTGAGCAGCACACCGTCGAACATGGGCGACATGGTCATCATGTTGCAGCAGTTGGAAGAAGACGTACGACGCCTGAACGGCATCGTGGAAGAGCAGGCAGCAGCACTGCGCCGGCTCGAAGCCCAGAGCCTTGAGCGTTACGTGGACCTCGACCGCCGCCTTGCTGGCGGTGTCGGTGCGCCACCGCCCAGCCAGGCCGCCCCCGGCAGCCCGAGCTTCGGACCCCAGGACCCTGGCAGTGCGGGCACCGGCGCAACCGTGAATAACAGTGGCAACCAGCCTGCGGGCCAGCCCGCCGAACAGGCGGCGTACCGCGCAGCCTATGATTTGGTGCGCAACCGCCAGTTTGACCGCGCCGTGACGGCCTTCCAGGCCTTTCTGGCGGAGTATCCCTTTGGTCAGTACGCGCCCAACGCGCACTACTGGCTGGGTGAGCTGTATCTGGTGATTTCACCGCCGGACCCTGAGCTGGCTCGCCAGAGCTTTAAGCTGTTGCTCGACCAGTATCCGGATAACGCCAAAGTCCCCGACGCCATGTACAAGCTCGGTCGTGTGCACTTCCTCAAGGGAAACCGTGACCGCGCCCGTGAGTACCTTGACCGGGTGATCGCCAACTACAGTGCCGATAACCATCCGGCGGCACAGCTGGCCCGGGACTTCATCGCGGAGAACTTCTGAGCCGTGACTGCCGCTGCCCCGGCCGCCACGCTGCGCATTACCGAGATCTTCCACTCGCTGCAGGGGGAGGCGCGCACCGTGGGCCTGCCCACCGTATTTGTGCGCCTCACTGGCTGCCCGCTGCGCTGTGTGTACTGCGACACCGAGTACGCCTTCACCGGCGGCGAGATTCAGTCGCTGGAGACTATTCTCGAGACCGTGCGCAGCTTCGACTGCCCCCGTGTGTGCGTGACCGGCGGCGAGCCGCTGGCGCAACCCAATTGCTGGCCACTGCTCAAGACCCTGTGTGATGAAGGCTTTGAGGTGTCGCTGGAGACCAGCGGTGCCATGCCCATCGCCGAGGTCGATACCCGGGTGAGCCGGGTGCTGGACCTGAAAACCCCCGACTCGGCCGAGAGCCACCGCAACCTGTGGGAGAACATCCCCCACCTGACCAACAACGACCAGGTGAAGTTTGTGGTGTGCAGCCGGGGTGATTACGAGTGGGCGCGCTTCAAGCTCGACGAGCACCAGTTGGCCGAGCGGGTCTCGGACGTGTTGTTCTCGCCCTCCTACGGGGTGGTGGATGCCACCGACCTGGCCGAGTGGATGCTCGCCGACAAACTGAAGGCTCGCCTGCAGCTGCAGCTACACAAGCTGTTGTGGAACGACGAGCCCGGACACTGATATGACCCAGAAAGCCGTCATCCTCACCTCGGGTGGCCTGGACTCTGCCACGGTACTCGCCATGGCTGCCGCCCAGGGCCGCGAGTGCTACGCCCTGAGCTTTGACTACGGCCAGCGACACCGGGCCGAGCTAGACGCGGCAGCGCGTGTAGCGGCCAGCGTGCCGGGCACGACCCACAAGACCGTGCAGCTCAACCTCAACGCGATTGGTGGCTCGGCACTGACCGACATGGACATCGACGTACCCACGTCGCCCACCGAGGGCATCCCGGTGACGTACGTGCCGGCGCGCAACACGGTGTTCCTGTCGATTGCGCTGGGCTGGGCCGAAGTGCTCGACGCCCAGGAGATCCACATTGGCGTCAACGCCGTGGATTACTCGGGCTACCCCGACTGCCGCCCGGCGTTTATTGAGGCCTACCGCAACCTGGCCGCGGTGGCGACCAAGGCAGGGGTCGAGGGTAAGCCCATTGAAATTTGCACGCCGATCATTGATATGACCAAGGCCGACATCATCCGCGCGGGCAGCGATTTGGGCGTGGATTACAGCCTGACCGTGTCCTGCTACCAGGCGGATGAGAGCGGAGCGGCCTGCGGCGTGTGCGACAGCTGTCGCCTGCGCGCCGAAGGTTTTGCCGCCGCGGGCGTGCCGGATCCAACCCGCTACGCCTGACCGCGCGGTGATCTTCCCAAAGGGCTTGCAACTCGCGCACGAATCAGTATGATGCGCGGCTCGCTGAGCAGTTCATGGGTCGTTAGCTCAGTTGGTAGAGCAGTTGGCTTTTAACCAATTGGTCGCTGGTTCGAGCCCAGCACGACCCACCATCTTTCGTTTGATTCCAAACGACTCGAAACCCGCCCTTTGTGGCGGGTTTTTTGTTTCTGGTGTTCGCAGTGCACAGCGTAGATTGGCAAAGCCTCACGTGCACGCAGAGTCCCTTCGAACTGTGCGCCCGATACCTGAGCGTTGTTGATCCGGGAGCTGTTTATGAGTTGTTGGCGCTCGGTTTTGCCATGTCAACTATGGCCAACGCACCCCTGTTACTAGGGGCCGGCCGATAATCACTCGTTTTCCCTAAGTGACCCTGCTTCTGATCACTATTTTGGTCGAGCAAGGCAAGTAATGTGCAGTTCTTTGCGATTATCGACTATTGGTTCGATGTCGGCTCGCCTGTAAGAAGTGGCCAGTGCACGCCGTGTTGAAAAATCAGATAGGCAAATCTTTTAGATAACTAAAAACAGACAGCATGCTAGGTTGCTATTGAGCGCTGTACAGGAATCATCGCTCAGGGCGGATCGATGTAATCACTCTGTTTGACGCTGTCGCGTAGATGGGTTTTTGATAGTACCAAAGAGCAGAGGCATGAGTTTGGAGAAGATGGTTAAGGATGTTCGTTCATTCATCTATCTGACGATAGTTTTCTATGTTGCGTGGCGTATTGGTGTCATTTTATATGAGTGGGCTACAGGCTTGGAGGAAGAAGTTACGGCTGCAGCAATAACTGCGCTTGTTGGTTTTGCCGGTCTTATCTACGTCCAATGGAGTGCAAAAGCTAAACAAATATCAGATAGCCATAGACCTGCGAAGATTGAAGTCTACGAGATCTTTTTCGATATCGTAGAGCACTTTATGACCTCAGAAACTTCTGAAGTAGCAAACAGCGACCCGGATTTAGATGAGCTACCTGATGAACTAAAGGAGCAATTCACTAAGCTCTCGAGAGGTATGATTGTTTGGGCGTCTCCGCAAGTAATAAGGGCATGGAGTGATTTTAGGGAGAAGGCTTACAACGCTGTTTCAGCGAAAGATACACTTTTGGCCGTGGACAAAGTTCTCCAAGCTATTCGAGCGGATCTTGGGA
>CAYZWL010000024.1:32599-40565 GCA_964482195.1 uncultured Alteromonadaceae bacterium | reverse complement strand
ATGGCAGCTGGTCTGGTGCTGCTCACCCACTCGCTGCTCAGCCAGGCTTTCGATCAAGAGACTTACGAGTCACTGATCACCCGCGGCATGGCTGATTGGCAAATTCCCGGTCTGGCTACAGCGGTCATCGAGAATGGCGAGGTGGTTTACAGCCAGGGCTTCGGTAGCACAGCACTCACGGATGGCAAACCGGTGACTGCGGAAACACCTTTTGCGATTGCCTCAACGACCAAGGCAATGGTCGTCGCCGGGCTGTTGATGCAGGTCGATGCGGGGGCGATACAGCTCGATGACCCCATCGCACTTTGGCTGCCCGAGTTGCGCTTCGCCGACCCGGCCCTGGCAGACAAACTCACATTGCGAGACTTGCTCGCCCACCGCACAGGCATGCCATCGACTGATTTCTTGCGCTTTACTCAGGGCATGACCATCGAGCAACAGTTGGAGCACCTTCCGCACATCGACCCGGTCACTCAACCGCGCACACGGCTGATCTACCAGAACACCATGTATGAGCTGGCTGGGTTGGTGTTGGAACGTCTCACCGGAAAATTCTGGGGTGACTACCTTACGGAAGCGCTCTGGCAGCCCATCGGCATGGACGCGACGGTCCCCATGCGCGGTCGTTATGCCGATGGCATCAACTACGCCCAACCTCATGATGTGCTGCATGATGAGCTACAACGGGTGACTAATAGCCGCCCTCCCATGGAACCCAACGCCGCGGGGTCAGTCTGGTCCACCGCTGCGGACATGAGTCGCTGGGCACAGTTTCTACTGCGCGGTGGTGTGACCGAAGACGGAGAGCGCCTGATTTCAGAGAAGGCCTTTGCCGATTGGTTCGAGCCCGCGCAATTGGCGACGGCGGACGATTTCTATCCGGTGACCCAACTTACCCAACCTCGCTGGCGCAGTTATGCGCTGGGTTGGTTCCAACAGGACTTCAACGGCCAGCGGATCGACTTCCACACTGGGAGTCTCACGGGGCTGGTCGCCATTCTGGGGCTGGACCGTGACGCCAATCGGGCCGTTATCGTGCTGGCCAACCGTGACCACGCAGAGCTCCGCCATGCCTTACTTTGGCACACTATGGATACAACGCCGACGGAGAACCAGCGCGACTGGCACCAAGCGGTCTGGGAGGTCTATGCCGAGATCCAGGCCGCTGCGGATGCGCGGTGGGCAGAACGCGATGCGGGACGTCTCAAAGATTCCCCCCCGCTATTGGCAACAGCTGTTTTTATCGGTGGCTATCACAGTGACGCGTGGGGCGAACTCACTGTCGAGATGGAAGCCGACCAACTGCTGCTTCGATCCCAAAGTCGGACGTTCACGCTGCAGCACTGGCACGGCAACACTTTCCTGGCCAACTATCCGAATTGGTCCCGCGGCGTATTCGTGGAGTTCCGGGTGGGTCCAAGCGGTGAAGTCGCGGCGTTGGAGATGCGTGGTTTGAGCTTCCTGAAGACATCGCCCTGACCCAACCTGGTGGAGGGTTATCTAAGTGCCCGAGGCGGGCTCTGCGGGATCTACTTCATTGCGAACATCGTGCAGATCGAGTTCGCTGCACACTCGATTACGGCCGTCCCGCTTTGCCAGATACATGGCGGCGTCGGCCCGTGACATGACCGATTCCATGGTGTCGTCGGTCGTGAGGGCCGCCACACCGACCGACACCGTCACAGGTCGCTGCTCGAGCAAATCCTCGCTCGCGATCAGTCGGCACATCTTGTCGGCGAAGTGCAGCGCGCCGTCAAAGTCGATACCCATAGCCACAATCGCGAATTCTTCACCGCCCAATCGGTAGACACTGTCAGCTTCCCGCGAGCGCTCAGCACAGAGGTTGGCGATTTTCTTGAGTACATCGTCACCGGCGGCATGACCGTAGGTGTCGTTAATCGATTTAAAGTGGTCGACATCAAAAGCCAGCACGAAATAGGCAGTCCCCACCCGCTGGCACTCCACCATGGCACGATGCATGTGATTGCCAAAGCTGGCGCGATTACCGACTCCTGTCAGCGGATCCTGGCTCGCCAGTTCAGATAGCGCCGTTTGGTAATTCAGACTGAAGCGCGCATACAGGTACGCAAAGCTATTGTTCAGCGCCAGGGTAATGAGCACACCGGCCATTTGCAGGGCGGGCATTTCAGCAATCAATACTGGCGCCAGCGCGAGCATCGCCAGCAGGTTGATGACCAGGCCTTCGTTCAAGCGAACGACAAAATAGGCCGCCGCCATCAGTGGGTATGCCCAAATAATCAGCGACGTGCCAGAAATGTAGTTCACCGCGACCACGACCGACATGTAGCAAACCGTCAGAATCAGGCTGGGTAAACGAGTCTCATGGGTTCGCCAAACCCAGACGAATATAGCGGACACAATAACCACGGCAGAAAAATCTGCGGCGGCAGCCAGCCAATGGGACTGCAACAAGCGATAAATCGCGAACGGCGTCACAGCCAGAATGCCGAGCGCTGACAGCGTCAGCAGGATTTTTTCTTCACGAGAACGTCGTCGAATGGCGGCAACCACAGGAGAAGAAGCGCCAGCAGAGGCATCAGTCATACGGCAAACACAATCAGCGTTGTTATTCTCAGGAGCTGACCAGCGGTCGTTGACTTGTTATATCCCTTACTGACTGGAATCACCAGCCAGAGATGAACCTGCAACCTGGCGCCACTGGCACAGTTCCCGCAGCACGCTGGTCGCGAATGCCCCCCTGCCCAGCGTAAATGCCAGCAAGACATTATCGCCAGATCGCTCAAACGAAAACCCGTCAACCTTGAGCCGCAAACTGCGATCGCCCGGTTCGACACGCGCCCGGCTCAAAGCCTGCTGCCAATGCTCGGGTTCGATATCCGAGCCATCACCCGCCAGCAGACCTGCCGGATGCAGGTCCATTTCTGCGCAGCGCACCTGCAAAGTTTCGTCAATCTCGGCAACGTCGAACACACTGCCTGAACCCTCGAGGTTGGCGCGGTCTCCCGCGACCAGGGTGTGCCAGGTATTTTGTTGCACGCGCGAAGACAGCGCCTCATTGAAGACAAAGGAGCGGATGGTCGAAATCGCGATGCCGCGCTTGGCACGAGGTAGGCGCTTGCCGTTCGCCCAATCGTCAGCCAGCAAGAGATTATTGCCATTGCGACCGAATCGCTGCTCTCCAAAGTAATTGGGCACACCTAAGGTGGCGATGCGATCGACACGAGCCTGCAAAGACTCGCCATCGATGGCCTGTTCGGCCCGAAGCACGATGCGGAACTCATTGCCCTTGTGCGCCCCCCTGCGCAGTTTGCGCAAATGCCGCCCTACGCTTGCGATTCGTACCCCCTCAACGCTGCAACGCTCCCACTCAGGAGCGTTCCAGCGGGGCACACTGAACCATTGCCGGGTCACTGCATGCCGATCTTTCAGGCCCGCAAAACCCACGTCCTTGGCGGGCACACCGGCAAAGCTCGCGAGCTGCCTCGCTACCCACTCGGTATTGGCGCCGGTTTTTTCCACCCACAAATAGTCGTGCTCACCATCGCCGCTCAATGCCCAGCCCAATTGCTCGGTCACTTGAAAATCCTCCACTGTGGTGCGTATCGCGGCTTTGAACAGGGGATCTCCGTGGGCACGTGCCCAATCGGGTAGGTTCATCTTGGCATCCTGACGGTCGAAAAAAGCGCGGCGCGTTCACAAGGCGTCACGGGGGAAATGAGATGGGTGGACTCAGCGGGCTAAGGTACCATGCCGGGCCATCATTCCGGTCGAGGCCAGTCTGCTGGTCCAACCGGGTGCGGCACCGAACTCACTGATAACGGGCGATTTACCATGCTGAACAAACGAGGATTTCTAAAAAGTGCGCTAGCGGCTTCAGGCGCGGCGATGGCTGCATCTTCAGCCAAAGCAACCGAGGCCACCGCCACCAACTTGGCAGACATCACCGGCGACGCCCAACCCATCACGGCGGCAGAGCACCAGGCGCGGATCGACAAGGCGCAGCAACTCATGGGTAAGCAAGATATTGACCTGCTGGTGATCGAGGCGGGATCTGCGCTCGTCTACTTCACCGGCATTCGCTGGTGGCGGTCCGAGCGATTCACCGGCGTGATCATTCCCAAAGCAGGCCGGCCCGCAGTCATCACCCCTTATTTTGAGGAGCCCTCCGTCCGTGAGACCGTGGCGGTCGATGTGGACGTGCGCACCTGGAACGAACACGAAAACCCCTTTGCACTCGTCAAAGGGTTGGCCAAAGACTGGGGTTATAGCGACGGTCGGATCGCCATTGAAGAAACAGTCCGACACTTCATCGCAGACGGTATCGCTCGAGCCATGCCCGGTTTCGACAGTGTTTCGGGTATGGCCATCACCCGCGGTGTGCGTATGCGCAAGTCCCCTGCCGAGCTCGCGCTCATGCAAATCGCCAACAACGTCACCCTCGCAGCCTATCGCCACATCTACGGGCAGATTGAACTGGGTATGTCCCAAGCGGACGTCTCCAACCTCATGCGCACGGCCACTGCCCAGCTGGGCGGCAGCAACAAGTTCGCCATGGCCCTGTTCAATGATGCCAGCGCCTATCCGCACGGCACACGCACCCCCCAGACCGTGCGCGAGGGCTCGGTCATTCTGATGGACTGCGGCTGTAGCGTGCACGACTACCAGTCGGATATCTCACGAACCTGGGTGTTTGGTGAACCTACCGCCAAACAGCGTCAGGTTTGGAACACCGTGCGGCGGGGCCAAGAGCTCGCACTGGAAACTGCACGTGTCGGCATACCCGCCGGGCGGGTGGACGAGACGGTGCGCAAGTTCTACGAGAGCGAGGGCTATGGCCCCGGCTATCGGCTACCTGGACTGTCTCACCGACTGGGCCATGGCATCGGTATGGATGGCCACGAACCAGTGAATTTTGTGCAAGGGGAACAGACTCCGCTGGCACCGGGCATGTGCTTCTCCAACGAGCCGGGCCTATATTTGCAGGGCGAGTTCGGTGTACGTCTGGAGGACTGCCTCTACATGACCGAGTCGGGCCCGCAATTGTTCACCGAGTTATCACCCTCCCTCGACAAGCCCTTTGCCTGACACGCCCACGCCGGCCGACGGCAAGCGGCGACCTTCCCGCGCCCTCGGCGCGGGCTTCAAGCCAAACAGCAGGCGCATCAGTCTCACGCGCCGGATCAGCTCGTAACCGAGTGCACAGCCAACGACCGTCCCCGCGATGAGCAAAGCCGCCTCGATCAACTGAGGCAACATCAGCTCACTCAATCCGTAGGCGATCACGACCGTTAGAGACTGGTGCAGGATGTACCAAGGTAAAATGGCCTCGTTCATGTAGCTGAGCACGCGGGAATCACGGTTGAGATAGCGCTGCGCCAATCCCAGCAAAGCGACAATCCACAGCCACTGGTCAAAAGACACCAGGATCCGGATCAAAAACGTCAACAGCGGCTCGGCGACCAGCGCCTGCCCCGGCAAGGCCTCGTTGATGTAGAGCAAAATACCCACATAGCAGCTCATTGCGGCGGCCAACAGGTTCCAGACATGACGACGGGTGAAACTCCAGAAGGCCGTCGACTTGGCCAATAAATAGCCACCGAAGAAAAAGCTGAGATACCGGGCGTGGTTGTACCAGTCACTGGTCAGGCTGTGATCGGGCGGGAACGCCTGCAGCAGGGTCAGGCGATACACCAACAGCATGGCCACGGGCAGGACGATGAGCGCCCATCCGGGGAGCGCTGCCACCTCCCACCGTTGCGCCAGCCGATCAAGCCGAGGCTTCAACATGGCAAACACCAGCGTGTAGACCCAGAGATAGGCCAAGAACCAGAGGTGGTTCCAGGTCCAGAGACCGAGCGGACCATGCTGGTGATCGGGAAAGGCATCGGTGCCCATGTTCAGGTATGTCGCCATGAACGAGAGGTAGTCCTGCGATAGTCCTTCTTTTACCTTGAGTTCAACGTAGACCTGGGGAGACACGATAAAGGCCATGGCAAAGACCAACGGCAACAGCAATCGACGGTTGCGGATCGCAACCAGTTGGCTGGCGCGAAGGGATTCGCAGGCAAAGCGCATCGCCATGCCCGAGACCAGGAACAACAGCGACATCCGCCAGGGGTTGGTCAGGTACATCAAATTCTGCAGCCATTCGCTGGGGTTTGCAGACTTGATGTGCCAATCCCAGTCGGCGACGTAGAACATGCCCACGTGGTAAAGAATCAGTAGGCCAAAAGCGAGCACCCGGACCCAGTCCAGGTCGTAGCGCCGGGGGTGGATAGCGTTTTTTTCAGGGGGGTAAGCGAGTGGCATGACGTGCCTCGTTACAGTGATAGCTTGATCTCACTGTCTGGCCTCACACCTCTTACCGCCACCCTATCTATCTGAACCGTATGGATTTTGTGACAAGCGGCGGGTTTCTGTGACGAACGCCTCAGGGTACGTTGTACGCCGGGGTAGCGGTGCCACATACTCGTGCCATGACACCGCTACAGCGCTTCCTGAAACACGAGCGACGCTATGCCGTCTTCGGCATCGTCGCGATCTTGTTCGTCAACGCGAACATCATCGCCACTTCGATCCTGATCGAGACCCAGCGTGCCGGCGGTGAGATCCCGGTCTATCAACCCTTCGTCACTGAGTACAGCAGTCATTTGGCTGTGATTGTGTGTATCCCGTTACTCATCTGGGCGGCTGATCGTTTTCGAATTCTGGGCCCCCAGCCCTGGCGGGGACTGTTAGGGCATCTCGCCATCTCGGTGATCTATTCCCTGCTCCACATGGGCATCTTTGTCGCTATGCGCAAACTGGTGTTCGCCATGCTCGGCGATGACTACCAGTACAGCGATAACTTACTGATGAGCTTCATATACGAGTACCGCAAAGATCTATGGGCCTACACCACATGGATGATTCTGATCCACGGCTACCGGTTCATTGTCAGCCGACTGCGTGGCGAAGCCGTACCGATCGAAGAGTCGGAAGACCAGCCAGCCGACAACACAGCCGCGCCTGACCGATTTTTGGTGCGCAAACTCGGTAGGGAATTCCTGGTAAAAGTCGCCGATATCGAGTGGCTGGAGGCCGCCGGTAACTATGTGAACCTGCATGTCGGAGAGCGGACCTATCCGCTGCGGACCACCATGGGAGAGTTGCATCAAACCCTGTCGACGCGCGGCTTTGTCCGCATCCACCGCTCCTGCGGCGTCAATCTGGAGTTTGTGGACTCACTGCAGACCCAGGACTCGGGCGACGGTGTGGTCACTCTGAAAAATGGGCAAGTGCTTTCACTGTCCCGTAGATATCGGGAGGGTTTCCGCGAGCGATTTGGCCGCTGAGCATCCTATACTCGACAGCACGGCGTCTGGCACATGACTATGTGCAACGCGCACGTGAAGACTTCACCAATCTCAAACTGGGATGTCCTCCCGAGGCGACCAATGATTCAGTGGACTGAAGAACAGATAGCAGAACTGCCGGAGCGCGGCGGCTATCGGCTACGTGGCCAGAATATGACCCGCATTGAGGTGTTTTCTGATGCAGCATTCGCCTTCGCAGTCACCATGTTAGTGATTTCGGTCGATGAGATTCCAGGGTCCTACGAGCAATTGATTCAAGCGATGCTGCGTGTACCGTCCTTTGCAGCCAGCTTCGCAGTCATGATGGCGGTGTGGCTGGTCAACCGAAGATGGAGCGAACGCTTTGGGCTCGAGGATGGTGTTTCGACGGTTCTTACGCTAGCCCTCGTATTTGTCGTGCTGGTGTACCTCTATCCACTCAAGCTCGTCATGGATCTCACTTTCTATGGACTCGCGCCAGCTTGGTTCCCGACCGGTTTAGCGGTTGCCAGCCAAGCGGAGGTTGCTGGGCTGGTCGCTATTTTTAGCGCCGGATTGTTCTTGGTAGCCATGATTCAGCTAGGGCTGTATCAGCGCGCGGCGGCGCTCTCCAAATCCCTATGCCTGAGTCCACTCGAACAGCTACTGGT
>CAYZWL010000024.1:0-32499 GCA_964482195.1 uncultured Alteromonadaceae bacterium | reverse complement strand
CTCTGGCTCTGGCTCACAACGCTCCCAGCTATTGCGCGCCGACCGGCCGCCAAATAAGCCCGCCCAGCGACGCTGTTTGCGATGGTGCGCGGCAAACTCCCGATAGGCGATACCCAGCAACCAACTGCGAAAGCGTCCGGCACCACGATATTGCGCGATTTTCTGGAACGCCCGCAGAAAGACTTCCTGCGCGAGGTCATCGGCCAAAGCCTCGTCTTGGGTAAGCCGTCGCAAAAACCCCCGGACCACGCCCTGGTGTCGCTCGACGAGACGCCCGAAGGCCGCGCCATCACCTGCCAGCGACAGCGCAGCCAACTCGTCATCTCCAGGACGCAAAGAAGTGACGCGTTCAGCTGTCGGTGGTTCCTGCATTCATGAAATGAAACGCCACGTAGACCAGTCCGATCAAGCCCGGAAACAGCGCGAGACCCAGAGTGAACTCGGAGACCTCGCGGGGCACCAACACCCCCATACCCACAATGGCGCCGGTGATCGCCAGTAACAGCATGCCCTTGCGCAGATCTTCGTTTTTGCGAATCACCTCATTACCGATGGCTTCCATCAGTTCCGGTGAAGCCTCACCGGTTTTTTCAACGACGGTACGCATGGTCTCGAGTGCGGCGGTCCGCTTGGCAGCACTGAACTTGAACCCGGCCCAGAACACCAACGCGATGCTGGCAAAGAGAAAAAACGGTACGAAAATAGCTTCATCCATGGTCGACACTCCTTTGTCTGTGGATCAGTGACCCGACGATCTTGCCGGGTGTTATGCAGTAGATGTCTCGCAGCGGCCGATTGGATGCAGCTGGGTAAAATAATTTAGTCGGCGGCAAGCACCTCAGGAGCGCCGCGGTCCAGCTGCGCAACAACCTCCTGCCACCCGTGAGCAGGACGCCAGCCAAGCTCCTGCTGGGCAAGCGTGGAGTCGTACACGCGATCGATGCTGTCTGGCATTGCCCAATTGCGCTCAGCAAAACAGTGCGCCAGCGCCGGACAGCGACGAACAATCACCGGTGCGGCTGCTTGTTTTAGTGCGACGACATCTTCCGCCACAAATGGCGTCACGCCGGAAACAATATAGCGATGGAACCCAGGCACATGGCGCTCCACGGCCAGGACATGGGCCTGCGCGACATCTCTGGCATCCACCCCACGATGCAATCGATACGCCGCCATCAGGGGGGCGGGCTCGGGGAAACAGCGAGACATGCGGATGACCGTGATAGCCAGCGCTTCGCCAACCAAGGATTCGAGGGCCTGTTCGGCGGCCAACTTGCTACGGTGATAAATCGTCAGCGGCTGCGGATCAGTCGATTCGGTCACCCAGGCTGTCTGCTGGGGGGAGCGGGAAGCACCGCCGTACAGGGCTGTGGTACTGGTGAATACAAAACGCGTCACACCTGCCGCCAACGCCTGTATAGCGAGGGCAATGGTGGCCTGTACATTGACACGCTCGAACTCTGCGTCAGGTATCGCATCGACATGGGGAGCGTGCAGCGCCGCACAATGTATCACTGCATCAACACCCTCAAGACAGCGCGCCATTTGCTCGGTGTCGCCAATATCTGCGACAACCTGGGTTGCCTCACCTGCCACCCTGTCTACACACACGAGCTGGTGTCGGGGCATGAGCGCTCTGGCAACAGCGCACCCAATACGTCCGCTGGTACCGGTAATCATGATTTTCATGAACAACCGCAACCGCTGTGCTAAAAATCCGGCCATCAGCATAACGTTTCAACCCGGGGAACTGGAGCACACCGTGAACATCTCATTCGATCGAACAACGCTCACCGACCATGAACAAGCTGCGGTGACGATGGGATTTGAGTCAGACAGCACAAGCAAGGCTGCGCCTCCGTACCAAAAGCAGTCGCTCAAATGGGTGGCCACCGATGCCAACGGCCACATCACGGCAGCACTGACTGCCGAAGTTCTTTGGGACTGGATGTACATTGACGAACTATGGGTTGCAGAGCAGACCCGGGGAACGGGTCTAGGCAAGCGGCTAATGGAAGCCGCCGAGGCCCTGGCGGTGAGCGAGGGCCTTGAAGGGGTCTGGCTATGGACCCAGAGCTGGCAGGCAGAAGGTTTCTACCAGCGACTGGGTTATCAGGCGTTCACCCGATTTGAAAATTTCCCGAAGGGTTACGCCAGAATCGGCTTGCGCAAAGCGCTGGCCGGCGCCTGACATCAGGGTCAGGCGCCTACCTGTCTCAGTTGAAGCTCTTACGGAACTCAACACCCCAGACACGCGGCTGGTTATCGATCGCGGTCAGGTTGTTAAAGTCGATGCCGCCACGAAGGTTTTCTTCATCGGTGATGTTTCGGCCGAACAGCGCGACCGTATAGTCACCGTCAAAGTTGGTGTACCCGACGCGAAGACCAGCTTCGAACTGGTTATCTGTGCGGTATTCAACAGCATCGTAAAGGAAGATGTTGGTCTCTCCCTGGAAGGCCCAATCCGTGTAACCAAACCACTCGCCGCCTTCGACCGGGACCACATAACGGGCGGTGAAGTTCAGCGTCGTCTCGGGCGCCTGCGGGAAGGGGTTACCGTCGATAAACGCACTGCCATTGGCATCGACCGGATCAACCACGGTGCACTGCCCGGAACCACAGGGTGCCACCCGCAGGTCGCCGTCATTAATCTCGGTATCGTTGTAACTGAAGGCACCGGTCAGGGTGAGCGCATCGCTGACCAACCACTGACCCTCGAACTCGAAGCCCATGCCGGTGCCTTCCTCGGCGTTGATCAGTTGGTTGAAGTTACCGCCACCACCGATCGCCGAGAACTGGATATCATCGATCTGGTAGTAGTAAGCGGCACCACTCAGGCGCAGGGTGTCGCTCAGATCTGACTTAAAGCCCACCTCATAGGAAAGTACGGTTTCGGAGTCAGCGACCGAAGGGTTGCCCTCAAACGCAACGTCACGACCCTGAATGGTCGGTCCGCGGAAACCATAGGCCACACGACCATAGACGCTGCTGCTCTCGGCCACCTGGTAATTGGCGCTCAGCTCCCAGCTGACTTCGCTGTCATCCACCGACACCGGCGCGATGTCCTGGATTGACGCGACGCCGATAACCAGCGCGAACCCATCGACGTTCTGGTCACCCACCGAAAAAGACTTCTCATCGTCGGTGTAACGCAGACCCGCGGTGACAGTTAGCGCGTCGGATACATCGTAATCAGTCTGAGCAAACAAAGACCAGGCCTCGTTCTCGTGGAACACCGTGGTCGCACCAAAGAATCCATCGATGCTGGTCACGCCAAATTCAGAGTCAAAGAAGAACGCACCTACCTGCCAGCGCAGCGCCTCGTTCACATCGCTGGCCAGGCGGAATTCCTGGGTGAGCTGTTCCAGTCCCTGCAATTGGTCTTCGGTGACCGCGGTAAAGGGGATGAAGCCTGGAAAGCTGGTTGCACCCGAGCCGGAACCACCATCGATATCACCGATCCCGCGACCATCGGCCTCATCCAGGGCGGTAATCGACGTGAAGGTGAGGTCATCAAAGCCAATTTCCAGCTTCACGCTCAGCGAGGAGCTCTCGTACTTCTGGACGTTGTTATCGCCCTGGTCGTAGAAGACCTGGTCGCGGTCGTAGTTACCGTTGAAATCGTTGCTGCCCGCCGACAGGGCGTTGGCGCGAAACATCGTCGAGGTGCCGTCGAGATCGCGATCTGAGTACATGAACAGTGCATTGACGTTGTCGGTGGGCTGCCAGAGCAACTGGCCACGCCAGGCCTGCTCGCTGAAACCGCCCATGACGTCACGATCGCCGGTGAATCCGTTATCGATCCAGTCGTCACGATTCTGCGACAGCAGTGCGAAACGACCTGACACCGAGTCTGAGAGCTTGCCGCCGATAGCACCCTCAAAATTGAGTGTGCCGAGGTTGCCAACGCCCACTTCAGCAAACGCATCGAATTCCTGACTGGGTCGGACCGAATCGATCTTGATGGTACCCGCCGTGGTGTTGCGTCCGAATACGGTGCCCTGGGGGCCACGCATCACTTCCACCTGCGCCACGTCGAACAGCGGAAAACTTTTGAGAATCACGTTTTCCTTGACGACGTCATCCATCACGATCGACACCGGCTGGGACGCCGCGAGGTCGAAGTCAGTATTACCCAATCCACGCAAGTAGAAACGCGGTGCGACGCGACCGTTGGAAGTTTCGACGTAGAGTCCGGGCACACGGGTCGCGAGCGCGAGAATGTCCTCACCGCCGGAGAACAGCGACTCGAACTGCTCACCGCTCAGGGTCGAAATCGACACCGGCACATCTTGGATCGACTGGGAGCGCTTTTGTGCGGTCACCATAATCTCTTCAAGTACGTTGGCAGGTCGCTCGTTGGTCGAAGATTGTGCCTGTGCGGCAGCTGGTGCGCTGGCCAGTGCTGCGTTCACAACAAAAAGGGTCGCCAGCGAGGCGGAGTGGTTCACGTCCATGGGATCACCTGAAGGTTGGTCAAAGGGGAATCGATGTCGGCCTGCGGGAAATACGGGCACGCACATCGTGCGGGCAAATTTTGACCCCACTAGAATACCAACATTGCATTGATTCGACGCCATCAGCCGTCAAAATGTCGACAAATCTCCCTTATTCATCAACGAATTGAGCCGATGACAAGCCAGCCAATTGATCTTCGCAGCGACACCGTCACCCAGCCCACGAGTGCGATGCTGGAAGCCATGCACAACGCACCCACCGGTGATGACGTGTTTGGTGACGACCCAACCGTCAACGCTCTCGAAGCGAAAGCAGCGGCGCTCACGGGCATGGAGGCGGCGGTATTCGCGCCCAGTGGCACACAGACCAATCTGATTGCCCTGCTCAGCCACTGCCAGCGAGGGCATGAGTACATCGTTGGCTACACCGGCCATACCTACATGTACGAAGGGGGTGGCGCTGCGGTACTGGGCGGCATCCAGCCAAATCCAATCCCCTTTGACCCCGATGGCAGCCTGCCCTTGGAGGCCGTGGCCGCCACCATCAAACCCGATGACGCCCACTTCGCCATCTCGCGACTGGTGTGTCTCGAGAACACCCAGGCCGGCAAAGTATTGCCACTCGATTATTTATCCCAGTACGACGAGTTCACCCGCCAGCGCGGTTTGCGACGGCATCTCGACGGCGCTCGGGTCTTCAATGCCGCGGTGGCGCTGGGCGTGCCAGTCCGGGATATCTGTCAGCACTTCGACACAGTCTCGCTCTGCCTGTCCAAAGGACTGGGAGCGCCGGTGGGGTCGGTGCTGGTCGGCGACGCCGAGACCATGGCTCGAGCCCGACGCTGGCGGAAAATGGTCGGGGGCGGCATGCGTCAAGCGGGCATCCTCGCGGCAGCGGGCATTCACGCGCTGGATCATCATGTGGCGCGACTGAGCGAGGACCACCGGCGCGCCCAAGCAGTCGCTGCGGCGTTGCTCGAACTGCCGGGCTTTGCCCTGAGCGAGATGCCCCAAACCAACATGGTGATGTTGTCACCCAGTATGGATATCGACGGGCTCAAGGGGTTTCTCGCCGACCGTGACATCACCATCCTGGGTGCTCGCTGGGTATTTCATCTGGACATCAGCGACAGCGATGTTGATCGGCTGCTGGATGCCTGCCGCGCATTTTCACAATTGCGCCATGGGTAATTGACAGTGAGCAGGGGCTGGCACACCTTGAAGCGGACTCATTGATGACCGCCTGAGGTAAAGACCATGTTGCATCAACGCCCCACCCCGGCCCGCAGACTGCTCGCAGTGGCGGCCCTGATGTTGTCAGCAAACACCCAGGGGGCCCCCGATCTCATCGTGGTCAACGCCGACGTGTACACCGTCGACCCGACGCAGGCCAAGGCAACAGCTTTTGCGGTGGAGAACGGACGTTTCTCCGCCGTGGGCAGTGACAGCAGCATTCGCAAATTGGCTGGCGAAGACACCCAGATCATCGACGCAATGGGGCAGACCGTTACTCCCGGCTTTATCGACAGCCACTCACACACGAGCGGAAACTCCCCGGCGGTCGCCGGCGTCGACCTCTCCTATATTGTCGACAAGGCTGCATGGCTGCAGCTGATCGCCGAAGCAGACGCCAAACTACCGCCCGGCCAGTGGATGGTCGGCGGTTACTGGGACCACACCCTGTCGGACGGGGTCTTCCCTACCCGGGCCATGCTCGATTCGGTCGCCCCCAATCGCCCTGCCTTGCTGAACCACATCGACGGCCATTACAGCTGGGCGAACACCGCCGCGCTCAAGGCAGCGGGTATCACGGCCCAGACCGAAGCGCCCCCCGGGGGTGAAATAGTGCTGGACCCCAACACAGGCGAACCCAACGGCATTCTGCTGGAGGGCGCACAGAGCCTGGTACGGAAGATCATTCCTGAGCGCACCGATGCCGAACGCCGCGCTGGCCTCGCCGAGATGCACCGTTACGCCAACAGTTTTGGCGTCACGGGCCTGCACCAAATGGGCGACCTCAAGGACTACCTCTATCTGGTCGAGCAAGGCCAACCGACATTGCGGGTCTGGTACGGAGAACGCGGCTTTTGGGGACAGGAACAGGATTACGCAGCGGAGGTTGACCGCCTGGTGACGACCCAGCGCGACACCAACCGCCGAGTGGCCGCCAGTGGTCGGGAAGAAGTGCTGGGGCCGCTGTTGCAGGTGGGTTACGTCAAGCTCATGAACGACGGCGTGCTATCAGCCCATACTGCGGTCATGCTCGCCGATTACTCGGATCGGGCGGAATGGCGAGGTGAATACATCACCACCCCGGGAGATCTCGCCAAACAGGTGCAGGCGATCACTGCGGCAGGACTGCCAGTGGCGGTTCACTCGATCGGCGATGCCGCCGTACGCGCCACGCTCGACGCGTTCGAGAGTGCCAAGGGGAATCCGGTGCCACATCCGAATCGCATCGAACATATCGAGATCATCTCGCCAGCAGACGTGGGCCGCTTCGAATCGCTCGACATCGTGGCCTCCATGCAGCCCAACCACGCGACCAATGCGATCGGCTACGTACCCGACCGCGTAGGTGCCGAACGCGAGGGGCACGCCTACGTTTGGGGCAGCATGCTCGATGCCGGTGTAAAACTGGTGTTTGGCGCCGACTACCCCACGTCACCACTGGACCCGCTCGTGCAAATTGCCGACGCCGTACTCCGTACCAGCCCCTTTGGCTTCAACGACGGCCAACCCTGGCATACCGAGCAGGCACTCAACTTTGATCAGGCGCTACACGCCTACACCATCGCCGGCGCCAGCATCACGCCCTGGAAGGACGAGATAGGTTCGATCACGCCGGGGAAGTGGGCTGACTTCGTGATCCTCGACGGCAAAGTCGCACGTCCTCTCGACAATAGCTTCCGCAGCATCAAAGTTCAGCAGACTTTCTTTGCGGGCGACGAGGTGTATCGCCGCTAGGCGAACCATGCGCGCCCAGACAACACGCGCCTAGGGGGACCCGTCACCAAACGGGTAGAGTCGGTCAATCGGGGCAAACTCATAGTCCAGCGCATCCAGCCGGGTCGTGCCAAACCACGGCCCTGGTGCGTCCACCACCAGAATGGTCTTGGCATAACCCGTTTCGTCGAAACCGCGCCGAAAGTGGACCCGGGACTTCACGACGAACACATCGAAGTCATCAGGGTCGATGCCCGCAAACTTCAGCGGCGCCAGCGTACGGACCTGTTCGTAGGTGGGCGTGATGAACAACAGGTTCTGATCGCCAAACTCCACAATGGCGATTTCATCGTACCCCCAGCCCTCGCCAAAAAAGCGAACGGTACCCGTGACACGCACTGGGAGTCCCGCCTGTGGCCCGGTGAACCCGCCGACCTCCCGATCAAATGGATCGCCGGGTTGAGCGTCCGACGCTCGCAGCACCGCCAGCGCGTGCTCGTCGCGCAGCGCCGCATAGAGCACCTTGCTGACCTTCTTTTCGATGAGCTCGCGCAGAATCCAGGTGGCGTCACCGGGGCGATCCGAGTAGTCGCCCAACACCACCGGCGTCGCGCCGGCCGCGATAGCGTCGATCGTCTGGGCGACCGCGGGGCCAGGCATCGGGAAATCACCCTTGGCAAAATCAGCGCGCACGCGCCAGATAAACGCCGCCATATCATCGGCAATCCTGTTCGCCAACGCGGGATCATTGTTGGTCATTACATGAACCGTGGTGCCGACATCGGGCACGTCGGACCAGGGAAATCCATAGAACACACTGACAAAAGCATCGACTTCACGCGCCTCCCAACGGCGTGCGCGTTCCATGATCTTCATTGAGGCACCCTGGCCGGTCCATTGCAGCACGGTAGGGGTGATGATCGGCGGTTTTCGGGTCGCGGTCGTGGCACGGTACAAACCCTGCATCGCTCGATGCAAAAAGGTGGCTGAGCGCGCACCCTGATGAAACGCGTCGTAGTGTGGGTACCGTTTGGTCACGAACGCTGCATCGGCCCAGCGCAGAAATTGCTCATCCTCGTTACCGTGAAGGTCGAACGATCCGGCGATTGGCACATTGGGCCCGACGACTTCGCGAACCCGGCGCGCAATTTCCGCCTCGGGTCGCGGCACGCCGCGCACGGCCATCGCTCCGTGCAACGCGAGATAAACACCTTGCACCGGCATCTGGGCTCGCAGGTCATCAAGAATCAGTGCCATGAAATGCTCAAAACTCTCGTGCGTTTCCCAACTGCGCGATGAGCCGCCAAACACTGAATCCGGCGAATTGAGACCCACCACCTGCAAGTCAGACAGTTGGGCCGCAGTGTGTACAAAGCCCCCCACGAACCCACGTTGACGCTGCTCAAGCTCACTGCCGGGAACGAAGGGACGCCGCCAGGTGCGGGCGCTGATGTCCGCATCTCCACCGGGGCAGAAGGTGCAAGTCTCCTGTGCGTATTGGAGCACCGCCACGCGATACACCGCATTGGACTCAGCCGTTGCGGGTGCGGCAATGGCCATCAAAACGAGGGGCATGAAGCGCAGTAAACGTCGGAACATCAGCGGGTTTCCTCCTGTCACCCGCTAAAGATAGAGTGCACGAACCAGGAACGCATCGATTTTTATGCGTGCGCTCACGCAACAAGTTCCTGTTGACCACGATCACACCCCCCAGCAGAGACCCGACCGATGGCCGAGCCCTTCACGCTACATGCACAGCTACAGAATGATTGCCATGTTCTCGGCAGCCTGGAGGACGAGACCCTGGTATTACTGCATCGCAATGGGTCCCTGCACTGGTTCATGCTGGTGCCAAAAACACCGGCACTGGACTTCACGGACCTGCCGACCGAACACCGCAACGCACTCATGGATGCCGCCACCGCTTTGGCATCGGTGCTCAAGCTCAGCTTGAAGTATTCACGGGTCAACATCGGCGCACTGGGCCTCGTGGTACCCCAGTTACACCTGCATGTCGTTGGCCGTCGAGAAACAGACCCCTGCTGGCCGGCACCGGTGTGGGGCAACCTGCAGCAAGGCCCGACCTACTCGATAAGTCATCTAAACGCGCTGACCCAGAAGCTTGGCCTGGCCCTGCCCGGCTTTGCTGCAATGAATCAGTTTTGAACCGGCGCCGCCCAGACCGCAAGTTCGTTGCCGCTGGGCTCGATGAAGTGGAATCGGCGCCCACCTGGGAAGTCGAAGATCGGCGTCGAGATCTCCCCGCCGGCAGCCTCAACCGCGCGCTGACTCGCTTCGAGATCTTCGCTGTAGAGAACAACCAATGGCGCACCGGCTTCAACACGCCCGGCGACATCGGCGCGGAAGAAGCCGCCATCGACGCCGGCCTCGGCGGTACCAAACGCCGTGTAATCGGGGCCATAGTCGACAAACTGCCATGCGAACACCGTGCTGAAGAACTGCTTGGTCGCAGCCAAATCCCTGGCAGGGAGTTCGATGTAATTGATTGTGTGGTGGTCAGACATTAAGCAACGCCCTCACAGTTGGTTGATCAGATACTCCAAGCCACCGCACACCGCCGCAACCTGCGCTTGTATGCAGTTTTCATCATCGACCTTGGGGCTGTCGGGATAAACCTCGGTCGTGGTCCGGAAGGGGGCGTCGGTCACACTGGCACAGAGATGCAGCCGTCCAACGTCGTAATTGATCACCCCGTGCTGTGCCAGCGGCTCGCCGATCAACCGCCCCCCCGCATCGGCGGGCGCAATATGCGTAACCTGCGCCACCGATTCAATAATGGCGCGCTGAAACGCTGCCGCAGGCGCTGCGCTGTCACCCACCCCATAGAAGCCGTCGGGAATATCCCAGACCGCCTGCTCGACACCGTCACGAGCGCCCAGAGCGGGCCTGAACTCGCTGTTGTCGGTGTCGGTGGTTTCGTGCAGATCAAAGTGCGCGAGCCACGGCCCGGGCAAAGACGCAATCCAGGCCATCAGTTGTGCGGACTCCCCTACAGGACTGCCCTCAAAAAAGGACCGATTGGGATCGAGGGCGTCAGGATTCCAGCGATTGATAGTTTCATATCCCCACGGGCTGATACACGGCGCAATCACGAGATTGAACTCATCCTCGTAATCAGCTGCGTATTCTGCGGCAAAACGGATAGCCCCCTGCACCCCACTGGTCTCATAGCCATGCACCCCGCCGGTGACCAGCACACTGGGACGATCCTCGTGCCAGTCACGTGTGGTGAGCCCCAGCAGCGGGTAGCGCCCCTCCTCGTAGTCGAGCACACCGTACTCAACGCTGTTATAGCGATCAGCCAACGGAGCGAGCCGGGCCAATACCTGCTCGCGATACGATCGGCGGATTGACTGCACCGCCCGCCAAGCCGACTTTTCAGCGGCACCCCAGGGGGTGCCGGGCGTGCCAATGGGGTATGAACCGGATGTCATTGAGTGCTCTCATGCCTGAGTTTTCGGAGACAGGAGCATAAATCGACTGGGCCGATCCCGAGAAGTCTCTATAGCGTTGGCTTCGCCACCATCAGCCAGGTGGCGAGTACCAGCGGCACCGTACTAATCAGCCCCCAAACCAGCCAACGTCTGGAGAGGCGTCGATACTCATCACCAACGTCATCCCCTATGAAACTCCGAGCCAAACGGGCCTGGCGTATTTGTATAGGGACGATGATGAACAACCAGATGAGCCCCGCCAGCACAAAGGACAACTGACTCCACAACAGCCAGCCTTGTAACAGCGAGAATCCCGCAGCCCATGTCATGCCGTAACCCCCGAGCATCAATAGGGCCACGCCCCAAACCGTCATGGACCAGTCGGTGTAGGTCACCAGCTTTTGCGCAAAAGCCAGCACGGCAGGACGGCCATCCCGATCAGCAAAGAACTTCCAGATCGCGGTGACCGTGATATTGCCCATCAACATGGCCACGCCGGTGATGTGCACGAACTTTGCAAAAACGTAGAACGACACTCACCCTCCCAGGCTATTTCCCAACACACTGCCGCAGCCAACAATAACCCGGTATACACCACCCAGACCGCGTGACATTTCGCCATTGAACACGAACGTGATTGCAGCGACTATGCCACAAAACAAAGGCGGCACCGGATAAGTGACCACTCACTCAAAGCTATCGCTACGAACAGTCCTATTGATGGTCTTTGCTGGCTGTCTCGTGTTGGTGACTTTCACCCAACTGTTCACACGCTACTTTTTTGAGTTGCCTGCGCTGCATCTTCAAGAGCACCGCAACGATGTTGTGCTGGCCGAGCAAACCCGGCACTTGCTGTCACTCGAGTTAGCACGCAAAGCCACCATCGCCATTGATAACGGCCACTGGACTGGCGCTTACGACTTCATGAAGACCCGGCAGGAAGAAGACGCTTATGCCGAGTTCCTGACTCAAGAATTCCAGTATCAGTATTCGGTGCATACGGTGCCCCGTGTCGATGGATACCGCTACTTTGATCTGGAAGGTCGCGTGTTTTTCGAATCCGTTTTCGATCATCAGACGCTCGAGCCCGGTGAAGCCCCCGACTTCGCAGTCTCTCAGCTACTGCCGCTCATCTCGGGAAGCTTCAATGCCGTTGCCAGCGGATTCGTGGATTCTTCTATTGGCCCCATCGTTTTTGCGATCACCGGCATCAGTAACGATGACGCCAGTATTCCGCCCATCGGGCACCTGATGGTTTGGCAGCGCGTGAACCAAGGCTATTTCAAAGAGTTGATGGGCGATCGGGCAATGCAGTTCGACCGCTACGATCCGGCCCTGGGTACCGATTCCATCGCTGCCATTCTCGCGTCCGACACCGGGGTGACACGCCGCGGCAATAGCGGGCAAATTCAGTGGATACTGCGCGACGTTTTCGGCGATCCCCTGTTTGTGGTGACCCAGCCAACCCCGGCACGCACTTTCAACGCGGGCGCCATCTCCCTGTCAGACTTGGTGGGCTTTGCGACCACGGTGGCGCTGCTGGTGCTCTTTTCCACCGTCGTGTCGCGTCGCATTGTCACGCCGCTTGAGCAACTCAGTGAATTCGTGGGCGCGATTGCACGCAGTGAAGACTTTTCATTGCGCCTGCCTATCCACCGGGGCGATGAAATTGGCATTGTCGCGCGCTATCTCGATCGATTGCTTGGACTGGTTGAAAGCCAGGATCAAGCCCTGCGACAACAGAACCGCAAACTGGAGGATCTCGCAGACCGGGATGCGCTGACAGGTACTTACAATCGCCGGTTCTTCGACCGGGAACTCGAACGCGATTGGGCGCGCGCGCGGAGAGACAAGAAGCCCCTGGCCTGCATCATGCTCGACATCGACTGGTTCGGAAAATTCAACAACAGCTACGGCCATCCCGCGGGTGACAGCGCACTGGTCCGTGTCGCTACCGCGTTGTGTAATGAAGCCAGCCGCGCCACGGACTCGGTCTGTCGCTATGGTGGCGAAGAATTTGTGGTCCTTCTCCCGGGAACCTCTGCCGAAGACGCAACCCTGGTTGCCGAGCGAATCCTGACCGCCGTCGCCGACCTTGAGATACCCCACCCAGAATCTGAAACGGCTGACGTCATCACCGCCAGCGCCGGCGTCGCGTCGATGTTGCCGAGCGGCGGGGAAAGTGCCGCAGCACTAATCAGCAGTGCTGACCAGGCCCTCTACAGGGCAAAGGCGCAAGGCCGCAATCAGGTATCTACGGACGGCTAACAACTCAGGTCCTGTGCTAGCCTGCGAGAAAACCGACTCGCAGGGAAAAGCCATGACATCCAAGATCGCTCGAATGCTGAACGCCACCCTGTTGCTGCTGATCGCAACCATCGCCACCCCAACCCTGGCGCAAACGGCGCAGAAGTCCATTCTGGTCACTGGCACCAGCACCGGTATCGGCCGCCACCTTACCGAGACACTCGCCGAGGCGGGTCACCACGTGTATGCGGGTGTCAGAAATGATGAGGATTTCAAGACACTCAATGCCATCGCCAACGTCACGGCCGTGATGATGGACGTCACCGACCAGGCGCAAGTCGACGCGGTCGCCAAACAGATCAGTGAAAGCGGCACCGGTTTGTATGCACTCGTCAATAACGCGGGCATTGGTGGTGGAGGCGCGGTGTTGGATACACCGATTGAGGACCAAACACGGGTCTACAAAGTCAACGTCGAGGGCGTCTACCGGGTCACCCAGGCGTTTGGTCCCATGGTAGTCGCGTCGAAGGGCCGCATCGCCACGACTGGCTCAATTGCGGGCACACTGAGCTGGGCCGGCGGCAGTGCTTACTCAGGCAGCAAACACTGGATCGAGGGCTACACCGACGCACTGGCTGCCGAAATGGCGCCCTTGGGCGTTTCCGTCAGCGTCATCGAACCCGGCAACTACCAGACACACATCCGCCGCAATGCGGTGAAACGCGGCTTCGACAAAGTGCTGGCGGCGGGCGGCGAAATCACGCCCGAAATGCAGGCCATGTATGAGGACACCGAAAAACGCGAGTTGTCCTACAAGCTGCCCGATGACGTGTCGGCCGCCTATATGCATGCACTGTTCGCCGACAAGCCACTGCGCCGTTACGTCGTGACTCCGACTGCCGAGGAACAGGGCTGGACCATCGGCGGCAAAGTCCAGCAACTGGTCGAGCTAAACAGCTGGGGCCCGCACCGATTGGGTCGCGACGAGTTGGTCAAGCTGCTCGACCAAGCGCTGGCCGCAGCCGCTGAAGGCAGCGAGTAAAAACTGGCGCCACCGGATATGCCCCCCGGGGACTGCGCCCCGCCTAACCGGCCTCACAGAGCCGCTTGAGCTCCCGGGACAGAGCGAACAAACGCTCTGAGCCCGCCGACTGGGCGATATCGTCGGGAGCCTGCTCGATCTTCACCGGGTCAACCGCCGAGCGCCGCCCGGGCGAGATGCCGTCCCGCGCTGACTCGGCGTCGTAAAGCGCCTGTGCAGTCAGCCAAAACACCGCCGGAAACGCGCCCTCGGTGACCTGGTCAAACAGCAGCGCCATTTTCGGCGTGAAACCACGTTTCCCATTCACCAATTCATTGACGGGTTGGGGTTGATTGAATCCCAGTCGTCGCGACAGCTCAGACTGGGAGATCCCCGAAGGCTCAAGCACCAACGGGGCAATCAACTTACCCGGATGAGCGGTGACCATCAGTTGGCGCCGGCTGATTCACCCGCCGGGATAGGTTTGGTTTCAAGCAGCTTTTTAAAACCGCCAATCATCCCGCCGACATCGGCGGCAGAGTGAGGCATCCAAACCACGTTGTCGTTCTTCGCCATGTTGTCGAGAGTTTCCATGTAGCGCAGGGCCACCAGGTAGTCGGCGGTTCCCTGCTCACCGAGGTGCTCCTTGAGAATCGACAACTCCTCACCTTTTGCCTGGGCGACTTCGCGAATGGCTTCCGCTTCACCCTTGGCTTCTGCGATCTGGGCCTTCTGCTCACCTTCGGCCTCGGCGATACGCGCGTCGCGCTCACCTTCCGCCTTGAGCACCTCGGCTCGTTTGAAGCCCTCAGCCTCGGTCACATTGGCCCGGCGTTCACGCTCGGCCTTCATGACCTGCTCCATCGCCTGGGTCACGTCCTGCGGCGGCTGAATGTCCTGCACCTCAACGCGATTGACCTTCACGCCCCAACCATTCGCTGCCTGATCAATGGTATCGACCAATTTGGCGTTGATCGTGTCGCGGGACGACAGGGTGTCATCGAGATCCATCTCACCGATGACGTTACGCAGCGTGGTTTGCGTCAATGTCTCCAATGCCAGCGGCAGATTGGCGATCTCATAGGTTGCCCGCTGGGGGTCCATAATGGCGAAATACACCACCGCGTCGACCAGAATTCCCACGTTGTCCCGAGTGATCACTTGCTGGGCGGGGAAATCATAGACCTGCTCACGCAGATCCAGACTGGTCTCCATCTCGACCTGGTGGTACTTGTTGCCGGCTTCGTCACGGATGGTACTGCGCACCGGCACTTTCCGCGGCGAATCGATAATCGGCACGATAATGTTGAGTCCTGCATTTAACTGACGGCTGAACTTGCCGAGTCGCTCGATCATCATCACCGAGCGTTCAGGTACTACGCGAATACCCTTGACTGTCAGGACAATAACGAAGACTGCGACAAAACCTAAGACGATCGTAATTGCTTCAGACATATCTCAATTCTCCTCAATGGGTTTGACGACCAGAACACCACCGTCAACATCGACGATCTCAGCCTTGTCACCTTCAAAAAGATCCTGCTCACAACGCAGTGACCACAATGTGTCGCGGTAGCGGGCTTTCATGCTGCCGCCCACATCACTGGCATCACTGATGGTGACCACGTCACCGATCATGCCTTCTGCACCAAAGTGGGATTCCTGCTCTGGGCCAAGCGCCTTCGCGAAGTAAGGCCGAATCAGCGCCAGCGATAAGCCAGCACCGACGACGAAGCCACCAATCCCAATACCCAGGTCATCGCTGAAGTGATGCGCGGCGGCAGCCACCAGGCTGCCAACACCCAAACTCGCCAGCAGGAAGCCGGGTATGAACACCTCACCGATAAACAGGCAGACCGCCAGAATGGTCCATAGGTGCCAGGGCTCAAGTGCAATATCCATAAACAACCCTTACATACAGAATATGTAAGTGCAGAGTATGTTAATTCTGGGGCGGTGGCAAGGGGGCGTCGCCTGCCCCCCCTGGGGCCGTCACCTGCGTATGATGACCACTGACTCGAATTGCTGGAGACCGATGATGAACAACGCCACCCGCACTATCTGCGCCGGAATCACCGCCCTGCTCGCGCCGTTGGCGACAGCGCAGCTGCCGACTGCCATCGAAAACAAAGTGGCCGAGATCATGCCCGAGGTCGTCGCCTGGCGACGGGATCTGCATGAACACCCCGAGCTCAGCAATCAGGAATTTCGCACTGCCGCGATGGTCGCAGACCATCTGCGATCACTGGGCATGGAGGTGCAGACCGAAGTTGCGCACACGGGCGTCATCGGCATACTGCGCGGCGGTGACGGTCCTGTCGTCGCCTTGCGAGCGGATATGGACGCACTACCCGTCACCGAGCTCGTAGACCTGCCCTTCGCCTCCAAGGCCCGGGGTGTTTACCAGGGCCAGGAGGTCGGCGTCATGCACGCTTGCGGCCACGACAATCACGTCTCCATTCTCATGGGGGTTGCCGAGGTGCTCGCCAGCATGGGCGACGAACTACCGGGAACGGTGAAGTTCATCTTTCAGCCCGCAGAGGAAGGCACACCCGACGGCTCGATGGGCGGCGCTGAGCTCATGATCGCCGAGGGCGCTTTCGAGAGCCCCAAACCCGATGCGGTCTTCGGGCTGCACGTGTTCCCTATGCCGGTGGGTACCGTCGCCACTCGTCCCGGCGGTCTGATGGCGTCTTCTGACCAGTACCGGATTGTGGTGAAAGGCAAGCAAACCCATGGTGCGGTCCCGTGGGCCGGGGTGGACCCGGTGGTGACCGCAAGCCAGGTCGTACTGGGCCTGCAAACCATAGTTTCACGACAGCTGGACGCCACACTGACGCCCTCGATTGTCACCGTGGGCAAGATTTCAGGGGGTGTGCGCAACAACATCATTCCAGAGTCGGTGGAGCTGGTGGGTACCATCCGCACCTTTGATGCAGATACCCGCACTGATATCCATCGACGCATCGAACGCACCGCCACCAGTATTGCCGAAGCTGCCGGTGCCACCGCAGAGGTAGAAATCAACCTCGGCTACGGCGTCACCCGCAATGACCCGGAGCTGTTCCGGCAGATGGCACCGACGCTGCAGCAAGTCGCGGGCGACGGATTTATCGAGGCCACACAAACCACCACCGCCGAGGACTTTTCCTACTTTGCCAACGAGGTGCCGGGCCTGTTCCTGTTCCTGGGTGTAGCGCCGGACAACCCAGAGTTGGTGTACCCGAACCACTCGCCACGCTTCTATGCGGATGAGCGGGCCCTGCCGGTTGGGGTGAGGGCGTTGACCGCACTGACTTTGGACTACATGAATGGGCAAGCGGGGGACTGATAGCCCCTCAGCTGCTCCAGCGGTCAGCCCTGAAAAAGTCCACGCTATCGGTGGTGGGCAAGACCACCGACCGGGCTTGAGCGAAGGCCTCGAGCCCGAGGTAACGGCGCAGCGCCTGGTGCACATGCTCCGGGTGCAACAAGACCCCGGCCGCGTCATCCCGCGCAAGCGTCGTGGGGTTGATGCGCAGGGCGTGGTGGCCTTCATCGGTGAGGCCAACCGCGCGGTTGCCCCAGACTGGATTGTTTTCCATCACGATGTAACTGCCAATCGGCCAGTGGTCCTTGCCAGCGCCCGAGTTATAGCGTGGAGTGCGACTGAAGTCGGAGCCAATCACCATGGTAATGCGATCAGCGATGCCCAGCTCCGTCGCGAAACTCCAGAAATAATCGATGGCGTCTGCCACATGCTCAAACAGCACCCGGTGCTCGGCGTCATGATTCGAGTGAGTGTCGAATCCGCGCAACTGAAGGTCGGCAGACACACCGACACCCGACTGGAAAGCCAGCAGCGCCAGCTGTATTTGCGGAAGGAGTGAACTACGTACGCTCACCCCGGGCAGGGTGACATCGGGCTGGAGATTGGCCTCGGTGGGCAATCTGTTGCGGAAGTCGAGCAGCGAATCCCGACTGCTACGGGCACTCAGATACGCATTGAGATTCTCCCGTTGCAGCGGCGTAATGTTGTCTCGCTCCAATCGTCGCTGCATCGCCGCGGCCTGGTAGGCCTGGATTCGGCTGATATCACTGGCCCGCCGCAGCGGCCGCGCCGCCTCACCCGGACTGCTCACCGGATCGAGTACATCGTCGAGCTCGCCAATGCGGTCAAGCCGACTGAATCGAACCAACCCCTCCGCGGCCACAAAGCCACCGTTATTGACATAGGCCAGCGGTAAATCAGTCTCCTGCGCCGCCGCAAACAAGGCCGTCAATGTGGGTTGACCCGCAGCATTCGCACCCGAGTGGTTGTAGATAATGCCCGTGCTATGTGAATTGGTCTGGGCATCAACACCGTTGATCACCAGCATCTTGCGGAAGTGATTGCTGAACAGACGCTCGTTGCTGGCGAAGGGTGCCCAACGCAGCCGATCCGAGCCCGGCAGTTGGCTGAGACTGCTGAAATCGTTTGCCCAGTTGTTGATGACCGGCCCGCCCGATGGATTGATTTTGGGGTCACAAAAACTGGTGACATCCCAACCGCCGGTCAACTGCAGGGAAACGAGGAAGCGTCCCGTGTAATCCTCGGGCGCAGCAAATACCCGGCTACCGGGCGCTGCGAGTAGGAGACCGCCGGCTCCCAGTACGGCAGACCTCAGAAAATCCCTGCGCTTCATAAGCCCGCCCTATTCATGCAGAAAATCGAAATGGGTGAGGAAGTAATAGACCACCGAGGTCCAGGCAAAGACCATTTGCGAGCGATCCTGGCGCAGGCCATTGTCATAGTCGACGCCACTCACCTCTCTTGGGAACACACAGTTCTCCTCGCTGGAACTCCAGGCCTGCTCGCTCTCCGCGTGGGATTGGCGCGCCTGCCAGGTGTCGATCAACAGCGAATAGACCGCCTCTACCTCGGGGTCGCTCACGAGCAAGTTATCGCCAAGCATCAGCTCATAGAGCTCTCGCACCTGGGCTCGCAGCACCCGCGAGGCCGCGGTGTTCTGGTCGGGCGTGAGTGCTGCGACACTCACGCTCATCTCGGGCCCGACCCCAAAGGCCCGCGTACCCCAGGCCCTGACACGGACGGTGTACTGGCCGGCAGCAGGTAAGTTGGTCTGTACTTCGACAAAGCCTGAGCCGCCCATCCGCCAGTTGTCGCCGTCGGCCCGGCCAACCCGGCTACTGGTCTGCTGGAAACCAGGAGCGCTCTGGAATGCCTCGCCTTCAATCCGACTGATCACCACCCCATCACGCAGAATATCGATGGCGTCGATATGCAGGTTGCGATCCTGCTGGGTCGTGGCGTCAAAAGCATCGTTGTTGAACTCGATGCGAATCGCTCGCACGCCGCCACCGGTATCAACCGGCACATCGTAATTGCGGCGATCGGTGAAGCTCTGTGCCAGGACATCAACGGTGATGTCATTTTCATCGAGCGGCGACAGGGTCTTTTCTATTTCAGGGAACAGCCGCCGCTGCTCGGGCGGTGTAATGAATTCGAGCGCTACCACGCCACAAGACATTTCGAGCGCCTGACGCTCGGCCACATTGGACATCAGCGCGGTGATGGTCGTCACCCGGTCGAGTACATCTTCGGAGTCGATACCGCCGTAGTAGAGCTTGAATCGATCGTCCAACGCACTATTAAAGCCATCGAGGAAACGATCGGGATCTCCCTCGCGTTTAGCCCAGGCATAACCGAGCACAGCTTCGGTTTTGGCTTCGAGTTCCTCCGGCGTCAACAATCGGTCAACGCCCAGTGCCCGCAACTCTGCTCCCCGCTGTGCCAGTACCTGCGGATCGACCGACTGCGCCCGGAACCACGGTGACATCACAAGATCGGCGAGCAGATTCTTGAGGTTATAGCCCCCACTGCGGAAGCTGTCAGCGAGCGCCTGAATGCTGTTTTGTTGAGCATCAAACGCATTGACCCGCTGCGCAAAGTCACTACCCGCCGAAAACAACGGCGGCTCCAACACGGGCTTGCCCATCAGTGCAGGCCACCAAAAAGTCACCGCAGCGGTGGCGAAGCGGGGGTCGTTGACAATCTGTTGACCGAGCCAGGCCAGCCCATCGTCCGCGCGTGCGCCAGGCAGTGTCGCCGCCCCGAGACCCGGTGGGCGCATACCCCGGTACCAGAGATCGCCCGTCTGATAGCCAGGCTCATCAAAATCGGTATCGGTACGGAAAAACTTGTAATTGTTGGGCAGGGAATCAGTGCCGCCAAATACCTCGCAATTGGCGCCATCCCTGTCACAGCGAAACCCCGCAAAATCACGGTACAGGCCTTCGTCGCCATAGTTCTGGTAAGCACCGGCGACTGGATCAAGACGGTCGTGGCAGACCGTACACGCCGAGTTCAGCAACGTGGGGTTGTTGGTGTCTGCCAGGGCCACTGGGTCGGTGCTGCGGGGCGCCGACTTTTCGATATCGACACCCAGGAAGTGGTAGTACGTCCAGCGCGCACGGGCGCGGTTGCGGTTGGTTTCCGTGGACGGGTAGCGATTGAGCCACGCGGGTTCGCTGAGAATACCGGCGTGGGGATACGTCTGGAACGGGCCATGACTGGTGATTTCCCAGCCGCGCCCTCCCCGGGCCTGACCACGGTAGTTCGCGTCACGCAGGACCAAGCCGCGGTTCTGACCGCGCTTGAATACGCGATGATCCTCACCACTGCCAAAACTCACGTTACTGCGATACACCTGAGCGACATTGCGATTCACCATGGTGTAATCGGCCGTCAAAATTTCGGTGTACGGCAGGTCGTTCTCTACTACGTAGGCAATCAGTTCCAGCGGTGCTCGCGCCAGACCGATGCTGTAACGATCCTCGAAAGTCTCCCGCGCCTCCAACTGAGCGCCGGTGTAGCCGGTGGGCAGCAGGAAGGCATTGGCGCCCTCCGGATACTGATAGCCACCTTCGGCATCGAGACGCGCCATCTGAAAACGAAGGCCGTTAATGAAACCATCGGTGTGCAGTCGGTCATTGGCACCGCGCAACAAAAACTGATGAAAACCTTCTCCGGCCATCAGGCCCAGCACTGCGGCACGCAATCCCGACTCGCCACTGCGGGCCTGAGACACCTCAGCCTCGGTAGGCAGGCGCCCAGCCAGCATCAGCGCGGCCCGGCGCAGCGTTCGGTCAGCGCCAGCGAGCGTTACACCCGAGAAAAAGCCGGCGCCGGCGACGCCGTCTCCGCTGCTGTCGTTACCACTGAGCGCATCAACCAGGGCCTGCAAGTCCTGGTACTCGGTGCTCAGCGTTGTAAACACAGTGCCACCGCCGTGGCCATCCAGACCGCGCACTTTGCGCAATAGCCGCTCGCCGCGGCCTTGCTCGGCTTGCACATAGGCACTGATTGCCGCGAAGTTGGCGGCATCGTTACCGGGCTGGAAAATCAGTGGCGTAGCACCGGCAAATCCCCCGGCAACATGGCATGTCTGGCATCGAGCGGCGACGACAGGGCCTGCAATATTGGTTCTGTAGAACGCCGGTGGATCAATACCACCCGGTTCTTCCTCTTCCTCCGGCAAGCCGTTGATTAACAGCAACACCGCCGCCAACTGCTGCGGAGTGAGAGACTGGGCAGCCGCCACGGTCGCCTGGGTCAACAGGCTCAGAATGAGGAACAGACCGGCTAGCCGGATATGCCAATGGTTTCGCAACATAGCAGCGTACGTTAAAGAGGTATCGTCTTTGTCGAACTGGGTTTTGCAGAGGACCGTCTTGACGCAGCCAAACGCACAAACACCCACCGCGCGCCGGGATTCGCGCGGTCATCACCCACGGTATCAGGTCATTGGGTCAGCGCAAGCCGGAAAAGTTCAGCTCTGGGTCCATTTGTTGGGCGCGAACAGGTCAACATCCTCGGTGACCCCAAAGCTCAGTCCCTGCTGTACGGCGAAGTCATCGATACCCAGATAACGACGCAGGGCCTGATGAACATGCTTTGGATGCAGAATGATCCCATTGGCGTCATCGCGGGCGAGACTGGTTGGGTCGATCCGCAGGGCATTGTGTGCCCCATCGGTCACACCAACGACCCGGCTCCCCCATTCAGGCGCCTGCTCCATGACGATATAGCTGCCAATCGGCCAGTGATCCTTGCCGTTGTCAGCGTTGTAAAACGGTGTGCGGCCAAAATCAGACCCAAGCACTAGGGTGATTCGATTGGCGATGCCCAGTTCTTCAGCGTAGGCCCAGAAATAATCCAAGGCATCTGCCAGATGGCTGTAAAGTGCCGCGTGCTGAGCGTCGTGATTCACGTGGGTATCGAAGCCACCGAACATCAGATCTGCGGCAGCCCCCACACCGGACTGGAAGGTCAATAAAGTGAGCTGGATCTGGCGCAGCAAATCGCTGTTCTGGTTCAGACCGCCACCGAGGGCGACCTCGGCCTGGATCGCATCCCCCGTCGGCAGGCGATTGAGCAGATCGCTGAGCGAACTGCGGCTATCTCTTGCACCAAGGTAAGCCTCGACGTTAGCCCGCTGGCGCGGCGTCAGTGTAGGGCTGGCCAAGCGGCGCTCGAGCGCCGCACGCTGGAATCGCTGGACGCGACTGATATCACCGGGCCGGCGCAGGTTTCGCTCACGCTCCCAAGGCACCACCACCGGATCCAACAGATCAATCAGGGCGTCGTAATCGTTGAGACGGCTATAGCGCAGCAGTCCGGCAGTGTGGACGAAGCCACCGTTGTTGACATAAGCAAGTGGCAATTCAGGTGCCCGGGCGGCGGCGAACAACGCCGTCAGCGTGGGCAGACCCGCAGCATTCCGCCCCGACCAGTTATGCAAAACCCCGGTTGTATGCGAGTTGGTCTGCGCATCGACACCATTGATCACCAGCATTTTGGCGTGGTGGCTGTCGAACAGGCGCTGGTTGGCGGCAAACGGGGCATAGTGAATGCGGCCCGCCGTGCGAATCGACGCCGACGAGGCCCAATGGTTGATGACACGTTCACCGGGCTGATTCGACTTGGGATCGCAGAAGCTGGTGACATCCCAGCCGCCATCCAACTGCAGCACCACCAACAGCTGGCCCGTATAGTCCGATGGTGCGGCATAAACACGCATCGGCGTACTACCCAATGCCGCCCCACTTGCACCCAGGGCAAGCTGCTTGACGAAGTCACGTCGTTTCATCTCACCGCCCTACTCATGCAGGTAATCGAAGTGCGTGAGGAAGTAATAGATCACGCTGGCCCAGCTATAGAGCATTTGGGACGGGTCGGAACCGATGCCCGCCACCCAGTCTTCCTCACGGATTTCCCGGGGGAAGAAACACTCCTCTTCTTCTCCATACCAGGCCCAGGTGTTGTGCTCCTGACCACGCCGATCGACCCACGTCTGCTCGAGCAGGGCATAGACCGCTTCGATTTCCGGATCATCGACAAGCAAATCATCCCCCAGCAGCCGCTTGTAGAGACTGCGTATTTGCGCCTTGATCGCCGCGCTACCGCGGGTCGTCTCCCCGGGCTGGGTCGCCTCTACACTGAAGGTGGCCTGCGGGCCGCCCCCCTCGAACCCCGACCCCCAGGCAATCACGCGGAAGCGATAATCGTCATCGGCGGGCAAATCGAAGGGCACGCTGGCAAAACCGTTGCTCCAAAGGTTCCAGCCAATCGGTTGCCAACTGCCGTTGACCTCACCCCAGACCACGCCCCCCATGCCCTCGCCGTTGCTGTAGGTGGTGCGGCTAAACCCGGGCGTCTCAAGAAACGTCTCACCCTCGACTCGCGCGATCAACGTGTCATCTCGGTACACCTCGATCGCATCGATATAAAGGTTCCGATCCTCAGTGCTACTGCCGGCGTCATTGTTGAAGTGCACGGTCAGTCGGCGCCGACCTGCGTTCAACGGGGTGGCTACATCGAAGCCGCGACGCTGAGCGTAGTCGCTGATGGGAACAGACACATCTGCGGTGATTTCGCTCAATGGCGTTGTAGAAGCCGATACCTGGCGGAATAGCCGTCGATCCTCCGCCCGGGGATTGTCAAAAAAATCCAGGGTCGTCACACCACAGGCGAGCTCGAGCGCCTGTCGCTCGGCGACGTTGGCCATCAATGCGGTCATGGCCGGACTACGCGCTTTGACCCCCACCGAATCAATGCCGCCGTAATACAGTCCGTAGCGGTCGATCAAAGCGCTGTAAAAACCGTCGGCCTGCCAATAGGAGTCGTCAGGCCATTTGTTCCAGGCATACCCCAGCACCGCCTCGGTCTTGGCCTCCAATTCCTCGGGCGTGAGCAGTCGGTCCACGCCCACCTGAGCCAGCTCTGCCCCGCGAGTCGTCGCAACGTTCGCGTCCACCGCCTTGCCGCGAAACCAGGGCGAGAGGACCATATCGGCGAGCAGGGATTTCAGTTGGAACCCACCACTGGCAAAGTTCGTCGCCAAGGTAGCGACATCTTGCTGCTGCGCCTCAAAGGCTCGGGCCAACTGGTTGTAATTCGGGTCCGAAGGGACCTCGGGTGCTGCGAGCAGGTCGACACCCATCAATGAGGACCACCAAAAACCTACAGCTGCGGTCGCAAAGGCGGGATCCGCGACAAGCTGCTGGCCCAGCCAGCGGAGGCTGGTCGCGTCCTGGCTGGCTGGCACCTGGCGGGTAGCAAAACCCGGATGGCGCATATCGCGATACCAGGTATCTCCAAGCTGATAGGGCGACGGCGCCGGGTCCGCCTCAAACCACTCGGGGTACTTGTAGGTATCAGGCAAGGCGTCGTGCCCACCCCACGAACTGCGAAAGAAACCCACGTTGCCGTAGTTTTGGTAGGCGCCAGCCACGGGGTCAAGCCGCTCGTGGCACACCGTGCAGGCTGGATTGTTGAGTGTCGGGTTATTGGTATCCGACAAGGCCACTGGGTCGGTGGTTCTCGGTGCCGACTTTTCGATATCGACGCCCAGGAAATGGTAGTAAGTCCACCGGGCCCGGGCACGATTGCGGTTGGTCTCGGTCGAAGGGTAGCGGTTCAACCAAGCCAAATCATTGAGCAGGCCCGCGTGGGGGTACTCGATAAATCCGCTGTGTGCCTGCACCTGGAAGCCAGAATCCTGGACGAAATCACCAACGTATTCGTCATCCTGCAACACCTGACCACGGTTCACACCGGGTTTGAACGTTCGCCAGCCTTCCGCGGGACTGAAGCTGACGCCGGAGCGGAAGACTTCAGCGGTGGCCACATTCACCATGGTGTAGTCCGCGGTCAGGATCTCCGTGTACGGGAGGTTGTTCTCCACAACATGTGCGATCAACTCCAGTGGCGCCCGCGCCACGCCGTAGTCATAGCTGAGCCGAAAATTCCAGCGGGCCTCGTTCTGTGCCTCGGTGTAAGGGGCGGGCAGGAAGAAACGGGCGGCCCCCACCGGGTAGAAAGATGCGCCGTCCGCATTCAAATCGGAAATTTCGGCGAACAACCCATTGAGGAAACCATCGGTGTGCAGCCGGTCATTGGCGCCGCGGATCAGGAAATCATGAAAGCCGGAACCGCTCATGAGCCCCAGCACTGCCTGACGCAGCCCCGCATCACCCTCTTCAGCCAGCGCTTGCTCCTCATCCGTGGGCAGACGGCCGGCCAGAATCAAAGCGGCACGACGCAGGGTTTGCTCTGGGCTGGCGAGTGTGACACCGGCGAAGAAGCCCCGGCCCTCGACGTCAGCGGAACGGGTATCGACCGCATTGAGTATCTCAATCAAGGCAGCCAGCGCCTGATACTCCGCGCTGCTCGGTGGGAACGGTGCACCACCGACGTGATTTTGCCCGCCGCTGATTTTGGCGAGTAATGTGACGCCGCCGTCACCCCGCAGTTCGTTGTAGGCGCGTATCGCCTCCACATTGGCGGCATCATCGGTGAGGCTAAATACAAGCTGCGCGCCGAAACTGGGGGCAACCCCCCCAGGGACATGACAGCTGAGGCACTGGGCCTGCACCACGGGGCCGCGTACGTTAGCAACGTAGTACTGCAGCGGGTCAGGGCCTTCTTCTTCCTCCTCGAGACTCATCATGCGCTGGTTCATCAACAGCAATATTGCCGCGAGCTGCTGGTCCGCCACAGGCTGCGCCGCAGCGGGCAACGGACACAGCAAGAGTCCCAGGACTGTGTAACCTGCAGCACGGATAACTCGGGTAAAGGTGGCGCGAAGAATCGCTGACCCGCCTGCTTTTGCCATCACTACCATGCCCTCACACCCGGCGCTGTCCGGGGGAACTAGAAGCGAATTTTTGTCGACACGTGACGGGCGCGTCAGCCAGTGCCGGTCAATGTACCAGAAATTCAATCAGGGGTAGCGCGCTCGCACAGCGGGCCGAAAAGCGCGCCCGCACGGCCCACCATCAGCCAGGGCAATCCCGCGTCATCGAGCCAGGCCGGCACCAGATCCTCCGGCGTCAAGCAGGCGACAGTCGCGATGGCACCGGCAGTCAAACAGTTATCGCCCAACACAGTGACGCTGATCGGCCCCGGCCCTGGCAGCCCGGTCTCCGGGTCCAGCAGGTGGTGCAACCGCCGCCCCTGATGATCGAACTGGCGCTCATACCCGCCGCTGGTGGTGACAGCGGCATCCGCCAGCCCCACGGTGAGCAAGCTATCCCCGGGCCGATGAGGATCGCGGATGCCCACCCGCCAGGGGTCGCCACCTGCCTGGCCACCAAGCGTGGCGATATCACCCGCGAGCTCAACCAGACCATGGCTGATACCGGCAGCACGCAGCCAATGAACGACAGCATCTGCCGCATACTCCTTGGCGAGCCCCCCTAAATCGAGCTCCATACCGCTATCAGGCAGGGCGATTCCGGCGTCATTGAGCGACACCCGCGACCAGCCGATGCGAGCCACCAGCTCGGCCAGACGTTCGGGCTCAACCGCTTGACCGGCCTTGAAGTCCCAGGCGTGGCGCAACACACCCGAGGTCACATCGAAGCGCCCCCCTGAGAACCGCCACAGCTGGTCAGCCAAGGCGAACAACGCCCGAGCCTCTGGGTCGAGGGGTGTTACGACTCCCGTGCCCGCGCGCTGGTTGATCACACTGACGAGACTGTCATCGCGATAGCGGCTAAAGCGCTGCTCCAACTCGTTGAGCCGAGCCTCGGCGCCCTCAAGCACAGCCTCGCCGTCAATCCCGACGGGCGCATCAATCACCAGCGTCGCCGGGCCACCCATGACCCGGAAGCGCCGCTCGATGCGGCGGAGCGGATCAGTCAAAACGCCAGCTGACGCCCAACGTGCCCCGCCAGAAATCGACCAAGGCCGGCGCGTTGTCACCCGCGAACACACCCCAATCGTTGTCGCTACGGTAGCGCTCGATCTGGGCCTCGATCTCCCAGTCACCCAAGCGCCATTCACTGCGCACCCCCGCAGTCACCGCGCCAAAGGACGCCAGGCGATAATCATCGGCAAAGTAAGTCTGACTGCGGTCTGCAATCACTGAAAAGAAATCCGCCTCGCGCTGGGTGTAATAGCGCAGGTAAGGCGTCAGGGCGAGCGATCGCCAGTTTTGGGTCCAGGCCAATTCCAGCGTGTGTGAGTCGGTACCCCAGTCATCATCGTAGTAACGGTAATCCACCTGCAGTACGCCGTCGGCGTCGACGACAAACTTCCGGTAACCCAGTGACAACGCCACTCGAGCATGCTCGTCGGGGCGGGCGTCGGCGAACTTATAGGGATCGGTGAGATAGCCCTCGCTGTAGGTGTAGCTGAGCCCCACTCGCACAATGGCCGTCTGCGAGAGAATCTGGCTAACGCCGAAATATCCCGATTGCGTATCAATGTCTTCGCGATCGATGAAGACGGGAATCACGCCCTGTACCGGCTCAACTGTGTCCGAAGAGCTACTGATCGACGCCGACCAGGTCCGCGAATTGTCCTCGCTGTTCCAGGCGACATCCAAACCTACCGCCAGCGCCTCGTAGTCGTCCTCTTTGGACTGGCTCACCGAGAAACCGGCGTTGCCGTCTGCCCAGAAGTAGCGAGTGGCAACACCCACTTCAACCCGATTGTCCTGAATGCTGGCGCCACTCATGATCACACCCGGCACGCCCTCGGCGGTCTGCCCGACGAACCACGGGGACGCACCCGTCATGTAGTCGTTCTGCACATCGAGTGCGACCGACCAGTTCGCCCCCACCGGCGCTTCGATCCAGAATTGAGTGACGTCGATGTCGTAACGCTCCGACGCGCCGAACACCAGCCGATCGCTATCGATGCTGTCTTCGTTGTAATTGGTATAGCGCAGACCCACCTCGGTAAACGCGGGGGGCGCATCGGCCACGGCCTGATAAGCCGGCAGCGATGCGATCGTGCCCTGCAAAGCACGCAGTAGCGGTGATGGTGTTTTAAAGGTCGCCACGGATCAATTGCACCCACAACCGCCGCCAGCGGCACCAGCGCCGCCGGATGAGGCCTCTTTACTGGCATAAACATGGCCTTTGAGGCGCATCTCACGAGGATTCGCGGCGAACAGCATGGCCTCATCTGCGAGGTAACCCCGCTCCCAGGCCGCCACAGGCTCAATGCTGCTACAACCACCCAGAGCGAGGACGGTCAACAAAAGTGCAGCAATCAGGCGCAGTGGGTGTCGGATGTTTGTCATGGACATCGTTGCAGGGCGGCTTTTTCAAATCGACTGCGAAACCCTATCATTCTCGCGGTGTCACACACCACCAGACCCCCATCCATCGACCCCATCAGGAGATCCACGTGCCGACGCTCCCTCATTCGTTTCTACGCCAGGCTTTCCCCGCGATTATTGCCGGCGCTGTACTGGCACCCAGTGACGCCAGTGCCCAGGCTGACAATGCAGAGACCTTCTATGTCGACAACGTAGAGAGCATCGTGCAGTCCCAATGCCGTGTCTGCCACCAGACCGGCGGCGTGGCGGCCGGATCCGTACTGTTGTTCACTGGCTCGGCCTCCGGGAACCACCAAGCGATGCTGGATTACATCAACAGTCCATCGCTGGGCTCGCGCGCAGACCGCTTGCTGAGCTTTGTGTCAGGGCAACTGGGCCACCCAGGCGGCACTGTGTTACCCGTGGGCTCGAGCGACTACAACACCCTCGAGCAATACGTCACCCTGGCATCCGCGGAGCCGCCGCCTCCTGAACCCGAAACCGTGTTTCGCGCCGCACTCGAGGAGCCCGTCCAGGGAGCCGTACACACCGGGGTGGGCAACCTGCGCGGTTGGGCAGTGGCTACCGACGGCATCAGCAAGATCGAGGTTTACATCGATGACGCCTATGTCTTCGATGCACCCTACGGCGGGCAGCGGCCCGACATCGCCAGCGCATTTTCAGACGTGCCCAACTCCGCCCTGTCTGGATTTTCGCTGGCCTATAACTACAGTGATCTCATGCCCGGGGAGCACACCATCCGGATCGTCGCTGCCACCGACACTGGCGAACGACAGAGCCAGGAAGCGACCTTCACCGTGGTCAAGTTCACCCAGAACTTCATCGCCGATCCCAATGCCGTCAACCTGGACGCCGCGAGCTGCATGATGAGCGGCGACGAAATCTCAATCAGCAATGGCACTGTTGACGGCGGACTGTTCGACTTCGTCATGAAATGGCGCACTGCCGAGCAGGGTTTTGAAGTCATCGAAGTCCGCGGCGAGTGATCGCTCTTTGGCCGGGGGTCGTATGTTTGGCATGCGCGCCTTCATCCTCACGGCCATTCTATGCCTCACCTCAGCCCTGCAGCCCGCGGCTGCCGTGGCTGCACTTCAATGGCACTGGGACGACGAGTTCAGTGATGCCGAGCGGGCGCAACTGACCGACTGGTTGCAAACAACCCACACAGCGCTTGAGCGCTACGCTGCACCCTTGCCTTTTGACGTTCATCTGCACTTGCGTCGCAGCAAGCGAGGCCGCGGACCCGTGCCATGGGCCAACACTTGGCGAGATCCGGTGCAGGCGCTCTACTTTTATGTCGACACGCGGCATGGCCCACAGGCATTCCTCGACGACTGGACCGCTCCTCACGAGTTCTCCCACTTGCTATTGCCATATCTGGGCCGGAGCAACGCTTGGTTTGCCGAGGGGTTTGCCAGTTACCTGCAGCACAGTGTCATGGCGGAACTGGGGGTCATCGACGCGGCCGAGGCAGTGCGTCGCCGCGACTTGAAGATGCGCCGCGCCACAACGGCATTGGCGAGTGAGCGCATGCCATTGCCCGCGAATCAGGCCAATCTGCGCGCTCAGCGGCAATACCCGACCTTTTATTGGGGAGGCGCGGTCTATTTCGAACGCGTCGACGCCGCCCTCAAATCACAGGGCTCCAGCCTGCGCACCGTCATCGCTGACTATGTCGACTGCTGCCGCCTGCCCGCTGCGAATTCATTGGAAGCGCTGGTCACCCAGCTTGACCGAGTCTCGCATAGCACCATCTTCAGTCGCGAACTCACGGCCATGCGCGATACCCCCGGGTGCCCGACACGCCCGGTCTCCTGAACGATGGACCCACTGACCCAAGGCACACTCGGTGCGGCGTTGCCGCAGACCATTGCCAAACGTGATCAACTTGGACTCGCGCTGCTTTGTGGCGCCCTGGGTGGTCTTGCCCCAGACCTCGATGTGCTGATTCGGTCGAACAGCGACCCGCTGTTGTTTCTTGAATACCACCGGCAGTTCAGCCATTCCCTCGCGTTCATTCCTCTGGGGGCGGGCCTGGTTGCCCTCGCCATTTGGCTGGCGCTGGGCCGCAGGCTTGCCTGGCGCCCATGGCAGGTCTATCTGTTTAGCTTGCTGGGATACAGCACCCACGCGCTGCTGGATGCCTGCACCACCTACGGCACCATGCTGTTATGGCCGTTCAGCAGCGAGCGGTTTGCCTGGAACAACGTCTCGATCATCGACCCTTTGTTGACCGTGCCACTGCTGGTGCTGGTCATTCTGTCGCGGTGGCGACGACGTCGTTGGCCCGCAATGCTGGGTATGACCTGGGTTGTCGCGTACTTATGCCTAGGTCTTGTGCTGCGTGATCAGGCCGTGGTCGCAGGACTGGAGCTGGCGAGCTCGCGAGGACATCGACCCGACACGCTCGAAGCGAAACCCAGTTTCGCCAATCTGGTGCTCTGGAAAACGGTGTATCGCTACAACGGCTACTACTACGTCGATGCCGTCAATGTCCTGGGTGAAGCGCTTATCTACGAAGGAGACACCGTTGCCGCGCTGGATCTGGAGCGGGACTTTCCCTGGTTGAACAGGGAGAGCATCCAGGCTGAGGATGTTGAACGATTTCGTTGGTTCAGTAATGGCTATCTGGCTGCGGACCCCGAGCACCCAGATCGCATTATCGACCTGCGATATTCCCTGCTACCGAACGCCATCGAGCCGCTGTGGAGCATTGAGCTCGATCGCGAAGCCCCACCATCGCAGCACGTTCGCTACCTCACTCACCGGGAACGCACCCCCGGCATGTTGGCGCAGTTTGGTGCCATGCTGCGCCGTGCCAGCGTCAACGAGTAATACGCTACGACACGCATAGCGGTCGTCAAACGACGCCCGACCCATCAGCTGCAACAAAAAAGGGCGCTTACGCGCCCCGAATCTACGACCTGGGTGTCTGCATTACAGTCGTGAAAACTTCTGATCGAGCTCATATCGCCGCGAGGTGACATAACGCTCCATCGACTCAACCCGTCCGAGCGCTGCATCCAACCGGGTTTGCGCCCGGTGCAGGCGCTCCGTCGGCGCGTGGCTATAACGAAACGCCTGTTTGGGTCGATAAGTCTGCACACGCTCGTCGTACTCCATCTCGATGTCGCCCTCGAGATGAATGGCATCCCGACGCGATGCGAGCACGAAGATCGCAACAATGTAGGCCCAAAAGGCCAGACTTCCGGTAAAGAAGAACAGTGCCAGGGTCGGCAGGCGCACCATCCAGTTAGGGACATTCCAGTGGTCTGCCAGACCGGCACAAACCCCCGCAATCCAACCTTCGGACCGATTGCGGTAGAGACCCATGCCCCACCCCGCCCTGCGCTGGGTGCGAAAACCAGGCTTTCGATATTTAGCCATTGTTCTCTCCTCGCTGTTGGTCGTGTTGGCGCCACTGGGGGTGATCAGCATCAAGAATCGCTTCCAGTGAAGCGATGCGATCCACCAACTTGTCCTGACTGGCGAGCATACTCTCGAGCACTTCCCGGTCGTCATCGTTCAGGCTCCGACTGGAGCGACTGAGACTGCGGTAATGCATGACAATCCACGTCGGTGCGACGATCACCATGAACAGCACCAGCGGGATGAATACAACCAATGTGGCGTCCATCATTGACTCCTATCTGCAGCGCCACAGCGAGTCGCTGCGGGCCGCATCACCGGGGGCATATCAAAGGGCCATCCGTGGCCTGCCCCTCACTCCGTTGACCGGCTGGACGTCAGGCGCTCTT
>CAYZWL010000023.1:0-41105 GCA_964482195.1 uncultured Alteromonadaceae bacterium | reverse complement strand
CAGCTGCTCTACCTACTGAGCTACGCCAGCCAAAACTGCCGTCGCGACCGTGCTGCTGGTCGCGAGGAGGCCGCATGATAGGCGAGCAGCCCTTCAGTTTCAACGCACTCAGTCGCAGCCCAGATCAACCCGGCTGTTGGCGTCGTTATTGATGACGCACAACCCTGAGGGCACCGTTGTGGGCTCATAGCGCATGAGATCGGGATCGTGCAGCGCTTCTTCGAGGAAGACTGTTAGGTCGTCGAGCTGTGCGGTGCTCAGATTCAGACTCACAAAGCGGGGGTCGAGCACCTCCGCAGGAAGATTGACCTGAGGCTCGGCAAGGTTCTTGTACTCGAGCACCTCGCGCACCGTAGCGAAGGACCCGCCATGGCCAAACACATTCGCATCAACCAGGTTGTAGAGCTGGGGCACCTTGAAGCGATAGTCGTCCTCAGGCACACCGTTAAAACCTCCGCGCGCCTTGCGGACGGCCTCATCCACTGAACCAATCATCGGGTGTTCGTCGAGATCAGAGAATCCGATAGCGAAAAACATCTCGTCAGCGGTAGCACGCTCCGGTGATGACAACGCCGGGCCCTGGTGACAGCCTGTGCAACCACCGTCACCAAAGAACACCTTGGCACCGCGCAGCTGGGCCTCGGTCATAGCCTCGTTATCACCCGCCAGCCAGCGCTGGAACGGCGCCTGATTGGCGAGCAGGGTGCGCTCATACGCGGCAATCGCCAGAGCGGCGCCACGGGCAAATTCATCTGAATCCGGGTAGGCCGCCTCAAATAAGGCAAGGTATTCGGCGTTGGTCTGCAGTGGCGTGCCGGCGCCCATCGCCATGCGGTGCACGTCGGTGCCTGCAATCGCCTGGGTTTCCACGCCTGCCAGCTGCTCACCGTTCACTTCCTTGGGGGTGCCCGGCGTGAGAAGGCGGTCAGGGTCAACACCGACATTGACGAGACCATTGATGGCATTGCCAAACTGGCCATTCCACAACACCACCTCCTGATAGGCGATGTTCAGCGCGGATGGCGAGGTCACAGGCTGTACATCCGCTTCCTCCCCAGCGAGCCCGGCAGCCAATACCCGGGTGTTACCGTGCTGGCCGAAGCCTTCTCCGCCCTCGCCCAGGCCCTGGATGATTCCTGACTTGAATCCAGCGCGCGCGTGATGACAGGTCGCACAAGACCAGGTTTGCGACTGACCAGTGACCCCTGCAGTACCAAACACCGGGTCGTGGAACAGAAACTGCCCCAGCGCGACCTTTTCTGCGGTCAGCGGGTTCATCGGGTCCTGTGGAATCGCATCGAAATCGTCGCTGCTGGGCAATTGGTAGTACTCGAGGGAGCCGCTTGGCGCCGCGGCACGGACCAGCGGTATCAACTCGTCAGACAAAGTGATGACTGGATTCGGCGGCGGAGGCTCACTCACGACAAGGTCACCCCCGGCGGACCATGACCCTCCCTCCTCACAGGCGCTCAAGCCCAGCAACAGCAATACGGGCAGCAAACGGGCGGAACGCAGTCTCGGGTTGGTCATTCGATAGCCTTATAATGGTTGGGGTTTTAGGTCATTTTAGACACAACAATAGAGAGGGATATTGGCATTTTCCCTAGCCCTCCGAACAACAAAAGCGAGTCCGCGGGCGCCCCGGCTTAGTGCCCGAATCCAACCACCTCGAAGCCTTTGCCGCTGCCCCTCGCGTCGCCTCGACAAAAGCTCTATGGTCTCTGCGCAGTCCCTTTGACAGAGCGAAAGCCATGAGCACCGAGCGCCACTTCTATGAACCCCGCGAAGGCCACGGTCTGGCCCACGACCCCTTCAATTCGATCATCGCGCCACGCCCGATCGGTTGGGTCTCCACCAAAAGCGACGATGGCGTACTCAACCTGGCGCCGTACAGTTTTTTCAACGCCTTCAACTACCGCCCGCCGATCATTGGCTTCTCGAGCATCGGCTATAAAGACTCGGTGCGAAACATCGCCGCCAACGGCATGTTCTGCTGGAGCCTTGCCAACCAGACCGTCGCCGAGGCCATGAACACCACCAGCGCCATGGTTGAACCCAGTGTCGATGAGTTCCAACTAGCGGGCTTGACCACCCGAAGCTCAAGCGTGATCGAGGTACCTCATGTCGCGGAGAGCCCGGTGGCCTTCGAGTGCAAGACCACCCAGATCGTGCAGCTGACCACCGCGAGCGGAGATGAACTCGACACCTGGGCGGTGTTTGGCGAAGTTGTCGGCGTGCATATCGACAAGCGATTGATTAACAACGGAATTTACGACACGGTAGCCGGCCAGCCAATCATGCGGGGCGGCGGACCCGCGGATTACTTCTCGATCAACGAGAGCAACAAGTTCCAAATGCACCGCCCCGACGTCCAGGGCGTGTGATCAGGGGCTGTGAAGTAGTTCGCAGACGAGGCCCCAGAACGGCCTGAACGCTTTAGGAATTCACCCAGTTCTGGTATACAAGCGCCCTCTTTACGTATTCACCAAACGGTGCCTCTGTCGAGTTGGCGCCGGAGGGTGTGTTAACGGGATTGAACCTCGCTGATCGGGAGCATCAAACCGAGCTCTCGCGAGCGGCGTATCAGCCCCTGAAGCATCTCCTCAGCTTGTGATTGAACCCATCCAGACTCGGACAAACGAAACCATGAGTGATCTATCTCTCTACCGAAACATCGGTATCTTCGCGCACGTTGATGCGGGTAAAACCACTTCTACCGAGCGTATCCTCAAACTGACCGGCAAGATCCACAAGACCGGTGAGGTACACGACGGCGCAGCGACCACCGACTTCATGGACCAGGAACAGGAGCGCGGCATCACCATTCAGTCCGCTGCAACCACCTGCTTCTGGAAAGATCACCGCCTGAACATCATCGACACCCCTGGACACGTGGACTTCACCGTTGAGGTGTACCGTTCACTCAAGGTACTCGATGGTGGTGTGGGTGTTTTCTGTGGTTCCGGTGGTGTTGAGCCCCAGTCAGAGACCAACTGGCGCTACGCCAACGATTCCGAAGTGTCTCGTATCATCTTCGTCAACAAGCTGGACCGTATTGGCGCAGACTTCTACCGCGTGGTTGACCAGGTCAAGAACGTCCTGGCGGCGACCCCGCTGGTCATGGTGCTGCCGATCGGCCGTGAAGACGAATTCAAAGGCGTTGTTGACCTGCTGACCCGCAAGGCGTGGATCTGGGACGACACCGGCCTGCCCGAAAACTACGAGATCACCGACGTACCGGCCGACATGGTCGACGACGTCGAGACCTACCGCGAGCAGCTGATCGAGACCGCTGTCGAGATGGACGACGATGTCATGATGGCCTACATGGACGGCGAAGAGCCTTCCATGGAAGACATCAAGAAGTGCATCCGTGAAGGTACCCGCACCCTGAAGTTCTTCCCGACCTACTGTGGCTCGGCGTTCAAGAACAAGGGCGTTCAGCTGATCCTCGACGCGGTTGTCGATTACCTGCCCAGCCCGACCGAGGTTGACCCGCAGGATCTGACCGACGAAGAAGGCAACGCCACCGGCGAGAAGGCCATCGTTTCTACCGAAGAGCCCTTCCGCGCACTGGCATTCAAGATCATGGACGACCGTTTCGGCGCCCTGACCTTTATTCGCGTTTACTCCGGCACCATCAAGAAGGGTGACACCATCCTCAACTCCGCGACCGGCAAGACCGAGCGCGTGGGCCGCATGGTGGAAATGCACGCCGACGAGCGCAATGAGATCGATACCGCCCAGGCGGGTGACATCTTCGCCTGTGTGGGCATGAAGAACGTGCAGACCGGCCACACCCTGTGTGATCCCAACAACCCCTGCACCCTCGAAGCCATGGTCTTCCCCGAGCCCGTGATCTCTATCGCGGTTGCACCGAAGGACAAGGCCGGCACCGAGAAGATGGGTATCGCCATCGGTAAGATGATCGCCGAAGACCCCTCTTTCCGCGTCGAAACCGACGAGGACTCCGGTGAGACCATCCTCAAGGGCATGGGCGAACTGCACCTGGACATCAAGGTCGACATCCTGCGACGCACCTACGGTGTGGAACTCGAAGTGGGCCAGCCGCAGGTCGCCTACCGCGAGACCATCACTGCACCGATCGACGACAGCTACACCCACAAGAAGCAGTCGGGTGGTTCAGGTCAGTTCGGCAAGATCGACTACAAGATCAACCCGGGCGAGCCCGGTTCTGGCTTCCAGTTCACCTCCACCGTTGTGGGCGGTAACGTGCCCAAGGAATTCTTCCCGGCGATCGAGAAAGGCTTCGCAAGCATGATGGAGCAGGGCCCGCTGGCAGGCTTCCCCGTACTGGACGTGGCCATCGAGCTGTACGACGGTGGCTTCCACGCGGTTGACTCCTCGGCCATCGCTTTCGAACTGGCTGCCAAAGGCGCCTACCGCCAGTCCATGATCAAGGCCAGCCCGCAGCTGATCGAGCCGATCATGAAGGTTGACGTGTTCACCCCGGAAGACAACGTGGGTGACGTGATTGGTGACATGAACCGTCGTCGCGGCATGATCAAAGATCAGGAGCCGACCCCGACGGGTATCCGCATCAAGGCCGACGTACCGCTGGCCGAAATGTTTGGCTACATCGGCCACCTGCGCACCATCACCTCAGGTCGTGGTCAGTTCTCCATGGAGTTCTCCCACTACCTGCCCTGCCCCTCGCAGGTAGCAGAGAAGGTGATCGCCGCGGAGAAAGAGCGCAAGGCCGCCAAGCAAGGCTAAGCGCCAACCGGCATCAGACTGCGAGAACCCCGGTCGTGCAAACGGCCGGGGTTTTTTCTTGTCTGGGGCATGCGACATCGTGTTTGCTTGCGCTGTAGGAGGTACCCATGTTCAACACCCGCGATTTCATCAGACCAGCGACGCTGTACCGAGCCGTCCTGGGGCTCGTGTTCTCCGGCACAGTGGCGGCGGGAGAGGCCGATCTGGCCCTGCACGGCGCCCAGCCCCACCTCGCAACACTTTCCGATGAGAGCGCATTACTGAGCTGGCTGGCCCCCGCCGGCGAAGGTGTCGCGCTCAAAGTCACTCGCTTTGATGGCGAACGCTGGAGCACGCCCAAAGCCATCAATGCCGGGGACGACTGGCTGGTGAACTGGGCCGACTTTCCCTCGGTGACTCCCGTCAGCAATCAAGTGTGGGCGGCCCATTGGCTGGTGCGTAAGCATGGCGGCACCTACGCCTACGACGTGCATGCCGCGATCTCGGCGGACGCAGGTACAACCTGGAGCAAACCCTTTGTCGTACACGACGACGACAGCCCCACCGAACACGGCTTCGCTACGCTGTTTCCCTGGGCCGGTGACCTCGGCGTACTGTGGTTGGATGGTCGCTTCACTCAGGGGGGGCAGGGGCATGGCGCTGATGCCGCTCATCAAGCGGGCATGACCTTGCGCAGTGCCCGCCTCGACGCCGCGGGGACCGCCAAGTCTCGGATCGAAGTGGACAACCTGGTCTGTGACTGCTGCGGTACTGACGTGGCCATTGCCGCGTCAGGACCAGTCGCTGTTTATCGGGACCGCACAAACACAGAGGTCCGTGACATCGCCATCGCGAGGATGGTTGAAAATCAGTGGCAACCGGGACAGATCGTCGCTGCCGACGACTGGGAAATCGCCGGCTGTCCGGTCAATGGGCCTGCGGTCGATGCGGCAGGTGCCCATGTTGCCGTTGCCTGGTTCACCGCGTCCGAGGCGTCACCCAGGGTGCAGGTTGCGATGTCTGCCAATAATGGCCGCTCATTCGGCACTCCGACCGTCCTTGATGACAACAAGCCCGCGGGCCGTGTCGACGTGGTGCAACTCAACAATGGCGACGCAGTGATCAGTTGGCTGACCCCGGGTGGCGATGGTCTACTGGCGCTGAAAGCCCGGCGACTGCGCGCTGACGGCGGGCTGGGCGAGAGCCATCACATCGCCAGTACTGGGATGGGTAGATCCAGTGGCTTTCCGCAAATGATTCGGGTAGGCGACACGCTGCTGTTCGCCTGGACCGATACAACGAGTGATACGCCGCTGGTACGCACCCAACAGGTACCCCTGGCCGCGCTGCGCTAGCCTAGTGGTCGTGCTGCATTTCCCAGTGCCGCATTGGCATGGTGTCGATGAGCCCCATGACACCGCCAAGATCAAGCCGGTCCGATCGCCATTTGACGCCACCGTCCTTACCAATCAACACCACTCTGGATGATTCACTCACTGGAGGACGCTGGAGTTCAGCAATGAGGTCCCGCGCTAGGCAGCCCTCGTAGTTGCTGTCTACACCCTGTGCACCGGCCACAAACCAGACAAGATGGCGCTCTCGGACCAGCGGGTCGGCACCTTGCAACTGCCTGACCGTCACCTGTGCGGGATGCTTTGCATCCGCACGGGCGACGATCACCCGCCTGTCCCATTTGAACTCGCTGAGACTACCCAAGCAGGGGGGCTGCTCAGCCGCCGCAGCGTATGCTGGGGCCAGACAACCGACCAACCCCAGAAATACGCCCCTCACCAGGCAGGCATTCGACCCGGAGACCATGGTGCACCCAGCTCCGTAGCCCGGGTTGCGAGCGCATCGAAGTCCGCCAGCAGGCTGGCGAGCTCGGCATTAAGTGCCGTGAACTGACGATCAGCAATCGCATACTGCTCGCGCTGCTGCCCACCCACCGGAGCCTGACTACCCCAGCCCATCTGTGTGATGCGACGGGCGCGAGATCGAATGCTCACCGGGGTCGCCTCATTGCGCGAACTCACGCTGCGGTCACCGTTCAAGCGAATCGTAAGCGCCAGGCGACGATCTTGCAGCGCACGCAACTGCTGACGCAGGGTTTCCTCGGCAGCCGGCGTGTCACGAAACGCCTGATCGAGCAGCGCAAGGTGATCTTCCAGGTCACTCAAATGCCGGGCCGCCACATCAACCGCCGCGACAAGGCGCGCGGTCTGCTGCTGGAAGGCCAGCAACGCTGCGGGGTCCTTGGTGGCCTCGGGGCTAAGCGGCAAGGGAACCACGTCAAAGGTTTGGGCCGCAGCAATTTGCTTGAGCTCGCCATCTACCCGCGCGTGCAATTCAACACTGTAAGTGCCCGGCAAGGCCAAGAGCCCCTTGGGCGGGCCACCGCGGGTCCGCGCCTCATCACCGGCTTTCTGCGGATGACGATAACGCAGGTCCCACGCCACACGGTGAACACCCTGGCTCGCGGGCACCGCCAAACGCCGGACTACCGCACCGCTGGCATCGCGGACCGTCATCTCGACCGAGGGCGCCTCCTCATTGTCCTCAGCGCGCAGATCATCCCAGGCGGGGTAGGGCGTATCCTCGCCGGCTTTCTCTTTCTTGATTTCTGCCTTGCGACGGGCCTTGGCGGCACTCATGTAACCATCGCGCAGGTGGTAGGTAATCATGGCACCGAAGGCCGGATTCTCTGCCTGCCACCAGTCTGCGCCGTGATGAGAATTGCGCCCGCCACCCCACTTGTCACCGGGAATGTACTGCAGAGCATCGCGAATCGGGAACACGGTAGCTTCGGCATCTGCCAGCGTGGCCGCAGGCGTGCGCAGCGCTGAGTAGTCGTCCAGGATCCAGATACCGCGGCCGAAAGTCCCCACTACCAGGTCGTGTTCACGAGCCTGAATTTCCAGATCACGCACCGCAATCGGGGGCAGTCCACCGGTTAACTGCTGCCAGTTCTCGCCGCCATTGCGGGTGAAGTAAACACCCCGCTCGGTGCCCACGAATAGCAGGTTCGGGTCCACTGGATCTTCGGTGATTGTATGGACGGTGCCATTTTCGGGCAGATCCCCGGATATCAGCTTCCAGCTACCGCCCTGGTTGGTGGTCTTGAGCACGTAAGGCTTGTTGTCTCCGCGCTTATGGTTATCGACGACCGCGTAAGCCACATTCACGTCGTGGCTGGATGCGTGAACATCCTCAATCAGCGACATATCCGGCACACCGCGTACCGACTCCACCTTGCTCCAGTTTTCACCGCCATCACGGGTTACCTGCAGCAGACCGTCATCAGTGCCGACGTAAATCAGGCCTTCCTGTAATGCGCTCTCGTGTAAACCGATGATTGAGCCATACATTGAGGTGCTGTTGTTCTTCGCCACGGCATTGTCGGACCAGACTCGCCCCATGACCGGCAAGGTGTTGCGATCAAGCTGTCGGGTCAGGTCTGGACTGACCACCTGCCAGCTGTCGCCCCGGTCATCCGAGCGGAACAGCTTCTCAGCCGCGTAATAGAGGCGATGGCGGTCGTGCGGGCTGATCAGTAGAGGCGTATTCCAGTTGAACTTGTAGGCGTTCTCGCCCTCCGGTGCGACCGGCGCAATGTAGACCCGCTCCTGACTGCGACGGTCGTAGCGCGCGAGGCCTCCGTACTGGTACTGGGTATAAATGATATTGGGGTCTTCAGGGTCAATCTTGGGCTCATAGCCATCTCCGCCCAGGATGGCCCACCAATCGCTGTTGGTGATGCCATGGACGGTGGTGGTGCGCGACGGGCCGCAGTAGGAATTGTTGTCCTGGGTGCCACCGCAAACATTGTAGAAAGGCCAGTCATTGTCAGGCTGCACACGGTAGAACTGCACAATGGGCAGGTTTTCAAAGTGACGCCAGGTCGTACCGCGATCCCAGCTTTCGTAGACACCACCATCGCCGCCAATCAGCAGATGCTGCGAGTCATCCGGGTCTATCCAGATCGCGTGGTCATCCACGTGTCGGGCCGCTTCACGACCATTGATATTCTTGAAGGTCTTACCCGCATCGATAGACACCTTGGAGAAGGTATCGACCATGTAGATCACGTCGGCGTTTTGCGGATCAACAAAGATTTCCTGATAGTAGAACGGCGCTGAAGGTTGCGTGCTCGACTGTTTTTTCCAGCTTTGACCGAAGTCTTCAGAGATGTATAACCCTTGGCCTTCGTTGGCCTCCACCATTGCATAGAGTCGATTGGGTGCCGATGGTGCAGCAGCGATGCCGATGCGGCCCATCACATCCTTGGGCAGTCCACGTCCCACCCTTTCCCAGGTCGCACCGCCGTCAGAGGAGCGGTGAATCCCAGATCCTGGTCCGCCATTGATCATGGTCCAGACATGACGACGACGCTGATAGCTGCTGGCAACAATCAGATCCGGGTTTTCCGCGTGCACCGCGAATTCGTTGACGCCGGTGTGTTCGTCGATCTGTAACAGCGGCTGCCAGGTGGCGCCCCCATCGGTGGTGCGATACAGGCCTCGATCACCGCCGTCCGACCACAGCGGTCCCTGTGCTGCAACCAGGACATTGTCACCGTCATTGGGGTCCACATGAATCTGGCTAATGTGGCCGCTCTCCTTGAGCCCCACATTGGTCCAACGTTTGCCGCCGTCCCGGGACACGTAGACCCCGTCACCTGACATGACCGAGCGCTGGGCGTTGTTCTCACCGCTACCCACCCAAATGGTCATGGGATCACTCGGGTCCAGCATCACACTACCCAGTGCATACACCGACTGGCTATCAAACAAGGGCTCCCAGGTCGTACCGGCATTTCGGGTCTGCCACAGGCCGCCTGAAGACGTGGCGACGTACCAATGGGCCTTGGAGGCCGGGCTAACCGCAAACTGCGAGATTCGCCCCGAAGGCGATGCGGGGCCAATTTCGCGCAGCTTGAGACCTGCCGCGGGGTGACTGTCGCTATCTGCCGCCAATGCTGCCGGCGCCAGGGGAATGAGCGCGGAGAACAAGGCTGCCGCGACCAAGCGTGGGGTAAATTTCACTGGGGGTGCTCCGGGTTTTATTCTGGAGCCCGAAGACTAACAAGTCTGGCGCGCTGAGGGGCGGTCATTGTCGCGGCACCTGCATCGAAACCGCAAAACATAATGATGGCAGGCCCTGGTTGCCGGGCCTGCCAAAAGTCGCTGCTACTGGCCGCCCGTCAGGCCACGTCGCTCGAGCAAGGGCTGAATATCCGGGTCACGACCGACGAAATCGCGGAACAACTGCATCGCTTCCTTGCTGCCACCCCGGGACAACAGCGTGTCACGGAAGTGGTCACCATTCGCGCGGGTCAGTCCCCCATTCTCCTTGAGCCACTTTACGCTGTCCGCATCCAGCACCTCGCTCCAGATATACGAATAGTAACCAGCGGAGTACCCGCCCATGCTGTGGGAGAAGTAAGTGCTGCGGTAACGGGTAGGCACTGCGTCGTAATCAAAGCCCGCCTCGGTGAGGCAATTGGCTTCAAAATCGAGCACCTGCTCCGGTGCCGGCACCTGCTCGGGGGTGAGCACGTGGTAGCACATGTCGAGTACTGCGGCCGAGAGGTACTCCGTGGTGCGATAACCCTCATTGAATTGGGCGGCATCAATCACACGCTGCAGCAGGTCGGCCGGAATGGCCTCACCCGTTTGGTAGTGCACGGCGTAGTTCTCGAGTACCGACGGCCATACCGACCACATTTCGTTCACCTGGGAGGGGTACTCCACGAAATCCCGGGGTGTGGCGGTGCCCGCGAAGGTGGGGTAGGTCACGTTGGAGAACATGCCGTGAAGGGCATGGCCGAATTCGTGGAAAAGGGTCTCTACCTCGTCGAGTGTGAGCAGGGTTGGCTCACCGTCGGCGGGCTTGGTGATGTTCAGATGATTGGCCACCACGGGACGACTGCCCAACAGATGCGACTGAATCACGTAGCTATTCATCCACGCACCGCCACGTTTGGCATTACGCGCATAAAAATCGCCGATAAAGAAAGCCAGCCGTGAACCGTCTTCGTTAAACACCTCCCAGATACGGGCATCAGGATGATAGCTCGGCAGGTCCGGGCGCGCCTTGAAACTCAGACCGTAGAGCTCACCTGCTGCGAAGAACACCCCCTTCTCCAGCACCGTGTTGAGTTCGAAATAAGGCTTGATGGCACTCGCATCAAAATTGAACCGCTGCGATCGGACCTTATCCGCATAAAAGGGCCAGTCCCAGGAGGCCAGCGCAAAGGACTCCTCGGTGGTCGCGTCGATCATTGCCTGCAATGCCTCACCTTCCAACCGCGCGTTGGCGACGGCGACCGGTGCCAGGCTGTACAGCATGTCCTGGACCGCTTTGACCGTTCTGGCGGTGCGGGCCTCGAGCACGTAATCCGCGTGTGTGTCATAGCCCATCAATTGGGCGCGCTCTGCGCGCAGCCGCACGATGTCTACCAGCGTGGCCCGGTTGTCGAATTCATTACCGCGGCTACCGCGTGACAGCGACGCCTCCATCAGCGCCTGGCGGGTCTGCCGGTTGGTGAGTGCGCTCAAGCCCGGCTGGCTGGAGTAATTGCGCAACGCCAGCGCGTACTTGCCGTCGAGACCACGGGAGGTCGCTTCTGCGGCAGCAGCTTCGATCAGCGCTGGCGACAGACCATCCAGTGCTTCGGCACTATCGACAACCAATGCAGAGTCCTGCACTTCCTTCAGCACCCTCTGCGAGAACTCGGTGCCCAACTTGGCGAGCTCCGCATTGATGTCCCGCAAGCGTGCTTTTTGCTTTTCATCCAGTGCTGCGCCGGCCCGGACGAAATCCCGGTGGTATTCCTCCAGTAAACGCAGTTGTTCGGCAGTGAGGTCTAGATCAGCTCGCGCTTTGAAAAGCGTATCGACACGCTCAAACAAAGCTGCGTTCAATTGAATGCTGTCTCCGTGGGCACTGAGCAGCGGCCGTATCTCACGTTCGATCGCCTGACGTGCCTCGTTGCTGTCTGTGCCACGCAGATTAAAAAAAGCACGCTGCGCGCGACCCAGCAGGTCGCCGCTGCGCTCCATCGCAACAATGGTGTTGTCAAAGGTAGGCGCTGCGGGATTCGCCGCAATCTCCGCCACTTCCGCCCGCTGCTGGGCCATACCCTGCTCGAAGGCCGGCATGAAATGCTCATCTCGGATCAGATCAAACCGGGGAAACTGATGGGGCAGCGAGGACGCAGCAAAGAGTGGATTCACGGCGTCAACGTCGGTGTCGGCGCTGGCCACGTTACCAGCGCTGATGGCAGCAACTGCCAGGGCTGACGCCAGCAGCTGGCGTCGCAAGGTATGACAAAACATCATGTTCGGAAGTGCTCTTGGTTGGCAAAGCGCAAAAGCTAGCACAAAGACCCGAGCACCCCGAAAACCCTGCCCGCTCAGTCGAGGTCACCGGCACTCATGGGCTGGGAGAGAATTTTCTCGAACCGCTGCCAACGAGTGGCTTGATCAGCACCGCCCCGCTCCACATAGTCGGCTACCAGATCCCGGCCGAGATTGTAATTGATGACATAACTGCGGTAAGTCTCAATAAAGCGCACGCGTTTGGCCGCGCGCTCAGGGGAACTCAGGGCATAGCGGACCAACCAGGCTTCCGCCTGTTCGCGAGTGATGTCCCCGTTCAGATAATCGCGCGCCGCCTCGTTACCGGCGTAACTCAGCTTGGCCATCAGTTCCTGCAGGGCGTAATACTGGTCGGCCTCATCGACGTTGAGACCGGCCAGTGGGAACAACACTTGCTTTTCAAAAGCGACCCGCTCTTTATCAGGGAAAGCCAGACGAATGCCGTAATTGGCGCTACCTTCGGCAATCAACGACTGGGGGCTGAACAATGGATAGAGCGAAAACTCGACCCAGCCACGCTTGATAGCCAATTCGCGCTCGAGCAGGGCGTTGTAAGTGTGGTGGCCGGGATAACCTTCGTGGCACCCCAGGTCGACCGCGCGATCAATCTTGGTTGGCAGGTCAGTGTTTACCTGAATCAGACTGACCGCACCGCCCTGGTACCAGTTATAACCACTCCACGGTTTATCTTCGACATACTCGAGACTGAAGTTTTCCTCTGCTGGCAGTTCGATTCGTGCGAGCGTGCGCTTGCGGCATTCCGCGATGGCGGCACCGAACACGGCGTCCAGTTTGTCTGCGGGAATATTGAAACGATCCTGGAAGGCATTGACCCGTTCAGAGAGCGGCCCCTCACCCGGTACCAGTGCGTCAATGTCCGCGAGGATGGCATCGAAATGAGCGGCATCGTAGTCGGGTGCGGTGGCACCAAACAAACGCTGGGTCTCCACATCGAATGGCAATGTCTCGCCCTGAAAAAGCGCCACCCGAGTCTGCAGCGCAGTCAGCCGTTGGCGCAGCTCCTGAATGCGTCCAAGCTCGTCATCGCCGGACTGCGCCAGTAGTTCACTGTCCAGCGCCGCGGCTTGCGCGGCGATTGCGACCGGAGAAAGCGGCTGGGCTTCTGCGCGTGCACGGAGTGCCTCTGGGCCAAAATAGGCATCGACATGCGCGGGATCATGGGCAGCCATCGCCAACTCAAGCACCACGTAGTCACTGGCAATGTCATTCACCGGACGGACTGGGTTGGCGGTGGGCTGCGCGAATGAATCTGCCGCCGGAAACCACAGCATCGCAGCGGTAATCAGTGTGGAAATCAGGGTCTTCATAGCAATCTCTTTCTTCGGATGTGACGAGTATACGGACTCAAGCTTCCATCACCACGGAGGTGTTAAGCTGAAGAAGTTGGTGTCGAATGAGGTCACGCCATCGCCGTGAAACTTGCACCCCAGACGATTGTGAGAGGAATTCTCGAGTGCGCAGCGACCGCCGCGCTCTATGTGGTGCTGGCACGCCTGGGGCAGGTCTTCGCCATCCCCCCGGGGAATATCACGCCGGTCTGGCTACCCTCGGGCATCATGCTGGCCTTGGTGGCTTTGCGCGGAGAACACCTGTTGATCGGCGTGTTCTTTGGTGCCATGGCAGGCAACGCCTGGGCTTACATCGACATGTCCTCCTTCTCCGCCATGCTACCCGGGCTGGGTGCAGCTGGACTCAATGGCATCGGTGATGTCGCCTGCGTTGCCATTGGCCTGATCCCGCTGCGAGACCGACAGCTGCGACGTATTGTGTTTCGGAGGCTCGGCGCGTTCAGTCGCTTTTTGATCTTTTCGGTCGCATTGGGGCCACTGGTCAGTGCAGTGATGGGGGTCAGTGGCTTAGCCGCGACCGGCCATATCGAGGGCAGCGTGCTGAACGCCGGCTATGTTTGGTGGATGGGTGATGCCGTGGGTGTACTGGCATTGACGCCGCTGATCCTGAGCTACGCTTCTCCGAGCACACAAGCGCCCCACGGCACGGCGGAAAGACCCGAGCGTTGGTTACTTGGCCTCGGCCTGCTGATGCTCCCACTGCTCACTTCGGCGCCCATGCAGTTAATGGGCAATACACTCGACGGCACGTATTTGGTCGTACCCATTCTGTTGTGGGCGATGATTCGTGTTGGGCTGCAGTCTGCCCTCTGGGGTGTGCTCTACCTGATCACAGTGCAGCTCAGCCTTGGCGTTCTGGTCGACCAGGACGTCATGGTTTTGCAGTTGCGCTCGCCGGCAGAACTCCAGTTTTTTATTGCCGTGGTGGTGACCTCACTGTTGGTGGCCGGCACACTGATCCATGAGCAGGTCGCGAACCTCAATACGGTCTCGGCGGAAGCCAGCCATGATCCGCTCACCGGACTCTACAACCGTCGCGGATTCGATGAGGCATTGCGCAAGGAACTGTCCCGGCAAACCCGTACCGGACTGCCACTGAGCTTGTTGATGTTTGACATTGACCATTTCAAGCAGGTGAACGATCGGCTCGGGCACGACACGGGAGACCGGGTCTTGGTCTCACTGGCTGCCGCGGCCAAAAGCGAACTGCGCGTCCACGACACTTTGGCGCGCTGGGGGGGCGAGGAATTCATGCTGCTACTGCCCGGCACCGATCTGGCCGGCGCACTCACCCAGGCTGAGCGCCTGCGCGCCGATGTCGAGGCCAGTCGTCTGCTGGACGACATACCAGTCACCATTAGTATCGGCGTGGCCGCTGCTCAACCGGGGGTCACCATCGAGCACCTGGTCCGCGACGCCGATCTCGCGCTCTATCAGGCCAAGAAACACGGTCGCAACCGCGTGGAGCCTAACCAGACTGTCACCCATCTGCCGTGCTGATTAGAATCCGATGACCCCAACACACGGATAACGACCCATGCGCCAACTGATCGTCGCCACCTTGCTGGCACTCCTGGGTACTCAAGCCACCGCGCAACCGTCTGTCGCCGATTTTGCCGATCGACCCGCCATTGAGAACGCCCTACTCCGCGAACGCTTGGACACCTTGCTACCGGAACTGATGCGCGAAACTGGCGTGGATATGTGGCTGGTCATTGCCCGGGAGTACAACGATGACCCGATTTTCCTGTCGCTGGTGCCCAAGCCTCGCTTTACCGCCCGCCGGACCACCATGCTGGTTTTCCACGACCGCGGTGAAGAGGGCGTAGAGCGATTGACGGTAAGTCGCTACCCCTTGGGGAATGACTATGAGGCCGTCTGGGATGGCGGTGATATTGACAGCCAGTGGGCTCGTCTTGCCGAAGTCGTCTCCGAGCGCAACCCCCAGCGCATTGCCATCAACGTCAGCGACACCTGGCCCGTAGCCGATGGGCTCAGCCACGGTTTGTACGAGCGCCTGACGGCCGCGCTTGGCGAAACACTCAGCGACAGGCTGGTGTCTGCAGAGTCGCTGGCGGTGCGCTGGATCGAAACCCGCACCCGATCTGAAGTCGAGGTTTGGCAGCGGGCAGTCGCCATCGCCCGGGCGACGATCGCCGAGGCGTTCAGTGATCGCGTGATTACCCCGGGCGTCACCACGCTCGAGGAGGTCGCCTGGTTTATTCGGGGCCGCTTCGAATCGCTCGGGCTCGCGCCTTGGTTTCACCCCGATGTAAACCGACAACGCCGCGGGCTGGTGTACGAGCTCGATGCCGTGTTTATGGGGGAAGGTGCCCCCGATACGATCATCCGCCGGGGCGACTTGCTGCACACCGACGTTGGACTCTGTTACCTGGGACTGTGCACTGACACTCAGGAAATGGCCTACGTCCTGCAACTGGGAGAGAGCACCCCGCCGAAGGGCCTGGTAGCCGCCATGGCTACCGGCAATCGCTGGCAAGACACGCTGACCGAGGCATTCAAGACCGGACGCACCGGTAATGAAATTCTCTCCAGCGCCCAGCGTGCACTCAAGGCACAGGGCATCCAGCACGCCATCTACAGCCACCCTCTCGGTGTATTTGGCCATGGACCTGGTCCGACGATCGGCATGTGGGATAACCAGGGGCCAACCCCGGTACGCGGCGACTGGCCGCTGCACCCGATGACGGGTTACGCCATCGAGGGTAATGTCGCCGTGCGAATTCCCGAGTGGGATAACCAGCCGGTGCAAATGAAACTCGAGCAAAGTGCCATATTTGACGGCCAGCGAGTGCACTATCTCGCCGGCCGGCAGACCGAATTGCACCTGGTGCATTGACCTACCGGCATACCCGCCCGAAAGATTTTTACGCCGCCAAGTCTATGCTGGCGGCAGGCATCCCTGCATTGAAGAGGTGAGCAACATGACCGACAAGAGTCTCAATGACTGGCAGAACGCTGCGGCGGCAATCAACATTGATGGCCGTGCACTGATTAACGGTCAACGTGTGGACGCCCTGTCGGGTGCGACCCGCCCCACCCACAATCCAGCCACCGGGCAAGTATTACTTGACGTTGCCAGCTGTGGCGCAGAGGACGCAGACGCAGCAGTGCGGATCGCGCGGCAAACCTTTGAGCGTGGCGTTTGGGCCAATATGGCCCCCGCTGATCGCAAAATGGTGTTGGTGCGTTGGGCTGAGCTGATTGAACAACACGCCGAGGAAATCGCCTTACTCGAGACCCTGGATGTTGGCAAACCGGTGGCGGACACAGTCAATGTAGACGTCCCATCGGCTGTGCGTACCATCCGTTGGAGCGGCGAGGCCATCGACAAAATCTACGAGCAAATCTCGCCGACGAGCCACGATACACTGGCGCTGGTCACTCGCTTACCCCTCGGCGTGGTGGCGGCGATCGTGCCCTGGAACTTCCCCTTATCAACGACTGCCTGGAAACTGGCCCCCGCGCTGGCAACAGGCAATTCGGTGATCCTGAAACCGGCGTCCAATACTCCGCTCTCGGCACTGCGGATGGCCGAACTCGCCTTCGAGGCAGGTCTACCCGAGGGCGCCTTGCATGTACTGCCCGGCCCGGGCGGCAGTCTCGGCCAGCATCTGGCCCTACACATGGATATCGATGGCATGACCTTTACCGGCTCAACGCCGGTCGGCCAGCAACTGATGCAGTTTTCCGGGCAATCCAATCTGAAGCGGACTTTCCTCGAACTCGGCGGGAAAAGCCCCAATATCGTCTTTCCCGATGCCAATCTTGACGCCGCAGCCGAAGCCGCTGCCCTGGCGGTGTTTTACAACTGCGGGCAAACCTGCACGGCCGGTACACGGCTGATCGTGCACGAATCCATTCACGATAGTTTCCTCGATGCCGTGATTGCCAAGTCCGGCGGCTGGGCGCCGGGCAATCCGCTCGATCCCGCAACCGCCATGGGGCCGATGATCGACCGCGGTCAACGGGACTCGGTCGCGGAGTATGTAGAGATAGGCCGTCGCGAAGGCGCTGAGGTCGTGCTCGGCGGCAACACGGTATTGGAGCAGACCGGCGGTGCTTTCCACGAGCCGACGATTCTTGCCGGGGTTAACAACGATATGCAGGTGGCGCGCGAGGAGATTTTTGGTCCGGTGCTATCAGTCATCCCGTTCCGTGACGCTGAGGACGCCGTGCGCATTGCCAATGATTCGATCTACGGTCTCGCCGGGGCAGTGTGGAGCCGCAATATCAATACCGCGCACAAGGTTGCCGCAGCGGTTCGCGTAGGCACCATGGGAATCAACAACTACTTTGGTGGTGACATCACGGTACCATTTGGCGGCTTCAAGCTCAGTGGCAACGGTCGTGACAAGTCCCTGCATGCCTTCGATGACTACACCGAACTCAAAACGACCTGGATCGAATTCGAGTAACACTCAGTGTTGGCTCAGCTGAAACCGCAGCCACCGGGAGAGTCCCTCGCGGATTAGCTCAGGGCGGTACTCTGCATTGAACCCCAGGCTCAACAGCGCCTGAGCATCCCCGCCACAGGCGATCAAACGATGGTCGGGGTATCGACGAGTGATCTCGCGAACCGCTCCCGCCGTCGCCAACCAAGCACCCGCAGCCACACAATCGCGGGTCGAGGTACCCGGCTTCACCACAGCAGTTCCGGACGCACCGACATCGATACGCGATGTGCGTGCGGTCAGCGATTCCTGCATGAGGCGGGGCCCGGGCAAAATGTAGCCACCTTCATGACGGCCGTCTGCTGCTACGAGATCGAGGGTAACCGCGGTGCCGACATCGAGCACACAAACCGCGCCGGCACCCGCGCGCCAGGCAGCGATCATTCCGAGCCAGCGATCCACACCCATCGTAGAGGGCTCCCGGTAGCTGTTGGTCAGCCCCAGGTCGTGATGTTCTGCACGGCAGAGATAGATCTCGGCACCGGTTTGGCCCACAACCACCTTGGCAAAGTCTTGATCGGTCTCGGGTGCCGCGACCGAGGCCAGCGCAACGCTGTCTGCGCTGACCTCCGAGGCCCGCAGCGACTCAGCCAAGGCCTCGGGGGTGGAGACACAGCGCCCCTCCGCCAGTAATTTTTGCTCCCGCTCCAGCCACCATTTGACCGACGTGTTGCCGACATCAACGAGTAGTAGAGTTGTCATCGCTTACTCCCCGCGGTTCTTGCGCAGGCGGGCCTCGCCTGCATGGATAACAACCAGGCCAGCGTCTGTCATAACGCGCAAACCACCGTCATCGGCAACCCCATCGGCAACACCCTCGACCACTGACGCGCCATCAGCGACTACCCGCTGGCCGCGCAAAATATCCAACGCCTCCCAGCGAGCCCGCCAGGCTGAAAAACCCTCGCTGGAGAATCCGGTCAGCAGATCCGCCAGCCTCGCCACCGTCGCGCCCGCGAGCACATTGCGCGAACATTGGGTACCCGCAAGACGATTAATGTCCAGCCAGGCTTGATCGATCTCTGCGCCCGCGCTGTTGGGCATACCCACGTTGAGTCCAACACCCACGACAGCAATACACCCACCGCGCCGATCGCTAACGGTCTCAATCAACACACCGCCTACTTTGCCCTTGGCGTGAACGATGTCATTGGGCCATTTCAACTGCAGCGCGACATCGCTACACGCCTGCACCGCGTCTACCACCGCCACGCCAACCGCCAGACTCAAGCCTGCCAGCGCTTGCACCCCGCCCGGGAAATGCCAGGCAAACGACAGATACAGGTTATTGGATTGGGGACTGACCCAGCGGCGACCACTGCGACCACGACCGGCGCTCTGTGTTTCAGCCAGCAGGACCGACCGCGTTGTGTCACCAGCAGCAGCGCGACGCAACAGTTCTTCATTGGTCGAGTCCACCTCGGCGACGACTTCCACACTGACACCCAGGGTGTGGACAGGGTCACCGAGCATTTGGTCAATCAGGGATTTATCGAGGGCTTCAGCGTGCATCGCGACATGATACCCAGAACCCACACCCCATCGCGAAGCCTGCACAGCCGCGGTCGAGTTCTGATTTAATGACCCTTCAGAATTTTCATCCAGAGAGCATCACCGATGACCGAAACCAGCGACGCTGTGCAATTGGAGATCCGCGATAGCGTGGCCACCGTCACCATCGCGCGCCCCGAGCGCCGCAATGCCTTTGATGACGGCATGATCGCCGCGCTGCGTCACCATTTTTTGACCCTGGCACGAGACGAGGCCCTGCGCGCCGTGGTGCTGCGTGGTGAAGGCGACCATTTTTCGGGCGGCGCCGATCTGGGCTGGATGCAGCGCATGGCTGATTACGATTACAAAGCGAATGTCGAGGATGCCCACGTGCTGGCGGGTATGCTGCACGCACTACACAGTCTGCCCATGCCCACCGTGGCCGTCGTGCGCGGCGCCGCCTTTGGCGGCGCCATCGGTTTGATTGCCTGTTGTGACATGGCGATCGCCACCGAGGATGCCATCTTCGCGCTCTCAGAAGTCAAGATTGGCCTCGTGCCTGCCACCATCAGCCCCTATGTTTTGCGAGCCATGGGGGAACGTGCCTGTGGCCGTCTGTTCCTGACCGGTGAGCGATTTACCGCCCAGCGAGCGCTGGAGACTGGGTTGGTCAGTGAAGTGGTCAGTCCAGACGAACTCGATGCACGCTGTGAGCACCTGCTCGCCGAACTCAAGAGTGCCGGGCCCCAAGCGACGCGCATCGCCAAGCGTTTGTTGCGCGACGTCAGTGGCCAACCCATCGACAGTGCGCTGATCGATGACACCTGCCAGACCATTGCCGAGATTCGCGTCTCAAGTGAGGGGCAGGCAGGACTGAGCGCGTTTCTTGAGAAACGACCTGCGCCTTGGCGTGAGATGGCTGACCCGTGATTTCCTCAGGCACCCTGGACCTGTTGCGCGGCTTCGCCATGCTGCTGGCCATGGTGGCTGGCGCCTGGCATGTAGCTGACCTCTGGTTTGATGGCCTGTCTCGCGAAACGCTGACCGCTGCCAGTCGCGGCGGGGTGCTGTTACTTCTGTCATTGGGTTTGATGGGGACCGGGCGTCTGGCACTGGCGCTGGTTGTGGCTTTCTGCGGTCTGTCGATTTGGGAAATCGTTGCCGCCGAGCGTGCTCTGCCCCTGGTGATGTGGCTGGAGGTTGGATTACTGATCATTGCCGCTTTGCTGCTGGTCACACCGACTCAGGCCGGGGAGACCTCGTAGTGCCGCTGCTTGAGCCCGCCATCATCCTGGTCGCGTTGCTCTGCGGCATGGCCAGCAGGGCGCTGGGCTTCCCAGCACTGATCGGATATCTCGCCGCCGGCTTTGTCCTGCACGAATTCAGTATGCAGACAGGACCCATGGTAGACGCTCTGGCGGAGCTTGGTATTACGCTGATGCTGTTCACCATTGGTCTGAAGCTCGAGCCACGCAAATTACTGGAAAGCAAGGTTTGGGGCACGACCATGGCACACATGGCCGTCACCCAGGCTTTGATGTTTGGCCTGCTCATGGGGGCGGCCTGGCTGGTACCAGCCTACGAACTCAACTGGCAAGCAGCCGCGATCATCGCGTTTGGCCTCACCTTTTCGAGCACGGTTTTTGTGGTGCAGACCATGGAGGAGCGCGGCGAATTGGTATCCGCGCACGCGGCGTTGGCGATTGGCATTCTGATTGTCCAGGATCTCGCTGCGGTTATCTTTCTGGCGTTTAGCGCGGGCAAAGTGCCCCAGTGGTATGCGGTCGGCTTGCTGCTGATTATCCCGCTGCGACCGCTGGTGTTACGCCTGCTGCAACTGGCCGGGTACGGCGAGCTTCTCACCCTGCTGGGGCTTGCGGTGGCCATCGGCGCCGCACAGGTGTCCGATCTCGTCGGCGTCAAAGGTGACCTCGGGGCGCTGTTTTTCGGCGCTGTGCTTGCGGGTCATGCGAAGTCCAAGGCCATGGCTGGCAATCTGATTCAACTCAAAGACCTGTTCTTGGTGGGCTTTTTCCTGTCGATCGGGCTTGCGGGCTGGCCCGAGTGGGAGTTGATCCTGCTGGCGGTACTGATCGGCGGATTGGCAGCACTGAAACCCCTACTGTACTTCCCGCTCATGACTCGGCTGCACACCAGTCCGCGAACCGCTTTGCTCGCCGCTGGCTCGCTGGGCAATCACAGCGAATTCGGACTCATCGTGGTGTCAGTCGCCGCGCTGGCGGGCTGGGTAGATCCACAGTGGAACGGCGCACTGTCCATCGCCATCGCCGTCAGCTTTGTACTCGCGGCGCCCATGAGTGCTGGCAGCCATCACTTCTACATCCGCCATCGGGACCGATTGTTGCAATGGCAATCCGGACGCCTGCGCGAAAGCTTTGAACCCACGGATGGCGCCAGGATCATTATTTTGGGCATGGGCAGGGTTGGCACCGGTGCCTACGAGTCCCTGGCACCAAAGTTTGGGTCCCAGATACTGGGTGTAGAGGCGAGCGCCGCCAAGGGGAAAGCTCATCAAACCGAGCAGCGCCGGGTCGTGATCGCAGATGCCTCAGATCCAGACTTTTGGCATCGGGTGGATTTACACCACGTTGATCTCATCATGCTGGCACTCACTAACCACTCCGAAAACCTACTAGTGGCCGAGCTGCTGAAGTCCATGAATTATCGCGGAGAAGTGGCGGCAGTCGTTCGACACGCGGAACATGCCACCCAAATGCAAGACATGGGTATCTCGGCGTTCAACTTGTACGGTCAGGCGGGTAGAGGCTTTGCGGCCCATGCCAATGAGCTGATCGAGGAGAATGGCAAAGGCTCAAGCTAGGCCTCCCCGCAGCCTGAAAGATTGAACACCTGATCAGGCGTTCAGGTCGGGAATCATTTCGTCTTTGAGGCGCTCGATCGCATCCTTGAGGCGCAGCTTTTCTTTCTTGAGTCGCTGCAGCAGCAATTGGTTCTGATAAGGCAGCGCCTGCATTTCAACGATTTTGGTATCCAACGCACGGTGCTGGGCCTGCATGGCCATCAGGCGCATGGCGGGCGTCATCGGCTCGTTGGCTGCGTCGTTGTCTGAATGCGGATTGTCGCTCATGAACTGGCTCTCGGTTCGCCATCGCCATCTAACTACGGGGTCGGGAAGTAGACAACCCCGCGACGGCAAGGAGTGCCGCAGAGTAATCCACAGTCGGATCTGCCGCAGCAACAAAGCGATCGGCGAGTAGCGACTCCTGGCTGTTGTACGACAACGGCTCGCCGTTTACATCGCGCACACTACCACCCGCCGCCGTCACCAGCGCATCACCGGCCGCCACATCCCACTCGTAACAGGGAGAACTGCGGGGATAGACATCGGCCTCTCCCTCCAGCAGTGCACAAAATTTAACGGCGCTACCCGCATTGTGTCGGGTCACACCCGCAGCGAGTGACGATAATGCATCGGTCATGGCGGCGACCCGCTCGGGATGATGCCGCTGGCTGGCCAGCAAGCCCAGAGGTCTCGTGGGGTCTAGCAAACGGGTACGCAGTGGTTCACCGACGACACGTTGGCCGAGCGTAAAACGCATGGCGCCCGCGCCGGGCACACCCAGATAGTGGTGCCCAGCAACCGGTACCGATATCAGTCCCAGCACCGGCCTGCCATCGATCACCAGCGCGATATTGCACGTAAATTCGTCGGTCCGTTCGATAAACTCACGCGTGCCATCGAGTGGATCCACCACCCACAAGGCCTGCCATTGGCGGCGATTCGAGATGGCCTCAGCAGGAGATTCCTCCGACAGAATGGGCACCTGCGGCGTCAGCCGCCCAAGCGCCTGCTGCAGCAAAGCATGTGCGCCGTGATCGGCGGCCGTGATGGGACTGGAATCGGACTTTTGACTCGCGGCCAGATCATCGGGTCTGGCGTAAAAACCGAGCAGCAGCTCGCTGACTTGATCGGCGATACCCAGCAACTCGTCAAAAAAAGCGGCGCTGGTAAGACCGGCCGCTTCGATCACCGTCTGCAAGGGTGTGCCATCGCTTTGACTGAAGAGCCCCATACGCCCAGACTACCACGCATGGCACTGCATATCGCACAGGGCAAGTCTGTGAGCGCAGTCACTTGGTCGCGCATCGACACGGTTTTGCTCGACATGGATGGCACGCTGCTCGACCTGCGCTTTGACAACGACTTCTGGAACCGGGCTGTCCCCGAATACTATGCCGAGCGGAACAGCCTCTCCGTAGCCGAGGCACGCACGCGCCTCAACCCGGTGTTTGAACGCGAACGCGGACGACTCAATTGGTATTGCCTTGATTTCTGGAGCGACGAGCTCGGCTTTGACGTCGCGGCCCTGAAACGTACCCTGGCGGATGGCATCGCCTGGCGTCACGCCGCGCGAGGTTTCCTGGACCGGCTAAGAGCAAGCCACTGCGACGTGATCTTGATCACCAACGCCCATCCAGAGACCCTGCGTATCAAAATGGAGCAGATAGATCTCGCGCCCTGGTTCAATCACCTGCTGACTTCACATCAGTTTGGCGCCGCCAAGGAATCACAGGATTTCTGGCAGCGCCTACGTGACCAACACCCCTTCAACCCCGAGCGAACTTTGTTCATGGACGATTCAGAATCGGTGCTGGCCGCCGCTGAAACCTTCGGCGTTCGTCACCTGATCACCCTGCGCCAACCCGACAGCAGCGAGCCCGCCCGCGTGGAGACACGTTTCCCTGCCATTCACCACTTCGACGAAATTTTCGATGGTCTGCCCGCCAGTGCCTGACGCAGAGAACCGCAGCAAACGATTGCGTGTCGATAAATGGCTATGGGCAGCGCGCTTCTTCAAGACACGCAGCCTCGCCAAAACAGCCATCGAAGGCGGCAAAGTGCAGATCGAAGGTGCTCGCATCAAGGTGTCCAAGGAGATCGCCGTGGGTGATCGCTTGTTGATCAGACAGGGGTGGGACGAACGTGAGGTCATCGTGCGCGGGCTGAGCGACCGTCGCCAGGGCGCACCTATTGCCCAGACGCTCTATGAAGAGACCGAAGAGAGCGTTACGCGTCGAGAACGCGCCGCCGAGGCCCGCAAAGCCGCCGGCGCGATGGTGCGACCTGTCAATCGACCCGACAAACATCAGCGCAAGGCGCTCGAGCGCCTGCGCAAACAATTTGACTAAAGAGCAGTGAACCCTCCAGCGCCTCAGGCGCTGTACCCGGACACCGTAATCCGGTCGCGACCACCCTGCTTGCTTTGATAAAGCGCCTTGTCTGCGGCTTCAACCAATTCTTCAATCGTGGTGTTGACTCTGGGCTCACAGGCAACGATGCCCTGACTGATTGTCACGTGCTCACTGGTGGGAGAATGGGCGTGTGCCAAACGGGCGGCGGCCAGTCGATCGCGTAATCGGTTGGCTGCGTGCAATGCCTCACTGGCCGTAGAACCCGGCAACAACATCAGGAATTCCTCGCCGCCCATGCGCGCCGCAGCTTCACCCGCACGGGCCGTCAGTGACAGCATGATTTCTGCCAGGCGCTGCAGAACCACATCTCCTGCCGGGTGGCCATAGTTGTCGTTGTAGAGTTTAAAGTGGTCAACATCCAGCATGATGATGGCGAGGGGCAAGCCGGAGCGCTTGGCACGACTGAGCTCAACTTCCAGCAGATCGCGAAGGCCGCGGCGGTTACGCAACCCTGTCAAGTCGTCGATGGTGGCGAGATCAGCGAGCTGGCGTCGGGCTTCCTGCAACTGAACATTACGAACACGAAGACTGTCGGACAAATTAGCCAAGTCTTCCGCCATAGCCGTGCGTTCCAGACTGGTCTCTAACATGTCACCGAACACCTGGCTCATCCAACCACTCGCGATGGTCAACAAACCACCCAATCCCAGCATCAGCAACAGCAACACCGGATTGTTGGGGCGGGCATCATATTGCCAGCCCAGCCACGCCGCCGTGGTGATCAGTGATGCAAACAAAAAGGCAATGTAGACCTCGCGCAGCACCACCGTCACAGCGATCGATACCACCGATACGATAGTCACGACCAACAACAACAGGTTGAACACGTCATTACTCAGTTGGGCATCAAACAGCACAACGGTGCCACTCCAGGCCCAACCAGTCAGCAATGAGCCGAACAGCAATTCCACGTATACCGAGTTCCGACCGGTGTCATAACGGCGGCTATTCAACGCTGAGCTCATCCGCAGGGAAAGCAACAACAGCAATAACAACATGCCGCCGGCCCAGCCAAGCAGTAGCTGCTGGTCAATCTGGTACCAGAGCGCCGCGAGCACCGCGAGCACACCCACCGCCTGCGCACCCAGAGAGGCATAGCGCCCACTCTGCAATTGCAGTTCGAGACGCGCGGCAAGCAGGTCATTGGAAGCAACTTTGGGTTGGTAAAGCATGACGAAACTGTACCCCACGCACGCCCGTGTTGGGGGCTTTTGGGGCTAAAATCCTAGTTAGCCTTGGTCAACTTGTGGCGCGTATCGCACAGCCGGCCGCGGGCCACATACCGACAGGAGCTCACGGCCGCATGCTGACAAACCGAACCATCACCAGATTTGCCGTCCTTGGGCTACTACTGCCGCTGGCACTGATACTGCTGCGGCAGTCAGACCGATGGATCGCTAACGACACCATGGACTGCAGCGCGGTAACCACACAGCTGGAAGCTTTGGACAACATCGCCCGTCTGCCTACTCGACCGACATTGGTGCTCGGCGGTCATATGGCCCAGCAATGGCCAGAGCACATCAGCGAGTTGGGGAACGCCCCAGTGTTAGTGCGCGCCACCCGAGGACTAAGCACCGAAGTCATCGGCAATTGCTTCAACCGGGTGATCGGCCACTACCGCCCCTCACAGGTCGTCGTCATGCTCGGTGACATCGAACTCAACAAGCTGGAAACGCAACTGGCGGAAGAGCTGCGCGCCCTGAGCGCAGGCATCAATAACCTCAACGCCAACATCACGCTCGTGGTCACTGGCCTGCTGCGCACACCTGCACGCGACAATGACCGAGTCGACCGACTGAACCGCGCCGTGGCATCCGAGGCAGATGGCTCGCCACGAGTATCGTTCCTGGACCCAAACCCCGCGCTGACGGGCGATACCGGACAAATTGACCCCCGGCGGTTCTGGCCTGATGGCGACACGCTCAACGTGGCCAGTTACGACGATTTGGCGCGGATTATCGACGCCAAACTCAAGGCGCAGACAGCGGGCGCTGATGGGGTATGATGGCGCCATGACGAGCAACCTGCCGACATTGCGCCCCGATACACCGCTGCTCGATCAGGTAGATGGTGATATCACTGCGCTGCGCCGCCTCGACGAAGAGCAACTGATTGCGCTCGCCGAAGAGGTCCGTCAATTTTTGCTGTTCAGTGTCGCCGGCACCGGCGGGCACTTCGGGGCCGGACTCGGTGTGGTTGAACTGACTGTGGCCCTGCACCACGTGTTCAACACCCCGGAAGACCGAATCGTCTGGGACGTGGGGCATCAAACCTATCCACATAAAATTCTCACCGGTCGGCGCGATCGCATGCACACCATGCGACAAAAGAGTGGCCTATCGGGTTTCCCGAAACGCAGCGAGAGCGAGTTTGACACCTTTGGGGTCGGCCACTCTTCGACCAGTATCTCGGCAGCCATGGGCATGGCCATTGCCGCCGCCAAGCAGGACAGCGGACGCAAGACTGTCGCCGTGATTGGCGACGGCGCCATCACGGGTGGCATGGCCTTCGAGGCACTTGCCCACGCCGGGCATGAGCGCCCCAATATGCTGGTGGTGCTGAACGACAATCAGATGTCGATTGGCCACAACACGGGTGGCCTCGCCGCCTACTTCGCCCGAATCTGGGCGAGCCAAACTTACATGGCGTTTCGTGAAGGCTCCAAAAAGCTGCTGGAACAAGTTCGTCCAGCCTGGGATTTGGTCAAGCGCACCGAAAAGAACATGAAAGGCATGGTGGCGCCCGGCGGCATCTTTGAGGAATTGGGCTGGCATTACATCGGACCGATTGACGGTCACAATTTGCCGCAGTTGGTACACACACTGCAGACCATGTCGGAGCTCAAGGGTCCCCAGTTCCTGCACATCCGCACCCGCAAAGGCCATGGTTTCGGACCGGCCGAGGAAGATCCTGTTGGCTACCATGCCATCAACAAACTGGAGGCCAAGCCGGCGGGAGAAGTGGCGAATCCGCGCCCCAAGCCGCCCAAATACCAGGATGTATTTGGCCGATGGCTGTGCGACACCGCCACCGTAGAGCCGCGATTGGTCGGCATCACACCGGCCATGTGCGAAGGTTCGGGCATGGTCGAGTTTGCCCGGCGTTTTCCCGACCGCTATTACGACGTCGCCATCGCCGAACAGCACGCGGTCACCCTCGCCGCAGGGATGGCCTGTGATGGCCTGAAGCCCGTGGTGGCGATTTACTCAACCTTCCTGCAGCGTGGCTACGACCAGTTCGTGCACGATGTGGCACTGCAAAATCTTGACGTCACCTTCGCCATCGATCGCGCGGGTCTGGTGGGCCAGGACGGCGCCACCCATCACGGCGTTTTCGACCTGAGTTACCTGCGCTGCGTGCCAAATATGATCATCGCTGCGCCCAGCGACGAGAACGAGTGCCGGCAACTGCTATATACCGCCTTCCTTCACCCTGGTCCGGCGGCCGTGCGCTACCCGCGTGGTGCAGGCACAGGTGCGCTGATCGAAGAAGAAATGCACACCCTCAAGATTGGTGAGGGCATCCGGGTGCGCGAGGGTGAACGCGTCGCCATTTTGAACTTCGGCGCACTGTTGGAGGAGGCGAACAAGGCCGGCGATCAGCTCAACGCCACGGTTGCCGACATGCGATGGGTCAAGCCTCTGGATCGCGAGCTCATTATCAAACTCGCCGAAACCCATGACGTGCTGGTCACACTGGAAGAAAACATGCTCGCGGGGGGCGCCGGTAGTGCGGTCATCGAATTGCTCGCCAGCGAAGGCATCGCGAACCGACAACTGATCCCCGTCGCAATCCCAGATCGTTTCTGCGATCACGCCAGCCAGGACGAAAACCGCGTCGCTGCCGGCCTTGTCAGCGATGCCATCGTCGAGAAGGTCATGGCCCGAGCCGGCGTCACCGTCGCCACAAACCAGGTAGTGCAACTCAACCCCGAGGAGAGCAAGCGGCGGTGAGCAAGACCAGCAAAACTCAGCCCGACCAGACCGAGGAGAAGCCGCTGCAACAGCAGATGGATGAACTCAGTGCACTCGTCGAGCAACTCGAAGACCCCAACCTACCGCTCGAGAGCGCGCTGAAACTCTACGAATCGGGTATGGATATCGTCCGCTCCGCCCAAACCGCGCTCGATACCGCCGAGCAGCGGGTAGCACTGATCAACGAACAGGGCGAGGCCTCTCCGCTCGAATCATGACAGCCTGCGAGCAACCCGCGGGGCAATACTGCCCCGACCCGCGACTCGATGCAGCGGTGCGCTATGTGCTCGAAGTACCCGGCAAGCAGCTGCGCAGCCGATTGACCCGGGAGACTGCCCGCCTGTTGGATCCCGCAGCATTGGAGGCGGCAGACCAGGCAGGGAGTGCGATTGAGCTACTCCACACCTATTCATTGATACACGATGATCTACCGGCCATGGACGATGATGACCTGCGCCGGGGTCGTGCCACACTGCACAAAGCTTACGATGAGGCCACCGCCATCCTCGCAGGTGACGGCCTTCAGGCGCTGGCCTTCGAGACGCTGGTTGGCATCGAGTCGCTGACAGCGGAAGCGCGGGTCGAATTGGTTCGGATCGTGAGTCGCGCAGTGGGTCTGGCCGGTATGGTTGGTGGGCAAGCCATGGATCTGGCCGCAGAAGGCCAGACACTCGACGCCAGCACATTGAGCCAACTACACGGCCTGAAGACCGGTGCGCTGATCGTGGCGGCGGTGGATGCTGGCGCGATCTGTGCGGGCGCAAACCGCGAACAACGCACCCAGCTGACACGGTTTGCGTCTCAGGTCGGTCTCGCCTTTCAGGTCATCGACGACGTTTTGGACGCGACGGCTAGCAGTGAAGAGCTCGGCAAGACCGCGGGTAAAGACGAGGCCGCCAGCAAATCAACCTATGTCTCACTACTGGGTATCGATGGTGCCCGCGCAGAAGCACAGCGCTTGCTCGACGATGCCACAGCCGCGCTGGCACCCTGGGGAAATGCAGCTGAACCCCTGCACGAGTTAGCGCAGATGATGGTTCAACGCCGCACCTGATTCAGAGCAACAGGACTGGCACCACCAGCAACACAGCAGCTGCCAACAGCCCGGCCAGCACATCGTCGAGCATCACACCCCAGCCGCCAGGCAATCCATCGTCTGCCCAACACACCGGCGGTGGCTTGATGATGTCAAACAGGCGGAACAACGCGAACCCAAGACCGAAAGCCCAAAGGTCCGGCAACCAGCCAGACAACACCTGCAGGGGGATGGCGATGGCCAACCATTGGCCAACCACTTCATCAATGACGATGTATCCCTGATCGTGACCGCCGAAGCGGCGTTCAATGTGGTTACTCACCGCGACACCGACCAGCAACAGCAGCAACACACCCAACACTGACATCCAGAATGGCAGCGATTGCCCAGCCCACGCCAGCGGCAAGGCCCCCAGACTGCCCACGGTACCGGGGGCTCGTCGGGCGAGACCGAGGCCGCCCCAGGTCGCGAGAAAAACAGGGACAGAGCCCAGATCCCGTGCAGCCGGTGTATCAGTGAAAATGGTCATAACCGATTACCCCAAGATCCACGTCGCATTGCACACCCTCGCCCTCGATGACGTCGCCAATCTCAACACAGCCATCGGGTATGGGTTCTCTCGCTGGCAGGGTGAACAGCAATTCGTAGTCATCGCCTCCGGCCAGGGCCCAGGCCAGGGCCTGCTTGCGATCAGGATGGCCCGCCAAAGCCGCAGAGAGCGGCAAACTGTCGCTGCATATCTGTAGGGCGACACCGCTGGCTGCCGCCACATGCCCTGCATCGGCCAGCAAACCATCCGAGATATCGATGGCGGCACTGGCACTGCCGCGTAAAGCCGCACCGAGGGCAAGGCGGGGTGTCGGTTGTGTGAAACGCCGCAATAAACGCTCGGTCGTGTCGAAATCTGGCTGATCATCGGGTGCGATGCGGCCCTCGAGAATGGCCAGTGCCATCGCCCCATCCCCCAGGGTCCCACTGACACACAGCCGATCACCCGGTAATGCGCCCCCCCGGGACAACCACTCCGCCCCGGGCGTACTACCCATCACTGTCACCGTGATGGTCAGTGAGCCACGGGTGGTATCACCACCGACCAGCGGCAACCCCGTGTCGCGCACCGCCCGAAACAAACCCTGGGAGAAGCCGTGGAGCCACAGCTCGTCGTTGTCGGGCAAGGTCAACGCCAGCGTCATGCCCAACGGCTCAGCTCCCATGGCCGCCAGGTCGCTAGCGGCAGTGGCCACTGCACGATACGCGATGTCTTCCGGCAGGGTCTCGGGTGGAAAATGCCGGCCTTCGACCAATGTATCGGTGGAGGTATGCAGTACGTGTCCCGGAGGTAGCGCCAATACCGCGGCGTCGTCACCGACACCGGCCAGCACTTGCTCACCGCGTCCAAGCCCGGCAAACCATCGCTGAATCATGTCGAACTCGCCGCTCGACATCAGCTTTCGGCGGCCACCTCGATAGCACGCAGGGAGCGGGCGACCTTGTCCAGTACGCCGTTGACGTAACGGAAGGACTCGCTGGCGCCAAATTTTTTGGCGAGCGCCACGTATTCATTAATCACGACCCGATAGGGAACGTCGATGCGATCACGCAACTCGAACACGCCCATACGCAGCAGATTACGCTCAATCGGGTCGAGCTCATCGATACCGCGATCAAGGCTGTCAGAGAACAGCGCCTCAAGCTCGCTGACGTGATGGGCAACCCCCGTCAACAGGGCGTTGAAGTAGTCGCCATCGACATTGCGGAAGTCGTAGTCGACGCGAAACTCAGCCTCAATACTGGCGAGCTCTGCACCCGCCATGGTCCACTGATACAGCGCCTGCAGGGCGTAGTGGCGAGCCCGGCGGCGCTGCGCAGCTAGTGCGTTGATCTCGCTCATCAGGCCTCAAGCGCCCGCAGCAGATTGACCATCTCCAGCGCGCTGGTCGCCGCTTCGGCACCCTTGTTACCGGCCTTTGTACCCGAACGCTCGATGGCCTGCTCGATGGAATCGACGGTCAGCACGCCAAACGCAATCGGCTTGCCGGTCGCCATTGATGCCTGGGCAATGCCTTTGGTGCACTCGCCAGCGACGTGCTCGAAGTGCGGTGTACCACCGCGAATCACGGCGCCAAGCGCAATCACAGCATCACAGTCATCACGCTGGGCAGCTGCCTGTGCAACCAGAGGAATTTCGAACGCACCCGGTGCGCGGATGATGTGCATCTGCGAGTCGGCAACACCGTGGCGGCGCAGGGTATCCACCGCGCCCTCAAGCAGGTGCTCAACCACAAAACTGTTCCAGCGGCCCACCACCAGGACATAGCGGCCGTTGTTTGCCTGCAGGCTACCTTCGGTGGTTTTGATTTCCGCGATACTCATTGTTTGACTCCTTCGTCATCGGCCATCTGGGTCGTCGGCTGAACGAACTCAACCACTTCAAGACCAAAACCAGACAGCGCATTGTACTTAACCGGGGCGCCCAGCAGGCGAATGCTGCCAACCCGCTGATCCTTGAGAATTTGTGCACCAATGCCAACCAGTGCATAGCCATCTGAAGTTCCCGACACCTCCGCGGGCTGGCCCGGACTCAGCAAAGCGTCGATGCCATGCAACAGTTCTTCGTCGGACTCGGGCTTGTTAAGCAGCACCAAAACCCCTGCATTTGCATCGGCAATCGCCTTGAGACTGGCGTCAAAGCGCCAGGAGCTGCGGTGACTGAGGGTGGTGCCCACCAGATCGCGCAGTGCTGCGGTAGTGTGTACCCGCACCAAGGTGGGCGCGTCGACCTCGGGGCTACCTTGTGTCAGCGCAAGATGGACTCGACCCTGAGTCGAGTCGCGATACACGGTGAGCTTGAGCGGCCCATGGGCCGTGTCAATCACACCCTCGCGCAGCCGCTCGATGGTGCGTTGATTGCGCAGCCGGTAATGCACCAGATCTGAAACCCGACCAACGGGCACATCATGCTCGCGCGCAAACGCCAGCAGGTCGTCACCGGCGGCCAGGCCGCCCGCTTGATCGAGCACCTCGGTAAAGACAGCTGCAGGCATCAATCCTGCCAGCTGGGCGAGGTCAGTGGTGGCTTCCGCCGCCGCGGCCTGCGTCAACAAACCACCTTCAGCGGCGAGCACCGGAAAAATATGGCCAGGCTGTACCAGATCAGCTGGCTTGGCATCCGTTGCTACGGCGGCGCGGATAGTGCGCGCACGGTCCGCAGCCGAGATACCGGTATCAATGCCTGTCGCCGCTTCGATCGACAGCGTAAACGGAGCAATCGCTTCGTCGCTGCCCTCCACCATCAGCGGCAATTCCAGCTGCTCTGCGCGCTCACGAGTCAGCCCCAGGCATACCAGACCCCGGGCCTGGCGGGCCATAAAGGTGACGTGCTCAGCTTCGCAGTGTTCAGCGCCGAGGGTCACAACGCCCGTGAAATCACCGCCGCTGTTGTCGAGCAACAGCAGCACGGGTCTGCCATGGCGGATATGGCTGAGCAGCGCGTCAGGGCTGGCCACCGCAAAGGAATCAGTCATGGACATACCCCGCTGACTTGAGAGTATCGAGGGTGATCGCATCGCCAACTGCCGCCTTGTCACCGAGCAGCAATCGCTCCAGATAACGGGCGATGACATCGACCTCCAGATTGACCCGACTCCCTGTTTGATAATGCTGGAAGACGGTTTCTTCCCAGGTCTGGGGAATGATATTGAGCTCGAAGTCGCGTCCGGACACGGCGTTCACGGTCAGGCTGGTGCCGTCGATACAGATACTGCCCTTGTGAGCGATATAGCGCGCGAGTTCCGCAGGCGCCGAGACGGTATAAGTCCACGAGCGGCCGTCGCGACCCACTCGGACAATTTCACCGACACCATCGACATGACCACTGACAATATGTCCGCCGAGTGCCGTTTGCGGCGTGAGGGATTTCTCCAGGTTAACGGCATCGCCCACGCCCTTGTCGCCGAGTGTCGTCAACCTCAGGGTCTCCAGTGATACATCAGCCCAATAACCGTCACCGGGCAGCTCGGTTACCGTCAAACAGACGCCATTGGTGGCAATACTGTCTCCCAGTTGCACATCGGCCAGCGGCAACTTGCCCGAGCGAATGCGCAAGCGCATGTCCCCGCCAGCGGGTTCCATGGCGGCGATCTCACCGACCGCCTGAATAATTCCTGTAAACACGTTGCTTCCCGTTATTTGGGTTCGGCGATGATACGCAGGTCATCGCCAACCGGTGTGAATTCTCGAAAAACCCATTGTGGCGCATCCGCCAGACGCTCTGGGTGCAGTGCCACCAGCGGCCGGCCATCGGCTCCCAGCAGCTTGGGCGCCAGATACACCACAAGCTCATCAATCAAACCTGCGGACAGCAGCGCCGCCGACAGCGTGCTGCCCGCCTCGACCAATATCTCGTTGCAGTGCTTCTCCTCACCCAACCAGCGCATGACCGCGGCAAGATCCAATCCTTTGCCTTCTTCAGCCCGGGGCATCGGTACACCATCACAGTCCCCCGCCAGGCCTTCAGCCACCAGCCGCACGCTGGGCGCGTCCCGGTTGAAAACTGCCGCGTCAGCCGGCACCCGCCCATGACTATCGAGCACGACCCGTAGCGGTGGCACCGCGAGAGCGCGTGACAGCGCGTCTCCCGCCAAGGGGAGCTGTTCACTCCGGACCGTCAGGCGGCAGTCATCGGCAAGCACTGTGCCCGACCCGGTCAGGATCGCGCAGGACTCGGCGCGCAGCAGCTGTACATCCGCCCGCGCAGCAGACCCAGTAATCCACTGACTCTCGCCAGAGGCCATGGCCGTGCGGCCATCGAGTGACGCGCCAAGCTTGAGTCGCACCCGCCCCCAGCCCCGCCGCATGCGTAGCAGGAATCCACCCAACTGACGCTCCGCCTGTTCAGCGAGCAACCCTACGTCGACCTGGATGCCGGCCGAACGCAGCCGCGCAAAACCACCGCCGGCCACCTTTGGAAACGGATCTTCAATGGCCGCTACGACCCGGGCAACACCGGCGGCCACCAAGGCCTCAGCACAGGGTCCAGTGCGCCCGTGGTGTGCACAGGGCTCGAGGGTCACATACGCCGTCGCGCCGCGGGCATCCCCGGCATCGGCCAAAGCCTGCACTTCGGCGTGGTGACCGCCTGCGGGCTGGGTGAAACCTGCGCCGATGACCGCACCGTCGCGCACCAGCACACAGCCCACCGAGGGATTGGGTTTCGTCCAAAAACGCCCTTGGCTGGCCTGCGCCAACGCCTGTGCCATGAACTGCTGATCGGCCTCGGTGAACACCATCAGACCTCGGGAGGCTCTGCCTCCAGCCGCTCAATAGCGTCGCGAAACTCCGACAGATCCTGAAAGCTTCGATACACCGACGCAAAGCGCACATAGGCGACCTGATCGAGTGCCTTCAGCGCGTCCATCACAAACTCGCCGACGATACGTGATTTCACTTCACGCTCACCCGTGGCGCGCAAGCGGTGCTTGATCGACTCGACCTCGCTCTCGATTTGTTCAACCGATACCGGACGCTTCTCGAGCGCGCGCAATAATCCTGCGCGCAGCTTTTCTTCGTCAAAGGGCTCGCGGTTCCCGTTCTGCTTGATGATGCGCGGCATGACAAGCTCTGGGGCCTCGTACGTCGTGAAGCGTTCCTTGCAGTTCAGGCACTCGCGCCGACGACGTACCTGGCCACCATCGGCGACCAGGCGGGAGTCGATGACCTTGGTTTCATCGCTGCCACAAAAGGGACAATGCATACGCTGTCAGCCCAGCTACGGGAGTGGTGTCAGTTACCGTAGACCGGCAAGCGGCCACAGACCTCAAGCACTTTGGCACGGACTGCATCGATCACCGGCTTGGGATCCTCGGTTTCCAGTGCGTCGAGCACATCGCAGATCCAATGAGTCAGATCGATGGTTTCCTGCTCACCAAAACCACGAGTGGTAATCGCGGGCGTGCCCAAACGAAGCCCCGAGGTGACAAAGGGAGAGCGGGGGTCGTTCGGTACCGCGTTCTTGTTGACCGTAATGAACGCCTCGCCCAAAGCGGCATCCGCGTCCTTACCGGTGTACGACTTACCGATGAGGTCGAGCAGCATCAGATGGTTGTCGGTGCCACCGGAGACGATCTTGTGACCGCGCCCAACAAAGGTCGCTGCCATCGCCTGGGCATTGGCGACAACCTGCTGCTGGTAGGTCACGAACTCGGGTTCCATGGCCTCCTTGAAGGCCACTGCTTTGGCGGCAATGGCATGCATCAGAGGGCCGCCCTGTGCTCCGGGGAAGATCGCTGAATTGATCTTCTTAGCAATCTCTTCATTTTCGCGAGCGAGAATAATGCCGCTGCGGGGACCCCGCAGCGTCTTATGCGTGGTTGAAGTGACCACATCTGCGTGGGGCACGGGGTTCGGGTAGATGCCCGCAGCCACCAGACCGGAAACGTGGGCCATATCGACCAGCAGGTAAGCCCCCACCGAATCGGCAATCTCGCGGAATTTGCTCCAGTCCATCACTCGGCTGTACGCCGAAAACCCAGCGATGATCATCTTTGGCTGGTGTTCCTTGGCCAGAGCAGCGACAGCGTCGTAATCGATCAGGCCGGTATCGTGGTTGATGCCGTACTGAACCGCGTTGTAGAACTTGCCGGAAAAATTGACTGAGGCGCCGTGGGTCAGGTGACCGCCATCGGCGAGGCTCATGCCCAGTACCGTATCGCCCGGTTTCAGCAGGGCATGGAACACCGCGATGTTGGCCGAGGAGCCCGAGTGAGGCTGCACGTTGGCATAGTCAGCACCGAACAGCGTCTTGGCGCGCTCGATCGCCAGCACCTCGGCTTTGTCCACGTACTCACAGCCGCCGTAGTATCGCTTGCCGGGATAGCCCTCGGCATACTTATTGGTCAGCACTGAACCCTGGGCTTCCAGTACGCGCGGGCTTGCGTAGTTTTCAGACGCGATCAGCTCGATGTGCTCTTCCTGCCGGCGCGTCTCAGACGACATGGCTTCGGCCAGCTCGGGATCAAAACTCGCAATGGTTTGGGACTCGCGGTCGAGGTAATCGGACACAGCCTTGGCAGCCTGGTTCATGGGTGGGACTCCGACAATTCGTTGTGCGCCGGATATCGCCGGCGGACGGGGTGTGAAAGAGCCGGGATTTTAGCTCAAGCACCCGTTTGTCTACAGATATTTCTGGAGCCAAGGTCTTAAAACTTTCACATTTTTGACATATGTTGCCGGCTCCTCAGGTCGAGCAAAAATCTCATGCGAATCAGTGTCTTCGGAAGTGGCTATGTGGGGCTCGTGCAAGCGGCGGTATTCGCCGACGTCGGGCACCGGGTCATCTGTATGGATATCAATGAACAGCGTGTGGAGAACCTGCGCCGCGGCGAAATTCCGTTCTTCGAACCGGGCCTGGCTGACAAGGTGCTCAATGGGGTCGATCAGGGCCTGCTCACCTTTACAACCGATACCAAGGAAGCCGTCCAGGAGAGCGATTACCTGTTCATTTGCGTGGGGACCCCCTCGGGCGACGACGGCAGTGCTGACCTGCAATACGTGATGGATGTGGCCGACGGCATCGCGCTGAACATGACCAGCCGCAAGGTAGTGGTCAACAAATCGACGGTGCCTGTGGGTACAGCCGATGCGGTCACCGCGCGCATCAACGAGGTCCTGGAACGCACCGGCCGCAGCATTCCCTTCGAAGTGTGCTCGAACCCCGAGTTCCTGAAAGAAGGATCGGCGGTCACCGACGCGATGAGCCCTGACCGCATTATTGTCGGCGCCCGCTCGACCACGACCGTCGAAGAGTTTCGGCGCATGTACCAACCCTTCAACCGCAACCGTGAAAAGCTGATGTTCATGGACCCGCGCAGCGCCGAACTGACCAAGTACGCCGCCAACGCCATGCTGGCGACCAAGATCAGCTTCATCAACGAGATCGCCAATATCGCCGAAGCGGTTGGCGCTGATGTGGAACTGGTGCGCAAGGGCATGGGCTCAGACCCGCGCATTGGCTACCAGTTCATCTACCCGGGTGCGGGCTACGGGGGCTCCTGCTTCCCCAAAGACGTGCGGGCGCTCAAGCACCTCGCCCACAGCGAGGACTGCAGTGCATCGATCCTGACCGCGGTGCACGACACCAATCAGCGGCAGAAGAACAAGCTGGCCGAGCGAGTGATGCAGCGCCTCGGCGCCAACCTCACCGGCAAGACTGTCGCGGTATGGGGGCTATCCTTCAAGCCCAACACCGACGACATGCGCGAAGCGCCCAGTCGCTTCCTGCTGGAAAACATCTGGTCCTGCGGCGGCAAAGTCCGCGCCTATGACCCGGAAGCCATGGAAGCCTGCGCCGCCATTTATGGCGAACGGGATGACATTGAGTATGTCGCCAACAAAGACGCCGCCCTCGATGGCGCTGACTGCCTGGTGATCTGCACCGAATGGAAGACCTTCTGGTCACCGGACTTCGACGATCTGAAGGCGCGCCTCAACGCACCGATCATCATCGACGGCCGCAACCTCTATAACCCAGCACATATGGCCGAGCTGGGCATTGAGTACTACGGCATTGGTCGCGGGTTGTCCGTCAAACAACCTGATTGAAGTTCAGAAGAACAGCCCTACCGCCAAGCCCGCCAGAAACGTCGCGGTTGCGAGCACTACGACCTGGTGATGCTGCATACCACTGATGGGCGGCGGGGCATCATCATCCACCAATAGCGCCACCCGTTCTACCTGCAAAACCGCAGCGAGTGCGTTGGTGGTCTCCATCGATGCCATGCCGGTTTTTTCCAGGCGCTGGACCGTTCTTACCGAGATATCACAGAGCTCGGCCATCTGCTCCTGAGTCCAGCCCCGCTGATGCCTAAGGGTCCGAATCATGTCGGATTTCAGCAACATCACTGGGCCCCGAATATCAGCCTGGCAATATGATCGGCGAAGTAACTGCCAGAAAATCCGACCGCGAATCCGCCCAGCACCAGCCACCAACCACCAAAACCGGACGCCTTGCCGAATGGATCGTTGACCCGCCGGGCTATCAATTCACCGCCACGTCGCGCCTCGAGAAAGTACTGCGTACAAAATCTGCGCATACCGTAGGTCAGTTCCAGCGCTTCGCCATCCACCTCAATGGTTCTAACGGAGCGAAGCATCAATCCCCTGCCGCTGAACACAAGGTCGTCGTCAATCCAAATCGTCTCTTTGAACGTGAACGTGGAGGCATGGACGACGATCTGCCTGCCCTTGTAAACGAGCGTCAAAAACACCCCATTGCGCACCGAGAAGCCCGAATGCCCCATGCTGTCGATCTCTTCCTTGTTCACACCGCCTCCTGAGTGGGTTTACAGGACGCATCTTGATGCCACTGTACCCCTGCGGAACGCCAGAATACCGACAGACACCGCGCTGTCACCCGCCATGGACCCGACAGCCCCGTGACAACGGCAATTCGGGGCATCAATCGCCCGCGTTTGCTATGCTCGCCACCCGCAAATCTTCATCCGAGGCATTCCCTGGCCATGGCACAGTACGTCTACACCATGAATCGGGTGGGCAAGATCGTCCCCCCGAAGCGCGAGATCCTGAAGGACATTTCGCTGTCATTCTTTCCCGGCGCCAAGATTGGCGTACTGGGCCTGAACGGCGCCGGCAAGTCGACGCTGCTCAAGATCATGGCGGGTATCGATACCGATATTCAGGGAGAGGCTCGCCCGCAACCCGATCTCAAGATCGGCTATCTGCCGCAGGAGCCACAACTCAACCCCGAGAAAGACGTGCGCGGCAATGTTGAAGAGGGCGTGCAGGAAGCCATCGACGCCCTCGCCGGTCTTGAAAAAGTCTATGCCGACTACGCCGAGCCAGACGCCGACTTCGATGCACTCGCCAAGGCTCAGGCGCGCTTCGAGGACATCATTCAGGCGACCGATGCGCACAATCTGGAAACCCGTCTCGAGATTGCGGCCAACGCCCTGCGCCTGCCGCCGTGGGACGCGGATGTGACCACCCTGTCTGGTGGTGAGCAACGCCGTGTTGCCCTGTGCCGTTTGTTGCTGTCCGAGCCGGATATGCTGCTGCTCGATGAGCCCACCAACCACCTCGATGCCGAGTCAGTCGCCTGGCTGGAGCGCTTCCTGGAAAACTTCTCGGGAACTGTCGTTGCGATTACCCACGACCGCTACTTCCTCGACAACGCAGCGGGCTGGATTCTCGAGCTCGACCGCGGTCGCGGCATCCCCTACGAAGGCAACTATTCGACCTGGCTGGAAGCCAAAGACGCCCGCCTCGAACAGGAGAAGCGCCAGGAAGCCTCCCACCAGAAGGCCATCAAGGCTGAGCTCGAATGGGTGCGATCCAATCCCAAAGGACGCCAGGCCAAAAACAAGGCCCGTCTGGCGCGCTTCGAGGAACTGAATTCTCAGGAATTCCAGACTCGTAACGAGACCAACGAAATCTACATCCCGCCAGGCCAGCGACTCGGTGACAAGGTCATTGAGGTCAATGGGCTGCGCAAGACCTTTGGCGATCGTCTGCTGTTTGATGATGTGAGCTTCTCAGTACCCAAGGGCAGTATCGTCGGCATCATCGGTGCCAACGGCATGGGTAAGTCCACCTTGTTCAAGATCCTCATGGGCATCGAACAGCCCGATGGTGGCAGCGTTGAAGTCGGCGAGACCGTGCAGCTCGGGTACGTTGACCAGTCTCGCGACGACCTCGATGGCAGCAAGACCGTGTGGGAAGAAGTCTCCGACGGCCTCGACATCATCCGCATCGGCACCTACGAGGTACCCTCGCGATCCTACGTAGGACGCTTCAATTTCAAGGGCTCCGACCAGCAGAAGTTCGTCAAGGATCTCTCGGGTGGTGAGCGGAACCGTTTGCACCTCGCTAAACTGCTCAAGCAGGGGGGCAACGTGCTGCTGCTCGACGAACCCACCAACGATCTCGACGTTGAAACCCTGCGCGCGCTCGAAGAAGCACTGCTCGCGTTCCCCGGCGCGGCGCTGGTGATTTCGCACGACCGCTGGTTCCTTGACCGTATTGCCACCCACATCCTCGCCTATGAAGACGACGGCAATGTCATCTTCCACGAGGGCAACTTCACCGATTACGAAGAAGACCGGCACCAACGCCTCGGCAACGCCGCCGACGTACCCAGCCGCGTCAAGCACCGCAAGCTCAAATAACCGCATCCTCCCGCCAGCCCGCCTGCTGCGATTCAGCAGGCGCGTTCGGGCGCGGTATCGCGTGTGACCTTCGGCGCCCCGGACGGGCGCCGCAGAGCCTACACGGACGTACTTGCGGCGTGTCACACGCGATGCTGGGCCGGGCGCGACTGCGGGTCCGTGGTACCACATAACCGCACCCAGCCACCGGGAACGTCCTCCCAGACACGCTCGAGCCGTCCTTGGGCGCTCTGCTTTGGCCATCCA
>CAYZWL010000022.1:0-44235 GCA_964482195.1 uncultured Alteromonadaceae bacterium | reverse complement strand
GAGATACGTGCTAAGGCGGGCGCGCTGCCAAAAGAGCGATGGATGCGCATCGAGGCCACGGCTCAACCGGAGGGCTATGTCGCTCATATCGGGTTACTGGATGACGATCTCGTACTGCAGCGTAGTCGGACGCGCTACGGAGTTCTCCCATCGGTAACTCGCCCCTGGTGGCGTGATGATGCCGAAGCCCTATATCGCACGCGTGGCCATCTCATTCCGGAATTTGGAGTCGCAGGGCGGGCGCATGCGATGCGCATCGGTCATTCAGATGCCATTGTTGCCATTCAGTACTCTCTCGACATCCATCAGCAATGGCTGGCGCTGCAGTCGGTTGGTGAGCAAGGCGAGACTTATCTCTACACAGCAGACGGTACGATTGTCGCCAGCGATGCCAAGTTGCCGGAGCTGCCGGTGCGTGATTTGCCAGCCATTGCTGTCAGTGAAACAGAGCGAGCGTATCTGGATGGTTTGCCCGTCATCTGGGCCTCGAACCAACAGGACTATCCACCCTATGACTACACCAGTTTCGGTCGGCCGCGAGGGTACTCCGTAGAGTTATTGTCTGCGGCCGCGCAGATGCTGGGTATCGAACTGCGCTTCGTCAACGGTATGTCATGGGAAGACTTGCTTTCCGAGTTTTCCGCCGGTCGTATCGATATCTTACATGCCCTGTGGCGGACTCCTGATCGGGAAAAGATGGGGCGTTTCAGCGATACCTATTACCCGGCCAGGCTTTCACTACTGGTTCGGCCTGGGCTCGATGAGGTGAGTGATCTGCGCATGCTACATGGCATGCGAGTCGCCATGCCTCGTGGCTGGGCGCTGGTCGCGCTGCTCGAACAGCACCACCCGGCAATTACTGTCGTAGAAGTTGATTCAACGGCTGCAGCGCTTGCAGCGCTGCAGGATGGCCGGGCGGATGCTGTTCTTGATGATGAAGCGGTACTGCTTCACTCCCGGGAACAGTTCTTTTCTCAGGGGCTGATTTTCCAGCCCAATGTTGACCCGGGATTCGACGTTTCCAATGGTATGCACTTGTTGCTTCAGACCAGGTACCAGCAGCTGCTCCCGCTTATGGAGCGTGCCATCGGCGCACTACAGTCTGAAGATATCGTCGCCATGGACGACAACTGGACCCTTGAGGCCGATACCCGGCTTGAAAGCGGTACGGTACCTGTTCGTGGGCTGTTACCCGGGCGCGAGGTTGCCAGTGAAGATTTAACCACCTTGGTGGATTATCGCGGTGAACCCCATTTCTTGTACCGGAGCCTGGTCACCCCGGGTGAGCACCCCTTGTACTTTGGCGCTTTGATTGCACAAAGCACCATTGACGGGCCCTTGTTGGCTCGTTTGCGGTCATCGTTTCAGTGGGCGTTGGTGCTGTTTTTACTACTGCTCCCATTGGCATGGGTGTTCTCCCTACCCATTGTTCGACCGATTCGGGCGTTGGCCATCGAGAATGACAAGATTCGCCGACGTGAATACTCGAACGTCAAGCGTGTGCCCTCTAGGGTTAAAGAAGTGGATGAGCTGTCGGAATCCATGATGGCGATGGTGGCGTCCATCAAAGCTTACGAACAGGCTCAGCGAGAGTTGATGGACGCGTTCATTGAGTTGATTGCGCGGGCGATCGACGATAAATCGCCGTATACAGCGGCGCACTGCAACAGAGTGCCGATGCTTGCGATGATGCTTGCTGAGGCGGCTGCAGCGTCCGACAGCGCAGCCTTCGCCAGCTTTAAGCCCGAGACGGAAGACGAATGGCGAGAGTTTCGAATTGCCGCGTGGCTACACGATTGCGGCAAAATCACTACGCCCGAGCACATCGTCGACAAGGGCAGCAAGCTTGAAGTCATTTACAACCGTATCCATGAGATCAGGACTCGATTTGAGATCCTCTGGCGCGATGCAGAAATCGCCTATCTGCAAGAGCTGCACTTAAACCCTGACTCTGAAACCACGCTGCAGGCGAATCTCGAGGCACGTCGCGCCGCGCTGCAGGCCGACTTTGAGTTTGTGGCGACATGTAATGTCGGCGGTGAGTTTATGGACGAGGATGCCATTTCACGGTTGGAGCAAATTGCGACCCAGACCTGGACCCGACACTTTGATGATCGCCTGGGCCTGTCGCCTGTTGAGGCGGCTCGGGTCGGGCAATCGAAGTCGACTTTACCCATTCAGGAACAACTCATCGCTGATAAAGCGGAGCACTTGATCGAGCGTCCGAAGCCTGCGGTTTACAAAGCTGAGCTTGGCATCAACATGGATATTCCTGAGAAGCTGGCGAATCAGGGTGAGCTATACAATCTCCGCATTGGTCGAGGCACGCTCACGGCGGAGGATCGGTTTCGGATCAACGAGCATATGATCAGCACAATTCGCATGCTGGACAGTTTGCCGTTTCCCGATGAGCTGGCCAGAGTGCCGCGCTGGGCATCGACGCATCACGAAACCATGGCGGGCACCGGTTACCCACGGCGCCTCAAGGGTGATGAGTTGTCTGTGCCTGAACGTGTTATGGCGATTGCCGATGTCTTCGAGGCGCTGACCGCCGCCGATCGACCTTATAAGCCCGCCAAGTCCCTGAAGCAGTCCCTCGACATCATGAGCGCAATGGTTCGGGGGGGGCACCTGGATCCCGAATGCTTTGAGCTGTTCCTCTCCAGCGGGGTGTATCTGCGGTACGCGCGAGAATACTTGCACGAATCGCAGATTGATCCAGTCGATGTTGATGAGTTGGCATGGCGGTAGGTTGCCCGGCCGCTAGCTCCGCAGGCCACTTCGCAAATGCTGCTTCAGGTGCTCAGTGGATCAAAGGGCGGTGGGCTGCTCTCTCTTAATGAACCCTGCCAGCCATTCCCCGGCCAGATACCCGCCGTAGCTAACGCCCAGCCAAAGAAAGCCCGACCCATCGGGGATGGGCAGCTCAGTCGCCCAGTGATTCCACCACATGAAGGCATTGACCATATTCATAATGGCGTCGAGAAACAGCTGGAGGCCGAATTGCAGCAAGGCATTGATGAATGCTTCAACGTCGCCCAGTTTCTCGAATATCTCGCCCAGGCCGAGTAGTTCCTGCAATTCGAGGTGAAAAAAGGTGAGCGTGGTCATCAGGCCGTAGTAGCCCCCGCCGAACTCGACCCACTTGTCCATGATGTAACCATTGGACGACTTCGTCCCAGTGAGATCACTGGCGCCCGGAGTTGAACTCGAACCCAGTGACCCAAAGATCTCGTCGGACAATTCCTCACCCATGTTGTCGAGGTCCTGGTCGGTGCTATCCAACCACTCATCCCTGGGGATCACTTTGCCGGTGCGATAGGCCCACGCGAACAGGGCGAAAGTGATGGCCGCGACGGGTAGCCCCGCCATCAGGATGGCATCGAATAGATCGGGTGGCATGGTGTCTCCGCGGTTGTACTGTGCGTATAGGTCTGGGTGGGCGGGTAACAAGCAGAACACTGAAGCCCGTCGCTTTTCAACGGATACTCCGCGGGTGGTGCGAGCTCAACGGCTGATATCATCAATACACGCCCGATTATCGGCGGTGTTGGATCATGACGGTGGTATAAAACCGCCTATGCTATTTGATCTTCCAGATTTCGATACGCTGTATCAGGCACTGGTTGCGCGGGATCCCAGTTATGACGGTCAGGCCTATGTCGGTGTTTCGAGCACCGGTGTGTTTTGCCGACTTACCTGTCCCGCGCGCAAGCCCCTGCCCGAAAACTGCACTTTCTTCGCGACGATTGGCGAGTGTGCGGAAGCCGGATTCCGCCCTTGTAAACGCTGCCATCCGATGGCACCGGTGGCTGAGGCCGACCCAGTGATCGGTGCGCTGCTTTCTGCGCTCGATGAGCGCCCGAGTTTTCGCTGGAAGGAAAGCGATGTATCGCGCATGGGTTTCGATCCATCCACGGTGCGCCGGAGCTTCAAGCGCCAATTCGGTATGACCTTCCTGGAGATGGCTAGGCAGCGGCGGCTGCGGGAGGGTTTCGAAACCATGGCTGATGGTGGTCGGGTGATCGAGGGCCAGATTGAAGCCGGGTTTGAGTCGGCCAGTGCCTTTCGTCTGGCCTTCGCCAAGTTGCTGGGGAAAGCGCCTGGCAATCTGGCGTCCAAGCCGCTGCTCTTCGCAGACTGGATACCGACGCCCTTGGGCGACATGGTGGCCGTCTGCAGCACATCTGCCTTGCATTTGCTCGAGTTTGTCGACCGTAAGGGGTTGCCCACCGAGTTAACCCGGTTGGATCGCTATGCCAAGGGTTGTCTCGGGATTGGGAAGACCGACCTGTCTGAACAGCTAAAGACGGAGCTGGACGGTTTTTTTAACGGCGAATGTGGTGAGTTCCAAATTCCCCTGTCACTGCACGGCACCGACTTCCAAAAAGCGGTTTGGCAGGCACTCAGACAAATCCCCGCGGGGCAGACACGTAGTTACGCGGATATCGCCGGTGCCATTGATCGACCTTCGGCAGTGCGAGCTGTGGCACGCGCCAATGGCGCAAACCAGATCGCCCTGGTCATCCCTTGCCACCGTGTCATCGGCGCAGACGGGTCACTGACCGGCTATGCGGGTGGTTTGTGGCGTAAGCAAAAGCTGTTGGAAATCGAGCGGCAATATCGACAAGCTCGCTAATGAATAGCGCTTTGGCGGCCCGGGATAACAAGTGCTGGGTCAGCACCGTAGTGCAGTCACACAGCGGCGGGAGATCATGGTCGGAGAGAATACACCGCCTGGTAAGAGGTCGCTGTGCGGTGGATGGTCTGTGTCTTCGGTAGGCCATTAGTCACTGAGGTAAACCGGTTCACCATGTGGCGTCTTCCGATAGGCCGCCTCCCACGCGGCTTTCGTTGCTGCGGCCTCGTCCCGCCCGGCCTGCCCGGTTTCCGCCAGTAAGTCCTCTAGCGTGACCAACCAGGCGTTGAAGTAATCATCGCCGCCATCGAGGTTCTTGTCCAAACCATGCAGCTGCAAGGTGGAGGAAAAACGTTCGGCCCAAGTGGGCCAGCGAAAATGTCCTTCTTCGCTCAGCCGCACGGTTAGCGCGAACAATTGGGCGTGCCAGGGCTCTGAGAAAGCCGGCTCAGGCGTGCCTGTGGACCACTGACTCATACGGGCTCCAGATAGCTTTGCCAGAGGTCCAGCACCACCTCATCGCGTGGATGCTCGGGATGAGCCCATAGCTCGGATGCCGCAAAGACGACGGCGTAGAGCGGCTCGGGCTGCTCGCCCAAGCCGTGGGCGTTGGTGTCTGGCAGCACATGGGTGCCGTGTAAGCGCAAGATGCGCCCGCTTGCGCCCGCTGCATAGGTGGGCAGGCGGGTATGTCCGCCGTCAACAAAGGCATTGCCGGCAGGCTTGCGGGTGCGCACACGCTGGTCGCGCTGGAACAGCGGCTGGGTTTTGCATGGCCGTTCTGCCGGGCCTCCTTTTGCCATGAGGTCGGCGACAGCATGGGCTGGCAAGGCGCGATTCGCCAAGGGATGAGGCGTTTGTTCGCCATTACCCTGCAAATCTGCGGTTGAGAGCACGCCTTGTTCGACGAGTAGATCCGCGAGCCCCGCCAGCCATTTTTCGTAATAGGTGAAGCGCGTGTAGTCCTGTGGGGCAAGTCGTTCGCGTGCATGGCGCGAGCCATCGATGTTCCACTGGCCCAAGGCACCTGCAGCCAGGGTGACTGCCAGCGCGCGGGCATGCCAATCTTCATGGAAGACCACGCCTTCGGCCTCCGGTACGACGGGGCCGTCGCCGTATCGTCCGCCCATGTCGTGAACTCGGCTCATGAGCCCGATGCCTTTGAACCTGGTGCCTTGGCAAGCCCGGTGCCGATCATGGCGTCTCGGGTGACCAGGGTCATTAACTGCTCGAGGCTCATGCCGTCGGTCCCTTCGGGCCGCTGGGGGATCACCAGATATCGCATCTCGGCGGTGCTATCCCAGACACGGACCGCAGTGTCATCGGGGAGTGTGACGCCAAAGTCGGCTAAGACCTGGCGCGGTTCGCGGACGGCGCGGGCCCGATAAGCGTCTGACTTGTACCAAGCTGGTGGGATGCCCAACAACGGCCATGGGTAGCAGGAACACAGGGTGCAGACGACCATATTGTGTGTGCCCGGAACATTGGCCACCGCGGTGATGTGCTCACCCTGGCGTCCATAGAAGCCGAGGTCGGCGACGACAGCAGTCGCGTCGTTGAGCAAGGCCTCATGAAAATCCGGGTCGAGCCAGGCGCGTGCCACCACCTCGGCGCCGTTCTTGGGACCAATCCGGTTTTGATACAGGTCGATAATCTCATCCAGGGCGGCAGGCTCTACCAAGCCCTTTTGCGTCAGGATGGTTTCCAGTGCTTTCACCCTGAGCGCGGGGTCTGACGGCAGGTGTGAGTGCGGGTGATCGTGGTCGTGGTGATCATGTGACATGGCTTAAGCTTGCCAAATCACCGACGTAAGTCCAGCGATTAAGACATGTCGGGCAGAGGTGTGATGACGGTGTTCTTCGCTCAGGAGGTTTCGGGTGCGGTTCGCAGCATGACAATACCGAGTGCGGCGAACCACACAATTTGCCCCAATCCGAAAATCTCTGCCATGAATCCCAATGGTGGTAATGCGGTAAGGATGCCGGCCAGCCCAACGAGGATGCCCAGGCCGTTCAGCGCCTTGGGTAATAGACCTGATCGCAGCGCCGCCCAACTCACCAGCAGCGCCCAGAGACCGCCGACAATTTCATTGCCACCTCCCAGGGCCTCTTGCACCGTGCCCAGTGTCCACCACAGCGATTCTGCCTGATCGGGGTGGTCGGCGAGCAGTGCAAACACCGAGGCATTGCCAATATTGGCGATCATGCCGCTCGCGATAACCAGTCCGGACCAAATCAGACCGAAGGAAGTCGCAACCTGCATCATCGCAGGGGTCGCCCCACTGAGTCGGTTGTGCAGTGCGACCGCCAACACCACGAGCACAACGCCAAAGACGACGTAGATGAGCAGGTTGGCTACAGACAGGATCAAAGCGTTGTCTGCGAAGAAAGCAATTCTTTGCGCGGTGCTATCAATACCCGTGGGCGAAAGTACGGTTAGGAAAAGCGCGAAGCCTGTGATGTATAGCGTGGCTTCTATCAGTGCGGCTATCCCACCCAGCTTTTGTAAGTTGGCAGTCAAGGTCTCCGGACTCCTTGTGATGTTCGCCCGTGTCGGCGTGCGTGATTACATCAAGCGACCAGTGATCCTGCCAGTGCCTACAGGTGTTGTGTGTATTCAGATCCGGCCAGGTTACCCCGATACGTCTTCATGAAAATTCTGTGTCATTGTTCCTTTTCAATCGACCGGGTATCTGTGAAGGTACGCCCCCTCGGCGTGTATCGGTCCGCGCCACGCTCTGGTTTTGCGTTCTGTTCGAGCTGATTGAAGGGATCCCAGTCTGGACCGAGTGCCTGCGTGCGCCATGTGAGCGCTTTTGCAGGCTGATCAGACTAACCAGCCAGCTAACCTATTGAGAACCCAGCCTAGTGAATTTTGAAGACCTCGGACTCTCGTCCGAAATCCTGCGTGCTGTTGAGAAAAAAGGCTACAGCGAAGCAACACCCATCCAGCGGGAAGCCATTCCGCGGGTTCTTGCGGGCCAGGATCTGTTAGCCGGTGCGCAGACTGGCACTGGTAAAACCGCCGGTTTTACCCTGCCGCTATTGCAGGCGCTACAAACCAAACACGGTACCGCGCGACGAAAGAGCTTTCCCAAAGTACTGGTACTCACCCCAACACGCGAGCTTGCGGCCCAGGTACATGAGAGCGTGCGCGACTACGGCGCGAACCTACCGTTCCGCTCTGCAGTCGTGTTCGGCGGTGTCAGCATCAACCCGCAGAAACAGAAGCTGATTCGGGGTGTTGATATTGTGGTGGCAACGCCCGGAAGACTGCTGGATCACGTTCAACAGCGCAGCATTGACCTCTCCAAGATTGAAACACTGGTATTGGATGAGGCTGATCGCATGCTGGACATGGGCTTTATCCACGACATCCGACGGGTGGTGAAGGCGGTGCCCAAGCAGCGCCAGACGCTGCTGTTCTCGGCGACTTTCTCCAAGGAGATTAAGCAGCTTGCGCAGGATTTTCTGATCAAGCCAGCCGAAATCCAGATCGCTCGTGAAAACAGCGCAACCGATCAAATCAGTCAACGGGTGTATCCGGTCGATAAAAAGCGAAAGCATCCGCTGTTGTCGCAATTGATTGGTGAAAACAACTGGCAGCAGGTGCTGGTGTTTACCCGAACCAAGCACGGCGCCAATCGTTTGGCGGAACAGTTGGGTAAGGACGGCATCACCGCCGCAGCGATTCACGGTAATAAATCCCAGGGCGCACGGACCCGGGCATTGGCGGATTTCAAGACCAACAAGATTCGGGTACTCGTCGCCACCGACATCGCAGCCCGTGGAATCGACATCAGCAAACTCCCGCATGTTGTGAACTATGAGCTACCCAACGTCCCGGCCGACTATGTACACCGAATCGGTCGCACCGCACGTGCCGGCGAGCAGGGCACTGCCATTTCGCTGGTCTGTGTGGATGAGCTGAAGTTGCTCAAGGACATTGAGAAGCTTATCGGTCTACGGATCGAACAAGTCACGGTGCCGGGATACGAGGTCGATCCGTCGATCAAGGCGGAGCCGATTGAAAATGGCCGGCGTGGTCGCAACCAGCGCAAGCAGTCCAGCGGCCGCCCGAGTGGTGCCAAGACCAACGGTCGCAGACGGCGGCGTGCGCGCAGTGGCGGTGGTAATAATAGTTGCGGCAAGGCTGCCTAGCTATTGCCCTTCGGTTTGCCGACTGAGCCGGCGGCGGTCGCACCCTGTACTTGGGCTGAGCGGCGCTTAAGCGTTTGATGAGTGCTGCAAATGCAGAGTTAGTCGGCTACGACTTCGATATTCGAGTGCACGATGGTGTGGCTTCCCGTGAGCTTGGCCCTGTACTGGTCTGCGGAGAGCGGATTGTGACTGACTATTTGCATCTCGAGCGCGTAGATGCCGTGTCCAATACACCAGAGGTGCAGGTCAGTAATGCGATCCGATCCGCTTTCCTCAATGTTCGCTTTGATCTTGTTGACGGTTTCTGTGTCGGCCTGTGCATCAAGCAGCACAGATGAAGCCTCGCGTATGAGGCCGTAGGACCATTTAGCCACCAAGAGCCCCCCGACAATGCCCATGGTTGGATCCAGCCAGTCAGCGCCGAAGTGTTTGGCGGCCAGCAGTGCGCCAATCGCAAGAAATGAGGTGAGCGCATCGGCTACCACATGTAAGTAGGCTGCTCTCAGGTTGTGGTCATGACCGTCATGATGGTGGTGATGACCGTGATCGTGACCATGATCGTGGGGGGTGGTCATCAACAGCAACGCACTGCCACCGTTAACCAATAGACCCACCACCGCAACAACCAGCGCCTCATTGAAAGCAATGGCAGTGGGGTTGAAGTAACGCTCGATGCTTTCGAAAATCATGAGCAGGGAAAAACCCATCAGCAGCACGGCACTGGTGAAGCCGGCAAGGCTATTGAGCTTGCCGATCCCGAAGGAAAGGCGTGGGTCTCCGGCCAGTTTTCGGGAAACGATATAGGCGAGCACCGATATGCCCAGCGCGACCGTATGCGACCCCATGTGCAGACCGTCCGCCAGTAGTGCCATCGAACCATAGACTATGCCTGCGGCAATCTCGACGATCATCATGATGGCGGTGACTATCACCACCAGCAGTGTGCGGCCTTCCCCCGGCTGCTTTTGGTCCTGACCAAAGATATGGTCGTGGGTCGTTGTTTCAGCTTTCATTTGCAATGGGCCTCAAAAACTGCCACGGGCTACGATTACATCCACTCGCGCCATCGGAACCATAGCAGGAGGGCGGCTGCGATGATCGTGCAGGTGAGCACAACCATCCAAAAGGCATCAGGATTTTCGATGCCCGGCATGCCCCCCACATTGACCCCAAGCAAACCTGTGAGAAATCCCAGCGGTAGAAATATCACCGCCGCGATCGTGAAAAGGTAGCTGCGAGTATTCATCTGCTCGGCGATGCGGCTCGCCAGATCTTCCTTGGCGAGAACTGCCCTATCCCGGATCTGATCGATATCTTCGGTGTAACGGATCAGTCGATCGATGGTCTCCCGCAGGCGCAACCGATTCATCTCATCAAACCAAGCGGGCGCTTCACTGGCGAGCCGTGCCAAGGCCTCTCGCTGCGGTGCCAGATATCGGCGCAACGCCAGTGTCTGTTTACGAATTGAAGCTAGCGACTCCCTGAGGCGATTGACATCGCCCTGAGCCAGATCGTCTTCGGTCCGGGAGATCTGGTCTTCAAGTTCGGCCACCGTGTCGCTCATATCCACGATGATGCGTTCCGCCCACTGAGTGAGCAGTTCGGCAATGCTTGTCGGCCCCTGGCCTTGGTTCAACTCCTCGACGACCTCGTCGGTCGCCGCCAGCGGGAACTTGCGTGTACTGATGAGTGTTGCGCCATCGGTCCATATTCGGATAGAGACCAGCGCATCGGTATCTGTTGTGGTCAAGCTACCAACGCCGCGAAGCGTGATCAGCAGGTTATTGCCTCGTTTGAGCAGCCGCGGTCGGGTCTCTGCGCTCAGCAAGGCATTGCGAGCGATATCGTTCAGCCCACTCACCTGTTCCAGCCATGCCTGCGTTTGCGGTGCATCACACTCAAAATGAAACCAGCGCGGCGTATCGGTGTTGGCCATTGCGCCAGGATTACCTGGCAGTTCTATAGCAACCTGGCCGCCTCGCGTGTCCAGTGCCAAGGCGTGGAGCGTCGCTACTTCTTGGGTGGGCGTGGGCATCTCATGTGTCCAAAGCGTCGACTGGTGGAAGAGGAGGCTCGTCTATCTTGCCCACAGTGTTGCGTCGGTCTCGGGGATTGATGATGGCCGGGCGTCCAAGTAGCAGGCTGTTGGGGTACACAATGATCTCACGGTTCTCGGTAATCAATTTCACGTTGAACATGGTGATGTCTGCAATATAACCCTCGATGTAGTTATCCATCTCAAAGATACGAATGAACACGCCTCGACGATATGTGGGGTGCAGCAACAGTATGAAGTACGCCGTAACGTGACTGAGAAGAGACCAGCTTGCGAAAAACGCGACACCCAAAAGGGTGAGCGTTGTGCCGGCAAACACAAGGACTGACAGGGGGTCGATACCCCAAACGAAAGCCATGCCAAAAACGATGGCAAGACCTGTGAGTAGCCTTGCGACACCAATGGCTTTGTCGGCAGAGCCTTCTTTGAATCTGCCATCCTCGGCGCCTTCCAAGAGCTTGGGAGCGGCGTAACGATCGACGGCAAGATAGACCAAACCGAGTATGAGCGTGAGCGCCAGTTGCATGCCAAAGGGCGCAATGGCGGCGATTACGGTGTCGAGAAGGGTCTCGATAGTCATCGTTCAATCCCTAGCCAGATAATCTTTTCAGCCAGTGACTTCTTGGACCATCGCATAGTGCTGGGAGCGCAACTTTAATGACGGTTGTGAAGCCATCAAGCTGCCGATGACCGCTGCAAGCGTGCCCATGGTGAAGCCCGGCACCAACTCGTAAACCACGTCGCTGAGAACCTTACCATCCAGTGTGATGGGCAGATAGATCCAGAGCAATACCGTTATCGCACCACTGATCATGCCCGCCAGCGCTCCAGCCAGATTCATTCGTGACCAATACAGGCTGAGCAAGATGACGGGGCCAAACGCGGCACCGAACCCGGCCCACGCATGACTGACCAAGCTCAGAATATTGCTTGCCCGGTCCAAGGCGAGGCCAATCGCAATAACGGAGACCAGCACCACTGAGGTTCTGCCAACGAGAACGAGCTCCCGCTGTGACGCTGACGGCTTGATGAGTCGCTTGTAGAAGTCCTCGGTTAAGGAGGATGAAGACACCAATAACTGGGATGAGATGGTGCTCATGATGGCCGCGAGGATCGCAGCAAGCAGAAACCCGGAGACCAGCGGGTGAAACAAAACCTGAGACAAATAGATAAATATCGTTTCAGGGTCCTCCAAATGGACGCCATTGCTCCGCACATAGGCCAAGCCAAGTAGGCCTGTCCCCAGCGAGCCCGCAATGGCGACCGCCATCCAGGTGATGCCGATTCGTCTTGCGATTGGCGCGTCCCGATGGGAGCGAAGTGCCATGAAGCGCACAATAATATGTGGCTGCCCAAAGTAGCCCAGCCCCCAGGACAGACTTGAGATAAGCCCAAGCACACCAAGGCCGTGGATGGGATCGAGCATGCCTGCCTGCTCGGCCGTGATAAGAGTGCTTGCATTCGACCAGCTGCCCACGCTGTCAAAGGCTGCGATAGGAACCAGTACAAGAGCGAGGAACATAATGCAGCCTTGCACAAAGTCGGTCAGGCTCACTGCAAGAAAACCGCCGAATAGGGTGTATGCCAGAACCACGGATGCCGTGATCACAAGTCCCCATTCGTATGGAATCCCCATCGCAGCGTCAAATAGCTTGCCACCTGCGACCACGCCGGCAGCTGTGTACAGGGTAAAGAAAATGACGATCACGCCGGAGGCCAGCATACGAAGCGCGCCTGACTCGTCGGAGAAACGCTTGCCAAGAAAGTCGGGAATAGTGACAGCGTCATCCGCCATCTCGGTGTATACCCTGAGACGGGGCGCAATCAGAAGGTAATTCATGAACGCGCCTATCAGTAAACCGAGAGCAATCCAGCTCACTGAAAGGCCCGCGACGAACATGGCGCCGGGTAATCCCATGAGCATCCAGCCACTCATATCTGAGGCACCTGCCGACAGCGACGCAACGGCGGGGCTTAACTGCCGCCCGCCTAGCATGTAGTCAGAGACGTTGGAGGTGGAAGTTCTGTAGGCATAGAGTCCAATGGCCAACATGCCCATAAAGTAAATACCGAGAGACAGCAGCTCTGCGGTCGCCATGGGTAGCTCCTTTCGTTGGAGTTCAAAAAGTGTGGGGCAGGGCGGGGGCCTGCCCCTAGATCGGGGCGCCGCGGCGCCTCAGCTGCGGGTTTGCCCCTCGCCTAATACGCAGTACTTGTAGGTGACCAGTTGCTCAAGACCCACGGGACCTCGAGCGTGCAGCCGGCCTGTGGCGATACCAATTTCAGCCCCCATGCCGAACTCACCACCATCCGAAAACTGGGTGGAAGCGTTGTGCATGACAACGGCGCTGTCTATTTCGTTCAGGAACCGACAGGCAATGCTCTGATCTTCCGTGATGATTGCATCGGTGTGTCCCGAGCTGAAGCGATCGATGTGTTCTATTGCAGCATCGATACCGGATACCACTTTCACCGAAACCACGCTGTCCAGGAACTCGGTCGCGAAGTCCTCTGGCGCGGCCGCCGTGATACGACTATCAGCCGCTTGGGCGTCTGGGTCGCCCCTGAATTCGCATCGCGGCATGGCATCGAGCAGCCTGGGCAGGACATCGGGCGCAATCTTTTTATCAACCACCAGGCTCTCGGTCGCCCCACATATGCCCGTCCTTCGCAGCTTTGCGTTGTGGACCACAGCCACAGCTTTAGCGGCATCAGCGGATTCGTGGATGTAGGTATGGCAGTTGCCGTCGAGGTGCTGCAGGGTCGGGACTTTGGCATCCGCCACTACACGTTCGACAAGGCTCTTACCGCCGCGCGGTATGATCAGGTCGATGGAGTCGGTACATTGCAGCAGCGCTTTAACACCTATGCGATCGGACATGGTGACCACTTCGACGGCGCTGCGAGGCAGTCCAGCACGCGTCAAACCGGTTTGCATGCAGGCAACAATTGCTGCGACAGAGCCCAAACTGTCAGAGCCACCGCGAAGCACCACGGCGTTGCCGGATTTGATACATAGGGCGGATGCGTCGGCCGCGACATTCGGTCGAGACTCGAAGATCATGCCAATGACCCCAATCGGCACAGGCATCCTGCGGATGATCAAGCCGTTCGGGCGCTGTGTTTCGCCGAGAACTGTCGCCAGTGGGTCCGGGAGTTCCACCACCGTCCTGATGGCCTCGATCATGTCGTCGATGCGCTCGGGCGTCAGTAGCAAACGATCGATGTAAGCTTCCTCGCGCCCTGATGCGCGTGCTCTTGCAACATCGGCGATATTAGCCTGGATGATGCTTTGAGCGTTCTCCTTGATGGCTTCGGTCGCATAGATCAGTGCGCGGTTCTTTGCTTCGCTGGAAGCAATGCGCAATTGGCGCCAGGCGCTTTTGGCCGCGGCAGCACATTGATTGACGTGGGTGACGGCGGGGTTGACCGCAGCGTTCATAGGTAAGACCTCGTTAGGTGGGTTAGGCGAATTGCCGATTGATTTCGGTCGCGCGTGCGGTGGCAGCGTTCACGCAGGCGCGCAATCGATCTGTGAGTTCATTACTGGCATTGAGGGCGTTGAGACCAGCCTCGGTCGTGCCGCCGGGGCTCGCAACCATCGCAGACATCTCGTCGGCATTGAGTCCCATGGCGTTAAGCAGGCTGGCGCCTCCAATGATGGTTTGTCGGGTGATGTGTTGAGCTTCGTAATCCGAAAAGCCGAGTTCCCGTGCTGCCTGTTGGTACTGTGCAAGAAACGCATAGAGGTAAGCCGGGCCGCTGCCGGCTACCGCGGTAAATGCATCCAGCTGCCGCTCTTCTTTGAGCCACAGGTATTCCCCGAGCGGGCTAGTCACTCGCTCCGCCACCTGGCGTGTGGTGGGCGAGGTGTCTGTGGCCGTAAACAGACCATTCATGCCTTGCCCAATGCCGACGGGGAGATTCGGCATCAGTCTCACGACGCCAGTCCCCGGTGCTGCAGATGCGACCGACGCCACAGATACGCCCGCAGCGACTGAAATGAGCGCCCCATGTGGAGTGACGGCTCGGTGATACCGCGCTGCCGCGGGCAGTAGATCTTTGGGTTTGGTAGCCAGTACCACTGCGTCGTACTCGGCCTGGGTGATCTCGTGATGCTCGTACAGGGCAATGGCGCCTGTCGGTAGCGGGCACTGGGAGCGACACACCACCGATACGTCTTGTCCGGGTTTGCGAAGCCATCCTGTCGCCAGTTGATTGCCCATCCGGCCTGCGCCGACCAGAAGAATTTTCATTGCTTGGCCCTCCAAATTGCTATGAACCGTAACAATAAAATACTTTCAACACAAAGCAAAATAGAGAAAAACATTAGCAAGAACCCAATAAAAGTCATTTATAACAGCAAGATAACAAAGAATGCCCAAAAATTTGCCCGGCTGTTGCCCATATATATGCTTTGATGTCTAACAAAATGTGCATTACGATATTGGCAACTCAACTAGACAGAGGAAGAGCTATGCCCCGCCCGCGCACGGTGATCAAAATTGGTTCCAGCTTGCTGGCGCAAGAAGACACGCTGACACTGCGCTTTGCGTTCATGCATGGATTGCTGCGTGATATCAGCGAGTTGCAGGCGCGAGGCAGAGAGGTGGTGCTGTTATCGAGTGGCGCCGTCGCGCTGGGTCTCAACGCCATTGGGCGCGCGCCCGGTCAGGCAAGTTTGTTGGACAAGCAGGCCGCCGCCGCTTGCGGGCAGCCCCTGCTGTTAGATGCATACCGGAGCGTGGCGCGGGAGTTCGGCCTGGCGGTCGCTCAGGTGTTGGTGACGTTGGAAGACATGGAGTTCCGTGATCGCTATATAAGCACTACCAATACGATTGAACGGCTGTTCGAGCAAAGCATCCTGCCAATCATCAACGAAAATGACACCGTGGCGACGCAGGAGCTACGGGTGGGAGATAACGACCGCTTGGCAGCGAAGGTCGCCGAAATGGTGGGTGCCGATGAGCTGGTCATTCTCACCAGCATTGACGGTGTGTACGACCGCTCCCCCAGCGAGCCCGGGGCTAATTTTATTCCTGAAATTTCCGATGTCAGCGAGCATCTGGCGGCCACTGACGGCACCTCCGTGCTTGGCAGCGGCGGTATGAAAACCAAGTTGCAAGCCGCGAACATGGCACAACAGGTAGGCTGCACCACGCTCATCGGAGAGGGTGTCTTGGAGCGCCCGGTACTGGGTCTGCTTGATCGGCAGCGCAGGCATACCCGTTGTGTGGTATCGGAAAAAGCCCTCTGTGAGATGAGCGCCTGGCTATCAAATCGTTTGCAGATGTCTGGGGCGATTGTGGTGGATGAGCAGCTCGCAACAACGCTGCGTGGTGCGAAATGCTCCATCCCCCGTAAGCATATCGCCGCAGTTCATGGTGACTTTCAGCAAGGACAGGTGGTTCACGTCTACGACGCAAGCGGGGTTGAGCTCGCTCGTGGAGTCGCCAATGTCCCTTCAGACCAGTTGAGGCTGGTGGATGAGATCAGCAGTGATGCCTTCGCTGCGGTCGTCGAGGATGCGGTATCGGCGATAGCCGTCGAGTCGCAGCAAATGATCTGCGTCAGTAAATCCATGCTGACGTGGGAGTCCCCAGGTGCCCCTGCGGAGGCGGTTGCGTAGGGGCTTCGTGAAACGGAAACAAGCTGCGCTGGCTTTTCGGCTTGCGCTATCGGGCAACGACGACGCATGATCGCCTCGACTGCCAGATTGGGTAAGGCTTTATGAAGCTTGCGATTCTTTCGTGTGCGCCACGGGCGTACAGCACTCGGCGGCTGCGCGAGGCCGCCGAGCAGCGCGGGCACAAGGTCAAGGTGCTCAACACGCTGAAGTTTGCAATCGACCTTGAGGAAGGGAATCCAGACCTCTACTTCAGGCAGAAGCCTCTCAGCTCCTACGACGCTGTGCTGCCACGGATCGGCACTTCCATCACCTATTACGGTACCGCAGTAGTCAGGCAGTTTCAGGAGATGGACGTTTTCTGTGCGAACACGGCCCACGGTATTGCGAATTCGCGGGACAAACTGCGAAGCCTGCAGATTCTCGCGCGCCACCATATCGGTATCCCCAGAACCACTTTTGTCCGTGACAAGGCTGACGTACTGCCTGCCATCAAACGGGTGGGTGGTGCTCCGGTCATTATCAAGCTTATCGAGGGCACCCAAGGTATTGGCGTACTGCTAGCCGACACCGTGAAGCAAGCCGAATCGATCGTTGAGCTGCTGCAAAGCCAGAAACAAAACGTGCTCATCCAGAAGTTTGTTGCAGAAAGCAAAGGTAAAGATGTTCGCGCGTTTGTGGTTGGTGATCGGGTCGTCGCCGCCATGAGAAGAGTGGCGCAGGGGCAGGAGTTTCGCAGCAACGTGCATCGTGGTGGCATCGCCGAGCCCATTGAGCTCGACAATCGGTATGCGGAAACCGCCGTGCGATGTGCGCAGATACTGGGACTGCGCGTGGCTGGCGTAGATATGTTGGAGGGTAAAGACGGACCGCAGGTCATGGAGGTCAACTCATCGCCCGGACTTGAGGGTATTGAAACGGCTACTGAGCTTGATGTGGCGGGTGCGGTCATTGACTACATCGCGGCTCAGGTGGACTTCCCGGAGATTGACTTGCGCCAGCGCCTGACGGTCAGCAAGGGTTATGGCGTAACCGAAATCTATGTGCCCGAGGGGTCGCAGTTTGTCGGCAAGACCATCAACGAGACCGACTTGCCCGAAAACGACATCAATGTGCTGACGCTGTACCGGGGTACAACGGTGATTCCCAACCCCAAGTATTCGCGAGCACTGGAGCCCGGTGACAAGTTACTGTGCTTCGGCAAGCTCGAAAAAATGCGCAGCATGGTGCCTGCTAAAACCCGTCGCAAACGCCGTCCGAAAGTGCAGGATCTCGACGTGGATGCCATGAATTTGCCAGATGACACGGTCCAGGACGCCGGTGACGGCTCCTGAAGCCTGCGGAGTTAAACGTGACTGAGGCCAGGCTCTTGAATATCGCGGGCATCGACATCAGCGCCGGATTCAACGGCAAGATCGATGTGCCGGTTGCGCAAACCTATGTACATGATGACCTCGCCATACCCACGCGGGTAATCCGGGGGCGGCGCGACGGTCCAATCCTGTTCGTATGTGCGGCCATCCACGGGGATGAGATCAATGGTGTCGAGATCATCCGCAGGCTGCTCAAAGATCGGGCGCTGGCCAAACTGAGGGGCACTTTGATCGCGATACCGGTGGTCAATGTGCATGGATTTCTCCATCAATCCCGATACTTGCCTGATGGGCGTGATCTCAACCGGTCCTTCCCGGGCGCGGAACGCGGGTCGCTCGCCGGGCGGGTCGCGCACACGTTCGTGCAGCAGATTGTCCAACAATGTACGCATGGTATTGACCTCCATACCGGAGCGCGCCATCGATCAAATTTTCCGCAAATTCGGGCTGATCTCGACGACCCGCGTACGATGGAGATGACGCAGGCGTTCAATGTACCGCTGGCACTGGATTCCAAGATTCGTGATGGTTCCTTGCGTGAATGCGCGGGAGACCTGGGCATTCCTGTGATTCTTTATGAGGCGGGTGAGGCGTTGCGCTTTGACGAGCTGCACATACGTGCCGGAGTTCGCGGCGTGCTCAATGTGATGCGTCAAATCGGAATGTTGCCGGCATCACGCCGAAAATCGACCTCAGACAAGCTGGTGATCAGCGCCAAATCCACCTGGGTTCGTGCGCCCGAGAGCGGCGTGCTACGTACCTACGTCGCCCTGGGTGACCGAGTCGAGAAGGATGGGTTGCTTGGGGTGATTGCCGATCCACTCGGTGATAACGAGGTACCTATCTTGGCACCGGTCGCCGGCATGGTGATTGGTAAGACCAATTTGCCCCTGATTTATGAGGGCAGTGCGGTTTACCACATTGCTCAATATGGCAGGCAGGTCGGTGTTGTGGAGCAGCAGGTTGAGGCATTCACCGAAACGCATCAGCCCGATGTGCCAGAATCGCCGCTGGCGGATCATGACGACCCTCCGATCATCTAGGACGACGCACCATGGCAAAAAAATCGACCGATAAGCGCAACCGCCTGCCCAAGGCGATCATCGGCTGGCGTGAATGGTGTGAACTGCCAGAGCTGGGCTTGCCTGGCGTGCTCGCCAAGGTCGACACCGGTGCCAAAACATCGTCATTGCACGCGTTCGACATACGTCCCAATGCTGAAAAGGACGATTTCCTCGACTTCTCGATCCATCCGGTTCAGCGCCGTAAGCGCCCGACGATCCACTGTAGTGCGCGATGTGTTGACTATCGGGCCGTGACAAGTTCAAACGGCAAAAGTGAGGAGCGTCCCGTTATCCTGACGACTATCCAGCTGGGTTTGAGGCGCTTTGAGACTGAAATCACGCTGACCAATCGTGACGAGATGGGCTTCCGAATGTTGCTCGGCAGGCAGACCCTGTCAGGCATGTTTCTGGTCGACCCCAGCCTTTCTTATTGTTGTGGGGACCGGCGCGAGGAGCAGATGTACGCTTGACGAGGAGAGGTTGTTTTCACTGTTCAGTTCCCGTCGGAAACCAATGTCTTGTCCGGTTAGCGAAGGCGACTAACGAGAGCATCACCGGCACTTCAACCAGCACGCCCACCACGGTTGCCAGTGCAGCGCCGGACTGCAACCCGAACAGCGAAATTGCGACAGCTACCGCGAGTTCAAAGAAATTCGATGTGCCAATCATGCATGCTGGTGCCGCAATACTGTGTGGCAGACGCAGCGCCCTGGCAGCACCATAGGCCACCGCAAAAATGCCATAGGTCTGCACCAGCAGTGGAATCGCGATGAGTCCAATGGCGATGGGATGCCCCAGGATGGTTTCGGCCTGGAATCCGAACAACAGCACAACAGTGGCCATCAAGCCCAGTATTGAAAAGGGCTTCAGTGTTGCTAGCCATTGGGTGAGCCGGGCTGTGTTGCCTGGTTTCACTAGCCTTCGGCGCGTGAAGAAGCCTGCGAGTAATGGCAGCAAGACGTAAAGCGCCACTGACAGCACCAGTGTTTCCCAGGGCACACTGACTTCGGTAACACCCAGCAGGAGCCCTGCCAGCGGCGCGAAAGCAAAGATCATGATGACGTCATTGACCGACACCTGAACCAGCGTGTAATTGGCATCGCCCCGCGTCATTTGGCTCCAGACAAACACCATGGCGGTGCAGGGTGCCACACCGAGCAGGATCATTCCGGCGATGTACTCGTTCGCGGTTGCAGGATCCACCAGATCCGCGAACAGCACACGAAAGAATAGCCACCCCAGCGCCGCCATGCTGAAGGGCTTGATCATCCAGTTGATGACGAGCGTCAGTAGCAACCCCTTGGGTGCCTTGCCGACATCCCGAAGCGACGAGAAGTCCACCTGCACCATCATCGGGTAAATCATCAGCCAAATGAGTACCGCTACCGGTAAATTCACGTTGGCGGTTTCAAGACTGGCGAGCCACCGAAACACTGCGGGAAATTGGTTGCCGAGAAACACCCCCGAGGCGATACACAGGGCGACCCACAGGCTCAGGTAGCGCTCAAAAATGCCCATATCAACGCTCTTCGCTATCAATGCTCTGGAGGGCTGCGCCCAGTGCTTCGCCAGCCAGGTTGTCGACGTCCATAGCCAGCAAGCGCGCTATCCGGCTCTCTATAGCGTTGATGACTGCATCGAATGCATCCTCTTTTTCAGCTTCAGAGCCCGCCATTTGCGTGGGATCCGGCAGCCCCCAGTGAACTTTGACGGTTTGCCCCAGCCACAACGGGCATTGTTCGCCCGCAGCGCTGTCGCAAACCGTGATGACGGCGTGGGGGGAGAGGTCTGAGTAAGCATCCCAGGACTGACTTTGCAGACCGGTCGTATCAATGCCCCGACGAGCAAGATGCGCGAGAGTGTCGGGGTGTACCACGCCGCTTGGCTGGCTGCCCGCACTGTAGGCGTCGATGCGACCTTCGCCCATGTGGCGCGATATCGCCTCGGCCAAAATGCTGCGGCAGCGGTTGTGGGTGCAGACAAACAGAATGTTTAACACGTTGGGTCCTTGCCAGGTTTTTTTGCTGGTCAGCATGTCGTGCGGTCGGGTCGGTCGGTCATCGCCGCCAGTCGCGCCCGCATGGCTTTCAGTGACTGGGCCTCGGCCTCGGCCGTGAGGTCAAGCGTAGCCAGCGCCCATGCTGGCAGGTCGGCGTGCAGGCTGTAGTGGATCCACTGACCCTGGCGTCGATCTTGAACCAGCGAGCAGTTTCTCAATTGAGCTAGGTGTCGCGAGACCTTGGATTGGTTTGTATCAAGTGCGACTACAAGCTCGCACACGCACAGCTCCCCCTCGCTGCGTAACAACAGCATCGAGGCGAGGCGAACGGGATCGGCAACGCAGGAGAAGAACTTTGTGGTTTGACGCATGACACCGCAGGGTTTACACGAGAGGGATGGATAGTATATGCGCATATTCGCATATACAACATTAACATGTGACGCTGGCCATGTGCTGGGAACTCAGCCGTATCGAGTGATGACGCTGCAAGCAGGGAAGAGTGAGATTCTTTACTCAGTCAGATTGACTTCATGTGTCTTTCCCACGGTGTTTATTGGCCAACAAAAAATCGGCAACCGCCTGATAGGCCGGTAAAGACGTTGGATCGATGTAGCCGTTTTTTGCCTGTGGGTGTGACGCTAGGCGGACGAGCACCATATCTGCCTTTGGGTCGATGTAAATCGTCTGGCCGTGCACGCCTCTAGCCGCATAGGCACCATGTAAGTTGTGAAACACCCACCATTGGCTTTTATAGCTGGCTCCTGGGAGGGTGGGGAATCCTTGAAATTTTGCGCGATCGCCGCCGCTGCTAATGCGTTCAACAACTATTCTGGGGAACAGTTGTGCACCCCGGAAACTCCCCCCATCTAGCATTAGCTGGCCGAGGCGCCCGAGATCCCTGAGGCCTGCCGAGATTCCTCCGCCTGCAAAAGGAACGCCTTGGCCATCAACGGTTTGGTAGGCATCTTGTTCCATGCCAAGAGGTTTCCAGAGCCTGGTCGAGGCAAGTTCAGTGACGGCCAAGCCAGTCACGCGAGAAACAATCCAGCCGAGCATGTCTGAGTTGACAGTCTTGTAGGCAAACTTTTGTCCATGCTCACCTGCTTGCGTCATCGTGCTGAGGTATTCCCAATACCCATTGGGGCCGCGATATCCCTCGGGCTTTGGAAGCGGACTGGCAGCTTGTGAGTAGCGCCATATGTCAGCGTCGGGGTCCGAATAATCCTCGGAATATTGGAGGCCGGTTGTCATGTCCATGACCTGCCGGATGGTTGCTGAGCCAAACGCACTCTTCGACACCTCGGGGATGATCGTCGACACCAGTGCTGAATCGTTCAGCCTGCCTTCGGCCACCAAAATCTCTGCCAAAAGCCCCGTAATTGATTTGGTCATCGACATGATGGCGTGCTTGCGGTCTTCCTCAAGACAGCCCGAGTAATACTCATAAACGATGCGGCCGTGGTGCAGTATCAGCAGCCCATCGGTGTAGTTGGCTTCGAGCGACTCTTGCCAACTCATTAGCGTATCAAGGCCAGTAGGTTTGAATTCGATGGCGTTGATTGCCTGCTCGATAGATGTCAGTTCATCGATTGGTATGGAGGGCAGGGTGGACGGCGCGCCAAGGCCTCGACTGATTTCTTCCGTTGGCAGGAATTCCCGAAGGTGGCAGACAGACCAACGAAGCTTGGGAAAGCTGAAATACACTGAATCGGGTTGCGTGATGACTCTGTCCCGAGGCGGCGGAAATCCTTGCATCCATCCAAGCACGCGAGGGTCAGATTCGACCGCCGTAAGCGGCTGGGCGCTTGCGAACTGTGTTGCCAGTAGCAATATCACGATCAATGAACACGCCCTGGATCGGTGAAGCGTTTTATCCATGCGTATTGTCCTCGCTAAGGATGATTTGTGGCCGTTAACAGATCGGCTTATCAACCATACTGGCCAACGCTATGAGTTGGATTAGCTGATGGCATCGCTAATCACCGGCCAGCACTCAGCTAGGGGAGACGGCGAGGGAGTTACGTTTCACAAAAATTTGATGCTCGCTGCGTTTAGCTTGCGTTCAATTCATTAGGGGGCGCGGGGCATGGCAACGCTGCAACGGACAATTCCTGCGTTCTGGGCTCCTCTACGTGATGTGCTGGTCGTCGTCCTTGTGATGGTGTGCGTAAAGCAGGCGATACTGCCGTTGAGTCAGCTCTATGCGGGGCCGGTATCGACCCTCGCTGCCATGGTCGTAGCAACGGTCCTGCTAAGGCGCGCCCGTCAGCGCTGGGCGGACCTTGGTTTCCGCTGGCCTCACTCTTGGCGCACCATTGCCTGGCAAACCGTCGTCACCCTCGCGGTCGTCCTGCTGTCGACGGGTGTGGCAGACACAATCGCCGACCGATACTTCGTCGACCTGGAATCAGGGGGTCGCTTTAGTCACGTTGAGGGTAATCTCGCCGCTTATCTGGGTATGTTGCTGCTGGTCTGGACCCATGGTTCGTTCTTTGAGGAGCTGCTCTATCGCGCATTCATGCTCTCAAAGCTCAGCGAGGCGTTTGGTGGTGGCCGTCGCGCAGACATCGCTGCGCTGGTGTTGTCGTCCGTGTTTTTTGGCTATCGCCACACGTACTACCAAGGAACACACGGCGGACTGGTGACGGGTGCGGCAGGACTGGCCTTTGGCTTCATGTATCTGTGGTTTGGTCGACGCAATTTACTGCCCTTGATCCTGGCCCATGGCAGCCTCAATACACTGGCGCAGACAATACGTTTTCTGGGCATCACTGACGATGACTAGCGTAGTTGAATAAGCGCTGTTGCCTTTCGTTTGGCATCGAATTTAATGAGAAACCGACCGTCGATACCCGTTTGCGTGATGTAGGGACGGAGCAGCTCCCAAGGCACGCTTAGACTCCGGCCGTCTTCGGCCGTCACAATGACCCGGTTCTTTTTTGCCTGATAGAACATCAGGACTTTCTCAGCGTTGAGTTGGATGTTGAAAACTGCTTGATCCATAGCCATCCGTTGAGTGGTACCGTCAGCCCAAAGCCACTTCACCGACTTCGAGAAGTGTTCACCGCTTCATGCTTCGCCGGGAAGCCGTTCTGTAGGTCGTTGCCGGCTTTTTCATTTGGCCCGATATACGTGTCAGCGGTAACTCGATGCGTTGCCTGCTTGCAGCTGACTATCCAGAGCGTGTGCGAATCGCTGCGCCGCGGTTTCATCCAGATTGAAGTATAGCGAGGGCTCAATAAGCTCCGCTTCCATCAACAGGAATTGGCCGCTGCTGCGCACAAAATCGAGTCGCGCGTAGAGTAAGTCATTACCGATGATCTCGATGGTTCGGGCCCCCGCCGCCTGTAGCACGGGCTCAGGCGTGGCGATCAACGCGAGTTCACCACCATGTTCTTCCTGTACCCGGAAATCCCCACGTTTGGGGGTCTTCAAAATGCAGTGGCTGAGTTCACCATTGAAATAGAACAGCGAATATTCGCCCTCTTCGATGACCGAATGCAGGAACGGCTGAATCAGGCAGCGGCGCTGATGGAACAGTGGTAGTGATCCAACGACAAAGCTGTCGAGATTTTCTGGTGATATTCGAAAGGTATCGTCTGCATTGGCACTGACGGCGGGTTTGACAATCAGCTCGTCGCTGGCGAACTCAATCGCGGCTGACTCCAGTTCGTCTGCGGTGAGTGATTCTGAGAAGCGAGTCGGCACGATGCCGACGCCGTTTTCGCGCAGGTCCCTGAGATAAGCCTTGTCGATGTTCCAGCAAACCGTTGTCAGCGGGTTGATGAGTCGCGCCGCAGACGCCTCGATGGATGTCAAAACCTGCAGGAACAATGCGGGGTCATCCTGATAGTCCCAGGGTGAGCGAATGACGACTGCGTCAAACTGCGACCAGTCTGTGGGCTCACGCCAGGGGAGCTCGATCACCGTATGCCCGAGTGCACGCATTGCCGGGTAGGTCAGGTGGTCGTAACACTCGAAGTCTTCCAGCGAGTGCATGGTCAAGTAGCCGATTCTGGCCATGGTCGGTCGTCCGGTTTTTGGTAACGCCCGACAACCTATCTTGATTTGCTCTCAGTGCCTATTCTGGCAGTTGGCTTGCTGTCGCGGCATCCCCATCGGTCTATCGCCTCATTCCTCCAAAAACTGTGAGCTCGAGACTACTAGCGGCTGCAGCCCTTGCTGTTGATCAATCCGGACTAAGTAAAAGTCCAATAGACCGCGATGGTATGCTCCCCGTAACAAACCGCAGTCATGACGACTTTGGGTTTAAAAATTGACCGCCCGGTCGGCCCCGGGCATTTGTCAGGCCCAAATTGTTCTGGTGAGTACTGGGGATGAGCGCAGGAGTGTTTTGAGTTGTCGAATTATTTTGTTGGACGACAGCCGATTTTTGACCGCGAGCTCCAGCTCCACGGCTATGAGCTCCTGTACCGCACCTCTCTCCACAATGCCGTCCCTCGCGATATGGACGATGAAAAGGCGTCGGCGTGGATGTTGTCGATCAGTGATGAACTCGGCATCAGCAATCTGGTGGGAGAGGGAAGTGCCTTTATCAATCTGCCGGAAAAATTTCTGCGCGAACCTGACCTCATATTTGTCGACCCGGAACACGCCATTCTGGAAATCTTGGAGTCCGTTGAGTTCACAACGGAAGTGATCGCCGGAATGCGCGAGCTCCGGGCGAGAGGCTATCGTCTGGCGTTGGATGATGTCTTGGATACGGCAGGTATTGAGCACGCCCTGCCGTATGTGCAGCTGGTGAAGTTGGATTTACCGCTGATTCCTCGAGATGAGTGGGCCAGCCACGTCGAAGCCATCAAAGCTCGCGGTTTAGCTGTGGTTGCGGAGAAAGTCGAAGTCGAAGAAGACTTTCGTTATCTCCATGAACTGGGCTGCGACTACTTCCAGGGCTATTTTTTTGCCAAACCCAAGGTGGTGAGTGGGCAGCGATTGCCACCGAACAAGCTCGCCTTGCTTGAGTTGCTGTCGCGGGTAAATCAGCCAGAAACCGAAGTTGACGAGCTCTGTGAACTTGTTGCTCGAGATGTGGCACTGTCAGTACGGGTCATGAACTGCGCCAACTCCCCCGCGAGCGGATTGAGCCGAAGGCTCGATTCGGTTCGCGAGGCGGTGGTTTATGTTGGGCGTGACTTGATTCGTCGCTGGGTGACGCTATCGGTGTTGTCAGGTATCGACGACAAGCCGGTAGAACTGCTGACCATGGCGTTGAGCAGGGCCCGGTTCATGGAGTTGCTGGCAATGGATGAGGAACGAGAAGACTGTGATGCTTATTTCACAGTGGGTCTGTTCTCGCTCCTCGATGTGTTCTTGAATGCAGACATGGGAGAAGTGTTGAAACCGCTGAGTTTATCGCCTGAAGTAGAAGCAGCCATTGCTTCGCATGCGGGTGATAAGGGCGAGGCGCTCAAGACTGCCATCACGGTGGAACGCGGTGTCGGTCTGGCCGACGAATTGGCGGAATTCGATGAGGAGTACATAGTTTCTACGCACCTGGAAGCCAATCACTGGGCTGATTCCACGGTGCTGGGCATGGCAGGTGGGGCTCAGTAAGCCCGATCAAATGGGCCATGCCGGTCGGTTACGACTGGGTCGTCCGCCACCCTCTTTCATTGGCGCTCCAGCGCGATTAGTCTGAGCCAATGCTGGGATTGCTTTCATTCAGTCGTTCGAAGTTGCTCACTGCTTTGGGTGAGATCGCATTGATTGTTATCGGCATTCTTTTGGCTTTGCAGATCGATCAATGGAATGCCGATCGCATTGATCGGCACAAGGAAATCGAATATTTGTCGTTTATCGCCGATGGGCTGACAGAGGATGTGAAGGCGCTTAACCGGCTCATCGCGTTCAACACCATGAAAGCTGAAACCTTGGATCAGCTACTGCGTTTGTTGGGCGAGGAGCTTCACGGCGCTGAACTGACTCGGCAAGTCACCCCGTTGATGGCGGTCCTGACCACCTACGATTACTTCTACTCCAATCGCATCGCTTTCGAGAATCTCAAATCAACGGATTCTCTGAGTTTGATCAGCAACGTCAGTCTTCAGCGGGCGTTGACTGAATACTACGGCTACGAACGTGGGTTGATTGGCACGAGTGAACATCTGGAATCCTGGACGCGAGCTATTGGTCCACTGGTGGCCAAGCAGTTAATTCACGACCGCTGGCTTGAGGACTTTCCGGAAGTCGCCACGGGTACTCGGCTGCCCATGCGGTCTGTCGATGAGGTGCGATTGGATGTCACCCCAGACTTGGTGGTGAATCTTTTCTATATCGGCATCTTGAACGAAGGCCAGCGCCGGGAGTTTATGAGAGATCTCGAGCATGCTCAGTCGCTCTTGGATCGAGTGAACAATGTGCACGCACAGCTGAGTCAATAACTCACACGGACCCGACTGCACGCGCTCTTCCTGACTGTGCCGAGCAGGCCTGGCGACTCGCAAGTGCTTTGACAGGGGGGCAACGCACGAGTGGCCCGCCCCTTTGATCAATGCCCGCGCCAGGCTTTATAGGCCGTACGTATCTCGGCCACGATGTCTGCCGGAGACTTATTGTCGGTCTCGATGACCATGTCGAACGTTCGCGTGTTGCTAATGTCGATGCCGTAGTCCCGCAAGTACCGAGCCTTGGTGGATTCGAAGCGGCGCTCAATATTCTCGGCAACCTCCAGCACACTTCCCGCGTGCTCCTCCGAGCGACGCCCTGACACAATGTCCTCGTACACGCGTTTGGCAGAGATTTCAGGATCTACCTTGAGGTAGACCGAGAAGCTCTCGTGAATCCAATAGAAGCCGAGGCGCGCCGCAAGCACTAGCTCGCTGCCTTGGCCAAGCCGGCGAATCAGCGTATCGATTTCCTGATCGATGACCCGATTAGACTCGATGAACTTGTCGAGTTTGTCGAGGCTCATGTCGTATTCCTGAGCCAGGTTGCGGAACAGCCCGCCGGCGTTGAACTTGCGGTAATCCAGTGACTCAGCCAATAGCGCGGTGACGGTGGAAACGCCAGAGCCACTGTCTCCAGTAATGGTCACAATGCTGCGCTTGGGCAGCGGCAGGCTGTTGATGTAGGCGGTATCACCGATGCCATCGCCGTCTAAATCGACATCGTTGTCGTCGAGGCTGGCACCAACGTGCTGGCTGACTTTGGAGAAAACTTCCTGTTCCATTCGCAGCAGGCGTCGCTCGTGGAAGCGAATGGTCTCGCGCTTACTGATACCGTAGCCGAGTACGGTGATCATCGGAAAAAGACTGGCAAAGGCGATCAAGCCAAAACCATCAATAAGCGGGTCGCGGCCCGGGATACTGGTAGCGAGTCCAAGCCCCAGTGCGGCGACAATGGGAACGGTGATCGTGCTGGTTGTTACACCGCCGCTGTCGTAGGCGATGGGGATGATCGTGCGCGGTGCGAGGAACGTCATGATGATGACCACGACGTACCCGGAGAGGATGTAATAGACGAGCGAGTCACCTTGAACAATGCGGTAGGCACCCAGCAGGATGCCAATACCGACACCGACGGCCACGAAGCCTCGCAACAGGGAGCCTTTGATAGAGCCCTCGCTGATCTCCTCGGCCTTGCTGGCGATGGCGGTGAGCGCCGGCTCAGCGATCGTCGTTGCAAAACCCACAGCGAAAGCAAAGCTGTAAACGAGCAACAGGCTGCCACTACCGGCAAGTTCGATGGCAAGGCTTTCGCCTATCGGGAACAAACCCAGTTCGAGCCCGATGACAAAGACATACAGGCCGAGCACCACCAGGCCAAAGCCGCCAGCTCGAATGCCGAAATGGGCAATCGGCTGACGCAGCACGAAGAAGTAGAAAAACAAAATGACCAGCGCCACGGGTGTGACATCGCGGATGCTGGCCAGCAAGGTCTCGACATACGCCCAGTAACCCGCACTGGCTGCCTCAGCGGCGTCGAGCATCACGGGCTCTACCCCGGTGCTGCCTCCGGCGCTGCCATAAGCGAAGATGCCGTAGCCCTGCACAAAGATCATGGGCATGACACTGGCGAACGCGATCAAACCGAAGCCATCGATCAACGGGTTACGCGCTTTGAGCGTAGTGGATAGACCAATACCCAGCGCAGCAATCAGTGGCACCGTGACGGTAGAGGTCGTAATACCACCGGAATCATAGGCAAGGCCAACGATCTCCACCGGTGAGAAAAGGGTAGTGAGTAGTACGACGCAGTAGCCGGCAATGATGTACCAGTGGATCGGGTGGTCGAGAATGATCCGTACGACCCCGAGCACAATCGCCAGGCCGACCGAGAATGCCACGACGATACGCAGCGTGAATGCGTCGATGCCCCCCTTACTGATGACAGCAGCTTTATGGGCGATGGCGATCAGCGCAGGTTCAGCGACGGTGGTTGCAAAGCCGATGACAAAGGCGAATACCAGTATCCAGGTTCGCGTGCTCAGCTTGGCCAGCCGCTGGGAGAGGTCTTCGCCGAGCGGAAAGATGCCAAGCTCAAGCCCGCGCAGGAACAGCGCGAGTCCGACCGCAACGAGCATCAGCCCAATGAACATATTGGGCAGATCGTCGGGCACGGTCTGCAGAATGGCGAACTGGTAGAAGGCTATGATGCCAACGATCACCGACAGGTCGATGAGCGAGCCGCGAAGATCCTCGAAGAATGTATAAAAGAAGACGCGAAGGGTTCGGGTCGATGAGGGTGTGCTTTGGCTCACGGCGTTGGTTTCCCGGCAGGTGACGGCGAAGGCGGCGTGGTGACCGCATTCGCAAAAATATCTCAATGTTCTGCGCCGACGGAGCGCACAGGTGCCTATTAAACGCTGTGAGTGTGACCGCTCAACGGCGACATCACTGCTGCCCCGCCGCGGATGATTTTATGGGTTCCTAAGCTGGTGGTCGAATGCAACATGGGGTGGTCTAGCCACTCATTGGCATGAGCACCTCTGTTCCTTCGGATCTCTCGTGGGCGCAGTGATCACAGCTGCCTGAAGTTGGCCGCCAGATGATCTACCAGTGCTCTAACCCTGGCGGAGAGATGCCTGCGGTGTGGGTACAGTGCATAGACGCCGAAATCATAGGCCTCGTATGGCTCCAGCACTAGTTTCAGCTTGCCGGCGACCAAGTCTGGGCCCACCACATACATGGGGCACATGGCGAGCCCGAGCCCGGATAATGCGAAGCGGCGCGTCGCTGCGGGTGAGTTCGCCGTGAGTGGCCCATCGATCGGTACACGGAACATCTCGCCATTGCGCAAAAATGGCCACTGCCGCTCGGTGCCAAAATTACTGTCTAGCACGCAGCGGTGATCCCGCAAATCTTCAGGTACCTCGGGAGTGCCATATTTTTGTAGGTATTCGGGGGCGGCGCAGACCACCACGCGCATGGGTGCCAGGCGACGCGCGACCAAGCTCGAGTCGCTGGGGTCGCCAATTCGAAGTGCGAGATCAAATCCTTCCTCGATGAGCGCCACTCGGCGGTTGTTGAGACTGAGATCTACCGTGATGTTCGGGTTGGCGTCGAGAAAGGTGCACAGTGCATCCGTGAGGTAGCGTTCTCCGAACGCGGTCGGTGCACTCAGTCGAATGGGGCCTTTGAGTTCGCGGTGTTCGATCTGGACGGATGACTCCAGTTCATCAAACTCCGCGAGCAGCGAATCACAACGCTCGAGGTAAGCCCGGCCGGTGGCATTGAGGCCCACGCTTCGCGTATTGCGATCGAAGAGTTGCGCCCCCAGACGCTCTTCCAGGGCTTTGATGGTCTTGCTGGCGGTTTGCACCGATACGCCGGCGCGTTCGGATCCCCGGGTGAACGAGCCCTCAGCGGCCACCGCGCTGAAGATTCTCATGGCCTCAAGAACATTCATATTTTCTCTTTTTTGTTAAAAGACATTGTCTAATTGGGCGCTTCATTGATTTTTTGGGGATATTAGCATGGGTTCATCGCCGGTTAGCCCGGCAATCAACCCGACACTGATATCGAAGAGGACCCACCCATGAAACTGTATACCCACGAACTTTCTGGCCACTCCCATCGCGTTGTTCTGCTGAGTTCATTACTTGGTCTCGACCATGACATTGTCCCTGTCAATCTGTTGGCTGCGGCGCACAAACAGCCGGAATTCCTGGCGCGCAATCCGTTTGGGCAAGTCCCCGTACTCGAGGATGGCGATGTCACGCTGCATGATTCCAACGCCATCTTGGTGTATTTGGCGAGCCGCTACGACGAGTCGGGTCGCTGGTATCCCCGGGATGCCAAGGCCCGGGCTGAGGTTCAGATCTGGCTTTCCAAAGCTGCGAATGAAGTCGCAAATGGCCCCGCCGCTGCTCGATTGGTCACGGTTTTTGGCGCTGCACTGAACCACGATGCCCTGATTGCGAAAGCCCATAGCTTCCTGGCCGTACTTGATGACCATCTGCGCGATCGTGACTGGGCGGTGGGCGGCGGCGCGACGATTGCCGATGTGGCGCTGTACTCCTATATCGCCCACGCCCCCGAAGGCGGCGTCGATCTCAGCCGTTACGACAATGTGCGCACCTGGATCGCACGATTCGAGCTTTTGCCCGGATTTGTCGCCATGACGGACACGGAAACTGATGCCAAGGCCGCGCTCGCGGCCTGAGACCGGGGTCGGCTGATCCAATGACGGCTTAGACAGCAAGGCGGAGAGCGCGATGATGAGTGCAACTGGTTGGACACAGGAAGCGTCTCCCTTTCACGCGGGCGAGCAGGCAATACAGGCGCGTCTGGGTGTGCGGGAAAAAATGGAGCATTTCGGCCGGCGCGTGATTCGGGATTACCTGCCCGAGCAGCATCGCGACTTCTACAACGAGCTGCCTTTTCTGGCACTTGGATCAGTCGATGACGAGGGCCGGCCCTGGGCCTCCCTGGTGGCGGGCCCTCCCGGATTTATCACATCACCGGATGATCGCACCCTGCGGGTGGGCACCCCGCCGCTCGCAGGGTCTCCATTGGCCGAAGCGCACGTCAGCGGTGCGCCGATCGGGATATTGGGCATGATGCCCGATGCCCGGCGTCGCAACCGTGCCACCGGTCGTCTGGCCGCGGTGGGCGAGCAGTACTTTGATATTGCGATTGACCAGAGTTTTGGCAACTGCCCCGCATTTATTCAGTCCCGTGAGGTCACCGCTGACCTCCCCACACCCGACAGCCCGACTTTGGTTACCCAGCATGAGGGCCACATATTGGACGACGTTGGTCGCTCCATGATCACCGAAGCAGATACGTTCTTCATTGCTTCGGCCTATGGGAACGGCCGTGACGGTGCGCACTATGGTGCCGATGCGTCCCACCGGGGTGGCAAGCCAGGGTTCGTGCGTGTGGAGGAAAACACGCTCACTTTCCCCGATTTTTCGGGCAACAATCACTTCAACACGTTAGGCAACATCGAACTGACAGGTCGGGCTGGGTTGTTGTTCGTGGACTTTGCGACCGGTGAACTGCTGTATCTCACTGGTGACGCCGAGATACTTTGGGATGATCCGGCCATTGCGGATTTCGAGGGCGCGCAGCGGTTTGTCGCCATCCACGTTAGGCAGTGGCGCCGAGTGGGCGGCAGTCTGCCACTGCATTTTCGATTTATCGATGAGTCCCCGGCACTGGATGGCTTGGGCTCATGGGAGGCCGTTGCAAAGCAGGCGGTCGAGCGCCGACGCCAATCGACCTTTGAGGCCTTCGATATCGCTCAGATTGAGCAGGAGAGCGTGGACATTCGTTCCTTTTATTTAAGGCCTTCAAGGACTGCATCGCCCTACCCGTATCAACCGGGTCAGTTCTTGCCTGTTCGTATTGCATCCCGCGACACGGGTCAGGCGCTTGATCGCTTCTATAGTCTGTCTAATGCCGGTGATGGAGAGCTCTACCGTATCTCCGTGAAGCGAGATGGTGTGGCCTCCGGGCTGATGCACGATAATCTGGCCGTGGGTGATTCAGTGCTGGCCAAAGCGCCCGCGGGCAACTTCGTGCTTGGCGAGGCGTCTGACAGACCGATTGTTCTGTTGTCTGCCGGCGTGGGTGTAACGCCCGTGCTTGCTATGGCGCATGCATTGGTGTCAGGCGCGGAGCGTGGCGAGCACCAGCGAGACGTATTTTTTATTCACGGGGCCAGAGACCGGCGCCACCATGCGTTCAGGGAAGAAGTCCAGGCGCTGGCTGAGCGATATTCGCGGCTGCATCTCCATTTCGTTTACAGCCGCCCGGCGTCGCCCGCTGAGATCGAAGAACCTCGTTACCGTCGTGGGCGCATCGACATCGCGATGTTGAAGCGGCTGCTGCCGCTGGATGACTATGAGTACTATATTTGCGGTCCCACTGGCCTAACTACAGCACTGTACGAGGGCCTGCGCGAGCTGCAAATCCCCGAGGTACGTATTCACTACGAGGCTTTTGGCCCCGCGACTGTCGCAGTCAGTGAGCAACCAATGGCAGCCGACGCAGACCCGGTGACTGTGAGGTTTGAAAAGTCTGGTCTTGAGGTCCAGTGGGAGCCCACCAAAGGCAGCCTGCTCGAGCTCGCTGAGTCTGAAGGTATCGACGCGCCGTTTGCCTGTCGCAACGGCAGCTGCGGCACCTGCGCGACTCGTAAGCAGCAAGGGCAGGTGCGTTACCCAAGCGCCTTGATTGCGCGCGATGCCGGTGACGAGGTTTTGCTCTGCTCGGCCATCCCTGAATCGGGTGCGGATCTGGTGCTTGACCTCTAGTGCGCGGTGCCTAGAGGCCTGCCTGCTGGATGGTCTGCGTGAATCGCAGACCATTGCATGACCAGAATGCTGATTCTTCAGCGTGCCAGTTCTTCATCCAAGAAAGCGGGCAGCAGCTGAAAGAAGCGCTTTGATGGAGAGTTCGTGAGTGTCACGATGCCGACATCAAGATCGGGAAGAAACGCGATCTGCGCGACATAACCATTATCTACCCCGCCGAAATGCGAGACCAGCAATCGGCCCGAGTATTGGTAGATGCGCCAACCGAGCCCGTAGTGGGCCTCTTCCAGTGATTTCATATGGCGCCTGGTGCGTCGCAGTTCGGCCCGTGTCTTGACTCGCGGTGTATGCAACACGGCCAAGGTCTCCGGTGAAACAACCGAGGGCTCGTGGCCCATTTGTGCTCGCAGCCATTGGGTCATGTCCGTGATACTGGCGTTGACGCCACCAGCGGCTGGGACGTTGTAGTACGCCTCTTTTACGTCAACGGCATACCAGGGTTGATCGGGGCGCCGCCGGTGGGGTCGTGCCCAATTGTCATCTTGAATCAGTCCCTCATGGCCGAGTGATGCTCGTGTCATAGCCAGCGGGGCAAACAGCCTGTGTTCCAGAGAGTCGGCCAGGCGTTGACCTTCTACGGTCTCGATCAGCGGCGTCACCGCGTCAAAGGTGACATTTTGGTAGGCGTAACACGTACCCACAGCGCAGATCGGCTCAACCTCGGGGTAGCGTTGTTTGATGCTCGCCGGTGCGACGCCCGCCTCCAGCAGATTGTCGTAGGCGTTGGGGGGAAGTCCGGTGCGATGACTGAGAAGATGTTCCAGTGTCAGCGCCTGAGTTGCGTCGGGGCTGGCTAGCCGCAGTCCGGGAGAAAATTCGCTGACCGGCATGTCGAGGGCAATCTGGTCTTCCCCCAACAGCTGAGCGACAACCGTCGCCGTCATGCCCTTGGACAGGGAGGCGATGCGAAAAGTGGTATTCGCGTCAATCGGGTCTGTGCCACCGACTTCACGCTTGCCATAGGTTTTGATGAAGTCGGTCTCTCCGGCCCGAACAACCGCGACGGCGAGACCAACGCTGTCTTTACTTTGCGCGAAATGCGCAAGCATTCCTGAGAAATCGGCGGGTTCGTCTGCCGCGATGTCTGCGTATGCGGTGGCGCTCGCCAGCCACAGTGTCAATGTGGCGAGTCGAAGAACGACCTGTCTCATGGGTGCCTCTGGGCTGCTTGTGCGATGGAGAGTTTTGCGGAATCCATCGCCGCAGTCCATGTTTGCCCCCGTCGAGCCTGGCGCGAACGGCGCTTAAGCCATCAACGCCGGTGGGTACCGGCGCATTGACTCAATTGACGACGCTGGCAACCTCGGCCTCGGCACCGCGCTGGGGAAGCGCCGCAAGCACTGCAGTGAAGTCATCAGGCCATCGAATCTCCAGCACTTCGCCGCGTTTGACGATGCACTTGAACGAATACTGCGAGTCACCTTGGTAAAGCTTGTAGTTCATGGTGCGCTTCTGTGAGCCGATCGCCCCTTTCAGTCGGTAGGTGGGCTGGGGATCAAGTGCTCCAATGGCCGCGTCGATGGTGGCATTACATACCTGGGCGTCTTCGAGTGTGGCGCCTGCCAGTGCGGTACTGCTGACGGTCAGCGTGGCTGCCAGCGACAGCATCAGTGATTTCCATTTCATGTCATCTCTCCTGTTGGTTGACTGGTGGGAATCAGGAGTAGGTTGCCGTTGCAATAATGATCCGTCGATAGCATTATCGGCACCATTGCGTCGCATTTTTTAGCCAATCCAGTGCGGAGAAATCGAAGTAATGGCGGCTATCGACTGGGAAGACATCAAATTTTTGGGAGCTGTGGCTCGGGATAAGTCTGCGCGGGCGGCTGCGAAAAACATGGGTGTTCATCACTCCACCGTCAGCCGTCGCCTGGAGTCCCTTGAGCACGCGACAGGTGCAAAGTTGCTCCTGCGAACCCCGGAGGGCTACACGCTAACCGAGGCTGGCGAGATCCTGGCGGCCACCGCGGGCTATTTGGAATCGGAGGTCAGTCGCGCAGCCCGGTTGATCGTCGGGGGTGATCGTGAGCTAGCGGGTCGCGTTGTCGTGGCGATGGAACCGGGGATGGCCAAACTGATCTTTGCGCCCAGACTGCGGGAGTTTTGCGCGCGATATCCCAAACTGGAAGTGTCTATTCTTTCGTCGGCCGATATTGCGGACCTCTCGAGCCGTGAGGCCGACATGGCTGTGCGATTGAGCAATACGCCAGACGAGAACTTGTTCGGCAAGCGACTCTTCAGCACAAAGGCCTGTGCTTATGCCACGCCCGCTTATTTGGATGAGCATGGGCCGCTGGATGGGACCGGCAGCGCAAAATGGCTGGGCTGGGACGGGCCGATAGAGTTGGTTCCTGACTGGGTAAAGCTGTCGCCGTTTCCGGATCTACCGGTCTGGGGCAATTTTCCTGACCCGTTTATGCTGGTTGAGCTCGCGGCGTCTGAGCTGGGCATCGCCTTTCTTCCCTGCATTATTGGTGACAGTCACCCCGAGTTGGTCCGTGTTCCGGGCGCCCCGGTGGCAGAGGGCCGCGATGTTTGGGTACTCACGCATCCGGATTTGCGGAATGTGAAACGTATCCGGGCGTTCATGTCCTTTGCCGAAGAAGTTCTGCGGGAGTTTCAGCCCATGTTTGAGGGAGTTGCCGAGAATGTGGAGAGTGAAGCTGCCCGGTTGTATCGGCAGGAGAGGGGCCTGCTTGCGTGACGCGGCTCAGTATGAACTCACTCTGAGTCTTTGATTGGCCCCGTCAAGCAGCGGACGGATGGCGTTCAGCAAATGGTGGGTACTCCCTGAAAGTCGGCCTTGAGGCCTGTTATGCAAAAGCCGGTGCCGGGTCGATGAAGATGCGGTAATCGGCCACTTTACCGTCGCGATCTAGCCGTAGTGTGCTGTTGACCGGCAGTTTTACGATCTGTTGCGTACCAAGTCTGTATTCGGCGATCGCCTCGACGCTGACCACGGCTCCGCCAGACCAAGCACCCGTCCAGATGCCCTGAATTGCGTGTTGGATCGATTGAAATCGCGACTGAGCGGACTCGAAGGCGGCGATGAGGTTGTCCGCCCCGGTGGAGGCATCCAGATTGCCCATCTGGAAACGAACTTCCTTTGTCAGGTAGGGGCGAAGTTCTTCGGCGGGGGAGTGGTCAACGACCTCAAAGAAGGTCTTCGCAAAAGCTTGAAGGTCTGCTTGGTTCATGCCTGATCTCCTTGGTGCTGCCGCCACTATCGCAATTGATCGAGAAGACCAAAGCCACGCGCTGCGACCACAGGGTCGAATATCTCGACGTACTCTGTAATTTCGCCGGCATCGTTGAATCGGAAGGTGGAATAGTAGTGATTGTTGTACTGACCGCGACCGCCTTTCAGTGTGATTTCACCGCGATATCGAACAAAAATGATGTTTGGATCTTCCGTCGCTAGTAGTTCGTCGATTGGAAAGCGCATGCCGTCGAAATTTCCCGGTACGGGCCGCCAGTAGGCAAGCAATTCCTCTTTGCCGTTTGCGCCAGTTGGAAATACACCGCCGTTGTAGGGGTTGAGTTGAACGCCATCGACTGCGAATAAGTCGACGAATGCATCAATGTCCTCGCGCTCGAGTGCCCGGAAAAACTGCCGCACGGTGGCTTTGTTTTGCTCCGCGATTGGAGTTTTATAGCCAGGCAGCGCTTTCTGATTTGCAGCCTCTATGGCCGGTCCAAACACATCGCGAGTTCCTGCTTCGTTCTCGACGGTCAGTGTCATCGACGTAATTACCCAGTCGCTATTCAGCTTAGCCAGGTCATAGTCATAGTGCCCAGAGACCTGCCAGAATTGGTCGCCGATCCAGTGTGATGCAACGACACTGGCTCGTGCGCTTGCGCCAGCGTCAGCGACTTTGACTTCGATGTCTGACAACGCATGGTGAGTTCTATCAAATCCAGGTAGAACACCTGCCCATTCCATCATCAGGCCCTGTGGGTCCCGTGTTGTGGCTGGTATTCCGTTCAGTGACGAGTAGTCGAGCGTAAATTCGTCAGCGAACAATCGTGCCAGGGCGTCGAATTCGCCGCGGTCGGCGAGTGCACCCACGCTTTCAACAACTGTCGTTATCGCTGCTTGATCCGGCGTTGCGGCTTGCATGTCGGTACCTCTCTCACATCCAGTCAGTACAAAAATTGAGGTGAGCAATGTAAGAATCACTTTGGTTGTCATCGCGTTCACCAATCAATCGGTTGGCGGTCGCGGAAAAAGCCACCGGTGGGGCCAGTGTCTTCGAGCGTGGCTAACCAAATGGCCGTGTCGGCGCCTTCTTCGGGAGAGCGAATTGCGTCGACTCCGCCCATTCTCGTGCGGACCCAGCCGGGACACATTGCGTTGACTTTCACTGAGTCGGGCAGTGTTCGAGCAGTGGCAACGGTTAATGCATTCAGGGCCGCTTTAGCCACGCCATAGGCGCCAGGCCCTGCGATACCGTCTGAGAAAGCGCCCCACTCTGACGTGACATTGACGACTCGACCGTACCCTCGCGACACCATTGTGGGTACCAGGTGGCTCATCAGCAAAAAGGGGCCGTTAACCATGACCGCCATCGAGTCGGTGAAGCCTTGTGGGTCGTCCAGGATGGCCCCGGCCCCCAAGATTCCAGCGTTGTTAACGAGTATGTCTACTTCGCCTGCCTCACTGACAGCGCGGGTAATACTGTCAGCGTCGGCAACGTCCAGTTGTAGCGCTTGGGCGCCAATCTCCTGGGCGACCTGTTCCCCCGCGACTAAGTCTCGGCTGCCCAAAAGAACGTCGAATCCCAGCTCGGCAAGTCCGCTGGCGATGGCGAGGCCAATGCCTCGGTTTGCTCCGGTTACAAGTGCGCGTTTCATCGTCTTCAGTACTCCCAGTGATTGGGTTTAGGCCATGACAAACTCGGCAACCGCATCCGCCGCTGCGACTACAGCATCCTGTCGATCATAGAAATCGAATTGAGTCACATCGTCACCTAGCCAGAGCTTCTCGAGGGGGGCTTGCGAACGCGCCTCATAGGCCTCGGCGCCGGCGGGCAACGCTATCGAAGACGATCCCACCATCAGTATGGGTTTGGCTAGCTCGTCAGCTGACGCCTGCGCGTCGTATGTGAGCCACGGCTTCCATGACAGCACGCTGAATTTATTGTCGTATTGAGCGATGAGTCCGCGATTTTCTTCAGTGTAGTAGGGGGCTTGATACATGGGCGAGCTGTCATCGCTTGTGCTGGCCGCGGTGAGAACTGTTGCCGAAGGTTGTGATGCCTCGATTTCACTCGAAGCGATAAGTTCAGCGACAGTGTCGGGGCCACCGTAAATCGCGGTTGCCATCGATGGGTTGTGCAGCCACGGTGCAACAAGCGCCAGCCTCGAGAGCCGGCTATTCCTTGCCACTGCATCTGCCATATAGCCGGATGAGGCGCAAATGCCGAGCCCAGCCAGACGGCTTGCATCGACATCCTCGCGACCCGCCATGTAGTCAGCGGCGGCGTTGATATCTGCAGTCTTGACCGCGGGGTCTTCGACGTAACGACGACTGCCGCCGCTTTCACCCCAGCCGGTGAAGTCGAAGGCCAGTGCGACGATTCCTCGTGCTGCGAGTTCCCGTGCGTAGGTGCCCGACATTTGTTCTTTTACGGTGGTCCAGGCGCCCGTCACGACCACGCTGGGCGCAGGCGTTACTGCATTGATGGGTTTGTAAACCGTGCCCTTGAGTTCAATGCCGTTGCTAATAAAGCTCACATGCTCTACGTCGACGTTTGATGGATGCGGTGTGTGCTGCAGGTTAATCAGTTTCGTCATGGTCCTGACTCCTCACGAGTGCGTTGCCGGATCGATAGAGCTACTGTAGAAAAGTTGATAAAACCTGTTAATACTGCATAAATCGATTTCTTTAGTGGATAAAATCAAACAATGAGATTGCCTCTCTCAACGCTTGAAGTTTTTGACGCGATCGCGAGGGAAGGCACGCTGCGGGGCGCTGCAAAACGTTTGGGACTGCAGCCCTCTACAGTCAGCCATCAGTTGAAAACACTGGAAGCTCAGCTCGGGGTCGTACTGTTTTCTCGGACGACCCGCTCCATCGCTTTGACTGAAGCCGGCGAGACACTATTCCGTGGTACCAGTCCCGCGTTTGATCAAATTGAGTCTGCGATTCAAGCCGCTAAAGACACTGGACACAGCCGGCGCGGATCATTGCGCATCACCATGCCGGGCTTTGCTTACGACATGGTTATCGCGGAAAAGCTCCGGAGCTTTCGCATGGCTTACCCAGATATCGAAGTCGAGATCAGCATCAACGAAAGTTTTGTGGACCTATTCGAGGAGCGGTTCCATGCAGGGATTCGCTTCGGTGATCGCATCGACCCCGACATGATTGCTGTGCGCATTACGCCGCCGCAGCCACTGGCGGTACTCGCCAGCAGGGACTATCTAAGAAAACATGGCACGCCGGCGACACCGCGTGAGGTTCTTTCGCACGAATGTATAAGATATCGATTTGGTGATTCGGGCCAGTTTGCGCCCTGGGAGTTCACTGGTTCGGACGGGCGCTATTCAGTAGCGGTATCGGGTCATCTCATTGTTAACACGCTTCCCTCGCTCTACTCGGCCATCGGAGATGGGCTGGGGCTCGGGTACTCATTTGCTGAATATCGCCCTACCGGATCGCGCAAAAACATCGTGCCTCTGTTGGAGGATTTTATTGATCCGATCGCCGGCGCATACCTTTACTATCCACGGGAGTATCGCGGAGTTGAGCTGATTCGGCTTTTTGTCGAGCACCTCCGATATGGACACTGAGTGAGAGCCGGGTATGTGGTCTGTTCCTGGTCAATGAGGTTGGAATAGAGGATCAATCTGTCAAGAGACAGGAGGCGGCGAATCGATGCCAGTTGAAATACGCGAAATGAATGGTGGTGAGGGACTGCATATTGTCTTCAGTGGCACTGCGGTTTACCAGGAGTACGTCGAAGCGGTTTCACAGTTGCAATCTCACGCTGAACGGCTCGGCGCTTCCCTGAAGTTTGTGTTCTCCGACTTCCTCCTAGTAGAAAAGCTGTCGTGGACGACGTCGGAGGTGTACCAGTTGGCGAAGGCTAGCGTGGATTCTGCGCACACTGAGCTGCCGTTGATCATCGCGACTGTTTCGGAGGACCCACTGGCATTCGGAATGATCCGGGTTTGGGAAGTCGTCAGCGAAGAGACAGGTTACACAACCCAAACATTCGGCGAATTGGGCGCAGCAAGAAGTTGGGTGAATGACCAGATGATGCTCAGATATGGCGTGGGTGCACCGAGCTTTCAGGACACTGCGGTTCTGGTTCCCACGGTGGACTTGCAACAAACTTGAACTATGGTCGCCGCGTAGGTGCGGTGCGAGAGCATTAAGTAGCCATCGCCAGCCATGACCAATAGACGAGCGCGGAAAAACCAAGCCACCCTGTGAACATGATGAGGTAAGGCCAGCGACGGGGCCAGAGTGTTGCGGTGATCATTGTCGTAGCAGCCGTGCCCGCCAAAGCTATCAGGGGCCACCGCACTGCAAAGGTATCTGCGCCAGTCAGCGAGGTCTGGATTGCCACGCTGGACCACTGGGCGGGCAAGAGTGCCAGAAGCCAATCGGGAAGTACCCCCGGTAGGACCGCGGCGGTTAGTAAGATCGAAGCTTCCCCGGCAACAACGAACAGTCCCATTAACCATCCTTTGGCCGAAAGTGATCTGGCAAAGAGTGCGCCTCGCGCGGCGAAACTACAGCTCGCAATACACGCGGCAAGAACGGTTGAGATGGGGTGAGCTGGGAGCGGCATACCCAGCAACAGCGCCAGCACCACCAGGCCAGACAGGCTCACCAAGGCCATCAAGACGCCGGCCCCGAAGTGTCTGGACGTCGCGGCGCCGATGATGCCAACACCCATTAATCCCAGGGTGAAGATTGGGCCACCTGTCGCCGCTAAAGATGTGGTATCCGCCGAAAGCACCAAAAGCATCAGCGCCGGAACTGCGAAGCCCGACAGCCCTGTTGCAGTCCAGGCTTGGACGGTCGATCTGGAGGGTGGCGTGGTGTTCTGAGACGTCATTGTGCGGGCAGGGCTTTTTGGGCGTGATGCTCGGAAATTGAATCAGGCGCTGTCAGAACGCAACCCGGATTCGTTGCGGTTGGGGAAAAACTGCCGCCGACAGGCTAACCTTTTTGTTCCGCGAGTCATCTAAGCCTCATGAGCTTGAGAAAATTCAATGCGCCCCCGGTTTCCCGGGCCGATTTTCATACCGCGATTAGCCGCGGTAGTGACGTCTGGTTTCGGGCCTGTCTGCAAATTACGGGTGATCGAGACCAGGCAGCCGATGCGGTGCAGGCGGCCCTGCTCAAGGCCTGGGATCGGCGGCGCCAGTTCCAAGGGCAGTCGCGATTGGACACCTGGATACACAAGATTGCGGTGAACTCGGCGCTCGAGCTGCTGCGCCGAGATCGACCCGAACGCTGGGAGTTGCTGGAGCAAGAGCCTGAGGACGAGCTGCGAAGCCCTGAAAGGCTACACGACCGGGCCGTTATGGCTCAGCAGTTTGAGACTTCTCTGGCGGACCTCACAGATTTGGAGCGGGTGTGTGTGGTGCTTAAGCACGTGGAGCAATGGCGCCTGCAAGAGATTGCCGACGAAATGAACGCAAGCGTGGGCACGGTGAAGCAGGCGCTCTTTCGCGGCGTGAAGAAACTCCGGACGACATTGAGGCAGGCGTCATGATCAGTGATGAAGAACTGCTCTGCTACTACTACGAAGACGGGCTGAGCGAAGAAGAAAGGCGGCGAGTCGATGCGGCGCTTGCGGGTGATCGGGTACTAGAGGCGCGATATTCAGCGTTGGTTAAAGACCTTGAACATCTATCGACTGGACCCCTCGCGACAGCCACTGAAGTCGACAAGCAGCGGTGGCATGAAGCCATCGAACAAGCAGCAGATGACGCCGCCTCGACAGGTTGGGCATCGCGTTCGGCGCGAGCCTGGATGTGGGGCGGTGCCCTGGCTGCCTCGGTGCTCTTGGGAGTGGGCATTGGCTCGCGATGGGATGTGCCATTGGGTCCGAATCCTGGGGCGTCCGCGCCACTGATGGCTGCATTAGATGGTGATGTGCTGCGGCGCGGGCTGCTGGTTCATGTGGAGCGTGCCGAAGTTGAAATGGCATCGCTCGCTGATCTACCCGTTTCCCAACAATCCGAGTTGATCGCGCAGCTGGTGTCGCAAAATCGGTTGTTTATTCGCGCGGCTGTCGACAGTGATTCCCCCGAGCTTGCCCGTCACCTTCGCGCCATGGAGCTGACCCTTAAGCAACTGATGGAAACGCAGCAATCGCTGCTCGACGCCAATCAATTGCGACAACAATTGCAATTTGAAATGCGGATGATGCTAACCCGTTTGGAGCGCGCACCATCTAATAAGGCGTAAACCTCAAAAAGGACAAAGCCATGAAAAACAAACTCCGCCACAGCTTGCTGTACATCGCCCTGGCGCTCCCTGTGTCTGTTGGTGCGGTTGACGAGACTACCGACGCCGAAGCCGAGGCGTTGAAGCTTGCGGCCATTGAAGCGCTGATTGCCGCCCCACCTGAACGCGCCGTGCCAATACTGAACGGTGTGCTGGAGGGTGAAGGCAGTGACGAAATGAAGCGCCGCGCCCTGTTTGTTTTGGCACAAACGGGCACGCCTGAAGTCGAACAACTGTTGCGCGACTACGTTCAGAATGCCGAGGGGGAGTTGCAACGAGAGGCGGTGCGCATGATTGGCATCCACGGAGGTGAGAGCCTGGTGAACGGCCTGATGCCGATTTATGAAAGCGGTGATGCTGACTTGCGTGGCGCCGTATTGGAGGCCTACTTGATCGCTGACCGGCCGGCAGCGGTACTTCAGATCGCCAAAAATTCGCAGAGTGACGAGGAGTTTGAGGCAGCTGTGCGAATGCTTGGAGCCATGGGGGCTACTTCGATGCTCGCCGAACTGAAAGATCACGATAAAGCGTCAGCCGGATTGATTCAGGCCTTTGCGATCGCAGGCGACTCGGAAAGTTTGCTTGCCATGGCGCTCGACGGCAGCGATAAGACGCGACAGCTTCAGGCGATACAGGGGCTAGGGATTGCCGGTGGGGACCAAGTAGGGGCCCGCCTCATGGAGATCTATCAAAACACTGACGATACCGAGATACGCGAGGCTGTGCTGCAAGGATTGTTGATCTCGGGCGAAGACGCAGCACTGTTGAGTCTTTTCAAGAGCAGCACTGATACGAAAGAAAAGACGGTGCTGCTGCGATATCTGGTGAATACGGACAGCGATGCTGCACTTGAGGTCATCAATGCGGCGCTGGCGGAGGGTCGCTAATGCCCCGCCGACTCATCGGATTGAAAACGGCGCCGGGGTTGGGATGTCGTCAAGATCCGATGCTATTGTCCAGACGGTGTGTTGATCACTGACGTGATTGCCAACCGATTGCGCTGGTCAGTTTTTCATTCACGCGGGCGGTATTTGTTTGCTTGACGGTGATGTTGCGGCAGGT
>CAYZWL010000021.1:0-46273 GCA_964482195.1 uncultured Alteromonadaceae bacterium | reverse complement strand
CCCGGACGGCCACAACCGAGCCCTCATGAATGGGTTTGTTTATGTCGTGTCTGCCGAGAGCCTGGTGACGGGCGCGACTGCAGTGGCTCCACGTAAAGAGCCCGCAGGCGCAGGGAGTGCCTCCTCAGGGCTTCTTTGGCCATGGATGGCCAAAGCAGAGCCCCACGGATGGCCCGAGCGTCCCTGGGGAGGCACTCCCTGGGGCTGTGGGCGGATAAATGCGGTAACGTCAGGCACAAAAAACCCGGCCGAAGCCGGGTTCTCGAAGCAGTAAGGCTGATTAGCCTTCGAACGCGCGGCTCGGCGCTGCAACGGTTGCCTCAGAGCTGCCACGCAGGTAAGCCAGCATGGTGTCAGCGTCAGACACCTCGAAGGGGTCGCTACCGCAGTTGTCTTCGAAACCGGGCTCGACGAAGGCCTTCTCGATGTTGCCGTCGTTGACGAGCATGGAGTAACGCCAGGAGCGCATGCCGAAGCCCAGGTTGGCTTTGTCGACGAGCATGCCCATCTTGCGGGTGAACTCACCGTTGCCGTCGGGCAGCAGAGTGATGTTCTTGTTTTCCTGCTCATTGCCCCACTTGAACATAACGAATGCGTCGTTCACGGAAACACAGATGATGGCGTCGACGCCCTCTTTCTGGAACTCCTCGAACAGCGCGTCGTAGCGCGGCAGGTGGTTCGAAGAACAGGTCGGGGTGAACGCGCCGGGGAGCGAGAACACAACCACTTTCTTACCGGCGAACAGATCGGCGGTAGTGGTGTCTTGCCAGCGGAACGGGTTGGGGCCTTCGACAGACTCGTCGCGAACGCGGCACTTGAAAACAACGTCTGGTACACGGGTAGCAATCACGATGCTGATCCTCTCAATGGGGTTATGGGGACCGGGATTATGGGCCTACCCATGCCGCGAGAAAAGAGCGGCTAAGCAGATTTATTAATCGATTTTTTCGATTAATCGATGGTGCAGCCCTGAATCACTCGCTATCGGTGGTCACGTGGGCTTCGAGCCCACCGCGAGCACCCTCAAACACGATGAATTCGATCGGGCGACAACAGACCTGGCAATCTTCGATATAGGGCTGCCCAACGTCTTCAGGGTTCAGTAGCACCGAGATCAGCTCCCCACAATAGGGGCAGCCGATCATCGATTCCTCAAGCTGCAAGACTCAACCGGCCTCGCGCAGCGGCGTCTCTACTGGCGTTGCCGCAGTGAACACCAGCGCACCATCGGCAATCGGTGAATCGCGAAACATCTTGCGATCCTTGCGGTAGTCCTGTGGGTTTACCCAGGGCATGCGATCACCCTGCTTGGGGAAGCGCGGCAAGACTCGCTGCATGTAACCGGCCGAAAAGTCATCAATCCACAGACGCTTGGGCATCGATGCCGCCAGCGTATCCGGACAACGCGGTGTCGCCGCTCGGTAATCATGCTCCTGCATGTGGTTGAGCACACGGCAGACCCACTCGGCGGTGAGGTCCGCGCGCAGCGTCCACGAGGCGTTGATATACCCGAAGGTCTGCACCATGTTCGGCACGTTGGAACACATCAGACCCTTGTACGTCCACTCGTTGGCAAAATCGACGGCCTCGCCGTCCACCGTGAAGGTGGCACCGCCCAGAATCACGAGTTCGAGGCCCGTGGCACAGACGATGATATCGGCTTCAAGTTGCTCGCCTGACTGCAGGGTGATTCCAGTCTCGGTAATGCGCTCGATGTGATCGGTGACCACTTCCGCTTTGCGAGACCGCAGCGCCGCATACAGGTCCCCATCGGGAACCAGGCAGAGCCGCTGGTCCCAGGGGTTGTAATTGGGCGTGAAGTGCTTGTCGACGTCGACTACGTCGCCAATTTCATCGCGAACCTGCTTCAGCAAGCGTTCGCGCATAAAGTTGGGGCTAATGCGAGTCATGCGATACATGAACTGCTGAAACAGGGTGTTGTGCCAGCGAGTCAACGAGTACGCGACCCCGGCGGGCAACCAGCGACGCAGCCAGTTGGCGCGGGCATCGATCGATGGCCGTGAGATCACGTAGGTGGGCGACCGCTGCAACATGGTCACTTTCGCCGCTGACTTGGCCATGTTGGGCACAACAGTCATCGCGGTTGCTCCCGACCCGATGACCACCACCTTCTTGTCGGTGTAGTCCAGCTCCTTGGGCCAGAACTGGGGGTGGACCCAATCACCCTTGAAGTCGGCCTTGCCCGGGAAATCGGGCTCATACCCTCGGTCGTAGCTGTAATAGCCGGAGCACATGAGCAGGAAGTTACAGCGGTAGTGCTTGTGCCCGCCCTCGCCAAGCTCGATCGTCAGATGCCACTCGTTGCTGTCACTGTGCCAGTCAGCTGCCACCAGCTTTTCTTTGAAACGAATACGGCTGCGCACGTCGTGCTCATCGGCAGTCTCGTTGAGATAACTCAGAATCGCCGGACCGTCGGCAATGGCTTTTTCAGCTTCCCAGGGTTTAAAGCTGTATCCCAGCGTGTGCATGTCGCTATCCGAGCGAATGCCCGGATAGCGGAACAGATCCCAGGTACCCCCGAGTGCATCACGACGTTCCAGCAATGCAAAGCTGTGCTTGGGGCACTCTCGCTGCAGGTGGACCGCGGCTCCGATGCCGGAAATACCGGCACCGATAATGATCACATCGAGAAACTCTGCCTCTTGGGCGGAGTGGGCATTGTTATTGTTCATGGCACCTCCTGGAATACCGGCAGGCGCTTCAGTCGAAACGCCGCCCCTTACCCGCAGCGATTCGCAACCGCAGGGCATTCAATTTGATGAAGCCGTCGGCATCCTGCTGGTCATAGGCGCCGGCGTCGTCCTCAAAGGTAGCAACACTCTCGTCAAACAGCGAATCATCCGAACGCCGTCCCATCACACTGACATTGCCCTTGTAGAGCTTCAAACGGACCTCACCATTCACGTTGGTCTGTGATTCGTCGATCGCCGCTTGCAGCATGCGCCGCTCTGGCGCCCACCAATAACCGTTGTAGATCAAGCGTGCATAACGGGGCATCAGTTCATCTTTGAGGTGTGCCGCCTCACGATCGAGTGTAATGGACTCGATGGCGCGGTGGGCGCGCAGCATAATGGTGCCCCCTGGCGTCTCGTAACAACCCCGGGACTTCATGCCCACATAACGGTTTTCGACAATGTCGATTCGGCCGATACCGTGGGCACCGCCCATGCGGTTGAGCGTTTCGAGCACCTGTGCCGGGCTCATGGCCTCGCCGTTGATCGCCACAATGTCACCGCGCTGGTAGGTCAGCGTCACTTCTTCGGGCGTATCGGGTGCTGCCTCGGGGCTCACCGACCAGCGCCACATGTCCTCCTCGGACTCGGCCCAGGTGTCCTCCAGCACACCGCCTTCGTAGGAGATATGCAGCAGGTTGGCATCCATCGAGTACGGCGACTTCTTGTTGGCGCTGCTGCCATCGACCGGAATATCGTGCTCGCGGCAGTAGGCCATCAGGTCTTCGCGGGAGTGCAGGTCCCAGGTGCGCCAGGGCGCAATCACCTGGATACCCGGCTTCAGCGCATAAGCGCCCAGTTCAAAGCGAATCTGATCGTTGCCCTTGCCGGTCGCGCCGTGTGAGATCGCATCTGCACCGGTTTCATTGGCAATCTCCACCAAACGCTTGGCGATCAGCGGCCGGGCAATAGACGTGCCCAACAGGTACTCACCTTCATAGATGGCATTGGCACGAAACATGGGAAACACATAGTCCCGGGCGAACTCTTCGCGCAGATCATCGATGTAAATCTGCTTGACGCCGAGCGCCTCCGCCTTGGCGCGAGCGGGCTCCACTTCTTCACCCTGACCGAGATCGGCGGTGAAGGTCACCACTTCACAGTCGTAGTTGGTTTGCAGCCAGCGAACGATCACTGACGTATCCAAGCCGCCTGAATAGGCAAGCACTACCTTGTTGATCGCAGACATAGCCCCGACTCCCTGACAAAAGCGCGACAGACTAGGCCAAGCCCCACCGCACTGACAAGCGACTTTAGTCCCCGGACGGGAACGCCTTCAAAACCTCGCGCAGCAGATCCCAGCGATCGAAGCCCTGCCGGCCGTAGTCCAGCCCGCGCCGCACAATCACCAGATCATGACTGGGATCAATAATCACAAACTGGCCGCGATTGCCTGCGGTGCTGTAGGCATCGGCGGGCACTTCCCCCTTGCGCTTATCGGGCACCAGCCAAAACTGAGCGCCGTAGTCGCTACCGCGGACCGCGCTGGCGGGCGCAGGAGTGCGAACAAAATCCACCCACTCTTTGGACAGCAGACGCTCACCCTGCCAAATACCGTTATTGAGGAACAGCAGACCGAAGCGCGCCAGATCCCGGGCATTGGTATAGACCTGGCTGCTGAGAATGAAATCACCGAACCGGTCAGTACTGAGTAGTGTGTTTCGCATACCAATCCGGTCGAGCAGCTCGCGACGGGGGAACTCATGGTACGTCTGGGTATCGGGCAGCGACTGCCTGAATGCCATGACCGCCAACAGGGTGTCGTAGTTCTCGTAGTCCCAGAAGCTGCCGGGGGTACGCATCAAACCACGACTGCGGGCACCCACTGCCGAACTGGCACCCGCCCAATAAGACAGCCCAGACCCGGTCACGTACTCGCGCCCAAAACTGTCGATAGGCTCCAGACCGCTCGACATGCGCAAGACCTGGCGTAAGGTAATGGCATCGCGGGGGTCCTGCTCTGCGGCGCCCATCTCGGGCAACCAATCGACACCCAGCGGCTCATCCAGCGCCATTTCTCCCCGGTCCACCTGGATGCCAATCAGCGCAGCGGCAATACTCTTGGCGGTCGACCAGGTACGGGTGCGGGTGTGCATATCGACGCCTTCGGCATAACGCTCCAGCAGCACCTGGCCTTTGTGCACCACCATCAAACTCAGCGTGTCCTGCTCGGGAGTGTCGCGCTCGAAGGCCCAGCGGGCAGCTGCCTCCAGCGCGTCAGCATCCACGGCCGCGGGAAGTGGCCGCTCGGGTAAGCGGTCCCCCATGGGCCAGTCAATCTCTGCCGGGTCACCGGCCGGCGGCGCCAGAGTAATCGCCGGCAACGAGTCGATATCCTCCGTCGTCTGGTCGGGCGCCATCACAACGCAACCGATCCCCTCGCGAAATACAGCCGTGATCGGTGCACCCATACCGTTACCGCCGAAAGTCACCGCGCGATTGTTCCGGTCGATGGTGGCAACGGTTGCCCGGGTCAGACCAAAACGCCGCTCGTCGACATAGGCCAACTCCTGGTCCGTCACCTGCTGCATGGAGCGATGGGATGTGAACAGGCCATTGCAGGTCAGCACCGCGTCGACCCCATTGCGGATGTTCTGACGGCTGCCGCCGAAATAGTCAAAATCGGCAATGGCGGGTAAGGCGCCGCCGCCCAGCAGTAAGGCCAGACTGGCATGGCGCAAGATGGCGATGGGGTTCTTCATGGCTTGACTCCCGTGGCGAACTGCGCCCGATCCTACTAGGCTGGGGCCACGGATGGTAATACCGCCCTGCTACAATGCGCAGGTTCATCAACGAGATGCCCACCATGAAACGGCTCACACTGGTTCGTCCCGACGACTGGCACATTCACCTGCGTGATGGCGATGCGCTCCCCATGACCGTCAATGACGCCGCACGTTGGGCTCGCCGGGCGATTGTGATGCCCAATTTGGTGCCGCCAGTGCGTCAGGTTGCTGATGCCAGCGCCTACCGCGACCGTATTCTCGCGGCGCGGGATCCGCAACACGGCGATTTTGAGCCACTGATGACGCTCTATCTGACCGACCAGACCTCCGCCGAGGATATTGCCGAGGCCGCCGCCAGCAGCTTTGTGCATGGAGTCAAACTCTACCCCGCCGGCGCCACCACCAACTCTGCTGCCGGGGTGAACGACCTCACCGCCCTCTACCCAACGCTCGCGGCCATGGAGAAGCACGACCTGCCATTACTGGTCCACGGCGAAGTCACTGACAGTGAAATCGATATCTTCGATCGCGAGAAACTGTTCATCGAGCGTCATCTCGAACCGATCGTTGAACAGTTCCCCGGTTTGAGAGTCGTGTTTGAACACATCACCACATTGGACGCAGTGAGTTTCGTGATTGGCGCTCGCGTGGGTGTCGCCGCCACAATCACAGCCCATCACCTGCTCTACAACCGCAACGACATGCTGGTGGGCGGTATTCGCCCGCACTTCTATTGCCTGCCGATTCTCAAGCGCAACATCCACCAGCAGGCCCTGCGCAAAGTAGCAACGTCGGGTAACGAACGCTTCTTCCTCGGTACCGACTCAGCACCCCATGCACGCTCAGCCAAAGAAAATCCTTGCGGTTGCGCAGGCTGCTACACCGCCAACGCAGCACTGCCACTCTACGCCGAGGTATTCGAAGAGGAAGACGCACTCGACCAACTCGAGGCCTTCGCCAGTTTCCACGGGCCCGACTTTTACCGACTGCCCCGCAACAGTGACACGGTGACGCTCGAGCAACGAGAGTTCAAAGTCCCAGAACAACTCGATTACAGCGACACGACCCTGGTGCCCCTACGCGCGGGCGAGTCACTGCGATGGACACTGGCCGAATGACCGAGGAGCGCATGGATCAGCTGATCCGCGACCGGTTCCGGGGCTTCCTGCCAGTCGTGATCGATATCGAAACCGGGGGCTTCAACTGCCGGACCGATGCAATGCTGGAAATCGCCGCCACCATTATCCGCATGGATGACCGCGGCGAACTGCAGGTCCACAACACCATCAGCCACAACGTCGAGCCCTTCGAAGGCGCCAACCTGGAGCCCGCCGCGTTGGAGTTCACCGGCATCGATCCCGAGAACCCCCTTCGGGCAGCCGTACCCGAGGACATCGCACTGGGTGAACTATTTGGCGCGGTACGCCGGGAGATGCGCGAGCAGGGCTGCAAACGCGCAGTGTTGGTTGGGCACAACGCACACTTTGACGCCGGCTTCCTCAATGCGGCTGTGGAGCGCTGCGATATCAAACGCAACCCCTTCCACCCGTTCTCCTACTTTGACACTGCCACACTGGCCGGCCTTGCCGTCGGGCATACCGTACTGGCAAAAGCCTGTCAGTTGTCGGGTATCGAGTTCAGCAACAGCGAAGCCCATTCGGCGGCCTACGACGCCGAAAAGACCGCGCAGTTGTTCTGCTGGATCGTCAATCGCTGGCGAGGCCTCGGCGGTTGGCAGCCCCCGGAGCCCATCGAAGACTGACGCACCACCCCATCAGGAGCGCCACCATGCTGAAGGTATTCGCCCTCATCAGCGCAGTAGTGATCACCACACTGCCCCTCAAATCCCAGGCAAATTCGCTACCCGGCATGCCCGAAGGTGAGGGAAGTTACAAAAGTCTGGTCGCGCTCTACGATGATTTCCTCAGCTGGCAGGACGAAGCTAGAGCGCGCCGGGCAATTCCCAACCGGGACATCGCGGGCGCAGCTGCGGAACGCTACCCCGATTACAGCAGCGCTGCAGTGGCAACCCGACTCGAGCGGATGGAAGCCTTTCAGGCCGCCCTTGAAGACATGAATGTGGTGGCGTGGGAACGGAAGCAGCAGGTTGAGTACCTCGCAGTGCGCTCACGGTTCGACCAGCACGAATTTCGGCTGCGGGTATCGCGCCCATGGGCGCGAGATCCGGGCTTCTACGTGGATCGAATGCTGCGCCTGACTTTCGCCGAGCTGCCGCTTGATGAAGCGGCCACGCTGTCACTGCGCACCGAGTTAGCGGCCATTGGCCTGCTGATTGATCAGGCCAAGACCAACCTCGATGATGTCGCCGCCGATTACGCCGATCTCGCTCTGCACAATCTCGACAACGCCGATGGTGTGGGACACGGCTACCCCTATCGCGCCAAGCCACCGGCCGGTGTGATTGGTTGGTACGAAGACCTGCTCGGCCGGGCCAAGCTGCAACAACCTGCATTGGTCGACGACATCGAAACGGCGTTGACCGCGGTTCGCGGCTTCCGGGAGTGGCTGCAGCAGCAGCGTCCGACGATGACGGCACCCGCGGGGGTGGGGAAAGCCCACTTCGACTGGTATCTCAAACACGTCAAGCTCATGCCCTGGAACTCGGAACAGATTCAGGTTTTGGGCCACCGGGAATTTGAGCGCCTGTGGAGCAAATACGCACTGGCGCGACACGCCAATCGCACACTACCAGAGCTCTCACTGCCCACTTCTGCAGAGGAGTACCAACAGCGCATCGATCAGGTCGATCGCGATATCCGCGCTTTCCTCCGTACCCAGGACATCATTACCGTCCCTGACTATGTCGGCGAACTGGCCACCAATGCCCCCTGGATCGAACGCCCGCAGGGACCCAATTTTTGGGAGCAGGTCCAATACCGCGACCCGACGCCTGACCACTTACACGCGGTCATCCCGGGGCACCGATTTGATGGACTTGTGGAGCGCAACAATACGCACCCAATCCGGGCGCGACTCACCAGCGGCGCGCGCGCAGAGGGATGGGGCGTCTACCTCGAAGAAGGCATGCTGGAAGCCGGTCTCGAGGTAAACCCGCGGGTGCGGGAACTCATCTATATCTTTGGCATCTTCCGCGCCGCCAGAGTCCCCGCGGACGTCTGGCTTCAGCTCAATGAAAAAAGCGTCGACGAGGTGGTCGACTGGTGGCTCGAGCGTGTGCCCTACCTGGACCCTGACGTCGCCCGCGTCGATGCAGAGATTTATCTGCGACGACCACCCGGCTATGGCCTTGGCTACACCATGGGCAACCTGCAAATGCAGCGCCTGCTGGCAGATCGCATGCGACAAACGGGTGATGCTTTCGTGCTGAAGGAATTCCACGACCAGTTCATGGCCGCAGGTCGACTGCCATTGTCGTTGATCCGCTGGGAGATGACCGGGCTCGACGACGAAGTCGCCGCTCTCTGGCCGAGGGAACGCCTGCAGGTGGACTGACGCCACCTGCAGGGTGTGCGCTCAGGACTGACTGACGGGCATGGCCTCACGATCGTTGCTCGGCGCAGACTGCGGACCTCGAATCACACCGCCGGGGTAGACACCCTGGCAGGCACCCCGCCGGAACGTGACCTGACCCGATTTGATGGTGAGCTCGTAACCATCGGCTTCCTGCAGCAAGCGCTTGCCACCGGCGGGCAGGTCGAAAGCGACTCTCGGGCTGTGCAGATGCAGTCGATCCATATCAATCACATTCAGATCTGCCAGATAACCCTCGGCCAGCAAACCGCGGTCATGCAGACCATAGGTGATCGCGGTATCGCGACATTGGCGCTTGATCGCCAGTGTCAGCGGCAACCGTCCGTGATCGCGGTCACGCACCCAGTGCTCCAGCATGAAAGTCGGGGCGGCAGCATCACAGATCGTGCCACAGTGCGCACCACCGTCTGACAATGAGTTCACACAGTCATCGGAGCGCAGTATCGGTTCCAGGAAATCGAGATTGCCATCGCTGTAGTTAAGCAGCGGGAAGTAAATAAACCCATTGCCGTTGTCGCGCATCAAAACATCGTAGGCGTAAGCATTGGCCTCAACCCCCAACGTCGCTGCCATTGCCGCAATCGACTGCTCAGCGCCGGGCTCATAGTTGAAGCCCTCGAGCATTTCATACTGCATCTGAAAGGCGCCGCTCATCAGATCGGCAATCAGTTGCAGGTCACCACCCTCCGACTCGCTGGCCTCACTGAGCAACTGCTCGCGGAAGGCCGGATCCCGCAGCTTGGCATGCTGTTGCTCCCAGGGCAGCGAGGCGATGGCCTTCCAGCTCGGTTTGAACGAGAAGGGATGGAAGCTTGCTCGCCAGCCGAGGATCAGACCCGTCGCCCGCATGGAAATCTGGGCAACAACATTGGCACCCGCGGCGTTTTGCGCGCGCATGGCAGCAATCTGCTCGTCGAAGCTCATCGCCTTGAGCGGCGATTGCAGCGCGGTGAAACTCACCGGCACTTTGTTGTCTCTGCTCAGCTCACCCATCCACTCAAATTCGTTCCACTCGGGCTCCAGGTCGCTGGCCAGTTCAAAAACCCCGTGCCCCACCCGGCCCATCGCCTTCCCGATGGTCAGTAACTCCTCCTTGCTGGCCGTGGTCCCGGGTACCAGTTCTCCATCCACCGACTTGTGCAGGATGGTGCGCGAGGTAGAGAAACCCAGGGCGCCGGCGCGCAGTCCTTCCTCAACAATGGCCGCCATACGCGCCATGTCGGTTTCAGTGGGTGATTCGTTCGCCGCCCCTCGCTCGCCCATCACATAGGCCCGCACCGCTCCGTGGGGTACCTGGGCGGCCACATCGACGGTACGCGGCAATGCCTCAAGCGCGTCCATATACTCGGGGAAGGATTCCCAGTTCCAGGTCATGCCCTCGGACAGCGCACTGCCGGGAATATCCTCGACACCTTCCATAAGCCCGATCAACCAGTCGTGTCGCTCGGGTGCGGCCGGCGCAAAGCCCACGCCGCAATTGCCCATGACCACTGTCGTCACGCCGTGCCAGGACGACGGCGCCATTTCCTGATCCCAGGTGGCCTGGCCATCGTAATGGGTGTGAATATCGACGAAACCCGGGGTGACGATTTTGCCGCTGGCGTCGATTTCCTCCCGAGCCTCCCCGAGATCATGACCGACGGCGACAATACGATCGCCGCGGATGGCAACATCCGCGACTCGGGCATCGCCGCCAGAGCCGTCAACAACCGTGCCACCTTTGATAAGAATGTCGTGCATACCGCGCTCCCACTGGTTTTATTGTTGGCTGAATTCGCGTTCAGCCAGCAAAGTAGATGGAACGCCGCACAGGTTCAAGCGGAGGTATCGGGCCCGATTGCTGGACCGGGCGGAGGTGGCAACGGAGGGCTCAGGCCTCGCCGCTAATCTGGTTGAGCAGGATATCCAGTTCTCGAGCGAGCGCCTCGATCGAAGGAATCCCGAGCAGCTCGTACTTGACCGACTCTTCCAACGGCAATAGCTGAATCAACGTACCGGTGACGTCCCAGGCATTGTCGTAGTCGACATTGAGGTTCATGCGCTGCACATGTGGATGAACCTCCAGTCCCCGCAACACATCGGCGAGCGACTCCCAGCTATCCAGCATGGGGGTGGGTGTCGGCGCCTCACCCATTTGCACTTCCGCCATCACCAGGCCGCTGTCCGCCCGCCAGGTATCGCCCACGTCGAATCGCTCGGCCCCGCGCACCGTGATACCCAAAAGGCCGTTGGGCAACTGGTCCCAGTCAACAATACGGGCGTAGGTGCCGTAGTCGCCGACATCGGGCACATCGCCCTGCCCTGCCATAACCTCTCCGCCACGGCGCAGCCAAACCACACCGAAGCCCGTGCCATTGCGCATGCTGTCGGCCACCAGGTCGATATAACGCTGTTCGAAAATCTGCAGCGGCATGTGTCCATGAGGCATCAGCACCGAGCCCAGGGGGAACAGGGGTATTTCAGTCATTACCATTACCCGGACCCAGTGGGCGACTGAGCAGAATCAGCTTGGGCAGCAACAGCAGTGCACCGGCGACCGCCGCAATCATTGCCACTACGGTGAGCACGCCAAAATAAAGGCTCGGTGTGAAGTTGGACAAGGTCAGCATGGAGAAACCCACCACAATCGTGAGCGTGGTGTAGTACATCGCCCGACCGATACTGCCGTGACTTCGGTGCATGGCTGCATGGTAGTCCCCATCCTCGGCAAACTCATTGCGAAAGCGGTGAATGTAGTGGATGCAGTCATCAACACCAATGCCGACCACAATCGCGGCAATGGTGATGGTCATGATATCGAGCGGGATGCCCGCAAGGCCCATCATGCCCAACACCATGCCCGCCGCCAGCAGATTCGGTGCCAGTGCCAACATGGCCAGTCGCAAAGATCTGAACAACACCCAGAACATGGCGCCAATGGCCAGGAACACCACACCCAGCGTCAGGATCTGGGAGGCAAACAGGCTTTGCAGCACATTGTTGTACAGCACCAACAGACCCGTGAACTGCAATCGTTCTGGCTCAATACCGGTTTGCGCAAGAATCTCTTCGCGCAAGGTTTTGAGGAAAGCATCGCGGCGCAGCGACGGGCTGGTCTCCATCGCTCGAACCGTAATCCGCGTCTCGTCGGTTGCCGGATCGAAGTAGGGGTCAATCAGAACCGAATTGACGTCCTCCGGCAGACTGTTCTGGGCTAACGCCAACTCGATGCTGCCCAACGGGCCACCATAAAGGCCGTCAAGCACTTCGTAGGTAGTTGCCAGTGACAACACCTTGCCCGTCTCGACGCGGTTGTCGACGAGCGCATGCACTTCGTCGACCAGCCGTCGGCCACTGAGCCCAAACCAGTAGCTGGGCGCAGTGGTGTCATCGCTGGCGAAGCCTCCCTCAGCCGCGAAGGGATCATCATCAAAGAACTCATCGTCCCCGAAGTCGTCCAGTGATTCACCGCGGTCTGCCGCGGTGATCACTACATCCTCGACCACTGGCGTATCAGCACTTTCGCTGGGGGGCAAAAGCACGATGTCGAGCGGGATCGTTCCACCCAATCGGGCATCGAGTAGTTCCATTCCCTGGTATATCTCGGTGCTCTCCTTGAAGTAATCGATAAAGCGATTCTCGACCTCAAGTCGCGAGACGCCCCAGGCAGTGGCGACCGCAAGTGCGAAGGTGGCGAGCAGCACCATGCCTCCCCGTCGTTCGACGACGCCGGAGAAATGCCGCGTAAAACTGACGTCCTGAGCGGCCGGCTGCACCGGACGTCCCGAGGGCAGCAGCGCCATCAGCACCGGCACCAACACAAAGCTCACCAGAAAGCCCACGACAATACCGGTGGTCATCATCCAGCCGAAGTCGATCACCGGCTGGATGCCCGCCACCACCAGCGAGGTAAACGCCACCATGGTTGTGGCCGCGGTATACAGACAGGGGACCAGCATCAACCGCGCCGCCTCGAAAGCTCGATCAGCCCGGCTGATTGTCTCGTGGGTGTGCTCCAACTCCCGATAACGCACCACCAGATGGATCGACAGCGACAGCGTAATGATCAGTAGCACCGCCACAAAATTCGATGAAATAACGGTCATGCGCCAATCGAGCCAGGCGAGCAATCCCAGCATTAGAATGGCGGTCGTTGCACAACTCGCCACAGGGGCGATGACCCAGCGCCAATCGCGGAAGATCAACCAAAGCACCAGACTCATCACCAACACGATAGCGCCGCCGAAGGTGACCAGATCTGCGCGAACAAACGCGACCATGTCCGCGGCAATCATGGGGACACCACCGACAAAGATATCGGCGCGACCCCGGAAGTTGTCCGCTACCTGACGCACCGCTGCAACCAGAAAATCTCGCTGTGCCGCGACCCGCACCGTGGCGACGTCATAGGCCTGCTCGACCTCAGCCAGGCGCGAGGCGTCAGCGGCATTCAGGGGGGCTTCAGTGGCCGCCTTGCGCAGTGATTCACGCTCCTTGAGCAGCGCTTCCGCCTCGGCATCTCCCTCGAGCACCACCTGCACGGCGGTTAAGTCCCCCTGCTCACTCACCAGCAAATTGCGATATAGCGGGCTTGTCGTCAGCTCGGTCAGTGCCAGCCCACGATCGATATCAGGGGCACGCAGCGTCGGCATCGATTCGGCATCGGCCAAATCAGTCAGTCCCAACGGCGGACTTTCGAGCAGTGGTACATCGAGGGCGCTGGTCACACCCAACACACCGGGAATGGCTTCGAGTTCAGAGACCATGGCAGCGAGATCAGCCAGTGATTCATCCCCCAGCAGAGAGCCGGGCGGCTCCCAGGTGAGAATCAAAAACTCGTTGCTCTCATAGGCCGAGGCCACCTCGCGCCAGCGCTCCAGATCGGGATCCCCTTGCAGCAGCAGCGAATCCGAGGATGCGTCGAGACGGGTCTTGGGTACCTGCAGTCCCGCTGCGACCAACAGACCCAACAGCACCAACAGCACCCACACCGGGTTTCCCAGCAACCACCGCCGGTAGATAAAAGACATTGTTTGTTTACTCTCCGCTTGTTGCGCGCCGCTCAAGCCGCGCGATCAGCCGTTGATGCAGCCCATCAAAGCTGCCGTTGCTCATCAGAATCACGCTGTCGCCAGCGCGTAGGTAGTCGTCCACGGCATCGAGCAGCGCCTCGCTGTCGTGATACCAACTGGCGATATTACTGGCACCATCGACGACGGCATCGAGCGACCAGTCAAGCGCCGCCGGGGCATACCAAAACACGGCGTCTGCTGCCGCTGTTGCTTCGTTGAGTCGCGCCACATGGCTGCTGCCACGCATAGTGTTCGAACGCGGCTCGATAAGGGCAATGACACGACCGTCACCTTCTCGGGCTCGTACGCCAGTCAACGTGGTCTGGATCGCCGTGGGATGGTGGGCAAAATCGTCATAAACGCGTATGTCGGCAGGGCACCCCCGAAGCTCAAGTCTTCGCTTGACGCCGGCGAAACTCGCCAGCGCCTCTGCAGCCACAACCGGCGCTACACCAACATGTCTCGCCGCAGCCATTGCCATGACCCCGTTACTGGCGTTGTGCGCACCGAGCAATGACCAGTCAATCTCAATGCCATTGCCATCGGGGCCAAGCACCTCAAACCGACTGCAATCCTGTTGCAAAGGCTGCCAGGACCAATCCCCGTCGCCCTGACCCGCCAACTGCAAGGGTGTCCACACGCCCTGGGCGGCGATCCTGTCCAACGCTGCGCCCGGGCCTCGCACGATCAAGCCTTCCCCCGGCACACAGCGGAACAGATGATGAAACTGCCGTTCGATGGCCGCGAGATCATCAAAGATATCGGCGTGGTCAAACTCCACATTGGCTGCCACCAGCGTTCTCGGGCGGTAGTGCACAAACTTGGAGCGCTTATCGAAAAAGGCGGTGTCGTACTCATCGGCCTCAACTACAAAGAAGTCGCTCTTTCCTGACCGCGCAGACAGCCCAAAGTTCGCCGGTACGCCGCCAATCAAAAACCCCGGCGCCATGCCGGCGTATTCCAAAATCCAGGCCAACATGCTGCTCGTGGTGGTCTTACCGTGGGTCCCGGCAACAGCCAGTACCCAACGACCTGCCAATAGCGTCTCGCCCAACCACTGCGGTCCGGAAATATAGGGAATACCGCGGTTAAGCAGGTATTCCACCGCCGGGTTGCCCCGAGTCATCGCATTGCCCACAACGACCAGATCCGGCGCGGGATCCAAATGCGCAGGGTCGTAGCCCTCCATCAAATCGATGCCAGCGGCGGCGAGTTGATCGCTCATGGGTGGATAGACATTGGCGTCGGAGCCAGACACGCGAAACCCCTGCTCGCGGGCAAGCAACGCCACGCCACCCATGAAGGTGCCGCAGATACCAAGAATGTGGATGTGTGGGGCCAAGATCTGCTCCAGAGAATAGCCGCAAAGCGTAGCATGCACATTGCGCTGACGCGCGCATCGGTCTACCTTTCGCGCCTTCCCCCCGACGTCGTGATTCCCATGCCCAAAGCCAATGCATTCTACGCCCAGTCAGGTGGTGTTACTCCGGTCATCAATGCCTCGGCCTGCGGCGTCATCGAGACCGCGGCCAAGCACAAAGACAAAATTGGCAAGGTCTACGCTGGCCGCAACGGTATTATCGGCGCGCTTCGCGAAGAGCTTGTGGATACCAGCAAGGAAGGCAAGCGCGCGATCCGCGGCCTGATGAACACGCCCTCCGGCGCCTTCGGTTCCTGTCGCTACAAGCTCAAAAGCCTCGATGAGAACCGCGCCGAGTACGAGCGCCTGATCGATGTTTTCCGGGCACACAACATCCGCTACTTTTTTTACAACGGTGGCGGCGACTCGGCAGACACCTGTCTCAAGGTCTCCCAACTGAGCAAAAAACTGGGCTATGACCTGCAGGCGATCCACGTACCCAAAACCATCGACAACGACCTGCCCATTACCGATAACTGTCCGGGCTTTGGCTCCGTCGCCAAGTATGTGGCGATCTCGACCAGCGAGGCGGCCATGGATGTTTCTTCGATGTGCGCCACTTCAACCAAGGTATTTATCCTTGAGGTCATGGGCCGCCATGCGGGTTGGATCGCGGGCGCCGCCGGACTGGCCGCCGAAAATGCCGGGGATGCGCCCCATATCATTCTTTTCCCGGAAGTCGCCTTTGATGAGGCCAAATTCCTCGCCAAAGTCGACCGCACGGTCAAGGAACAGGGCTACTGTGTGATCGTAGCCTCGGAAGGCGCCCAGACCGCGGATGGCCGATTCCTGAGCGACGCCGGCCATCGCGACGCGTTTGGGCACGCCCAACTCGGAGGCGTGGCGCCGATGCTGGCGTCCATGGTCAAAGACAAGCTCGGCTACAAATATCACTGGGCAGTGTCGGACTATCTCCAGCGCGCCGCCCGTCACGTGGCCAGCCAGACCGACCTCGACCAGGCCTATGCGGTCGGTGAGGCCGCGGTGGAAATGGCCATCGCCGGCAAGAACGCAGTGATGCCAACCATTGAACGCATCGCGGGCAAGCGCTATCGCTGGCGCATTGGTGAGGCGCCGCTCACCCGCGTCGCCAATCGTGAGAAAATGATGCCGCGTAGTTTCATCAGTCGGGATGGATTCGGCATCACACCCAAGGCTCGCGAGTACTTTGCCCCGTTGATCGCCGGGGAGGCCTACCCGGACTACAAGGGCGGTCTGCCGGTCTATACCCGACTCAAGCTCGACCTGATTCCCAAAAAGCTCGATCAGGATTTCGAACACTAAGCCGGGCACCAGCCCGCGGCCCGCCGGGGCTATGGGCAGCAGCCGAACCCCGCAGTAACATTCGCAACCGCTAACCAATCAGGAGTCAACCATGTATCAGGATGAAGAATTTTCAGCCTTCCGTCGCCACCCCTGGCACGGTCTCGCACCGCAGGTAGAGGGCGCCGCAGAAGGCATCGTGCAGGCCTACATCGAAATGTTGCCCAGCGACACGGTCAAGTATGAGCTGGATAAGGAAACGGGCTTCCTGATCGTTGACCGTCCCCAGCGCACCACCGCAACTCCGCCAGCACTCTACGGTTTCATTCCGCGCACCTACTGTGCCGAAGAAGTCGCCAAGCGCTGCGAGCACGCCGAAGAGGCCGATGGTGATCCGCTGGATATCTGCGTCTTTTCTGAGCGCCTGATCACCCGCGCAGATATCCTGTTGCAAGCCCGCGTTGTCGGCGGCATCCAGATGATTGACGACGGTGAAGCCGACGACAAGATCATTGCGGTCCTCGACGGGGACAATATCTGGGGCGGTGTCGAAGATATTTCAGATCTGCCGCCGATCAAGACCGAGCGCCTGCAGCACTACTTCTCGACCTACAAAATGGTGCCGGGCAAGGAAATCGATATCCGCGTCGACTACGTTTATGGCCGCGAGGAAGCGCTCAAGGTCATCGAGGCTGCGCGCACCGACTACGACAACCACTACGGTCGTCTGCACGACTGATCACTTGGGGGCTACGCCCCCGAATCGATCTCCACGAAGCGCGCCCAGAGTTCATCGCGGCGCGCTTCGATCTGCTCCAGCAATGCCAATGCCGCACTGACGCCATCGCCACGCCACTGGGGTAGCAATTGATCCGGCGTTAACTGCCCCGCGCAGCGCGCCGCCACCGGGCGATAGCTCAAATGCCAGGGCTCGGGTGCCACGCCGCCCGAATCACGCCCATAGGGCAGGAAAAAACCCTCTGCATCGTCAGCGGCCACCCGCTCGCTCAACCACACCGCAAACGCCCCCTGACAACCATCGGCTGAGTATTCAACCGGGCTCAGCTGCAAGGCTGTGTCGGGCGGCAGCGCCGCTTTGTCATAGACGTCGAGATCAGTACCCCAGTGATGTCGTGACGTGCCCGGCAATGCCGAAAAGCGGAGAATGCAATCAAGCCAGCGTTCGGCACTGAAATTTGTACGCTCCAGCTGCGCACCGCGGTCGTCGTGCACGACGCGCTCGCCGCGGGCCTTGCCATTGAAAATGGTCAGCTGCCGTTCATAACCCCGCCAGCTGGAAGCAATGGCGAGATCAAATCCGGCATGCCGGGCCCGATCCTGCAAGCGGGCAAGCGCTGCAACCGCGTCACCAACCAGCGCATGCCGCTCGTCGATGACCACCAAATGGGCCCGGGAGAGACCCGACAGGCAGGTTGATGGCAGCGGCGATCCTCTTTCAACCACGCGCCACTCCCTCAACCGGCAACAATCCGGTGACCCGAACCCCCGACGGTTCAACCGCACAAGCACAGGCCACGACTTCGACCCCGGCCTCCGCCGCTGCCCGCAGCGCTTCGGCATAGGCAGGGTCAATGGCATCTGCGGGTGCCACCCGGCTGATCCCCTCGTGGAATACACAGAACACCAGTGCAGCCCGGGTCCGAGGCGAAATCGACGCCGCCAGGGCCTGGGCGTGCTTGCGCGCCCGCTCACTGACCGCATCGGGGAACAGCCCAAGCCCCCCTTCCGATCGCAAGGTCACGGACTTCACTTCCACGATGACCCGGTCCTCACCTTTGGACAGCACAAAATCCACCCTGGCACTGCCGGGCAGGCGGACTTCGGGACGGACCTCCCAGTCCCCCGCCAGCGGCTTGATCTGATTCGCCTCGAGGGCCTCGCCAATGACCTTGTTGGCCAGCGCCGAGTGCACGCATACCAGCCCCTGCGGTGTTTCCACCAGCTCGAGCGTCCAGCGCAGCTTGCGCGCAGGATTATCGTGATAAGACAGCCAGACCGGGCTATCTGGCGCGGTCAACCCGGTCATGGCACCGGTGTTGGGACAATGTGCGACAACCAGATTGCCATCGGGCAGCCTGACATCGGCGAGGAAGCGCTTGTAGCGGCGCTCCAATCGCCCCGCTTGCAGTGGTGGGAAGTCCATGGGGGGGATACCTCAGATTCTTTGGCCATATGCGGGCTGTGGACAATCTGAAGCTAGCACCCACAGCACGAATCTGATAGCTTCGCTGCCCCAAAACGCAGTCTCAGGGCTGCATACTTCCAAGCCGGGACGGAACAGGCAATGGCAAGCAAAAAATCCAGCACCAAGGGTGAGGGCACCAAGAAGACGGTGACCAAGGCCACCCCAGCCAAGACCAAAGCAAAAGCCAAGGCAAAGGCTGCGCCGGCGAAAGCCGCCGCGAAAAAGGCCCCTGCCAAGGCCAAGGCTGCGCCCGCCAAGAAGGCCGCTGCCAAGGCCAAGGCTGCACCTGCCAAAAAGGCGCCTGCGAAAAAGGCGCCGGCTAAGGCCAAGGCCGCACCCGCCAAGAAGGCACCCGCCAAGAAAGCTGCCGCCAAAAAAGCGCCTGCTGCCAAGGTGGCTCGTGCGGTGGGCGCACTGCAGCGCTTTGAAGATTTCAAACCGTACAAGCCAGCCCGTGGCGAGAGCTACATGAACGAAGAGCAGTTGGAGCACTTCCGGCAGATTCTTCTGAGCTGGCGCGGCGAGCTGATGGACGAGGTCAAAGCCACCGTCAGCCACATGAAGGACGAAGCTTCCAACTTCCCGGACCCGGCGGACCGCGCCACCCAGGAAGAGGAATTCAGTCTTGAACTGCGTACTCGTGACCGCGAACGCAAGCTGATCAAGAAAATTGACGGCACCCTCGAACGCATTCTCAACGACGATTACGGCTACTGCGATGCCTGCGGCATCGAGATCGGCATTGGTCGTCTTGAAGCGCGGCCCACGGCGACCCTGTGCATCGACTGCAAGACACTCGCCGAAATCAAGGAGAAGCAGGAGCTGGGTTGAGCACAGCCGCTCGCCGCTACTCGGGGCGTTTCGCGCCCTCTCCCACCGGCCCACTGCATGCCGGGTCGCTCATTGCGGCCCTTGCCAGCTATCTGGACGCCCGCGCAGCCGGCGGCCAATGGCTGCTGCGCATTGATGACATCGACCCACCCCGGGCAATGGCCGGCGCCACAGAACGCATTGTGGCCTGCCTTCACGCCCACGGGTTGATCCACGATGCCGCGATCCGCTATCAGAGCGAGCGCAACCAAGCCTATGACGCCGCATTGGCGACGCTCGCCGAACATGGCCACACTTTCCACTGCAGCTGCACGCGCCGCTCACTGGGACCGACAGGCGACTGTGTGGCGGACTGCGCGACTCGCGAGACTCCCACCGAGCCGCAGACCAGCGTGCGCATTCGCGTGCCCAAAGACTGGCATGATCGATTTGACGACGCCTTACTGGGCACGCAGCACACGGCACTGGGGGCCAGTTGCAGCAACTTCATTCTTAAACGTCGGGATGGGCTGTACGCCTACCAACTCGCCTGCGCGGTGGATGACGGCGCACCAGACATCAGCCATGTGATCCGCGGCGCTGACCTACTGTCCTCAACCCACCGCCAGCGCTGGGTACAGACCTGCCTCGGACTCACGCCGCCAGTCTATGGCCACCTGCCCGTGGTAACGGACCCCGCGGGGAACAAACTCAGTAAGCAGACCGGCGCCCCCCCCTTGGACAATGACGCCGCCGCCGCCAATCTAAGACGCGCCCTGAGCTTTCTTGGGCAACCTGAACCGCCGCCGGATGCAGATGTTGCACAGATTCTGTCTACTGCAGTCATGCACTGGTCACCTGCAGCGATACCCCGGTAACAACATCGGGTATTGTGTTACCCGAGAGATCCACTAAAGTAACAACGCGTCGCCCCAGGCGTTTCAAACGAGCACACGAATGCCCCACATTCTGGTTGTAGACGACGAGCCTGCCCTCCGCCAATCCCTGCGGAAAACCCTCGAGGCGCGAGATTACAAGGTCGCCGAGGCCGAGAGCGTTGCCGAAGTCGACCAGAAGTACCGGCTGCAGGACTTCGACCTGGTGATTACCGAGCTCAAGCTGCGCGGTGAAGCCGGTTCTGAGTTGATCCGGCGTGCACTACCCGTGCCCGTGATCGTCATGACGAACTACGCCAGTCTGCGCTCCGCTGTGGATTCCATGAAGCTGGGTGCGGTCGATTACCTGACCAAACCCTGCACCGACAAGGAATTCATTCCTGTTGTTGAGCGCGCGCTCGCAGAGAGCGGTAATCTGGTCGCACAACCGGGTAACACGCCCAGCACGGATGGTCGCCATTTTTTCGAGGGCCGCTGCAAGGAACTGCGCCAACTCGACCGCAGCATCGGCAAGGTCGCGGGTACCGAGTCGAATGTATTGATTTTGGGGGAAACGGGTACCGGCAAGGAATTGACTGCCTGCCGGGTCCACGCACTGAGCCGCCGGGCGCACCGCCGCATGGTAGCGGTGAATTGCGCGGCAATCCCTGACACACTGATCGAATCAGAACTGTTTGGCTACGAGAAGGGTGCCTTCACAGGCGCCAATACGAGCCGCATCGGCCTGATTGAGGCCGCGGACGGCGGCACACTCTTCCTCGATGAAATAGGCGAGCTACCGATGGCGGCTCAGGCGCGCCTGCTGCGCTTTATCCAGGAAGGTGAGATTCGTCGCATCGGCTCGGTGAGCAGTCGCAAGGTGGATGTCCGACTGATCTGCGCGACTCACCGGGAACTGGCAGATCTCGCGGCCCGCGATCAGTTCCGTCAGGACTTGTTCTATCGCATCAACGTTTTACGCCTGGAGATCCCGCCGCTACGCAAACGCGGCGACGACCTGCCTGACATGGCCAATTGGTTTGCCCAGCAGATTCCCGGGAGAATCGGCATGCCCGTTCGCCCGCTCGATGAGGCCGCTCTGGCGACCATCGTCGACTACAACTGGCCAGGCAACGTGCGGGAACTCGAGCACGCGATCGAACGCGCCATTGTGATGGCAGAGGGAGACGTCCTACTGGCCGATGACCTCGGCCTCAATACACCCACACGCCCGGTCACCCCCGCGGTAACGCTGGCCATAGACCCCGTCGCAGCGCCGACTGACGACAGCGCGACTGAAATCAGTGGCGAGCTTTCGCTGGAAGACTACTTCCAGCGCTTCGTGCTCGAACACCAGGATTCAATGAGCGAAACCGAATTGGCGCAAAAGCTGGGCATCAGCCGAAAGTGCCTTTGGGAGCGCCGGCAGCGCTTTGATATGCCACGTAGTCGGCGAAAACGACGCGCGTGACGCCAATTAGTAACATTCTGAAGTAGCGAACCGTAACATTTTGGCACTATTCAACATTAGTTGAATCCATGCATTTAATGCCATATTGTTGTTTTTTAAGGTTATTTCAATACTGGCACATGATCTGCTTCTTATTGCGCAGAGCCAAAATAACAATAAGCGGCCGAATAAAAATAACTAATGTCACGACGGACCTGGGTGGGGAAGGAAACTTCCCCTGTTCTTTTTTTGGGGTCCGGTTTTCTCTGTAATACAGCACTCGCCTCCGCCGCCCATGGTAGTAAACTAGCGCGCTTCGCCACTAACGCGAGATGCCGGTGCAGGTCATTTCCGCCGAACAACACCAAATTCCCGAATCGCTCGTTCACAGCGCTGCCGTGAGCGTGGTGCGTCGTCTCAAGCAAGATGGCTTCCAGGCCTATGTCGTCGGCGGCGCCGTACGGGACTTGCTACTGGGCGGGCAGCCCAAAGATTTTGATGTCGCCACCGACGCCACTCCCGAACAAGTCCGGGAGCGATTCAAAGGCGCGCGCATCATCGGCCGGCGCTTCCAGATTGTGCACGTCCGCATGGGGCGGGAAATCATCGAGGTCACCACTTTCCGGGGGCATGGGGAGCAGGCTGCTACCCAGCGCCGCCAGTCTGAGAAGGGACTGCTGCTCCGGGACAATGTCTATGGCACGCTGGAGGAAGACGCAGCTCGGCGTGACCTGACGGTCAACGCCATGTACTACGACCCCGATAGCCGCGAAGTGATGGACCACATGAACGGGCTGGCGGATATCCGCAGTCGACTGGTTCGCATCATTGGCGACCCGCAGCAACGCTACCGAGAGGATCCAGTTCGGATGCTACGGGTGGCACGCTTCTCCGCAAAGCTGCAGTTTGATATCGAGTCTGAGACCGAGCATGCCATTCAGGTCTGTGCGCCGCTGCTTAGCGAGATCCCCGCTGCCCGGCTGTTTGATGAATTTCTCAAGCTGTTTATGGCCGGGTACGCCCGGCCAACCCTGCAATTACTCCAGGCACACGGCCTGCTCCAACACCTGTTCCCGGAGCCGGCACTGTTTTACGACCGCTCCGAACCCGGTCGGCAACTGATGCTGGAAGCAACCGGCAATACCGACAAACGCGTCCACGCCGGCAAACCCGTTACACCGGCCTTCCTGCTGGCTGCGATCCACTGGCCTGTCGTCCAGCATGTGACCCAACAGCTCACCCACGCAGGCGAGGCACCCATTCAGGCTGTACACAGCGCCGGGCAACAGGTCATTGCCGAAACCTGCCTGCACACAGCGATTCCAAAGCGCTTTTCGATCCCGGTCCGGGAGATCTGGGACTTCCAGCCCAGACTGGAGAAACGTCAACCGCGCCGCGTTAAAGATCTACTGGCGAGCCGACGCTTTCGGGCAGCTTATGACTTGCTGTTACTGCGCGAATCCTCGGGCGAGAACCTCGATGACGCCGGCGCGTTCTGGGCGGCTCAACAGGAGAAGTATCCCGAGCTCGTCGGCAGCGCCCCGCCGCCCCCCTCGGAAGATCGCCCGCGCCGCCGACCCAGACGCAGACGGCGCACTCAGTGAAGCAGGCACTGATTGGCCTGGGCGCCAATATCGAGGACCCGGCAAAACAGCTGCAAGCAGCGATCACGGCCCTCAGTGACCTGCCAGCAACCACTGTCGTCGCTTGCTCAGCTGTTTACCGCAGTCGGCCCATGGGCCCCCAGGACCAACCTGACTTCCTCAATGCCTGCGTGGAACTGCGTACGGCGCTGTCGCCACTGGCTCTACTCACGCACCTGCAGGCGATTGAGTCCTCTCAGGGGCGCGAGCGCCGGCGACATTGGGGAGAGCGCTGTATTGATCTCGATTTGCTGCTGCACGGGCGCGAGGTCATGCAAACCGACAGGCTGACGCTACCGCATCCGGGTATCACCGAGCGCGACTTTGTACTGCGTCCATTGATTGATCTGCTGGGCGCGAATGCCACGCTACCCTGCGATCAACGCTTGGGCGACCTGTTGGCCAAAGTCGACAGTCATCAGCTCACAATCAGCGATCTGTCGCTGTGGGAAGAGCGGGGTACACTGGCCCAGTGAACGCTCCCCTAGACGCCGACAAATTCGACCTGCGCGGTCGCACACCACCGGGCTTCATTGCTATCGAGGGACCCATTGGGGTCGGTAAGACGACGCTGGCCCGGCGACTGGCCGCCACCTTCAATTACGAAGCCATGCTCGAGGAAGCGGGGGCCAATCCGTTTCTGGAGCGCTATTACCGCAATCCGCAACAAGCGGCGCTGGCAACTCAGCTGTCTTTTCTCTTCCAGCGCGCACAGGCCATTCAGGATTGGCGCCAGGGCGACATCTTCGCGCCGGTGCGGGTATCGGATTTTTTGATCGACAAAGACCCACTGTTTGCGCGGGTCAATCTCGACGCCGATGAGTATCAGCTATACGACAAGGTGTACCGGCAACTCACCATCGATGCCCCAATACCCGACCTGGTCATATACCTGCAGGCACCCTCGGACAGGCTGCTCGAACGTATCGAGCGTCGCGGCAGCCGCTATGAACACCACATCGACAGAGCATATTTGGACGCGTTGAACGAGGTGTACAGCGAGTTTTTTCTTTACTACGATGCTGCGCCCTTGTTGATCGTCAACGCCAGCGAGATTGATCTGGCGGACAGCGACAGGGACTATGCTCAGTTGGTTGACTACTTGCTCGACATCAAGAGCGGTCGTCACTACTACAATCCAACTTTTTTTGGTTAGTCGCTTCACAAGCTTCTGACCCAGATGCAGCCGGGACAAGGCCATGAGCCAAAGCGTAACCATCAGCACACTTGACCGGATGAAGGCGGAAGGCGAGAAATTCGTCATGATCACCGCCTACGACGCGACCTTTGCGCGCCTTGTCAGCGAGGCCGGCGCAGAAACTATTTTGGTGGGCGATTCGCTGGGTATGGTCCTGCAAGGCCATAACAATACGATTCCGGTAACACTGGAATCCATGGTCTATCACACCAGTTGCGTGACCCGCGCCCGACCCCATTCGCTGGTCGTCGCAGACATGCCGTTCATGACCTACGCCACACCTGATGAAACACTGCGCGCCGGCACGGAGCTCATGCAGGCGGGTGCGCAAATGATCAAACTGGAGGGCGGCACCTGGCTCAGCGACAGCATCCATAAACTGGTAGAACGGGGAATCCCCGTTTGCGCCCACCTGGGTCTGACGCCACAGTCGGTCAACGTGTTTGGTGGCTACCGGGTGCAGGGCAGAACACCCAAGGAAGCCAAGTCGATCCTTGCCGACGCCGTCGAAATTCAGGACGCCGGTGCCAGCCTACTGGTGCTCGAGTGTGTTCCCGCGCACCTGGCGGCGGACATCAGCAACAAACTGGACATTCCGGTCATTGGCATTGGCGCCGGTGCCGGGACCGACGCCCAGGTATTGGTACTTCATGATTTGCTCGGTCTGACCGAGCGGGTCCCCAAATTTGTACAGAACTTCATGGCCAGCGAGGGCTCGGTGCAGGGCGCGCTCAAAGCGTTTGTGGAGGCGGTGAAGTCCGGCGCCTACCCGACCGACGAGCACACCTACAGCTGACCCCGATTCGGGAGACAGAATCTTGGACGTTGTCTGCTCAATCGATTCCCTCAACGATGCCCTGACCAGCGTCGACGAGGGCGAATCCGTCGCCCTGGTGCCAACCATGGGCAACCTGCACGACGGCCACCTCGCCCTGGTTGCACGGGCCCGTGAACTCGCCGACCGCGTGGTCGTGTCGATTTTCGTCAACCCCATGCAGTTTGGTGCCAATGAAGACTTGGACACCTACCCGCGCACACTGCAGGCTGACATTGAAAAGCTCCAGGCGGCTGGTGCACAACTGCTCTTCAGCCCCACGGTCGATGACATCTATCCGGAAGGTGTGGGTTCACACACTCAGGTACACGTACCGGGGCTCACGGACGTGCTGTGCGGGGCTAGCCGCCCAGGACATTTCAACGGCGTTACCACTGTGGTCTGCAAGCTGTTGAACCTGGTTGGCCCGGACATCGCCCTGTTTGGCGAAAAAGACCTGCAACAGCTGCTGGTGATTCGCAAGATGGTTCACGATTTGGGTATGCCCGTCGCCATTGAAGGGGTTCCTATTGTGCGTGACCTCGACGGGCTGGCATTGAGCTCGCGAAATTCACGGATGGACGCCGATCAGCGCAAGGCCGCTGTAGCGCTCCCACAGGCCATTGAGCAGTGCGCGCAGCGGATCGCCGAGGGAGAGCGGGACTACACGGCACTGTCGCAGGCTGGTTGCGCGCAGATGGCAGCGGCGGGCTTTGAGGTGGACTATCTCGACATTCGACGCTCGCGCGACCTGCAACTGGCCGGCCCCGAAGATCGGGACCTGGCCATTCTTGGCGCCGCGCGCCTGGGTGACACCCGACTGATCGACAATAAGCTGGTCGCGGCTGGCTAGTCCTCGCTGGCGGTGAACGCCATCGAAGCTTCCCCATAGAATTCGCTGTCATTGCGGCTCACGATCACCCGCAACCGATCACTTGCAGTCGGTACAGCGGGTAACACCACCTCCCAGGCCTGCTGCTCGTCACGCCAGGTCCCCTTGATCGGCACTGACTCGGTCAGCAGGATCAGCCCAGCAACCAGCACGTCGACCTCGACCGAAGGGGCGAAGTACAGGCGCGTTCCCTGCAGGGTGACGGCGATGTCCAGGTCACCGTTGGACAACACACAACGGCCACCTGCGTAGCGACAGCCGCTGCGCTCCAGTAGGGGATAGGCGCTCCCCTGCTCGGCGGGTAACGGTGTCATGGCGTCACCGGCCACCCAGTAACCAACCGCAAACCAGGCACCCACCGCGAGCAGTGGTGCCACCAACAACGCCACGATCACGTGGCGACTTTTAAGCGTATCAATCAAAGCCATGGGCCTACTCTAACCCATGGCCATCGATCAGTTCACGAACCCGTAGCGCCAGATCAGTAAAATCATAGGGCTTCTCGAGGATCATGGCGGCGAGAGGCTCACTCGCCGCGGCATCAAGACCTTGTTGTCCGAGAAATCCAGACGCCAGCAATACGGGTATCGTCGGATAGCGCACGGCCAGTATTTTCGCAAGCGCAAGTCCGTCGACACGACCTGGCATGATCACATCGGAAAACACCAGCTGGAAATCCGGATCAGCTTCGAGGAGCGCCAGTGCAGCGTCGGCATCCGGCGCCTCGCACACCGCATAGCCGAGCCGCTGCAGCTCCATGCTGGCGAGCTCTCTAAGCTCCGGCTCGTCCTCCACCACCAGCACACGTTCGCCCGGCTTGGCATCGACAGACGCTCGCGCCTCCAGCCCCACGTTTGCGGATTGGGAGCCGACCTCGGATATCGGCAGATAGAGTCGAAAAACCGTACCACCACCCAGAACGCTATCGACTCCCAATGCGCCACTCGCACGCTGGACGAAGGCATAAACCATTGCCAGCCCAAGACCCGTTCCGCGGTCGTCGGGCTTGGTCGTGAAGAACGGTTCGAACACCCGCTGCAAGATCTCGGGCGCAATACCCGTGCCGGTATCCGAGACACTGATCTGCACAAATTCCCCCCGGTCTATGCCGTGGGTGAGTTGTCCCGGAATGTGACCACTCAACTGGCAGCACCTGGCGTCGATACGAACACTGCCGCCATCAGGCATCGCGTCACGGGCATTCAGCACCAAATTCACCAACGCGTCTTCGAGTGAATTGGGGTCGACCATCAGTAGCGGCAGATCCTCTTCGATCGATATAGACAGCTCTACTCTCGATGTCAGAGAGGGATCCAAAAGCTCGTCGATATCAGCGAGCAGTGCCGGCAACGCCACGGCCTCCGGTCGTTCCGTGCGCTGCCGCGAAAAATTCAGCAGTTTTCCCGTCAGCGACGACCCGCGACCCGCTGCCTGCAGTGCTTTCTCGATACGGCGGATCGACGCAGGATCATCCGCGAGCCGCCGCCGCAGCAAATCGAGATTGCCAACGATGATGCCGAGCAGATTATTGAAATCGTGCGCAATGCCACCGGTGAGCGCGCCCACCGCCTCCATTTTTTGCGCGCGCTGGGCTTGCTCCTCGAGAATACGAATCTCGGTAAGATCGGTGATGGTGCCGATAAAAGCCTGCGCCGAACCCGACACGACCTCGGATACGCCAATTTTGACCGGCACATAGCGGCCGTCCTTGTGGCGCGCCTCCGTGTGTAGTGGCGCCTTGCCAATGACCTTGCCTTCACCAGTCGCCATGTAGCGACCCATCATCTGCCGGTGACGTTCAGAGTGTTGGGCAGGCATCAACATGGCCAGGTCGTGGCCAACAACCTCATCGGCCCGGTAGCCGAATATATCCTCGGCACGCCGGTTGTAATCGGTCACGACCCCTTTGCGGTCGATAACGATTAGCCCCTCCGCATTGTCGTTGAACAATGCACTGAGATGGGCCTGACGATCACGCAACTGAATCTGCGTCGCGCTGACCCGGTCGAGCATCAGGTTGATCGAGCGTCCGATCGCGGAGATTTCATCCTCGCCATCCACATCCACCCGCGCTTCAACCGCACCGCCCGCAACACGTCTTGCAGTGGCCGTAATTTTGTTCAGTCGGAAGATCACCGAGGAGTACAGAACAGAGAGCACAGCCAGCACCAGCAGCAAGGCGATCGCAACCCCGTACATCAATTGTCGCCGCAAGCTGGCGTTTACCATCCCCAACTCTGCGCGCAGGTCTTCGCTGATATACATGGCACCGCAATCCCGCTGCGCCAATGGACCATCAGCGACAGTGCGGCATACAGCGATGAAACCACTGATCTGCTGGTTGTCCTCTGAAACCCAAACAACCGGGCTGTTGCCGGTTCTCGCCTGGGCCAGCCGCCCGGAGGGCGGTGCCGAACGCAGCACCGTCAGCGCCTGACCCACTTCGGCCAGACGCGTTGATGCAACCACCACGTCATTGGCATCGAGCAATAAGGCATGTGCTACATCCGAGTAGTGCATCATTCCCGAGATCACGCGCTGCTGGTATGCCATTTCAGCTGCAGAACTGGCCTCGATATCCAGTTGATGGCGATTGAGGTCGGCACGCATGCGCGCCTGCCGACTCTCGAGCACAAACGATAACGCCGCTTGGCGAGAAATCTGATAAGCCACCAAACTGCTGCCAATGCCCAGCACCAACACCATCGCTGGAATGAGTACACGAATGGGCACCGATCGACCCACGATCAGGGCTCGTTGATTCCCGGAAGCGTTGCACTGAACAAGGCGCTCACATCTACCCTGCGCTGCAGCAGCCCTGCTTTTTCCATCACATCTTGCATGCGCTGGAGTGCCTGCTTGAGTTCAGGCTCCGACCCAGTAATCAGATTGGCCACCGCAGAACGATCTGGAATCTTTAGACCGCTCAATGCCTGCCTGACGCCCTGCTCCCCCAACCGCAACCGCTGGTCGAGGATTGGCAGCGCGGTGTCGGGGTCGGTTTCCAGAGTGTGAACGGCCTCAAACCACGCCGACACCAAATGCGCCAAAACCTCGGGGCGCTGCTCAAGCACCTCGCGACGCACGACCATCAAGTCGACGATTTCACCGGGGATATCAGCGCTGGAAAACAGTACATTGCCCCCTTGCTGGCGAACCCGAGTGAGCAAAGGCTCGAAAGTCACCAGCGCATCGACCTCCCCCCGTTCCCAGGCACCGAGTTGATTGTCCATTTCGAGATTGACCGCCGTGAATTCACCGCGAGCCAAAGAGGTACCAGCAAGCGCGCGATCCAGAAAATAGGAGCCAAGGGCTGTAATTTCAAAGCCCACTCGCTTACCACGCAATTGCTCAAAGGCGTCGATCGGTGGCCGCGCCAGAATCGCGTCGCCCCCATGACTGATATCAGCCACGTGGAAAATAACGTACTCATTGTCGCCACGTTGGCTGGCCAGGCTGAGCGCCTCATCCATGGTCAACGCGCCGGCGTCGAGCACATCGTTGAGCATACCCCGCAGTACATCGTTGGAGTTCACATACTCCACCAGCACCACCCGATCCGGATCGAGTAAGCCCTGTTCGCGCGCCAGATAGATGGGCTCGTAACCCGGCCAGAGTATGGTGCCCAGGCGCAAGGCAGGTGGAGACACTTCGCCACAAGCGGCGAGACCACAGACCATCAATACAGACCCGAATAGCCTGCGCAGTGTATGACTCCAGTTCATGGGGTCATTTTAACTAACTGCGGCGTGTACGTCGGGCAAAAAAAGGGGGGGCCGAAGCCCCCCAAGTCAGAGATTGACGTCTCCCCAAAGACGTCAATCGGCGCTCAATGAGCGTGCGCAGTGCCCGCTCCCACCGGGACTCGAATATCTTCAACCAATTCCTGAACCGACTCCGGTGGTTGCTGGGTGACACGGCTGACACTCAGCGCGACCACAAAGTTCACCACCGCACCCACACAGCCAAAGGCATTGGGCTCGATATCGAGGAACCAGTTGGCAGGCATGGAGCCCAGGAAGGAAGTACCGGGAATAAACATGATGCCCTTGTGCTGGAACACGTAGAACAGGGTGACGCCAATACCTGCCAGCATGCCGGCGATCGCGCCCTCTCGGGTAACCTTCTGGGAGAAGATGCCCATCATCAGCGCAGGGAAGATTGATGAGGCAGCCAGACCAAAGGCCAGGGCTACCGTGCCTGCAGCAAAGTCAGGCGGATTCAATCCAAGATACCCCGCACCAACAACCGACAGCGCCATCGCCCCCCGGGAAGCATTGAGCTCCTGTTTCTCGGTGATATCCGGCATGAAGGTCTTCTTGAGAAGATCATGGGAAATCGCCGAAGAGATCGCCAGTAGTAGACCTGCAGCCGTCGACAGCGCCGCTGCCAGACCACCGGCCGCTACCAGGGCAATCACCCAGTTTGGCAGTTGCGCAATCTCCGGGTTGGCCAGCACGAGGATGTCACGGTCGAGCTTGACCAGTTCGTTGGTCGCCGGATCTGCGCTGTACTGAACGCGTCCATCGCCGTTCTTGTCGTTGATCTCCAGCAGTCCGGTCTCTTCCCAGTTCTTGAACCACTGGGGACGCTCATCGATCGCCATGTACTGACCCGGCGCAGGCTCGATGGTCTGCATGATGTTGAGGCGCGCCATCGCTGCAACCGCTGGTGCTGTGGTGTAAAGCACGGCAATGAAGATCAGCGCCCAACCCGCGGAAGTCCGCGCGTCCTTGACCTTGGGTACAGTGAAGAAGCGGATGATGACGTGCGGCAGACCCGCGGTACCGATCATCAGTGAAGCGGTATACGCGAACATGTTGAGCGTATTGCCTCTGACGGCCGTGGTGTATTCCGCAAAGCCCAGATCAACCACCACCTGGTCAAGCTTGTCCAGCAGGTAGGTTTCACTGCCAACCAGGGTGCTACCCAGACCCAACTGGGGCAGCGGGTTACCGGTCAACTGCAGGCTGATGAAAATTGCCGGAATGGTGTAGGCAAGAATCAAGACACAGTATTGGGCAATCTGGGTATAGGTGATGCCCTTCATACCGCCGATCACGGCGTAGAAAAATACGATCACCATGCCAGTGTAGAGACCGGTCTCATAATCGGTTTCCAGGAAGCGCGAAAACGCCACGCCAATTCCCTTCATCTGGCCAATCACGTAAGTGACCGAGCAGAGAATCAAACAGGCGACCGCCACGATACGTGCGGCATCCGAGTAGTAACGATCACCGATAAATTCGGGCACCGTGAACTTCCCGTACTTGCGCAGATAAGGCGCGAGCAGCATGGCGAGAATGACGTAGCCACCGGTCCAGCCCATCAGGAAGACTGAGCCGCCGTATCCCATGAAGGCGATCAGGCCAGCCATACCAATGAACGAAGCCGCGGACATCCAGTCAGCTGCAGTGGCCATGCCGTTGGCGATGGGATGCACACCACCACCTGCAACATAGAACTCCTTGGTGGAACCGGCTCGGGCCCAAACCGCGATACCGATATAAATGGCGAAGGTGAAACCGACGACAATGTAACTAAGCGTTGCGAGTTCCATTAGTGCTCCTCCTCTTCGAGGCCGAACTCAGCGTCCAGACGGCCCATGGCACGCACGTAGTAGAAAATGATGCCGATGAACACGTAGATCGCACCCTGCTGGGCAAACCAAAAACCCAGCTTGAAACCACCCAATTGGATGTTGTTCAACACGTCGACCAGCAGGATGCCGAAGCCGAAGCTGACGACAAACCAGATGACCATCAGACGCACCATCAACGCCTTGCTTTTACGCCAGTACTCCGCGGCGTTCTTCTCTGACATATCGGACATGAAATGCCCTCCTCGTTTTGATTATTTCGATCAGATGCCGTACTTGATGCTCATCAGGAAACGATTGAGCGTGCCGTCATTACCGTTCTCCAGCTCTTTGCTGCCGTAGATCAGTTCACCGCCAATACTGAAACGCGCGGTCGGGCTGTAGATCAGGTTGAGGTGGCCACTCTGATAGCTCTTGGCCATGGATCCCGCGCCCGCAAATTCGCTGAGTGACGGGTTATCGGCCTCGGAGAATGACAGGGTGAAACCCCCACTCCAGTGGTCATCGAACGTATGGCGGTACGCGACAAACGCGCCCATTTGATCGAAGGTGTCGATGTTGCCGTTGTCGTCGACGTAGCCATCGTTGAACCCGTTGATCGTGATGTAGCGTCCCAGCGCGTTGCCATAGTTTGCCTGGAAGCGAATGTCGTCTGCGCCCATGGTCCACTTACCGGCGAGACTGACCCCGTAACCAAACTGTGAATCGTCGGTCACACCATTGTCGTAGGTAATCTGGCGTCCAATACCCGCAAGACTCCACGCGAGGTCGCCCGACTTGCCGTTGTAGCGAGCAACCAGATCAGGAATACCCTCTGAGAAATCATCGTGCGGCTCGTTCTGCAGGCGCGTGCGCGGGTTCTCCGCTGCAAACTGCCAGTTGCCAGTCGTCCAACGAATCATTGGCTGACGGTTGAAGATCGTGCCGACCGGCCCAACGAAGTCGAGGTTGGCTGGCAGCGTGGCGACGTTGAAGAAAGTCGACCAGGTTTGTCCTGCCAACAGCGAGGATCCCGGCGCGTAGTTCCACTGCACATAGGCGTGACGCATACGATTCGCCCAGGAGTTGGACACCCGCTCATTGCCCTGACCGCCCACCGCGAAGTCCATCTCGAAATTGGTGATCACATCACCCACGTCGGTGGGCGTCACCGTCTTCAGGAAGAAGCGCGAGGTCTTCGAATGCAGGTGGTACGAGGTGTAGCTGTCTCCCGAACCGTCCGACGTCGGAATCAGGGACGGAATCATGAAATCCTCGATGAGTGTATTGGTCGGTTTACCATCGCTGTAGCGACTGGACACTGAGTCGACCTTGATAAACCCGCCATAGTTGAGCTTGGTACCGGCGCGCGTGGTGTGCGCCTCGTTCGCCACCTCGTAGGTACTGGCGATTTCCTTTTCATCGGTATCGAGTCGCTCAGTCGTCACCTTGATGGAGTCGTCATGAGCGCTGAGCAACTCCGTTAGCGCTTTGACCTGTCTTTCGAGCTCGGCGATGCGCGCTTCCTGGTCATCCGCTGATGCCGGTGCCGCCGCGCAAACCGCCAACGCCAAAGCACTCAGTCCCGTGGTTTTCATGTGTTTTCTTATCATCATCACAATGCCTCGCAGCACGTTGGTGTGTCTGTGGGCTATCGTTATAGGCATGGAAACTCGAAGACCCCACTAGACTTTGGTCAAATCTGGGCCTAACTTCGACCAAAGTCGGTAGGCCACAGGCCTGCGACGGGCAGCAAGCAACGACTGGAGACTGGGGTGGTCGTTGCCCGATAACCAACCAATAAAAAGCCCATGAAACTGAGGTCACCGCAATGAGTACCAAACTCTGCATTGCCGACGATCATCCGCTGTTTGGGGACGCGCTGGAGGCGCTGTTCCGCACCATGAAACCCGACTGGCAGATTGTCAGGGTCGACGATGTCGCGTCGCTGCAGGACACGGTGAGCAGTGACAAGACGCTGACGTTGTTGCTGCTCGACCTGCACATGCCGGGGGCGGTTGGCTTCTCAAGCCTCAGTTGGATTCGTCGTCAGGCGCGCCTGTTGCCCGTGATTGTGATCTCTGCCAATACCCACGCCACGACGGTGCGCAGGGCGCTGGATCATGGCGCGGCGGCTTTCCTCAGCAAGTCCGCCGACAGTGCCGTGATCACCGAGTGCATCGAACAGGTATTGAACGGTGCCACTGGCCTGCACCCGGGTCTGGCGATCGCCAGCCGCGGTGAAAGCCTACAGGGACTCGACGCAGCGGAAGCGGTGGCATCGATGACTGCTCAACAGTTCCGGGTGGCGTCGATGCTGGTGGAAGGACAGCTCAACAAACAAATCGCCTACGAGCTCGGCGTCAAAGAAGCGACAATCAAGGCACATATGACCGAGATCTTCCGCAAGCTCGGCGTTCAGTCACGCACACAGGCAGTACTGAAGCTCAGCCAGCTACTACCCGCGACCAGCGAAGACTACGACTCGCCGCTACCCGCCTGACCGCTCTGCTCCAGCAGGGCCGCGAGCAACACCTGCAGTCGATCCGGTTCGATAGGTTTGGGCAAGAACCAGTGGCCAGCGTCACGCACAACATCCCTCACCTCGGGCTCGTCATCGGCACTGATGATCACGACCGGGGCGTTGATACCCTGCATCCGTAACGCCGCGACCGCCTCAACACCGGTTCGCCCGTCATCCAAATGGAAATCCGCCACGATCAAATCAGGGCTGGTTTGAGTCTCCCGAATCGCAGAAAAAGCTTCGGGCTGGGACTGGGCTGACAGTGTCCGCATACCAAAGCCCTGAACCAGCGCCGCCAATCCCGTTAGCAGTTGGCGGTCATTGTCGATACAAAGAACGGTGCCATCCAGACGGGGGTGATTATCTTTCGGTGCCAGCGGCTGATGTGACGTGGTCGATACCTGGGCTCTGGGCAAGGAAACCGAGAAACTGGTGCCGATCCCCGGCTGAGAGGCAACCTGTACGTCTCCGTCCATGAGCTTCGCGTAGCGCTGCACCAACGCAAGCCCCAGGCCCAAACCGCCAACGTCCCCCGGACCCTCGGACTCCAGTCGCTCAAACTCCCGGAAGATCCGTCCGAGCTCAGATTCGGGAATGCCTGGACCGGTGTCGAGTACCTGGATGCGAACGCGGTCCCGCTGGGTACGTGCGCCGACCAACACTCGGCCTTCGCGGGTGTACTTAATCGCATTCGAAATCAGGTTCTCGAGTAAGCGCTGCAGCAGACCTTCGTCCGCAAAAACCCACAGCCGGGTGGATACACACTTGAGTTGTAGCGCTTTCGCCTGTGCCGCCGTCGAGAAGCCAGCTTGCAGGCGCTCGAACAAGGGTGACAGGGCAACCGCGTCACGCTTGGCCTCCAAGGTTTCCGAGTCAAGCCGGGCGATTTCTCTCAACTCCTCGATCATCAATTGTGCACGGTCCAGCGAAGCACCGAGCTGCTCAAGTAGCTGGGGGCCTTCGATGACACCCTTGCCACCCTGCTGTCGAAGCGCCTCAGCCAACAGGCGCGCTGCGTTGATCGGCTGCAACAGATCATGACTGGTCGCCGCCATGAACTGCGCTTTGCTGCGGAAGGCCTCGCGGGCCTTGCTCTCCGCCTCGGTTCGGGCACGAACTTCACTGCGAAGCTCGGCGTTGCGCTGACTGAGCGCCTGCTCCCCCGACGCGAGCCGGGACTGCAATTCACCCTGGGTTTCCTGGAGTCGCGTCACCATTTCCCGTTGTTCCGTGACGTCGACGAAGGTGCTGACAAAACCACCGCCGGGTAAAGGCCGACCCTTAATTTCAAGTATTCGCCCATCGGGCATATTGCGCTCGAAGGCGTAGGCTGATCCCCCTCGCATAAAGCCCAGACGACGCTCGATCTCCTGATCCACCGAGCGTTCAGAGGCGGACAAAATGCCGCGCTCTGCATTGAATCGATAGACCCGCTCGATGGGGCATCCGACAAACAGAAAGCGAGTGGGATACTCGAACATGCGCTCGTACTCGCTGTTCCACGCCACCAGTCGCAGTTCCGAGTCGACTACAGACACACCATGACTCAAGTGTTCGACCGCAGCCTCGAGGGACTCCCGGTTAAAGGCAGAGGCTCGCTGGGCATCACCCACCATTGCAGTGAGATCCCCGATCTCAAGCTGCCGCTGTAACTCCAGCCGCTCGAAGATTTGACGAGCCGAGGTCGCGCCAACAGTGTTAGCCAGTACCGCCTCAGCTGCATTGACCACGAATCGCGGCGCGCGGTCCGCGGGTAGCAGTCTCTGCTCGTAACTGTTTTCCAGCACCCGCCAAAAACGCTCAGCCGCCGCGCCCCGCAGCAGTGGCTCTACCAGGTTGCGCAATTGAGCAATACGGATGGGACTGGGGGAATCATCCAGCGGGGGATCACTGACGGGCGCATCGAGAAACAGCCCCACTTGCCGCAGGTCAGTACTACTCAGGCGCAACCGCAGGGAACCCAATAAGGCAATCAGTAAATTGCTCCCCAGGGTCAGCGTCGTCAGTTGTGCAAAGGACCAATCTGCCCAAACGGACTGACTCGAGGGCGCTCCGTCACCGGCAAATAGGAACGGCAGCAAGCCAAAAACAAACCACAGCCCCGTACCCACCAACATGCCTGCCAGCACCGCCAGGCCATGGGCGCGACGAAAATACAGCGCCAGCAGCAGCGCGGGGGCGAGCTGCGCCGTACCGAGAAATGAAAGAAAACCAATATCCGCAAGATTTGACCGGCCTGCGAAAGACGCCGCGACCAACCAGGCCACCAGTGAGATCACGACAACGGTGACCCGGCGCGCCCAGCGCAGCAGCGTGCCAAGGCGCAGCAGAATATTGGAGTGCGACCCCATGATGCGGAAGAGCAACGGTGTCACGATCTCATTGGTGATCATGATCGAGACGCTGACCGTCGCCACCAACACCATTCCTGTTGCTGCAGAAATACCGCCCAGGAAGGCTGCCGCCACCGCCCAGTCCGCCCCCAGCGCCATGGGCAAACGCTGCACGAAAGTGTCGGCACTGATCTCTGGCGAGCCGGCAAACAGGTGCTGCCCCGCCAGTGCGACAGGCACCGCCAGCACCATAAAGATCAGCAGATATAGGGGAAAGGCCCACCCAATGTGCCGGGCCTGCCTGGGGTGTTCCAGCTCAACCACCATGACATGGAATTGCCGTGGCAGACAAAGAATGGCCAGCGCGCTCACCAGCAAGTGGGCGGCAAAATCAGCATCGATCGACGGCGACAGATTGGACCAGGACAGCGTCGACACATCGCGGCTCAACAGGTAGTAGATGCTCAGGACGGCGACAGCGACAAACGCCAACAGTTTCACCAGAGATTCCACGGCCATGGCATGCATCAGGCCATATTGCCGCTCATTCCCCCCAAGCCTGCGCACACCAAAGAGAATGGCAAACAGTGTCAGCCCCACTGCCGCCAGTAACGTGACGTTGTTTGGATCCACCACCACAGCATCCCCCTGGCCGCTGACCACCGACCAGGTCTGCTCGAGGGCCCGCAACTGCAGGGCGATGTATGGCATGACCGCAAACAGGCAAATGATCGACACGGCGCCCGCGACCCACCGGCGTTTGCCGTAGCGGGATCCCAGAAAGTCCGCCAGCGATGTCACGCGCTGCCGATGACCCACTTCGATCATCCGACTCAGTACCGGCCGCGCCAAAATAAAGACCAGAATCGGGCCCAGATAGATGGGGGTATGGGACCAGGGTGCCCCGGCCATCGAGCCGACGGCGCCGTAAAACGTCCAGGAGGTGCAGTAGACGGCCAAAGTCAGGGTATACACCCAAGCCGAGGTTCGGCGCGACTGCCCCCGCCGTTCGGTATAGCTGGCGATGGCGAACAGCGCCGCCACGTAGAGCAGCGCAAGGAGCAACAGGGTTGATGGCGTCATGCCCCGAGACTAGCCCTAAAGCCCGGCTCAGGGTAGCGTTCGCTCGACCTTGGTCGCGTTGCGCGTCGGTCAGGGTTAGGCTGATATTGTTCACTCATTCCAACCATCAGGGGCCTGCCAAGATGTCTGAGACCCACCGTTACGCCATTCCCGCCCAATTCGCTGATGCGCATATCACTCCAGAACGCTACGAGGAGTGGTATCGGCAGTCTCTTGATGACCCCGCCGGCTTCTGGTCCGACCGTGCCAATGAATTCTTGCAGTGGGAGTCTCCCTGGAGCCAGGTCGTTGACGCCAACCTCGAAACCGGCGACGCCCGCTGGTTTGTCGACGGCAAGCTGAATGTCGCGGTTAACTGCATCGACCGACATCTGCCCGAGCGCGCTGAACAAACCGCACTCATCTGGGAGGGCGATGACCCCGCCGACAGCCAACATATCAGCTACGCTGAGCTGCACGAGCGCGTCTGCCGACTGGCCAACGTGCTGCGTACACGAGGCGTCGGCAAGGGCGATCGCGTCTGCATCTATATGCCGATGATTCCCGAGGCGACCTACGCGATGCTGGCTTGCGCGCGTATTGGTGCCATTCACTCGGTGGTGTTCGGTGGCTTCTCTCCCGAGGCGCTCAAAGATCGCGTCCAGGATGCCGACTGCCGACTGGTCATCACAGCGGATCAGGGACTACGTGGCGGTAAGGTCGTACCGCTTAAGGAAAATGTCGATAAGGCACTCGCTGATTGCCCCAGTGTCGACAGCGTTGTGGTCGTGAGTCGAACAGGCGCAGACATATCTTGGGTCGCAGGCCGAGACCTCTGGTATCACGAGGCAACCGCAGCCGCCGACGTCGAGTGCGCACCCGAGCCCATGGACAGCGAGGATCCGCTGTTCATCCTCTACACCTCTGGTTCGACCGGCAAACCCAAAGGGGTTTTGCACACCACTGGTGGCTATCTGCTCAACGCTGCAATGACCTTCAAATATGTGTTCGATTATCGCGAAGGTGAGATCTACTGGTGTACGGCTGACGTTGGCTGGGTCACTGGCCACACCTACATTGTTTATGGCCCGCTGGCCGTAGGTGCCACAAGCCTGGTGTTCGAGGGGGTGCCGACCTACCCCGATGCGGGGCGATTCTGGCAGGTCGTCGACAAACACCAGGTGAACCTGTTTTTCACCGCGCCGACCGCGCTTCGCGCACTGCAGGGCATGGGCGACGAATTCGTCCAGAACAGCACCCGCAGCAGCCTGCGGGTGCTTGGCTCAGTGGGTGAACCCATCAATCCCGAGGCCTGGGAGTGGTACCACAAGGTCGTTGGCGAAGGGCGCTGCCCCATCGCCGACACCTGGTGGCAGACCGAAACCGGGTCCGCGATGATCACCCCGCTGCCAGGTGCTCATGAACTCAAGCCCGGTTTTGCCGGTTTCCCGTTCTTCGGCGTCGAACCCGTGCTGATCGACGAAGGGGGCGCCGAGATCGAGGGTGCCGGGTCGGGCTATCTGGCCATCAAGCGCTCCTGGCCCAGCCAGATCCGCACGGTCTATGGCAACCACCAGCGTATGGTGGATACCTATTTCAGCACCTACAAGGGCTACTACTTCACCGGGGATGGCGCCCTGCGCGACGAGGATGGTTATCTGCGCATCACCGGGCGAGTTGACGACGTGTTGAATGTTTCCGGGCACCGTATGGGCACCGCCGAAGTGGAAAGTGCACTGGCCTTACACGAGGGCATCGCCGAGGCTGCCGTGGTGGGCTATCCCCACGACATCAAGGGCCAGGGCATCTACGCCTATGTCACACCCATGCACGACGTCGAGGACACGCCGGAACTGCGCAAGGAACTGATTTCACTGTGCGTGCAGGAGATTGGCCCCATCGCCAAACCGGACGTCATTCAATGGGCGCCGGGGCTGCCGAAGACGCGCTCCGGCAAAATCATGCGCCGAATCCTGCGCAAGATTGCTGAGAATGAACTGGGTGCGCTGGGCGACACATCAACGCTTGCCGACCCCAGCGTGGTCGACGATCTGATCGAGAACCGCGCCAACCAGTAGACTAAAAGCCCAGTGCAGGCGGTGGTCGCCCTCCGCCTGACAGCGCTTGCTGCGCTGACTCAGTTAGCGCACTCAATAGTGCCTTGCTGGCACAGCACCGCCACCATCATGGCGATGTTCGGCTGGCAGGGTTCTTCACTGCCGTCGGGGCAGGCTGCTTCCTCTTCAGCGGGCTCACCCAGCCCGGCTCGCTCGTAGGAGGTTGCCACCTCCCAAACGGTATTCTGAATGTATCTCGCCAGCGACGCCGAAGGCTGAGGACTCAGCCCATAACCGGTGTAGTTCAGACCACGAGGGTCCACATGGTGGATGACCGCCATATGCAACAGGCCCACGGCGTATGAACCCAGTCCATTCAGATGGATAGTGTCCTCAAAGAACGCCGAAATATTTCGCACCCCCGGTACCCGCGACGCCGCAATGTCGTCGTAGAGGCGCGCCATCAAGCGATGGCCGGGGATGAGACGAATCTGCGCCCGCGCAGGTAGCGTTTCCGAGGCGTAGTCCGCCATCGCTTCCCACAAGGGGCCATAGGTGTCGAGCAGGGTACGCCAGTCGCCATCGCTGTTATCAATGTTGGTCCAGGTGGTGTAGAGCAGCGTGGGGGCTCCCGCCCCGCGGTTGCCATTTCGCCAGGCGTGCTCAGCGAAGCGTCGCAGCCATTCAGGGCTGTCGTAGAACTTCATGTCACGGGGAAACGGCACCCTTTCGGTAATGACCATTAATTCCCAGTTGGCGATGTCGGAACGCTCATCAACATTGCTCCGGGGTTCATGGTCCCAGCGCCAGCTCATGGAACTGCCGGGAATGGTGCTCTTGCCGAGCTGCGCAGCATTCGGCTCCAGCTCATTGATCATGAAACTCATGTGACCCGGCCAGCGACCCTCGAAAACACCGTCGTCGGTGAGGCTGTGGCCGCTGTGAATCTGGCGGATGTTGAGTGGGCTGGGCTCACGATAAAAGGGATTGCCGCTACCCTGAGCACTGGCCGCTGCAGCAAAAACACAAAGTAGCAGCGCGCTGAACAGTTGTTGCACTCGAAACGGCGAGCCTTGGCGGTAGCCGGGCCTGGGGTGCAACTTGCCTGTGATAAAACCCATGTAAAACATCCGGGAAATGGAACGGTGGATTGGCAGCTGTGTGACCACCAAAGGATGAAGAAAGTTTCCGGTAAAAAAAACGAAAAAGCCGCGACATAAGCCGCGGCTTTTTCGATTCAAGCTGGGATCACTCTTCGTTCAGTGACTCAGGCTCAGGTTCACCCGCATCAACTGCGTCACCCGCTTCGAGTGCAGCGTCGGCGGCAGCTTCACGCATAGACAACTTGATGCGACCACGCTGGTCTACATCAAGTACCTTGACCTTCACTTCCTCGCCTTCCTTCAGGTAGTCAGACACATTTTCGACACGCTCTTCAGCGATCTGAGAAATGTGTACCAGACCATCCTTGCCAGGCAGGATCGTGACAAAAGCGCCGAAGTCGACAATACGAGCGACCTTACCGGTGTAGATCTCGCCCACTTCCGCTTCCGCGGTAATGGCCTGGATCATTTCAACAGCCTTGTCGCGTGCCGCCATGTTCTGGCCAAAGACCTTCACGGTACCGTCGTCTTCAATATCAACGGTCGCGCCGGACTCTTCGGTGATAGAACGGATCGTTGCGCCGCCCTTACCGATGATGTCGCGGATCTTGTCGGAATCGACCTTGAACTGAACCATGCTCGGTGCGTTGTCCGAAGTGATTTCACGCGGTGCATCGAGCACAGCGTTCATCTGACCGAGGATGTGCAGGCGAGCCTGCAGGGCCTGCTCGAGCGCGATCTCCATGATCTGCTCGTTGATGCCTTCGATCTTGATGTCCATCTGCAGTGCGGTCACGCCACTGGCGGTACCGGCGACCTTGAAGTCCATGTCACCCAGGTGGTCTTCGTCACCCAGAATATCGGTGAGTACAGCGAACTGGTTGCCTTCCTTGACCAGACCCATGGCGATACCGGCGACCGGTGCCTTCAGCGGTACGCCCGCAGCCATCATGCCGAGTGAACCGACACAAACCGAAGCCATTGAGCTGGAACCGTTGGACTCGGTGATCTCAGAGACGACACGGATGGTGTAGGGGAACTCTTCGTCGCTGGGCAGCACTGCTGCCAGACCACGGCGGGCCAGGCGGCCGTGACCGATTTCGCGACGGCTGGTTGCACCCACACGACCGGCTTCACCCACCGAGTAGGGCGGGAAGTTGTAGTGCAGCATGAACGGATCACGACGCTCGCCTTCGAGGGCATCGATGATCTGTGCATCGCGGGTGGAACCCAGAGTGACAGCACCAATTGCCTGAGTCTCGCCACGGGTGAACAGTGCAGAACCGTGCGCCTTGGGCAGCAAGTCTACTTCACAGGCGATCTGACGAACCGTGCGGCCATCACGACCATCGATACGCGGCTCGCCGTTCAGAATGCGCTGGCGCACGATGCGCTTCTCGAGGGACTTGAACAGGTCCTTGATCTCGTCGGCGCTGGGGCCTTCTTCACTGGCCAGCTTCTCGACAACAGCGTCGCGAACTTCACCGACACGCGCGTAGCGGTCAGCCTTCTCGGTGATGCGGTAAGCCTCACCCAGCGGGCCTTCAGCTTCTGCGGCAACAGCAGCCGCGAGCTCTTCGTTAACCGCAGGTGCTTCCCAGTCCCAACGGGGCTTGCCAGCTTCGGCAACCAGCTCGTTGATCGCCTGAATGGCGGTCTGCATTTCCTGGTGGGCGTACAGCACGGCACCCAGCATCTGGTCTTCGGTCAGCTGGTCCGCCTGAGACTCAACCATGAGGACTGCGTCCTTGGTACCGGCGACAACCATGTCGAGCTTGCTGGTAGCCAACGTCGCATAGGTGGGGTTGAGCAGGTAACCGTCAGCTTCGGTGAAGCCAACACGGGCACCGCCAATCGGACCGTTGAACGGGCAACCAGAGATCGCCAGCGCCGCAGAAGTACCGATCATCGCAGCGATATCCGGGTCGTTGTCGTTGTCCGCAGACATCACGGTACACATCACCTGGACTTCGTTCATGAAGCCATCGGCAAACAGCGGACGGATCGGACGGTCGATCAGGCGCGAGGTCAGGGTTTCTTTCTCGCTGGGGCGAGCTTCACGCTTGAAGAAGCCGCCGGGAATCTTGCCTACCGAGTAGGTCTTTTCGATGTAGTGGACTGACAGCGGGAAGAAATCCTGGCCGGGCTTCATGTTGCGCGCAGCAACCACGGTACACAGCACAACGGTGCTGCCCATCGTGATCAGGACCGCGCCGCTTGCCTGACGGGCAACGCGACCGGTCTCCAGGGTGACTTCCTGGTCACCGTACTGGAATGTTTTTCTGACTACGTTCACTTATTCATTCTCCAAAAAAATAACGGCCGGCATGAAGCCGGCCTTAAACATTTCCTCAGCGACGCAGACCGAGACGCTTGATCAATTCAGCGTAGCGAGTCGTATCTTTGCGCTTGAGGTAGTCCAGCAGTTTGCGACGCTGGTTCACCATGCGGATCAGACCACGACGTGAGTGGTGATCCTGAGCGTGGTCCTTGAAGTGCGACTGAAGCTGCTCAATGTTGGCAGTCAGCAGTGCGACCTGGACTTCGGGTGAACCGGTGTCGCCCTCGGATTGCTGGTAATCCTTGACGATCTGAGCTTTGGTATTGGCATCAAGAGCCATAACGATATCTCCAACCTGCTTGTGAAGATGAGCCCGTCCGTGCAGGTTTACAGACGGGTTCAGTGTGCGGCAGAGGCCGCGAAATCTAGCGTGCAATCAATCGACGTGGCGCTACCCGCCCATCGTCGAGCATCTCACCGATGCCGAGGAATGCCCCCCCGGCCACAGCGACGCGCACCATACCATCCCGAGGGCCATTTGGCACTAGCACAGGCTGCCCCTGACATAGGTAAAATCCCGCAGATTCAGTAAGTTCCACGCGGGGCAGGTCCGCGACCGCCACCTCGGAATCCGTCAACAAGGCATCCAGCCCAGCCACGCCATCGGCGCCCGCGATTGCCTCCAGTTCCTCAAGGGTGACCGCCCCATTGAGGGCAAACGGCCCCGAATGGGTTCGCCGCAACGCGGCGACGTGCGCGGGCACGCCAAGCGCTCTACCCAGATCCTCGGCGAGCGTCCGGATGTAGGTCCCTTTGCTGCAACGCACGTCGACGACTACCCGGGCTGTCTCACCGGGCTCAAAGCTGTGCAATACAAACTCATGGATCGTCACCCGCCGGGGCTCACGTTCCACCTCTACCCCTTCCCGAGCCAGTTTGTAGAGCGGTTTGCCGTCGCGCTTGAGCGCCGAATACATCGGCGGAATCTGGTCGATCTCCCCCGTGAGGCCCGCCATAGCCGCTGTTACCGCCGCCTCATCGATGGCGGCAGCACAGGCAGTGGCAATCGCTTCGCCTTCTGCGTCACCTGTATCGGTGCCGGTGCCAAGTACGACCGTACTGCGATAGCCCTTGTCGGCATCGAGCAGATACTGGGAAAACTTGGTGGCCTCACCAAAGCACAGTGGCAGGACACCGGTGGCGAGCGGGTCAAGACTACCGGTGTGCCCGGCCTTGGCCGCCTGGAACAGCCGTTTAGCTCGCTGCAACGCGCCGTTGGAGGTCAGCCCCTGGGGCTTATCCAAAACAAGAATGCCGCTGACGGGGCGGCCTTTGCGACGACGACCCAAGCCTCAGGCCTCGCTGTCGTTCTGCTCGTTGTCTTCGTCACCACCTTCGAGGCGGGCATCAGCCGCACGCACTTCCTTGAGCAGCGCTTCCATGTCTCGACCACGACCGACGCTCTCGTCGAAACGAAAACTTAGCCTCGGCACCGTGCGCATGTTTGCGCTGCGAGCGATTTCAGAGCGGAGGAAGCCTGCGGCGCCATTGAGCGCCTTGGTCACCTGTTCAGCCTGGTCCTTGGTTTCGACATCGAGTTGGGTGAAATACACCCGGGCATGGGCCAGATCACGGGTGACATCGACACCCGTGACATTGACCATGCCGACGCGGGGGTCGCGGACACTGTGCTGGATCAACTGGGCCAGTTCCTGCTGGAGGAAGTCCCCTACCCGTTGGGTGCGGCTGTATTCCTTGGGCATGGCGGCTCAGTGGACGCGCTCAGAGCGAGCGCGCCACCTCGTTGACCTCGTAGACTTCGATCAAGTCACCGACCTTGACGTCGTTGTAGTTCTTGACGCCGATACCACACTCGGTCCCGCTGCGAACCTCACTGGCGTCATCCTTGAAGCGACGCAGGGATTCCAGCTCGCCTTCGTAGATGACCACGTTGTCACGCAGTACACGGATGGGCTTGGAACGATAAACCGTACCCTCGGTAACCATGCATCCAGCAATGAGGCCAAACTTGGGTGATCGGAAGACGTCCCGCACCTCGGCAATACCGACAATTTCTTCGCGCAACTCTGGCGACAGCATGCCGCTGAGCGCGGCTTTGACGTCATCGATCAGGTCGTAAATCACATTGTAGTAACGGATTTCGATCGACTCGTTCTCCGCCAGCGAACGGGCATTGGCATCAGCACGGGTATTGAAGCCGATGATGATGGCGTCACTGGTGAGCGCCAGCGACACATCGGTTTCCGCGATACCACCGACACCGCCGGAGACCACATTCACCTTCACTTCCTCGTTACCCAGGTCAGCAAGCGAGCCCTGCAGTGCTTCCAGCGAGCCGCGAACGTCTGCCTTCACCACCAGATTCAGGGTCTTCACCTCACCCGCCGTCATGGTCTCGAACATGTTGTCGAGTTTGGCGGCCTGCTGGCGAGCCAGCTTGGTCGAACGCATCTTCTCCTGACGCGCATCGGCGATCTCACGAGCACGCTTCTCACTCTCAACCGCAACCACCAGGTCACCGGCATCGGGTGTGCCATCGAGGCCCAGCACTTCAACCGGGATACTCGGGCCTGCTTCCTTGATCGGCTTGCCGTTCTCATCGAGCATGGCGCGCACACGACCGGATTGCAGACCAGCCAGTACGATATCGCCCTGGCGCAAAGTACCCTGCTGAACCAGCAGCGAGGCCACCGGGCCGCG
>CAYZWL010000020.1:0-46477 GCA_964482195.1 uncultured Alteromonadaceae bacterium | reverse complement strand
CTCAGGGCATGACCTCGTCCTGGTCCGCGCCCTCCTTGACCACGATGGCCACATCGTCCTTGCTGACACCCAAGAGCAACAGGGTCGTCGCAGAGACGTAGATCGACGAGTACGTACCTACCGCCACACCCACCAGCAGTGCGATGGCAAAACCGAAGATCATTTCACCGCCGAACAGCGCCAACGCAGCCAGTACCAGCAAAGTCGTCAACGACGTCACCAAGGTACGGCCCAGAGTCTCCGTGAGCGAGATGTTGATCACTTCAAGCGGGCTGCGCTTTCGCACCCGGCGGAAGTTCTCACGAATCCTGTCCGCGACCACGATCGAGTCATTCAACGAGTAACCGATGACCGCCAGTAAGGCTGCCAGTACGGTGAGGTCAAACTCCAGGCCGGTCAGCGAAAAGAACCCCAGTGTAAAGAGCACATCGTGTGCCAGCGCCACAACCGCGCCTACCGCAAACTTGAACTGGAATCGGAAGGCCACATAGAGCATGACCAAACCCAGGGCCAGCAGCATTGCCAGTCCGCCCTGCTCGCGCAGCTCGTCTCCGACCTGCGGACCAACGAACTCTGCCCGCGACAGCTCGACAGAAGTCTGCGACTCGGTACGCAGCGCTTCGACCACCGCATTGCCCTCGGCGTCGGAATAGCCCTGAGGCAGTCGCACCAGCACATCGCGGTCGGTGCCATAGCTCACTACCACCGCGCCTTCATAGCCGTTGTTAGTCAGGGTGTTGCGAATTGCATTGAGGTCCGCGCTATCGCCGTACTGCACCTCAACCAAGGTGCCGCCGGTGAAGTCGAGCCCCCAGTTCAGCTGATTGATCGTCAGCGAGGCCACCGCAGCCAGCAGTGCAATCCCGGAAAAGATCGCCGCCAACTGGCGCCAGCGCATAAAGTTCATCGGGTTCATGCGGCAGCTCCCTTGTTATCCGTATTGATATGTTTGGGCAGCGGACCAATCGACAAGGCCTGCACGCGACGCCCACCGTAAATCAGGTTGATCAGCGCCCGGGTACCAAGAATCGCGGTGAACATTGAAGTCAAAATACCCACCGACAGGGTGACCGCGAAGCCTTTGACCGGACCGGTACCCACCGCATAAAGAATAATGGCGACGATCAACGTCGTGATGTTGGCATCGAGAATAGTGACGACCGCACGCTCAAAACCCTCGTTAATCGCCACTTGTGGCCTCGCGCGCTTGGCGAGCTCTTCTCGTATGCGTGCAAAGATCAGCACATTTGCATCCACTGCCATCCCCACGGTTAGCACGATGCCCGCAATGCCGGGCAAGGTCAGGGTTGCCCCCAGGGCGGACATCACCGCGACCAGCAGGACCAGGTTGGCGCTCAGCGCTATCACTGCGGCCACACCGAAAACACGGTAGTAGGCGACCATGAACAGCACGACGAGCAACAGCCCCATCTGTACCGACTTCACACCCAGACGAATATTCTCAGCGCCAAGTGAGGGCCCGACGGTGCGCTCTTCCACAAAAGTAATCGGCGCAGCCAGCGCACCTGCACGCAACATGAGCGCTAGCTCGGATGCCTCGCCCGGACTGTCAAGGCCGGTGATCTGAAACTGCGCACCCAGGGCAGACTGGATAACCGGTGCGGTCAGCAGCTTTTTCTCGTCATAGGGAATCCGTACCACGACTTCTTCGCCGGACTCGTCAGTCTCGTAGCGAGTACGGTACTTACGCTCGATGAATAGCACACCCATGCGCCGTTTGATGTTGCTGCGGGTCGCCCGGGACATCAGCATGCCGCCCTCACCATCGAGGCTGATCGACACATTGGGCTGGTTGTTCTGATCGAAGCCCGCAGCCGCATTGGAGACACGCTCACCCGAGATAATCACCTCGCGTTCGAGCCATTCGGTCATGCCCTGGCGGTCCGCCGAGCGATACTCAAAGCGCTGCCGCTCAGTGAGCGGCGCGTTGGTTTCAGCGACCAAGCGAAACTCCAGATTGGCCACCTTGCCCAAAATGCGCTTGGCTTCCGCGGTGTCCTGAATACCCGGCAGTTCCACCACAATGCGATTAGCACCCTGCTTTTGCACCAGCGGCTCTGAAACACCGAGTTCATTGACCCGGTTACGCAGTGTGGTGAGGTTTTGATTGACCGCGTACTCAACCACTTCGGCCATCGTCGCCTCGGTGACTTCGGCGTAGAGGCGCCAGTTGGCATCGTCATCGACGCGATCCAGCAGCAGCTCAGGATAGAGATCAAACACCAGACTGCGGGCGGTCTCACGATCTTCCTCACTGCGGAAATTCATCGCCAGTTTGTTGTCTTCGATATCAACCGAGCCGCGGATGCGCTCCTCGCGCAGCCGGCGCTTGATGCCACTCTCATACAGCGTCATACGGCGTTCGGTGGCCGCCTCAACATCTACTTCCAGCTTGAAGTGCACACCACCACTGAGGTCGAGCCCGAGCTTCATCGGTTGCGCGCCACCGCTAACCAGCCAATCCGGGGTCGTCGGCGCGAGATTGAGCGCGACGATGTAGCTGTCACCCAGGGCGCGGCTGAGCACCGCTTGAGCGCGCAACTGCTGTTCACGGTCGTTCAGGCGAATCAACGCCGACTTACCCTCAGCTTGAATTTCCTCGCCAAAGTAGCCGATCCCGGCTTCGTCGAGGGCCTTGCCCACGCGATCCACCAGGGCTTGGTCGATCTCGGTGGAACCGCTGGCGCCGGCGACCTGCAGCGCGGGGTCAGGGGCGTACAAATTCGGCGCCGCGTAATACAAGCCGAATAGCACCACCGCCAGAATCATCAGGTTTTTCCAGAGGGGATATTGGTTGAGCATGAATGAACCGGTTCCGGTTGAAAAAAGGAGCAGCGAGCCCGAAAGCCGCGCAGTGTAACGGGTGCTTGCCCGCCGATCTATGTCAGGCAATAAGGGCGCGGCCGGTGCTTTTCAAGCCCCGGGCCGCATGGGATCACCTCAACCCAGCCAGACCCGAGCATTACGGAATACCCGCATCCACCCCGAATCATCCCGCCAGGCCTCGGGGTGCCATGACATCTGCGAAGCGCGATACACCCGTTCGGGATGCGGCATCATGATAGTGGCGCGGCCATCAGCACTGCATAGCGAGGTAATACCGTGAGGTGAACCATTGGGATTGGCCGGATACTGCTCGGCGACGCCAAGGTGATTGTCGACATAGCGCAGTGCGATCGTGCCTGACGCTTCGGCCGCACCCAGCTGGGCAGGGTCGGCAAACTGCGCTCGGCCCTCGCCGTGAGCAACCACGACGGGCAATTTCGACCCCGACATACCGGCAAACAGTACTGACGGGGTGGGTTCAACACGCACCATTACCAGCCGCGCCTCGTATTGCTCAGAGCGATTTCTCGCGAAGCGAGGCCAATGATCCGCGCCAGGAATCAGGGACTGCATCGCTGCCATCATTTGGCAACCGTTACAGACCCCCAGGCTGAATGTCTGGGGACGTTCAAAGAAGGTGCGGAAAACCGAGCTGACCCGGTCGTTGAACAGCACGCTCTTCGCCCAGCCTTCACCGGCGCCCAAAACGTCGCCATACGAAAAACCGCCACAGACAGCGAGGCCGTTAAAAGCATTGAGGTTGCCACCGCTCTCGATCAGGTCGCTCATATGGACATCGACGCTCTCGAACCCGGCGCGATGGAAGGCGCCAGCCATCTCTGAATGACCATTGACACCCTGTTCTCGCAATACTGCAACCCGGGGTCTAACACCGGTATTGATCATCGGTGCCGCGATGTCCTCATCACAGTCGAAGGTCAGATCCGCTGACAGACCGGGGTCTTCTCCGTCAATGCGGGCAAATTCCTCATCCGCGCACTCGGCATCGTCTCGCAAACGCTGAATAGCGTGACTGTTTTCCGCCCACATGCGCTGCAAAGCGCTACGACGGCTGTCCACCAGCTCAAAGGTAGCGGTATTGATCACCACCCGGTGGTCCATGCGGGGTTTCGCGACCACCTTGAGGCAGTCCCGGAGTCCGTACTCTGAGGCCAGCGCCTCAATGCCGTGCAGATCACCATCGCGGACCTGCAACACGACGCCGATCTCCTCAGCAAAGAGCTCGCCCATTGCCCCCTCAAGGTCGCAATCGAGATCCACATTGAGACCACAGCGAGCGGCAAAGGCCATTTCCAGCAACGTCACGGCCAGACCACCATCAGAGCGATCATGCATGGCGAGCACTTTGTCCCGACTCTTCAACTCGGTCACAAATTCAAACAGTGCCCGCAGATCGTCAGGCGAAACATCAGGTGCCTCGGTGCCGAGGGCTCGCCAGACCTGAGCCGCGACCGAACCACCCATCCGATTGGCGCCGCGCCCGAGATCCACCAGTAGCAGCGAGGTCTCTTCGTCACGAACCAGGCATGGGGTCAGGGTGTCGCGCACATCGCCCACCGGTGCAAAGGCAGAGACAATCAGCGATACCGGGGCTGTGACGGAGCGAGACTCACCCCCTGCCTCCCAAGCGGTACGCATCGACATCGAATCCTTACCCACCGGCACGGTGATTCCCAGCGCCGGGCAGAAAGACATGCCTACCGTCTGCACAGTGTCGTAGAGCACGGCATCATCACCCTCGTAGCCCGCCGCACACATCCAGTTGGCTGACAGTCGAATATCCCGTAACTGTGCGACGGGTGCGGCCAGCAAATTGGTGATCGATTCTGCGATCGCCACTCGGGCTGATGCCGGGCCACTGAGCAGCGATAGCGGCGTACGCTCCCCCATACTCATGGCCTCGCCAAGATGGGAATCGAGCGAGATCGTCGTGACCGCACAGTCAGCCACCGGGACTTGCCAGGGACCCACCATTTGATCGCGGGCGACGAGTCCGGTCACGGAACGGTCGCCGATGGTGATCAGGAAACTCTTGCTGCCGACAGCGGGGAAGCGCAGCACCCGTTCGAGGGTCTCGGGAACCGACACCCCCTCAGGCAGCGGCAAGCTGACGGGTGCCTGCGAACGCGCGTCGCGGCTCATCTTCGGTGGCTTGCCGAACAGCAGGCTCATGGGCAAATCGACCGGCGCATTGCCAAACTGGCTATCGCTGAGACTGAGATGCTCTTCCTCGGTGGCCTCTCCAACCACGGCGAAGGGGCATCGTTCGCGTTCACACAGCGCGGTGAAGGTGGCGAGGTGCTCGGGTTCTACCGCCAGTACATAACGCTCCTGGGACTCGTTACACCAGATCTCGAGCGGACTCATACCGGGTTCATCGCTGGGCACGTCGCGCAGGGCAAAACGCCCACCGCGACCGCCATCCTTGACCAACTCAGGCAAGGCATTGCTCAGTCCACCAGCCCCTACATCGTGGATGAAAGCGATTGGGTTGTGCTCTCCCATGGCCCAGCAGCGATCGATGACCTCCTGTGCCCGCCGCTGAATTTCAGGGTTCTGTCGCTGCACCGAGGCAAAGTCGAGGCTCTCGTCGCTGTCGCCACTGGACATTGATGACGCCGCACCACCACCAAGACCGATCAGCATCGCGGGGCCGCCGAGGACGATCAGCTTGGCCCCTGCGGAGTACTCACCCTTGTCCACATGCTCTTCGCGTATGTTCCCAAAGCCGCCCGCGATCATGATGGGCTTGTGATAACCACGCATGGCATCACCGGTATCGAGCTCAAAACTGCGGAAATATCCGGCGAGATTGGGACGTCCGAATTCATTGTTGAAGGCCGCCGCGCCAATCGGACCTTCGGTCATGATCTGCAGCGGAGACACAATCCGATCCGGCTTGCCGTAGCCGGTCTCCCAGGGACGCTCAAAGCCGGGAATGTTGAGGTGAGATACCGTGAACCCAGCCAAACCCGCCTTGGGTCGCGAGCCACGACCAACAGCGCCCTCGTCGCGGATCTCTCCCCCCGATCCGGTGCCGGCACCCGCGAACGGTGCGATCGCGGTTGGATGGTTGTGTGTTTCCACCTTCATGAGCAGATGGATCGGCTCTTCAGTGGCCTGCCATACCGCGGTTTCAGGGTTGGGATACCAGCGCCCGCCTTCATGACCACGCACCACGGCCGCATTGTCTGAATAGGCGGAGAGTACGTCCTCTCCACCCTTGTGATAGGTGTTACGGATCATGCCGAACAGGGAGTGCTCGCGGTCCTCGCCGTCGATCGTCCAGCTGGCATTAAAAATCTTATGCCGACAGTGCTCCGAGTTGGCCTGGGCAAACATCATCAGTTCGACATCGCTGGGGTCGCGCCCCAGCTCGAGAAAGGCATCGACGAGATAATCGATCTCATCTTCGGCGAGAGCCAGCCCCAGCTCGTGGTTGGCCTCAACAAGCGCCTGCCGGCCGCCCTCGATGACTGGCACCTGGGTAAAAGTGTCTGGTCGGACGTGGGACATCAGCGCAAAGGCTTCGTCCGGCCGCGACAACACAACCTCAACCATTCGGTCGTGCAAGAGCCCGTCAATCTCACGCCAGACCACCGCATCGTCGGGAGCATCAATCGCATAGATGATGCCGCGCTCAATGCGCTCAACGCCGCTGAAGCCACAATTGTGGGCAATATCGGTCGCCTTGCTGGACCATGGCGATCGGGTGCCGATGCGAGGGATCACGACCCGGCATCGGGGAACGTCGAAGATGTCAGCACTGCTGGGCTCCGCTGTCCCCGGATGCAACAGGGCAGCCAATCGATCGAGGTCGGTGTCAGTGTCGGCAGCGACAACATAAAACCAATGCGCGCCCAGTAAAGTGACGCGGTCATCCACCGCTGTCAGGGCCGAGGCCAGTCGAGTGAATCTTGGACGGCTAAGCGCGGTGTGGCCGGGCAGCAGGTGCATCTTGTATCCCTCAGACAGAAGGCGCGGGATTATACCCTGCAGTGCGTCTGGGGCGAACGGGCACAAAGACCATACTGCGACTAGAATCACGGTCATGCGTACACTTTTACTGCTGATCGCCCTGTTGCTCGTGGCCTGTGATGATGATGGCCCCCTGCCACCCGCCGAGCCGGGTGGTGAACTGGTCGTGCTGACGCGAAACAGCCCGACTACCTACTTCTTTGAAGAGGAGCGGCCGACGGGTTTCGAGTACGAGCTGGCTCGGGCCTACGCCCAATCCCAGGGCATGCAGTTGCGTATCAAAGTCGCCTTCACACTGGAAGAGTTAATTGCTGGGCTGGCCAATGGCGAGGCGCACCTGGCAGCCGCTGGATTGACCCTCACGGAGGCCAGAAAGACCCGATTTTTGGCATCGACGCCCTACCTGCAACAGCAACCGCTGGTGATCTACAAGTCGGGGATGCGCCGACCTCGCTCTGTCGAGGCCATGGTTGGACGAGATATCGTCGTCCTGGCCGGCTCAAGCCACAGCGAAGCGCTCGTGGCACTGAAGCAACAGCATCCGGACCTGAGCTGGCGCGAAATCCGCGCCGCCGACAGCCTGGAACTGATGCAACTGGTGGCAGCGGAGAAAGCAGAACTCGCCATTATCGACTCGACCGAGTTCCAGGTTCAGCAGCGACTGTATCCACGCCTGGTGGCCGCGCTGGAACTCACCGACCCCGAATCCATCGTCTGGTACTTGTCCCAACAACCGAGCGCAGCCACCCTGCTGACGTCGATCAATCAGTTCATCGCCGATTATGAAGAAAGCGGCGCCATGCGCCGTTTACAGCAGCAACACTTCGGCAACGTTGAGTACGCGACCCGTATTCAGAGCTTTACCTTTCAACAACAGGTGCAAACCCGCCTGCCCGAGTGGCAGGGTCTGATCGAGGAAGTCGCCGCCGAGTTTCAGATGGACTGGCGCCTGTTGGCGGCCATTTCCTACCAGGAATCCCATTGGAACCCGCGGGCCCGATCACCCACCGGGGTCCGAGGCATGATGATGATTACCCAGAGAACCGCCAGGGAACTGGGCGTCAGCAATCGCATGGACCCTCGGCAGAGCCTGCGAGGTGGTGCGCGCTTTTTGAAAAACCTGCAGCGCCGGATTCCCACCGATATTCTGGAGCCAGACCGAACCTGGATGGCGCTTGCGGCGTACAACATCGGCATGGGGCACCTGGAAGACGCCCGCATTCTCACCGAACGTCGCGGCCTCGACCCCCATCTCTGGGAGGACGTTCGCCGCACACTGCCCGACCTGCAAGACCCTGACATCTACCCCAGCGTGCGATTTGGGTTCGCACGGGGGCGGGAGGCAGTGACCTATGTCGACAACATTCGGGCCTATTGGTCGACGCTGAAACTGACGGGACTTGATGAAAACCGGATCAAACCGCCGGTGGCCGCGGCGGCACTGCTGCCCGACAACTTGTCGAGATTAACGCCGCGCGCGTTATGACCGCACTCAACGGCGCCGCGCGCGGAAAAATGCCTGCAGCATGCTGGCGCTTTGTTCGCGCAAGACGCCCTCCTCCCATTGCACCCGGTGATTGAGCGCGGGGTTGTCCAGGATGGCGTCGGCACTGACCACGGCACCGGCTTTGGGCTCACGAGCTGCAAAAACCAACCGCGCTATCCGTGCGTGCACCAGCGCGCCACAACACATTGTGCAGGGCTCCAAGGTGACATATAGGGTGGCACCGGGTAAGCGGTAGTTGCGCATTCGAGTGGCGGCATCACGCATCGCGATAACCTCAGCATGCGCGCTGGGGTCACAGTCTATGATCTGCCGATTATGACCTTCACCAACGATGTCACCGTCGATCACCACGACAGCGCCCACGGGTACTTCTCCGAGGACCGCTGCCTCATCCGCCAGCGCCATGGCTCTGGTCATAAACTGGATGTCAACGTCGGTTGCCGTCACAGGGGCGCCTCGCTGTAATAGCGCCAACACAGCAGTGCCAAAGCACTGCGATGGGGCGCATAGTCAGCGCCGGCATTGATGACCTCGCGCTCGCTGGGGCGATCATCCCAACCCAGCATGCGCGCAAATCCAACACGCACTGCGAGGTCACCCGAGGGCCAGACATCCGTCCTGCCCAGAGAAAACATCAAGTACATATGTGCCGACCAAACGCCAAACCCCTTCACCTGCGTGATCGCGCTCACCGCCTCGTCATCTGACAATTCAGCAAGACCCTCAACATCCAACAGGCCTGAGGCGGCAGCGCGGGACAGTTCACGCAGGTAACTCACTTTCTGGCGCGACAAACCGGCACCACGCAGTGCGTCATCTGACGCAGCCTCCAGCGCAGTCGCCTGGATATCACCACCCAATGCTGCTTCAAGTTTGTTGGCTATCGATGTGGCAGCGGCAACCGAGACCTGCTGACCAATGACAATGCGCGCCAAAGTCCCAAAACCCGCCGCGCGACGACGCTCGGCAGGATAACCCACCGTCTCAAGTGCCACGGCTACCCGATCACAATTGGACGCCAGCTCATCAAGACCAGTCCTGATACGACGGTCTGTCAGCATGAACCTTTTAGCCATGAGTATGCTCCGGAGATTGCAAAAGTGGGCAATGAAATACGACAATAAGCGGGTACTGCCGATGGCAGTGATACGAGGACTTCAAGGAAAGTATCCCATGACGCAAAAACACGACCTCCACCACGAATTTCCCGAGTTCAACGACGCGATCCACGAAATGAAAATGAACAACGCGCACTTTGCCCGACTGTTCAAGGAGTATCACGAAGTTGACCACGAGGTACACCGCATCGAATCGGGTGCCGAAACACCTAGCGATGAATATCTCGAAGAGCGCAAAAAGCAGCGTCTGGCCCTCAAAGACGAGCTCTACAGCATGCTCAAGGCGCACACTGCCGGCTGAGCAAAAAGGGCGCCTACAGGCGCCCTTTGTTTTGCCACGGGTGTTTCAGCGATCAGCCGAACGTCGGATATCCCCAGTAGCCGTGTAACCAGGAGACACCGCCGTAGACCACGAAAGTCACTAGCACGGCTGCAAACTCCTTCATCGGATTGTTCGTCGCGCTCAAGGCAGGCTTGCCGTCCTGCTTGTTGATCAGAATCACCTCGACCACGGCCCAGGCCAGTAATCCGCCAAACAGCACCACGGATGGCAGGTCGCCATTGACCAGAATGTGCGCCAGCGCCCACGCCTTCACTGCGCTGAGTTGGGGATGCCGGATACGACCCGTGATGCGGGTTTTCATGGCTGACGCCACCATGAAGTAGAACGCCACCAACACCAGCAGATTGTTGATACCAACCAGCATTGGATTTCGACCCCACCACCAGGGCCCAGTTGCCTGCTGGTAGCCGTAAGTCATCAATACCACCCCGCCAATCACACCGACGGTAACCAACGCTCGCGAACCGTTGCCCAGACTGGCATGCAACCCCGGAGCGATTCTTTTCAGCAGGTGAGCGATGCTCCACAACAGCACACCTGCGACCAACATTGCCATGCCCATGAAAGTTTTCCTTGTTGTCTAAAAACAGTTGTCTAAGAACAGTTGTTTGCGAACAATTGACTATGAATCTGCGGACAGAGTATAGCCGCGGCATTTGGCTAGATCACTGTTGCCAGACCTGCAAACAGGAAGGCCATCATCATCAAAGCCCCATAGATGACACCCAGGGCCAGGAACTTGGCGATCGTGGTCTTTCGACCCTGCCCATAAAAAACCCGCAAGCTGCGGTACACATACCAAAGAAGATAGATCGAAAACGGACCATCGATCCAAACGTCGTCACCCAAAGGCAGAACCCAGCGCAACAAAGTGGCCACTGCGCCACCTGTAAAAAAAGCGCTGTGATTGAATAGCTGAAACAGCAGGTGCTCCATGAAAAATCGTTGCGGCTGCCAATAGAACAACTTCATGGCCAAGGCAAAGAACGGCATCATGATGAACATGGCGGTCGGGATGTAGCCGATAAATTCCTTGAACAGGGTTTCACCGCCATCCAGATAGCCGCGCTTACAGGCGTTAATCGCCCGCGGCTCCACAAAATCACGCCAGGGTCCCGAGTAACGCAGATCGCAGTCTTCCAACTTACCTACCCAATTCAACGGGCTGTCTTCATCGACCTCAACAACGTCGGAGTCGTTTTCATACTCCGTGAGGGGCGGGGCTTCGGGCTTGAGTTGAACCGGTGATTGGGTTGTGGATTCGGGCGACGCCGGCGGCGTCGTTTGACCAGTGGCATCGATCTCGGTGCCGGCCTCAGAGATGGTCTGGGTCGCCGCAACTTCCGGCTCGCCCGCCGCGGTTGCTTGCTCGCGGGTCACCGTGGGAGCCGAGGAATCCAAGGACCAGAGCATGAAAAAGATCAGACTCGTGGCGAGATACAAGCGAAACGGCGGCAGAAAGCGCGCACGCTTACCCTCGAAGTAAAGCGACGCCAATCGCCCGGGATAGACCAATAACATCACCATGGTCCGCCAAAGGCGCGAATCGGCATCAACCAAATTCGCCGTCGCCTCACCGATCAATCGGCCCACGGACGGCTTTCCGGTCTGGTGCTCCTGACCACAGCTCGCACAGTAGCGGCCCGTCAGCGACGCACCGCAATTGAGACAATCAGTCATCGGCTGTCTGCTCTGTCTGCCGGCGCGGCATGCTGAATACCGCCGCGTGACGCGTTCCGCGGTGATCGGTATCGAGTCGATAGCTGCCCCCCAACGCGGTGACGCGATCACGGATGGTCGTCAGCCCCATGCCCTGGCGCGATTGCGCTGGCGCGATACCGACACCGTCGTCACGCACCAGCAGCCGTAGCTCAGTCGCGGATTGAATCAATTCAACCCATAAGTTCCGCGCACCGGAGTGTTTGGCTGCGTTGTTCACGCATTCCTGGATTAAGCGATAAATCGCGATCGTGAGCTCTTCATCCAGGGAGGCTTCATCGATATCTGCAAACACGTGGTAAGCGATCCCGCGCCCCATCAATTGGCTGACAATATCGGGGGCCTCAAGCGAGCGACGCAGTCCCAAATCATCGAGCACCCTCGGCCGCAAGCGATGCACCAACTCGCGCGCCATGCTGTACATCGAGGCGGTTATTGACTCCATCGCGGTCAGCACACCGTCCATTTCCTCGCCGTCCAAACGCTTGCGTAACACACTGAGGTTGACCCGCAGCGCCGATGCCTGTTGGCCGATACCGTCGTGCAGCTCACGCGACAGCGAATGGCGCTCCTCTTCTTGAATCGCCACCACACGATTGGCCAACCGCTCGCTCTGCTGACGCTGAGAATCGAGCCGTTCCACCGTCTCTCGCAACTCCTGGTTGGTGCTCGACAATGTGTCCAGTAGATCACGCTGTTCAGAAATCGCCCCGCCCAGGAGCAGCGCAGACAAACCGCCAAAAGCGAGGAAGACCTGATTGTCGATCAGCGTACCGAAAGGCACGCCCGTCAAGTAAGCGATGAGCACCACCACATTCAGCGCGACAACGGTCGCCACGGCGCCTACCCAGCCAAATCGATAGGGCAGGAACATCAGCGGAATCAAAGCGACGAACTTGGCCAGTTGCACGAACGGCGCGGCGTATGTCGCCACCAACAACAGCACCAGAAAAACCGCCTGCATCAGAATCACGGTCTGCTCGAGTGCTGCGAACGCAGCGTCTCGCGCAATCGACTGCCCACGGACCAGCAGAAATGTCAGCGGCAATACCAATGTCACCGCCACTCCATCACCGACCGCAAGACCACCCCACGCTGAAACGAATCGCTCAGCTGGGATTCGCTCCGCAATGAATAAAGCGCCCGACATCGTCGCGCCCCACAAAGTCGCGGACAGCGAAACGGTGAGGATGATCCAAAAGGTACTGCCTACCCGGTCGATCCCAAGGGGCGACTGAAAACGTCTCAGCACGTAAATCGGTACGCCGTAGCAGATCATGGGTAAAGCCGCACCGAACAAACTGCCCGGCCAGGACGACTGTTCAGCAACCGGGTGTCCGACCAGCAACATGGCGCCCATCTCTCCCCCGATGACCGCCGGCCACCACCGAAACGGCAACAGCACCAGCGCCGTCACACGCAATCCCGCGGGCAAGTACCAGGAGGCAACGTAGTTGATAACTTCAAGTTGTTTGGGCAACCAGAAAGCGGACCACCAACAGACGAGATAGCCCAGTGCGAGAGCGACGTGCCAAGGCCATTCCCGCATCAGGATGGCAAACAGCGCGCGGCCGCGGTCAAGTCCGAACCGGTTGTGAAGTAGCGGCATACTACTGCCGTCGGGGCTAGGCATATTTCCTACTCGGCAACGCCGATAAATTCCGTAGTCTTGTGGCCGGACGAGGAGCTGTACATGTATCGCGTTTGCATTTTAGACGACCACCCTATTCTCGCTGACGGAATTCGTCGGCTGGTAGAGACCGAAAACGATATCAAGGTAATCGCCGACTATCGATCTGTCGATGAGTGCGAGGCAGGCCTCGCCAGCGTTCAGTGCGATGTCGCCATTATCGACATTCTGCTGAAGGAAGACACCGGACTTCGGGCGATGCAGTTAATGAGCGAACGACGCCCAGGTATCCCTGTCATTGCACTGAGCATGTACAGCACGGAGCCCTACTTCTCCGAGGCCCTCAATGCGGGCGCCAAGGCCTATGTCACCAAGGGCTGTGCGCACAACGAAATCGTTCCGGCGATTCGAGCTGTGCTGCAGGGCCATTCATACTTCTGCGTTGAAACCCAGCCACTGGCCGAGCGTCATGAAAACGGCAGCAATGCCGGTGTTCGCACAGCCTCGCTCACCGATCGCGAAACCGAGGTGTTCCGCCATCTGGCGTTGGGACTTGCACCGAAGCAGATCGCCAACCTGCTGGGCATCAACGCCAAGACCGTACACGTGCACAAAGCCAATATCGCCAAGAAACTCGGCGTGCACTATCAAGCCGACATCGTCAAAGCAGCACTGGCGCGGGGCATCATCGCTGCCGAAGATTTGACCCTGTAGGCAACAGCCTCAGATGGCCCGCGAGAACCTCGGGATTTCCTGGGGTTTTCGCAGGTAGCGATCGAACACCATGCAGATATTGCGAATCAGCAGCCGACCGCGTGGCGTCACCGTGATCTGCGCCTGATCAATGTCCAGCAGGCCATCCAGTGCCATCGTTTCCAAGGCCGCTATCTCGGTGGCGAAGTAGTCTGCAAACACCAATCCGTGACCCGACTCGAACGCACGGATATCCAGCTCAAATTGGCAAATCAGTTGCATGATGACATCGCGGCGGATGTTGTCGTCCTCATCCACCTCAGCGCCGCGGAACACCGGAAGCTTCCCCGCCTCAATGCGCGCGTAGTATTCGTCCAAAGTCTTGACGTTCTGCGCAAAGCTGTTGCCAATCCGACCAATCGCTGTGATACCCATACCGATCAAGTCGCAATCGGCATGCGTGGCATAGCCCTGGAAATTTCGGTGCAGATGCCCCTCTGCCTGAGCAACCGCCAGTTCATCATCCGGCTTGGCAAAGTGATCCATGCCAATAAACACGTACCCGGCATCAGTGAGCGTATCGATGCTGGCATGCAAAATGTCTAACTTCTCGGCGGCGCCCGGCAACTGCGCCTCATTAATGCCCCGCTGGGTTTTGAACAGCTCTGGCATATGAGCGTAGTTGAACACCGAAATGCGGTCCGGGCTGAGTTCGATCACCTTTTCGAGCGTACGGGCAAAGCTGTCAACGCTCTGCAGCGGCAATCCGTAGATCAAATCCACACTCACCGACTTGAACCCATGGGCACGAGCGGCAGAGACCGCACCAAAGGTCTGTTCATCGGACTGCAGGCGATTCACCGCCTTCTGAACCGCGGGGTCAAAATCCTGCACCCCCAGGCTCAGGCGATTGAAGCCAATCTCACGCAGCGTGCCGATACCGCGTTGATCGATCTCACGGGGGTCGATCTCAATCGAGTACTCGCCGCTATCGTCATCGAGCAGATTGAAGTGCTGGCCAGTAACAGCCATCAGCGCACGCATTTGTTCATCGTTAATGAATGTCGGCGTGCCACCCCCCCAGTGCAACTGCTCAACCGGGCGGTCGCTGTCAAACAGCGCCGCTTGCATGGCGATTTCCTTGTGCAGCATGTCGAGATAGGGAACCGCCCGACTGCGGTCCCGGGTCACGACTTTATTGCAGGCGCAGTAATAGCAAATCGTGCTGCAGAAAGGCAGATGAAAATAGAGCGACAAGTCCCGCCCCGAGGCATTGGAGACCTCGGCATTGCGTTGGTAATCCGCGGCACCGAAGCCTTCTGCGAATTGAACGGCCGTCGGATAAGAGGTGTAGCGCGGCCCTGGTCGGTCATAACGCCGGATCAGAGCAGCATCAAATTCGATCGATGACATTGGCCCCCCGCCAGTCAGTGATTCCCTTGTGCTTAGTCCTATTGTACTGCCCGAGAACGCTGCTGGGAGAAAAAACTGGCATCTGGATTACTGCATTCCTATGCTAGCCTGTTAAAGGTTTTGCATAGATAAGCAACAGCGGCAATGACATCTGATTCCGCCAGTGACAAGGACTCGACGCGCAGCACTCTCGCAACCGAATTGACCCGTACCGACGAGTACGAGGCGATTTGTGCCAGCGAGGATCTCGCGCACATCGGTGCTATTCAACGACTGGGTTTTTTGTTGGTTGGTGACTTGCGCAGTGAGACGCTGGTTCAATTGTCAGCCAACACCCCCGATGCACTCGGCAGTCCCTGGGACGAGCGCCACCCTGAGGCACTGCTCGGTGAATCCATGCGCAGCATCATTGGCAGCTGCTGGCCACAAGCGGTCCGCGCGACGGCAACCCGGGCCGATCCGCTGAATGTGCCACTCACCGATGCGCCACTGATCGATACTGCAACCTGGATCGCCCGCGCCCATCGCAGTGGCGACTACCTCATTGTTGAGTGCCTGCCCCGCGCGTCAGAAACCGGCAGCGGCAGCCATGCCATCGATCTCAGGGATGCAGTCACCACTATTGCTGCCACGGACTCCATCGACGGCCTCGTGGCCACGACAGCGCAGACGTTTCGACATCTGACGGGTTTTGATCGCGTCATGGTGTATCGCTTCCTGCCCGACTGGAGCGGTGAGGTGATCGCCGAGTCAGTGGGCGACTCCCAACAGCAGTTATATCTCGGCAACCGCTTTCCAGCGCAGGACATTCCACCCCAGGCGCGCAAGCTCTATGACCAGATGGGCGTGCGATTGATCGCCGACACCACCCTGGGCACCGCGCGAATGCTGCCCGCGATGCCCGCGGGCACCAGCAGCGCGCTCGATATGTCGCGCTGTCTGTTACGGGCTGTATCGCGGGCGCACGTGGAATACCTCACCAATATGGACGTGCAACAATCGATGAGCATCGCGATACACGTCGGCGAGGACCTCTGGGGATTGATTGCCTGTCATCAGAGCACAGCTCAACCGATCGCGCTCGCGCAGTTTTCCAATGTCATCGCCGCCGCTGAGCAGATTGCCATGCTGGTCGAGTCGCGACTCGCTCAACAGTTGGAGATCGATGAGCAAGACTACCGCCACGCGGTACAGGATGCGATTCAGCGGACACTCAGCACCGCCCGGGCGGTGGGCTACCAGAAACGACTCCTGGTCTCACTGTTTGAGGAATTGCGCTGGAATCAGCATTACAGCTGCATCGCTGTGGGGATCGATGACTGGACTTTGCTGGTCCATAGCGCTGAACAGGTAGAGGAAGACAGCGATATCTCTCGCAACCTGATCCGCTGTGCCCGAGAGCAAATCACCCTGACCGGACATGCGCTGCTTGAGTCGCGCAACATCAGAGCCGACATCCCGTCACTGGCCGAGCAACTCCCGGTCGCCGGTGTTCTGGCCTACCGCCCGGTAGAGTTCCCGAAGGTCACCGTCCTGCTGGGTCTCAGTGAAGTCACCGAGTCGATCACCTGGGCGGGAAACCCCAATGTGATCCAAAAGCGTGAGGTCGACGGGCAGGTACTGATCAGCCCCCGTGCCAGCTTCCGGCGGTGGCAGTCCAACGAGCATGGCCGCTCGCGTTTTTGGAACGAGTGGGATCGTCGAGTGCTGTTTCAGATCGCCGACGGGCTGCGAATCTGGAGCACCAGCCGCCCGCCCCACGGCGATTCGGGTGAAGACAGTTCCGTTGAGCAGGCGCAATGACCGCCGCCCTGCCCACCCAGGATCGTAGAGCACTGCGCAGCGGCATTGAGAGGGCTCACCAGCAGGCTGAACACCATCCGCTGATGCAATGCCTGCTATCGAGCGCCGTGACACCCCAACTGTATCGCGACTACCTGGCGGCACTGCTGCCACTCTATGAGTCGATGGAGCGCCGTGTCGGCCAGTGCGACGATCCTCTCTGCAAGCTGTTCGATCGACCGGAGTTGCGGCGCGCTGAGGCGATCGCCAGAGATATCGATTGGTTAAGCCGACGAGCACCTCTGCCGCCCTTACGCACCCCGAATGTGGCGTTGCCCACGGCGCTATTGAGCGGTGAACCCATGGCATTGGCCGCGATGGCCTACTTGCGATACCTCGGCGATCTGGCCGGTGGGCGTGCATTGTGGCGACATTTGGCTGAAAAATTGCCAGTGCTGAATCCCGGTGGACTGTGCTTTTATGAATTTGATTTGCCGGCGAGCCAGACAGCCGGCAGTTACCTCGGGGCCTTGCGGCGGTCATTGCTGCAGATTCTCGAGGCTGAAGTGGCAATGGAGGCTTTTATCGAAGCCGCAAATTTCGGCTTTACGTGGCACCTATCGCTATTTGATGATGTCTGGCAAGGGGGGAGTATGAATGTCGACTCTTATGGTCAGGGCTTGTCAGAGCCCCATGGAGACGAGTAACTTGTTCAAAAACCCCCGAGCAAAGAACCTCAGGCCGCCTAGAGCCAACCTATTATGGGGTTCGACCATGCTTTTTCCCAATCTGGCTCAGGGAGGTCAGTCGTGCACCTGAAATTTAAACCCACGTTGTTGTCCCGCGGCGTCGCCGCTGCTGTCGCATCTGTTGCGACCTTACAGGGAGCGCCTGCTTTCGCGCAGGAAGAGCCCTCCGTACTCGAAGAGGTGGTCGTCACCGGTTCGCGCTTGCAACGCCGCAACGTTGAAACTCCTGCGCCAATCTCGGTGATCAGTGCTGAAGCGGTGCTGCAAAGCGGCGAAACCGACATTTCACAACTGCTGCGTGAAACACCGGCGTTGAACGGTTCGCTGCCCAGCACCAACTCCACCAATACCGGTTTTGACTCCGACCTCGCCGATGATACCGGTGTGGGCCGTCTGAACCTGCGTAACCTGGGCAGCAACCGAACCCTGGTACTGGTCAATGGTCGCCGTCACGTGTCCTCTATCCAGGGCAGTTCAGACGTGGATGTGGGTTCAATCCCGATTGCACTCATCGAGCGCGTGGAAACCCTGACCGGCGGTAGTTCGGCGATCTACGGTGCCGACGCGGTCACTGGTGTTGTCAACTTTGTATTGAAGGACGACTTTGAAGGTGTGGACTACCGTCTGCAGACCTCAGTGTCCGGCGAAGGCGACTCCAACAACACCTTTGCAGCATTTACCTACGGCACCAACATCGACGATGGCCGCGGCAACATCACTTTCAGCGTGGAATACACCAAGCAGGAAAGTTTGCAGGCCCGGGAGCGCAGCTTCGCCAGCAACGAAGGTCGATTCCAGCTGCTATCCAACTCGGCGGCACTCTCCAGCGCCTTCGGCCGCAACCCTGACGCGCTGAATGTGTACGTCCCGGATTTCCGCATCAACTTCTCAAGCTCATCGGGCATTATCGCCCTGCGTGAGGCGGGCCAGGGCGGTAGCGTATTCGGCGGTATTGCTGACGGTTCCGATGACTTTGGCATCATTCCGGGCGTGCCGGCCGTTCAGACATTCCGCAATGGCCAACTGCGCCCGTTTAACCGCGGCATTGAAGCCAATCCGTTTGAGGTGTCTGGCGGTGACGGTATCGAAACGGTCAACCCTTTCGAGCTGATCGTGCCCGAAATGGACCGCTACAACATCAACCTACTGGGCCACTACGAGCTCGGAGACGGTTGGGAAGCGTTTGCTGAACTGAAGGCTGTCTCTATCGAGACCATCGATTCTGACGGCATCGTGTTCAACGATGATATTCCGATCGCGCTGGACAACGCCTTTATCCCCGCGGGTCTGCAAGAGCAGATCGACGCGGCCATCGCATCGGGCATCACCCCCGAGATCAGCATGAGCCGGGATATGCTGGACGAAGCGATCATCGGCACCAACCTCACCGAGCGTGACACCATCCGCTTTGTGGGTGGGCTGCGCAAGGAGTTCGACAACGGTTTCCGCTTCGAGACCTCACTCAACTTCGGCCGAACCGATATCTCCACCACCGAACGCAACAGCCGCCTGGAAGACCGCTTCTTCGCTGCGGTGGATTCCGTGCGTGATCCCGCCACCGGCAACATTGTCTGCCGCTCGGATCTCGATCCTACGGCAATCGCGCCCTCCTCACCCTTCCCGTCATCCACCGAAGGTTTCCTGACCTTCTCTCCGGGTGATGGTAGCTGCCGACCGATCAACCTGTTCGGCACCGACAGCATTGGCCCTGATGCGCGCGGCTTCGCTTTCGTGGACGTGTTCTCAGAGAGCGAAATCGAACAGACCCAGTTCCTGGCGACTCTGTCAGGCGACTCCAGCAGCCTGTTCTCGCTACCCGCCGGTCCGATTATGTTCGCCATCGGTACCGAGTACCGCGAAGAGGTCAGCACCTTCACCCCGCCCCAGGAAGAGGTCGATGGCCTGCTCTGGAACACCTTGGGAGAGGCACGCAGCTCCGTAGATGGTGAATACGACGTCACCGAGGTATTCGGTGAAGTCAGCATTCCCCTGCTCGAGGATGCGCCATTAGCGAAAGCGCTGACTCTGGATGCGTCTTACCGCTTCACCGACCACAGCACCGCGGGCAACATCGACACCTACGGTACTGGTCTGATGTGGCAGCCCTTCGATGACATCCGCTTCCGCGGTTCGTTTAACCGCGCGGTCCGTGCACCGAACATCTTCGAACTGTTCAGCCCGGCACAGCCCTCGTTCCTCGGCGTCACCGCGGACCCCTGTAACCCGCAGAACATCGGCGGCGGTACCGAGTTCCGCGCCCAGAACTGTGCGCAGTTCGTTGAGCCCGGATTCGACGCCGGTGACTTCCTGTCGGCCCGGACCGCGGGCACCACAGGTGGCAACCCGAACCTCGCACCCGAAGAGGCCGATACCTACACCGCAGGTTTCGTCTACGAGCCCAGCTTCGCACCGGGCCTGCTGGTCACCGTCGATTACTACAGCATCGAAATTGTTGACGCGATCGACTCGCTGTCCGGCCGTGAAATTGCCGAACTGTGTGTTGACCTGCCGAGCATCAACAACCCGTTCTGTAATGCGATTGTGCGTGACCCGTCGCGTGGTAACGCCATTGTCGACTTCACCTCGGGTAACGTGAACCTCGGCGCCTTCGAAACTGACGGTGTCGATGTGACCATTGGTTACGAGCACGGTCTGATGGGCGGCACCCTGAGCCACAGCCTTGTCGGCAACTACGTGTTTGAGAACAGCGAATTCCCGGATCCGCTGGACCCGAACTTTGAGCTGTCCGACGTGGGTCAGCTGGCGATCCCCGAGCTGATCGTCAACTACACCCTCGGCTGGGACCGTGATGACTTCGGTGTCATCTGGCAGGTGCGCTGGCAGGACAGCCAGTTGAACGCCGGCATCAACAACGAAGACCTCGCCCTGGATCCAGACCTGCTGGCATCCACTCCGGGTGCGGTGTTCGCCGATCCGCTCAAGACCGGTGACTCCTTCGTGCACGATGTGTCGTTCCGCTACGAGCTGACCGACCAACTGCTGCTAACCGGTGGTGTCAACAACCTGACCGATGAAGAGCCCTTCCTGGATACGCTCATTCGTCCGGTCGGTCCGATTGGTCGCACTTTCTTCCTGAGCCTGCAGGGCTCGATCTAAGCACGCCCCTCTCCCGGTGCCCGCTCTGGGCACCGGGAACTCCTCTCGATCACTTTCACGTTTAAGGCAATCCCAGTAGGGTTGATTCATCAACCTGCTGCGAGACATGCCAACATGTACACAACACCTCTGGCCGTGATCGGTCGTTCTTTCAGCACCGCTGCCGCGCTGCTGCTGTTTGCAACGCCCAGCCATGCAACCAGCCCCGCCGTGGCCAGCCTGGCCTGTATTGCAGCCAGCGACGCCCAGTTCAACGCTGTCATCGCGCTGGACCCCAGCGCAGCTACCATCGTTGAACGCCAACAGGGCCCGTTGGCTGGCATGCCCGTATTACTCAAAGACAACATCGAATCCATCGGCTTGCCGACAACGGCGGGATCACTCGCACTCGCAGGTAACAACACCGGCGTGGATGCCCCGTTAGTCGCGCAACTGCGCGCCGCCGGCGCAGTGATTCTTGGCAAGGCCAACCTGAGCGAGTGGGCCAACTTTCGCTCTGAACACTCTAGTTCGGGCTGGAGTGCGATTGGGGGGCAGACTCACAACGCTCATGACACCACCCGAAATCCCTGTGGTTCTAGCTCAGGCAGCGCTGTCGCTGTCGCCCGCGGTTATGTGCCGATGGCCGTAGGCACCGAGACTTCGGGATCAATCGTCTGCCCAGCTGCCATTAATGGCGTGGTCGGGTTCAAACCCACCCAGGGCCTCGTCTCTGGTGCCGGTATCGTTCCACTGGCGCCAACGCAGGATACGGCGGGCCCTATTGCCAACAGCGTGTCGACGGCGGCACAAACACTCGCAGTCATGGCAGACCCCGGCATCAGTGATGGTGCTCCTGCCAGGGCTGGACTGGCGCAGTACGACGCACTGGAGTCCCTCAAGGGCAAACGTATCGGTGTTTGGTCCGCCAGCCGGGGTTTTGATCCCAGGCGGGACCGGCAACTTGACGCGGTGATCGCTTCCCTCAAGGCCGATGGCGCTGATGTCATCGAGGGCATGGCAGTGGAGCGTTATGAAGGCTTCGGCGAAGATTCCTATTCGGTGCTGCTCTACGAGTTCAGGCAATCGATCGCGCACTATTTGGCCTCCCGTGCCGTTGGTGTCAACGCCCGAAGTCTCGACGACCTCATCGCCTTTAATGAAACCCAAGCCACCGCCGAGCTATCGGTGTTTGACCAGTCGATCTTCCTGAAAGCACAAGCTCTCGAGGACGACGAGGCCACTTATCAGGCGCGACTGGCGCGCATTCGCCAGGCGATGCGTCAGGAGGGCCTCGCGAGACTGTTCACCGAGTACCGGCTGGACGCGATCGTGGGCTTGTCGGGTTCAATCGCCTGGAAAACGGACCCCATCAATGGGGATGCCTGGTTTGGCCCTGGCATGGCGGGACCCGCCGCCATCGCGGGCAATCCGCATATCACACTGCCACTGGCCGAAGTCGGCGGGCTCCCCCTGGGCATTTCACTCTACGGCCAGCGGTGGGCGGATCATCGACTGGCGCAGATTGCCTATCGCCTGGAGCAGATTCACCCCAAACCCCATTACCGCTGGGCTGCCGGCACGCCGACATCGATCAGCCCTCACTGTTTGTCACGATAGGCTTTGCCCTATATTTGTAGGGACTTTTGGTCACAACTCCAATGCATCAAACGAGTGACTTGAGCTGTGATGAGGCATAATCTGAGGCATATGGAGGATGACTCAGCGCCATGACGAAGGACGACCATCAGCGAATCAATCGGGTGATTGCTCGCTGGTCCCTCCTGTGGGCCACTGGCGCTGTCGCTATCGTGCTCGCACTGGCGTTCCTCGCCACACTTTACGACGTTGAACGGCGCCAAACAGCGCATATCCGACTCAATGTCGATCGGGTTTCAGAAGTACTCGCCAGCATCCAGGGTTCACTGACCCGCCTCAATGCGCTTGGATACGAGCGCTGCAGCATTGATCCCAACGGCCAATTTGGCGAAAACCTGCTGGCGATGGAACGGGAGCGATTCCATAACAGCAATATCATGGCGATCGCCTTTGTCGTCGACAATCAGGTGCTGTGCTCAACCGCATTGGGCGTCAGGGCTCGACGTTTCCCGCGTCCCGCACCCGATATCGTCAGCGATCTCGGCGACAAAATCTGGCTGGAACGCACACTTCGACTGTTCGGAGACGACCCTGAGCATCAGGATCAGTACTTCAGTGTGCTGCAAAGAGGCAATTACAGCGCGGTACTGCATCGCAACCGCTTGTTGGAGCCCATGATTTGGCCCGGTCAATGGGAGCTCATCGCCGACTACGGTGCGGATAAGTTCTCACTCGCAGGCAATGCAGATCTCAGTCACCTGCCCAAGTCCACGGGGCTTTTGAGCCTATCTGGTATTTCCAGCCAGGCTTGCGGGGGCAGCGTTGGACTGCACTGTGTCGCCGTGCATTCATCACTGACGGATATCTGGCAGCACTATCGCTACTACATACCTGTGCTGCTTGCACTGATGCTGTGGGCAGCTTTCACCGCGAACTTGCTGACCCGGCGTCGACTCAGTAATCACTATTCGGCGAAAAACCGGGTGCGTCGGGCCTTCAACAACGGCGACGGGTTCTACTGCGTCTATCAGGCCATGGTCGATCTCCGTACCGGGCAGAACGTGGGTTGCGAAATCACCTGTCGGTTTGAAGACGAGTTCGGCCAAATCCCAAGAGATGACTTTATCGGCGTCATTCGTGAGCTCGGTATCACCTGGCAATGGACCGAGACCATGCTCAAGCAATCCCTGGCGGAGATTGCCCGATACGATGACTGGGCTCACCGCTTTCGTGTGAGCTTCAACGTCTATCCTGAAGATCTCTGCTCTGGCGAGGCCCTGCGCCTGGTGCAGCTCCAGGACGTCAAACACGAGCGGTTCCGCTATGTACTCGAGGTTCGGGAGGATGCGCTACTCGATGAAGAAGCCGCCATCGACAATCTGGCCACGCTGGACGCTGCAGGTTTCTGGATGGCCATGGACCACTTCGGTACCGGATATTCGAACGTGCGCATGTTGGCCGCCGCCCAGTGTCGCTGGGTCAAGATCGACAAGAGTTTTGTGGCTGATATTGGCAATCGCAGTCTGCGATCGACCCTGATTCCAGGCATTGTGGGGATGGCTCACAGCCGCAACATCGCCGTGGTGGCGCTCGGCGTAGACACGCCGCCTCAGATCGAGGCACTACTGGAAGCTGAAGTCGTCTGGGGCCAGGGTGAAGCGCTGGGGCGCGCAGTCGATATCGAGACCTTCCACGCGCAGACGGTTCAGGCTGCCGAGCACCTCATTGGCCATGAGGATGGTGAGGCACCTCGGCATCTGGTGTGAGGGCTGCCCGGCCCATGACCGGGCGCTGCTGATCAGTCTTGTACCAGACCGGCCACATCAGCGTGGCTGAGTCGCATCGCGCCGGCGACGGCATTGAAGTAGTCGATTTCGGCATAGCTGATCTTGTCGTCCGCACGCATCACTTCCTTGAGCGCGTTGATGGCAAGCACACAGAGACTCTCGGGCAACTTGGCAGCCAACTGCGACACGGGGCGCAGGGACTTCTCATTGGCAAGATTGAGCGCCTCGGTGTGGATATCTGCAGCAGCGTAGTCCGCTCCGGTGTATTCCTTCATGATCTTCTGGATGACAGCCACTTCGGCAGCGTCAGCGTGCAGATCAACCCGGGCAGCCTTGGCAAGAATCATAAACAGCATCTTCTTGAAGGTCTCACGCTCATCGTCGGCACTGCCACCGCTGCTAAGAAGTGACTTGAGTTTGTCGAGGTCAACGAGTGTCATTGCCGATGATTCCTTTTGGTCATTGAGGTCGATTAGAGGGTTGTCGATAGGAAGATTGGTGAACCGGCCCTAGAGCGCTGGCTCTCTCACCAGAACCCCACGATATATATCGGCTTTTGCTGAGTGAGGCAACCGCTCAGGCTGATGCGGCCCTGTCCCACTCCTCCCGAGCATGCTTGAACTGGTCATGCGCCTTGCTGACGTACAGCAATACCTCGTCGACATAACCATCGGTTGAAGCGGACCAGACCCGATTCAGATACCGCTCACCCGCGGCAAAGCTGGACATGACGTCTGCATAGGCCATCAACCCGAACAGATGCTTCATGCTCTCACGCGCGCTGGCGAAAGCGGCAAGATCCTCGCGGAAGATACGGTCGATCTCAAAGCGCATTTCATAGGTGGGCACCCGCTCCTTGCGGCCATCCAGCTCCTGAAGATTAGCAAGAATATTGTTGAGACTGGTCTCCAGCGCATGGCGGTCACCCGCTAATACGTCGCCATCCTGGGCAGCGGCGCGCTCACTCCGCTTCAAGAGCACCACACCCACTACGCCCGCGAGTACCACGGGAATAAACAGCGTCCAGTTAACCACGGCTTCATCGAGGCTCGCCAAAAATGCGCCACCCAGGAAACTGGCGACAATGATCCATCTTGCTACGTTCAACATTCGCCCACTCCTCACGATGCACTCAAAATGATGCGCACCGCATCACCGACGCCCACCAGGGCTTCACCGACAATCACGCCCGCCGCTATGGGTATACCTTTATTGTCAGACCAGTGCTCACCGAACTTGCGGTCCGATACCTCGCGCAATAACGTGCCCAAGGAGTATGTCAGTACGATATTGAACGGCAGGTAGAAACCCAGCCCTACGGTAATGCCGAGCCCGCCCATCATCGCTGACAGCAGCCCACCCAACATGGCACCGGCTACATATTTCTCCATGGGGACTTCGCCGCCTGTGATGCCATTCACCATGGACGCCAGGGCCTGCCCCTGGGGTGCCGGGAGTGCATCACTGCCCAAACCGAAGGCCTGATGCAGCACATAGATGAGCACAATGATGACGATGGGACCCAGCCAGGCGCCGGCAAACTGCCCCCACTGCTGCATGCGTGGTGTCGCGCCCACGAGGTAACCCGTCTTCATATCGAGCATCAGGTCGGTCGCCTGGCTCATGGCCACGCAGGTGGCAGCACCGACGGTGACCGCCGCCACAATCGCCTGGGTGGTTTCCATACCGCTGGTCAGCATAATGAGGATGGTGACAGCGACCAGGGTCATCCCTGACAAAGGTGACCAATTGGTCCGGCCGATCGCCTCACTGAGAATAATGCCGGCCATCCAAATCCAGAGTGTACCCAGCAGCCCCATCAGAATACCCCGGCCAATGCCGACACCCTGGGCAGAGGTCCAGGCCATCACCATCAACAGCAGCGCAGCGCCCACAATCGCGATGTACAAGAGCTTGATCGGCATTTCATCGCGACTCATCGCGCTCTCAACCTTGGCGCTGTTTTGCATCGACTTGATGGCAGATCGAATCAACGGCAGCGCGAGCAGAACGCCGACTACCGCGCCACCGATCAGCATGCCAATGCCCGTGGGGCGAAACAGCCCAAGGCGCAACGCATTCGCATTGGTCACAGTCTGACCCGCGCCATCTACTGGCAACATGCCGGTGGCGTCCAGCATGGGCGCGAGAAAGAAGTAACACACGTAACCGCCAATGATGAATGCCACGCCACCTCGGCCTGCGATAAAACCGACACCGACAGTCATCAACGAGGCATAAAACATCAGGTTCAGATAGGCGTATTCCTCGGGAATCCCCAGCCAGTCGCCCACATGGAGGTCGTGTACGCCGCTCGCCAGCGCAATCGCATGCACGACCCCGGAGAACACCATCGCCCCCACCAACAGCTTGGCCTTCTCGATGCCCGCGCCGGGCGATTTAAGAATGGTGGCCACCGCCACGCCGCCCGGATAGGTCAGTCGCTCGAAATCGATCATCTGCTTGCGCAGGGGAATAATGAAAGCAATGCCCAGGAAGGCACCGGCAATCGCCCCAAAGGTGACGATGTACGGGTTTAGCTCCTGCCCGTAGCCCAGGATGAAAATGGCGGGGACTGAGAACATCAACCCGCTCGAGGCACCGTTGACCGCGGATGCCACAGTCTGGGTGACATTGTTTTCCACGATAGAACGGCGTCGCAGAATACCGCGCAGAATGCCGAAGCCCAGGATGGCCGCCAGTTCCGATCCTTCAATCGAGAATCCCAGCTTCAGTGAGGCGTAACCAATCGACATGGCGATAATGACGCCCAAAAAATAGCCAACGAAAATGGCCTGCTTACTGAGTTCGGGGTAAGGACCCCGGGTGATCGGTCCGGCAGCGCTGGCCGGTGTCACAGAATCCCCTGTCGAGTCGGACACATGTCCTCCTTCGTATGACTGTTTATTGTTATGTGTGGCGGCAGTGCATCGCCCAGCAGATGCAGTGACCGCACCGCGACGCTTAGCAGCCAACGGCTGCGGCTTAGACTAAAGGATGCGCTGCGGATTTTCAGCAGCGCATGTTGTCACTCCCACTCGATGGTGGCAGGCGGCTTGGAAGAAACATCGTAGGTGACCCGCGAGATACCTGAAATCTCATTGATGATCCGGTTGGAGACTTTCTCCAACAATTCGTAAGGCAAGTGCGCCCAACGAGCGGTCATGAAGTCGACGGTCTCAACCGCACGGATGGCAATCACGTACTCGTAGCGGCGCCCGTCCCCCACCACACCCACCGACTTAACCGGCAGGAATACCGCGAAGGCCTGGCTGGTCTTCTCGTACCACCCGCTCGCGTGCAATTCGTCGATAAAAATTGCATCTGCTCGTCGCAGTAGGTCCGCGTAGTCCTTTTTTACCTCGCCGAGAATGCGCACGCCCAGACCGGGGCCGGGGAACGGGTGTCGGAACACCATATCGCGGGGCAAACCTAATTCGAGGCCAATCTGGCGCACTTCATCTTTGAACAGCTCCCGCAGCGGCTCCACCAACTTGAGCTTCATGTCCTCGGGTAGTCCACCCACGTTGTGGTGGGACTTGATGACATGGGCCTTACCGGTTTTGGCGCCGGCTGACTCGATCACATCGGGGTAGATAGTGCCCTGGGCAAGCCAGCTAACGCCTTCAATCTTGGCGGCTTCTTCGTCGAACACCTCAATGAAGGTGTTACCGATCGCCTTACGCTTGGCCTCCGGATCAGAAACGCCAGCCAGTTTGCCAAGGAAGCGCTCCTCAGCATTGGCACGAATGACCCGCACGCCCATATTGCGCGCAAACATCTCCATGACCTGATCGCCCTCATTGAGACGCAACAGACCATTGTCGACAAACACACAGGTCAACTGATCACCAATGGCGCGGTGTAGCAAGGCAGCCACGACTGACGAATCCACACCGCCTGACAAGCCGAGTAGCACCTTGTCTTGCCCGACCTGTTCGCGAACGCGTGCGATAGCATCCTCGACAATTTGGGCCGGCGTCCACAGGGCTTCGCAACCGCAAAGCTCAAGGACGAAGTGCTCGAGAATACGCTTACCTTGCAGCGTATGGGTCACTTCCGGGTGGAACTGAATACCGAACCAGGGCTTCTCGACGTGAGCCATTGCAGCAAACGGACAGCTGTCGGTCTCTGCCGTGCAGACAAAGCCCGGCGGTAGCGCGCTGACTTTGTCACCGTGGGACATCCAGACATCGAGCAGTGCCCTGCCCTCGTCATCCAAATGGTCGGCGATATCGTGTAACAGACCACCTCCGGTGGTGCGGCGAATTTGCGCGTAGCCAAATTCGCTGGTGTCTGCGCCTTGCACCGCGCCCCCCATCTGAACAGCCATGGTTTGCATGCCATAACAGATACCGAGCACCGGTATATCGAGTTCGAACACCACGTCATCTGCCCTCGGTGAATCGGCCTCGGTGACCGATTCGGGCCCGCCCGACAGAATGATGCCGCTGGGCGCGAAGTCGCGAATCGCCGCGGCATCGGTATCCCACGGCAGAATTTCGCTGTAAACACCGATTTCCCGCACCCGGCGGGCAATCAACTGGGTGTACTGGGAGCCGAAATCCAGAATCAGGACTCGGTACTGGTGAATATCAGTGGTCATGGGGTCCTCAGCGGACTGGGTAATTGGGAGCTTCCTTGGTAATCGCCACGTCGTGAACGTGGGATTCAGACATACCGGCCGACGTCACGCGGACGAACTGTGGTCGTGTGCGCATCTCGTCGATAGTTGCGCTGCCCGTGTAGCCCATGGAAGAACGAACGCCGCCCATCAACTGATGAACGATGGCCGCAACAGGACCTTTGTAGGGCACACGGCCCTCGATGCCTTCCGGGACCAGTTTCTCTGAGCCGGCACTGGCGTCCTGGAAGTAGCGGTCCGAAGAGCCCTGATTCTGGGCCATAGCACCGATCGATCCCATGCCTCGGTACGACTTATAAGTACGCCCCTGGTAGAGCTCAACTTCACCCGGTGCCTCTTCGGTGCCAGCAAACATGCTGCCCATCATGACGGCATGGGCTCCCGCGGCGATCGCCTTGGCGATATCACCCGAGAAGCGAATGCCGCCATCGGCAATGACGGGGATGTCAGTGTCGCGCAGTGCCTCGACAACGCCCGCGATGGCGCTCACCTGCGGCACACCGATACCCGTGACAATACGGGTCGTGCAGATCGATCCAGGACCGATGCCAACCTTGACGCCATCTGCACCGGCATCACGCAAGGCCAGCGCAGCCTCGGCCGTCGCGATGTTGCCACCGATAACCTCGACACTAGGATGCGCGGTTTTGATCGCGCGAACCCGATCGAGCACATTGCGGGAGTGGCCGTGGGCGGTATCCACCACCAACACATCTACACCCGCACGAATCAGCGCATCGACTCGCTCATCGGTATCGGGGCTGGTGCCCACCGAAGCACCCACACGCAATTGGCCGTAACTGTCTTTACAGGCAAACGGGAAAGACTCGGCTTTATCAAAGTCCTTGACGGTAATCAGACCTCGCAGCTCAAAGTTATCCCCGACGACAAGGATTTTCTCGATACGATGCTGGTGCAGCAGACCCTGAACTTCGTCGGCCGGCGCGCCCTCCTTCACCGTCACGAGCTGTTCTCGTGGGGTCATGATGGCGGAAACCGGTTGCGCGGTATCCGTCTCGAAGCGCATATCCCGTCGGGTGACGATACCCACAAGGTCACTGCCGCTCAGCACCGGCACACCCGAAATGCCGTTGGCCCGGGTGAGCTCCAGCAACTCGGCGATACTGCGATCCTGTTGGATGGTAATCGGGTCTTTGACGACCCCGCTTTCGAATTTCTTGACCTTGCGGACCTGCTCGGCCTGCTCGGCGACGGTCATATTCTTGTGGATGATGCCGATACCGCCTTCCTGCGCCAGTGCGATTGCCAGGCGACCTTCGGTCACCGTGTCCATGGCAGCCGAAACCAGCGGCAGGTTAAGATGGATGTTTCGAGTCAGCCGCGTGGCGAGCGATACGTCTTTCGCGGTGACTTCCGAATATCCAGGCAGCAGCAGAACATCGTCAAAAGTGAGGGCTTCCTGAGCGACTCGCAGCATAACGATCGTGTCCTGAGCTTGGAATGGTAAACCGGCAAGTATAGCCTTTTCAGCTTACCGCCACAATGTTACGGAGCGTTGAAGCCTTGTTACCCGGCACCCAGACCGCCCCCAGTTGCACCGTCAGCGAGCTGACCCGAGACGTCAAAGTCCTGCTGGAATCACATTTCGACTGGGTGAATGTCGAGGGCGAGATCGGCGATTTCACCGCGGCCTCCTCGGGACATTGGTACTTCACGCTCAAAGACAGCAAAGCTCAGGTGCGTTGCGCGATGTTCAAACGCGCAAACATGCGCGTGAAGGTCAAACCCGGACGCGGTGATCATGTGCGTATCCGGGCCCGGGTCTCGCTGTATGAAGCCCGCGGTGAGTTCCAACTGATCTGCGAACATTTGGCTCCCGCTGGAGATGGGTCCCTGCAACTCGCGTTCGAGGCACTCAAGGCGAGGCTCGCCGCGGAGGGTTTGTTTGCACCCGAGCGCAAACAACCGCTGCCTGACGATGCCCAGCACATCGGGGTCGTGACTTCTGCGTCGGGAGCGGCCATCCACGATGTACTCAGCGTACTTGAAAGGCGCAGTCCGCGTGCCGTGGTGCGCGTCTACCCCGTGCCAGTTCAAGGTGAAGGCGCAGGTCTTCAGATCGCCGCGGCCATCGATCGCGCCAACCATTTCAGCCAAACCTGCGTGCATCCAATAGATGTGCTGATCGTCACCCGGGGTGGCGGTTCGTTAGAGGATCTTTGGGCGTTCAACGAGGAAGTCGTCGCCCGAGCCATCGCGGCGAGTGAATTACCCGTCATCAGCGCTGTGGGGCACGAAGTCGACTTCAGCATCGCGGACTTCGTTGCGGACTATCGGGCACCTACCCCTTCGGCCGCGGCGGAGGTGGTGACCACCGACCAACTCGAATGGCAGCAGCGTCTGGACCACCGTCAAGTTCGCCTGCATCGGGCCGTTCAGCAGCATCTGCTCAGCGCCGCCCAGCGACTGCATCATCTGCAACGGCGCTTGCGCCATCCGGGTCAGCTTCTCAACCAGCGCCGGCAAACGCTTGGCGACAGCAAGCGCCAGTTGAATCGGGCTATCGAACGTCGACTGGAACGCGAACGCGCCAGCCTGAAGCAATTGAAACTGAGTTTGAGCCGCAGGCACCCGCAGCACGCAATGGCCCAGCGCCGTGAACAACTGAGCATCCATCAACAACGCCTGAGCGCGGCCATGACCCGCAGACTGCACTCAGCGCGGGATCGGCTGCAGCAACAGACAAAGCTTTTGGAAACCCTCGGACCGCAAAACACCCTCGCACGGGGCTACGCCATCGTCACCGACGAAGCTGGGGTTGCTGTACGGGATAGCGCACAGGTGGCGCTGGGGGCGACCGTAGACATCTCGCTCGCCGTCGGCCGTGTGGGCGCGACGATCAAGGATCGCCGCGACTGAGCAAACCGGCTGAGCTCAGTATTTGGCTGGCAGCCGGGTGTTGATGATGATGTGGCGACCTTCGAAGCGGATGTACTCACCAATGGTGAGATCCTTGAGGATGCGTGCAACCATCTCACGTGAGGCGCCCACTCGGTCGGCAATGTCCTGCTGAGTCAGCTTCTCGGGAATAAACAGGGTGCCATCGCCACGCTCTTCGGACAGATCCATGAGTACATTGGCGACGCGACCATAAACATCCTGCAGGGCCAGACTTTTAACGTCGGCAGTCAGCTTGCGAACACGCCCCGCCAGGTTACGGATCAATTGGCGGGCGATATTGGGATGATCGTCGAGCACTTGGTTGAACTCATCTTTCATCACCACGCGGAACTCAGACTTTTCCACGGTGCGCACCGAGGCTGAGCGAGTGGCGTCATCGAGCAGCGCCAGTTCACCAAAGTAATCACCCGGGCCCAGGGTGTTCATGATGAACTCCTTGCCATTCTTGTCGCTGCAGTAAACCTTGACCTTGCCTGCTTCAATGACGAACAGCGAGTCCGCGGGATCATTCTCGTGGATCACCACAGTATTCTTTGGAAACGAGCGGGTACTGCTGCTCTCTTCCAACGCCTTGATTTCTCCCGCGTTGAGACCGTGAAAAATCTCCACTTGATCCAGCATCGACGGTGTCCTGACCTTTTGTTAATAATTCGCAAATGGTAACGCAAGCATCTGCCTACGCCTATACCCAGATCGCCATTGAGGGAGAGGAAGACACCGCTGGCGGATGCCCTGAGTTGATCCCGTCGCTATACTCACGCCATGGCCACCGTACCTGAAACCACCGCCGCCACTGAACCTACCGACGCCTGGGCAAAACGACTGCTGGACTGCGTCAGCGGCCTTAGCGCCGTGGCGAACCGGCCGACTATCCAGGTCGCCCCCGCCGAGGCCGATGACCTGGCGGCACTGTTCGGCGCGGGACGCAAATTGGCGGAAACCCTGCGTGGCACTCACAGCGCCCGCCACCATGACATGCTGAATCTGATAGGCGCGATCCGCGGCTACGCTGAGATGCTGGATGAGGTGAGCGAGACGCTCCACCGAGAGCTGCGCCGGGAACTGGCCGCCGTGCTTGCTGCCGCCAGCTCACAGGCGCCCGCCACCAATGACGTCCACCAGGGCGCCGCCGAGCGTATCGCCGCCAGTGCGTCGGAGCCAGGGGTCATCCTCGCGGTAGACGACATGCCAGAAAATCGCGACCTGGTCAGCCGACTGCTGTCGCGATCGGGTCATACGGTACTGACCGCCGAGTCCGGCGAAGAAGCCCTGGAACTGCTCACAACCTTGGCCGTCGATGTCGTATTGCTCGACCTCATGATGCCCGGTATTGGCGGCGCAGAGGTACTGAAGCGCCTCAAGGAGGACGAACGACTGCGCGCGACCTCGGTCATCATGATCAGCGGGCGACAGGACATGGACCAGATCGTCGCCTGCATTCAGGCCGGTGCCGATGACTATCTGCTGAAGCCCTTTAATCCGGTGCTACTGGGTGCGCGCATCTCCGCGGGCATCGAGCGCAAGCGCTGGCACGATCGTGAAGAACAGTACCGCGAACAACTGGAGCGCAGCGAGCGTTTCATCCGCAGTACGTTCGGCCGTTATCTTTCCGATGATATCGTCGACGAATTGCTCGAAAACCCAGAGGGACTCGAACTCGGTGGAGACCTGCGCGAGGTCACCATCATGATGTCTGATATCCGCGGCTTTACCACGCTCAGCGAGCACCTGAGCCCGCAGCAGGTAATGCAACTGCTCAACCGCTATTTGGGTCGTATGACCGAGGTCATTCTTGAGCACGGCGGCACCATCGATGAATTCCTCGGCGACGCGGTGCTGGCCGTGTTTGGTGCGCCAAAGAAGTCCGACAACGATGCCGAGCGGGCCCTGCGTTGCGCACTGGAAATGCAGGCGTCGATGGATGCCATCAATCACGAGAATCGCGCTGATGGCTTGCCTGAAGTCGCGATGGCGATCGCTCTCAATACCGGACCGGTCGTCGCGGGCAACATCGGTTCGGAGCGGCGCTCCAAGTACGGCTTTGTCGGTCACAATATGAATGTCACCTCGCGTATTGAGGACCACACCGGACACGGAGAAATCCTGGCGTCGCAAAGTACGCTCGATGCTGCGCCCGCCGTGTTTGAAACCGGCCCGCAACAAGAGTTATCGGTCAAAGGCATAGAGGAGACCGTTTTGGTCAAACCTGTACTGGGGCTCCAGCATGACTGAGTCATCGAAGACCGTGCTGCTGGTTGAGGACAATGTCGTCAACCGGGATATGCTGGTACGCAGACTCAGTCGCGCAGGGCACACGGTCATTACCGCCGAAGACGGCGAGCAAGCCCTGGTCGCGATGCGCGCCGAGCGGCCCGGTGTTGTCTTGATGGATATGAACTTGCCGATCAAAGACGGCTGGACCGCCTGCCGCGAAGCCCAAGCCGACCCGATGCTTAACGGTATCCCCATCATCGCACTCACAGCCCACGCCATGGCGAGCGACCGGGAAGAAGCACTCGCCGCAGGCTGCGTAGACTACGCGACCAAGCCGATCGACTTCCCGGCACTACTGGCGAAAATCCACCAACAATTGGAGCCCTGATCGCGTGAGACTTCAGCCACGTCTCAGCCTACGAGCACGGCTCTACCTGTTCTCAGTGGCGATCTTCACCCTGTTCGCCATCAACGTCGGCACCCATCTCTGGGGCAGCTATACCCGCGACGAGAGCCTGCGCGCCTATCTCGCCTCAGTGAATGCAGCGCAACTCACGGCAGACCTGGAACAGAGCCTGGAGAACCAGCGCCAGCAGGTGCTGGTGCTGGCGACCTTGCGCGAGACCACCGAGGAACCACTGGGAGAGACCGAACTCAGCACTGCGATTACTGAGCTAGACGATATCGGTACCCGCCTGCGGCGGTTGGGCGCGCTTGGCATCGAGGGTACCGAGGACTACTACCGCCGACTTTTCGACAGTGCCAGTGATTTGGTGCTGTTGTGGCGCCGGTTTTACGACAGTTATAACGGCGATGGTCCAGTACCGAATGTCGATACGCCGACCCGGTACAACGACGCGCAGCAGCGACTACGAGAACTCGACCAACGCCAGGTCTATCTGGCCGTACAGCGCTCGAATGCCATCGATGGCACGATTGAATTGACCGATCGCATCACGGTGATCGGCTTTGTTGCGTCCATTGCCATTACCACGCTCCTGGTGATTGCCCTACTTCGAAGCACCAATGCTTCGCTACTGCGACTCAAGGTCGGTGCAGAACGGTTCGGCTCCGGTGATCTGCGACACCGCATCAATGAGCAACGTGACGCCGGGGAAATCGCCGAACTTGCCCGCACCTTCAATGAGATGTCGGCCAAACTGGAGACAGCCATCGAAGACGTCCGTGCCGCCAAGGCCGACGCCGATGACGCCAATGCGGCAAAAAGCATGTTCCTCGCCAATGTGAGTCACGAATTGCGCACACCGCTCAATGCGATTATTGGCTACAGCGAGATGCTCCAGGATGAGCTCGGCGACCCTGCGGATATCGATCGCGATCAGTTTCACCACGACCTCAGCACCATTATCTTTTCGGGTCGTCAGTTGCTCTCACTGATCAACGACATTCTCGACCTGTCGAAGATCGAGACCGGCAAGATGCAGGTGGCGACCTCGGTGTTCAATCCCGCCGCCATGGTCGTTCAGGTCTGCGATGCACTGAGCCCACTGCTGTCTCAGGGGGAGAACGAGCTGATACTCGAGGTGGACGCGGACTCGATGTACGACATCGAGAGCGATCCGGGCAAGCTTCAGCAGATCGTGACCAATCTTTTCTCAAATGCCTGCAAATTCACCGAGCGAGGCACGGTGACCGTGAGCGCCGCCATCGCCGAGCAGGTGTTGACCATCCAGGTATCCGATACGGGAATCGGTATGGATGACGCCCAACAGGCCAGGGTGTTCGATGCCTTTGTTCAGGCTGATGCCAGCACCGCCAATAACTACGGCGGTACCGGACTGGGACTGGCCATCGTGCGGGAGTTCTGCCAGATGTTGGGTGGGGATATCTCCCTGAGCAGCGAGCCCGGCGTAGGCTCAAGCTTTACGGTTAGCCTTCCGGCTGTCCCAGAGTCAGATCTCGAAGCCGCTTGAGAGCCTCCTCGCGCTTTTCCAGATCGGACGCGAGCGTCTCATTGCGCTGAGTCAGCATGGTGATCTGCGCCTGGAGTTGATCAATCGCGGCCAGGGCCAGACTCATCACCTCGGCGCGCTCATCAACACCACTGGCGCCATTCTCCGAGCGGCCGTCGCCGACTGAATCTTCCAGCAAGCTGACGAAGGTCATACCCACCTCTGCCTCGCGCTGCGCCTGCTCCTCACCGGTATCACGGTGACGCTCAAAATAAACCCGGGCCCGGACATAATCCCGCGCTGCCAGTGCGCGGACGCCTCGGTCAAAATGGTTTTCAACCAGGGCAGGTGCTGGGTCGTCGCAGTTACAGTTCGCGTCGACTGCAGGCTCGGGGATATTGAGTTCCGCAGGACTCGGTGCTGTCAGTGCCGGGGCAGCCTGGGGTTCTGGCGTTGTCGCACAACCAGCCAGCAACGCTGTCAGAGCAGCGGCAGAGGTCAGTGATACAACGCGAAACTGTGGCACAGGGGGTTCTCTCTTCGAATGACGGCAGAATAGCACCCAGTTGCGGGGGCTGCTACGAATTCACTCCGGGCGCATGTGCGGAAAGAGAAGTACGTCACGAATCGACGGCGAATTGGTAAGCAACATTACCAGTCGGTCGATACCAATGCCCTCGCCCACAGTCGGCGGCATGCCGTACTCCAGGGCGCGGATGTAATCGTGATCGTAATGCATCGCCTCATCGTCGCCGGCGTCTTTTTCAGCCACCTGTGCGCGGAAGCGCTCCGCTTGGTCTTCAGCGTCATTGAGCTCGCTGAAGCCATTGGCAATTTCCCGTCCGGCAATGAAAAACTCAAACCGGTCGGTCACAAAGGGGTCGCTGTCATTGCGACGTGCCAGCGGGGACACCTCAGTCGGGTAGGCGGTGATAAACGTCGGCTGTTCGAGTTTTGCTTCAGCAGTCTGCTCGAAAATCTCCATCTGAATCTTGCCAAGGCCCCAAGTGGCTTTGGCTTCAATACCAAGCCCTGACAACACCGCTCGAGCGGCATCCAGATTGTCGATATCGGACGGCGCCAGCGACGGGTTGTACTTGAGAATGGCCTCGACAACGGTGAGTCGATCGAAGGGTTTTGCGAAATCAATAGCGATATCACCCCAGACCACGGTGTTGGTGCCCAGGACGCTCTGGGTGAGATCGCGCAGCAGGGTCTCGGTCATGTCCATTGCGTCGTGGTAATCCGCGTAGGCACAGTAAAACTCGAGCATGGTGAACTCGGGATTGTGTCGGGTCGACAAGCCCTCGTTACGGAAGTTGCGGTTAATCTCATAGACCCGCTCAAATCCGCCCACGGTCAAGCGCTTGAGGTACAGCTCCGGTGCGATGCGCAGGTACATATCCATGTCGAGCGCGTTGTGATGGGTCACGAAAGGCCGCGCGGTCGCCCCCCCCGGGATGGGATGCAGCATGGGTGTCTCTACTTCGATAAATGCCCGCTCGTTCAAAAACTGGCGGATAAAGCTAATCGTCGCCGAGCGGACACGAAAGATATCCCGTACCTCGGGGTTTACGATCAGGTCTACGTAGCGTTGTCGGTAGCGCAATTCCTGGTCAGCGAGCCCGTGGTACTTGTCGGGCAGCGGTCGCAGCGCCTTGGTCAGCAGCTGCGCCTCTGCCATATTGATGTACAGGTCGCCCTTACCGCTTTTCTGCAAGGTGCCTCGTGCGGCCACAATGTCGCCCAGATCCCAGCTCTTGATGCCCGCCAGTGTTTGCTCATCGAGACCTTTTCGGTCGATGTACAACTGAATCTGGCCGGAGTCATCCTGAATCAGCAGGAAAGCGCCCCGATTGCGAATCAATCGTCCGGCGACCGCGAACTCCTGCCCAGCTTCCGCCAGCGCTTCCTTGGTCTGCTGCTCGTAGTCGGCATGCAACTCGCCGGCGAATGCCGTGCGGCGGAAGTCGTTGGGGAAGGCATTGCCCGCCTCGCGCAATGCGGCGAGTTTGGCGCGGCGCTCAGCGATCAGTTTGTTTTCATCGGGAGCCGGAGTGTCGGTCATTGGGCAGGTTCCTCAGAGTCCCTTTTTCAGTGAAGCTTCGATAAACGGATCCAAAGCGCCGTCGAGTACCGCCTGGGTATTGCGGGTTTCGACGCCAGTGCGCAGGTCCTTGATACGGGCATCGTCGAGTACGTAGGAGCGAATCTGACTGCCCCACCCGATATCAGCCTTGGTGTCTTCCAGTGCCTGCTTTTCAGCGCTGCGCTTGAGCATCTCCATTTCGTAGAGCTTGGCGCGCAGCTGCTTCATCGCGTTGTCTTTGTTTTGGTGCTGCGAGCGCTCGGTCTGGCAGCTGGAGACAATCCCGGTGGGTTCGTGGGTAATACGAACCGCCGAGTCTGTCGTGTTGACGTGCTGACCACCGGCGCCCGATGATCGATAGGTATCGATGCGCAGGTCAGCTGGATTGATTTCGATCTCGATATTGTCATCGATCTCGGGCGACAGAAACACCGAGGCGAACGACGTGTGACGGCGACCGCCACTGTCGAAGGGAGATTTACGCACCAGGCGATGAACACCGGTCTCGGTCCGCAGCCAACCGAAAGCGTATTCACCTTCAAAGTGAACCGTGGCGCTCTTAAGACCCGCCACTTCACCAGCGGACGCCTCGGTCAGGGTCGCTTTGAAGCCCTTGTCCTCACCCCAACGCAGATACATGCGCAGCAACATCTCAGCCCAATCCTGGGCTTCAGTACCACCTGAACCAGCCTGAATATCGAGGTAGGCGTTGTTCGGATCCATTTCCCCCGCGAACATGCGGCGAAACTCAAGTTTCTCGAGTGTCGCGAGCAAGTCCCGGATATCGGCTGCTACTGCGTCCGCGGTTTCCTGGTCGGACTCTTCCACGGCCATGTCGAGCAGGTCATTGGCGTCGTCGGCACCTGAATCGAGCTCGTCGATGGTTTTGACCACATTCTCGAGAGAAGCGCGTTCCCGTCCCAGGGCCTGAGCGCGTTCCGCGTCATCCCAAACAGAGGGTTCAGCGAGTTCGAGTTCGACTTCCTTCAGTCGATCCTGTTTTTCAGCGTAGTCAAAGATACCCCCTAAGCACGTCAGTACGTGCGCGGATGTCCTTGAGGCTCTGGATCAGAGGATTTACTTCCAACATGGCGTGGGCAGCTTGAGAAAAAAGGGCCGCAATTCTACCGGACAGCAGGGGGTGGCGGAAAGCCGCGGGGCGCTATTCGACCCACAGCTCGCTCAGCCGCAGTTGCGGGGCACGCCGCCCACGAAATTCATTAACCTCCAAATGATAGAGCGCACCGATGCGGTCAACAGGATCTCGCCAGTCGAGCGGCTCGACATTGAAAGCGATGGCTTCAATATCCTGGCCTTCCCGTCGAAGACGCAGCTTGAGGTGACGTTCGCCAACGATGCGCTGCTCCAACACCTCGAAGACGCCATCGAACATGGGTTCAGGGAACTTCTGTCCAAACGGACCCGCATGACGCAGCGCCTCAGCGGTCTCGAGTGCAAAATCGCGCGCGTCGAGGTCGCCATCACTGTCGAAACTGGGCGTGGGCGGTCGGTGGCCCACGGCCTCAGCTACCGCCAGGTTGAATGCTGCAGAAAACTGTTCAAAGTGGGCTGCATCAAGACTGAGTCCCGCGGCCATGGCGTGCCCACCAAATTTACTGATCAAGCCCGGGTGCTGGCTGGCAACACGGTCAAGGACATCGCGAAGGTGCACTTCGGGCAGTGACCGCCCGGAACCTTTAAGCTGACCATCACCGGCGTCGGCGAATACGATGGTAGGCCGGTGGAAGCGTTCTTTAAGCCGAGAAGCCACGATACCAACCACGCCCTGATGGAAGCCCGAGTCGTACACACTGAGCGCATACGGAGTCTCTTCAGACGCCACCTGCAGATGCTCCAGTCTCGCCAAAGCCTCCTGCTCCATGCCCTGCTCGATCTGCCGGCGCTCGCGATTCAATTGATCAAGTCGCTCGGCCTGGGGGCGAGCGGCGAGCGTCGACTGGGACAGCAAGCATTCGATACCCAACGACATATCATCGAGCCGACCTGCAGCATTCAGCCGTGGTCCAGCGATGAATCCAAGGTCTGAGCTACTGGCCTGACTGATATCCCGACCCGCCACCTCGAAAAGCGCCGCAATACCGGGTCGCGCGCGACCAGCGCGCATGCGGGCAAGCCCCGCCGCCACCAAGATTCGATTGTTGTGGTCCAGCGGCACGACATCTGCCACCGTGCCGAGCGCCACCAGATCCAGTGCATCACCGAGATTGGGTTCGTTGTACCCCGAGTGCTCAAACCAACCACGACGGCGCAGTTCTGCGCGCAACGCCATCAGCACGTAAAACATGACCCCGACGCCCGCCAGCGACTTGCTGGGGAAACCGCAGGCAGGCTGGTTGGGATTCACGATTACATCTGCCGCCGGCAATTCGACACCTGGCAGGTGGTGGTCGGTCACCAATACGCTGATGCCCATCTCGCGGGCCACCGCGACCCCTTCATGGGAGGAGATGCCATTGTCGACTGTCACAATCAGGTCCGGCACACGCTCTGCGGCCAATGCGACAATCTCCGGACTCAAGCCGTAGCCAAATTCGAAACGGTTTGGCACCAAATAGCTGACTTCGCGCAGCCCCATTTGCCGCAGTACGTCCACCGCCAACGCCGAACTGGTTGCGCCGTCGGCGTCGAAATCGCCGACCACGACGACTCGCGCGTCTCCCTCGATAGCGTCAGCCAGTAAGCCAGCCGCCTCTGCCGTACCGAGCAAACGTTCAGGCGGTAACAACTCTCCCAGACCCAGTGTCAGCTCGCTGGCATTGGTGATGCCTCTACCCGCGTAAACTCGCTGCAGCAGTGGGTGCAACGAGCTGCTTGCCAGCGAGGCACTGACGTCTGCCCGACGACGATGAATCTGCGGGCGCATCAAGCGTGAACGTTCGCCGCCATAAACTGCTGGACCTGGACCAGATCATTCGCCAGCACCGTGCTCGCCTCGGGTCGCTCGTAGAGATCGGCCAGGTGCGCTGGCAGGTCAGCGCCAAGCCCCGGTACCGCCTGGGCGATAGCTGCAGGGAATTTGGCCGGGTGGGCTGTTGCGAGGGTCACCATCGGTATTGCTGGATCCCGCTGGCAGCGTCGCGCAGCCATGGTGCCAATCGCACTGTGGGGATCGAGTAGATACTCGTTCTCAGCCCAGACGCGGGCGATTTCTTCGCAGGTCTCGTCGTCGGACACCCGGGCACTGGCAAAAAGACCACGCACACGGACCAAGGCCTCGGAATCGAGTTCGATCGAGCCTCCGTCGAACCGGGCCATGAGGCCGGCGATAACCGCCCCGTCACGGCCGTACATATCAAACATTAGCCGCTCAAAATTGGACGACACGGTGATGTCCATACTCGGGGACAGGGACTTCTCCAGGGGCTGACGCGCATACTGACCCGTGCTCAGCACCCGGTGTAAGACGTCGTTGCGATTGGTGGCAATCACCAGTTGATCAACCGGCAAGCCCATCCGGTGGGCCAGGTACCCGGCGAAGATGTCGCCAAAGTTGCCCGTCGGAACGGAGAACGACACGGGCCGGTCGGGACCACCGAGGGCCAGCGCGGCATAAAAGTAATAAACGATCTGCGCCATGATCCGCGCCCAGTTGATCGAATTAACCGCCGCGAGAGACCGACCTGCGGGCAGGAAAGGCTCGGCAACAAAGCTGGCCTTCACCATGGCCTGACAGTCATCGAAGTTACCCTCAATCGCCAGGTTATGAATATTGTCACCAATCACCGTGGTCATCTGACGGCGCTGTACCTCAGAGACCGCTTGGTGCGGGTGCAGAATGAAGATGTCGACATGCTTGCAGTGGCGGCAGCCCTCGATCGCCGCGCTGCCGGTGTCACCCGAGGTTGCCCCCATGACCACCACTTTCTCGCCGCGCCGCTCCAGAACATGGTCGAGAAGACGGCCCAGCAACTGCAGTGCAAAATCCTTAAATGCCAGTGTAGGTCCGTGAAAGAGTTCGAGTACCCATTGATTGGCATCGAGCTGCACCAGCGGCGCAATCGCAGCGTGGCGGAATTCGGCGTAGCTGTCGTCGATCAATCGCTTGAGATCGTCCTCTGCGATGCAATCACCGACAAACGGCCGGATGATTTTCAGCGCCAACTGGTTGTAAGGCAGCGCGCGCATTGCACTGATCTCGGCGGCGGTGAAGCTCGGCAATTGCTCGGGCACGTAGAGCCCACCATCGCTGGCCAAGCCCGCGAGCAGTACTTCTTCAAAATTCAGTGCAGGCGCATTGCCACGGGTACTGATGTAACGCATCGACCGGTTACTCCGTAAAATCTTCGACCCGCAAGCGGGTAATAGCGTCTTCGATGGTCTCGAGTTCAGCCAACGCAGCGCAGGCCGCGTAGAGACTGGCCTGGCTGGCGCGACTGGTGAGAATAATCACTGGCACGCGATCTTCACCGCGGTGGGGCGGCTTCTGTATCAAAGACTCAATACTGATGCCCTGCTCGCTCAGGATCCGGGCAATTTCTGCCATCACCCCCGGGCGATCGGCCGCGGTCATCCGCAGATACCAGGGTGAGACCACCTCGTCGGCGGGGAGAATGGCGAGCGCCTTGAGCGCCGCCACAGGTGCCCCGAGTCCGGGGGCAAATCGAGTGGCGCCGTCGGTCCTGGCACGGGCGATGTCGACGAGATCGGCAATCACTGCAGATGCGGTAGGCTCAGCGCCGGCACCCGCACCGGTCAAGACCACCTGGCCAACACCATCACCCTGGACACGCACACCATTGAGTACGCCATCAACTGTGGCCAGTTGCTCGCTCTCCCGTAGCAGCGTCGGATGCACCCGCAACTCCAATTGCTCGCCTCGCTGCCGAGCAATGCCCAAATGCTTGATCCGATACCCCAGTTCCGCGGCGTACTCGAGATCAGCGGGCGCTACTCGATCCACACCTTCCATGAAAGGTGCATCGATCGCCAGCGGTACACCGAACGCAACCGAGGCCAGAATCACCAGCTTGTGGGCAGCGTCGGTACCATCCACGTCGAAGCTGGGGTCCGCCTCGGCGTAGCCCAGCGCCTGCGCCTCAGCCAGCACATCGTCGAAGTCACGCCCTTTGGCGGCCATTTCGGTGAGAATAAAATTGCCCGTGCCATTGATAATGCCTGCCAAAGACTCAACGCGATTGGCTGCAAGCCCCTCGCGCAGTGCCTTGATGATCGGAATACCACCCGCCACCGCAGCCTCGAAGCGCAGCGCCACACCTTTGGACTCGGCCAACGCCAGCAACGCCATGCCGTGCTCGGCAATCAAAGCCTTATTGGCGGTGACCACATGTTTGCCCGCCTCCAGCGCCGCCGTCACCAGCTCATTCGCCGTCGTCGTGCCGCCAATGAGCTCAACAACCACATCCACCGATGGGTCTTCTACAACCGCGAAGATGTCACGGCTGACAGTACAGGCAGGCTGAACCCCTGGTCGATCCCGGCGAGCACCGATATGCACCAACTCGATCGCTTGTCCTGCGCGGGTCGATAACAGACCCGCATTGCGCTCAAGCAAGGCCACCACGCCGCTGCCCACCGTACCAAGACCACACAGGCCAACCTTCAAGCTGCGTTCATTCACGCTGACTGTCCTTCTTCATGATTTGCGGTTTCGGGGGTGTGCGGCCCCTCGCGAAGCATCTTGCGAATGCCCCGAATGGCCTGCCGGGTGCGATGCTCGTTCTCGATCAGACCAAAACGCACGTAGCCCTCACCGTACTCGCCAAAACCGACACCCGGTGACACCGCGACACCGGCGCGGTGCAGCAACTGTTTACTGAACTCCAACGAACCCAGATGGCGGAATGCCTCGGGTATCTGCGCCCATACAAACATGGTTGCCTTGGGGGGCTCGACTGGCCAGCCCGCATCATTGAGCCCTTGGCAAAGCACGTCCCGGCGACTTCGGTACATGTCGCAGATATCGGCGACACATTGTTGATCGCCCTCGAGCGCCGAGATGGCCGCGACCTGAACCGGTGTAAAAATCCCGTAGTCCAGATAGGACTTGATGCGCGCGAGTGCTGCGATGAGCTCTTCGTTACCCACGCAGAAACCCACTCGCCACCCCGGCATGTTGTAGCTCTTGGACAGGGTGAAAAACTCCACGGCGACGTCCCGAGCACCCGGAACTTCCAGAATACTGGGGGCCTTGTAACCGTCGAAAACGATATCTGCGTAGGCCAGATCGTGAACCACCCAAATGCCCGCCTCGCGCGCGACCGCCACGACCTTCTCGAAGAAACCGATGTCGACACAGTGGCCAGTCGGATTCGACGGAAAGTTAAGCACCAGCATTTTGGGCTTGGGGTAGGTATTGCGAATGGCATTTTCAAGCTCGACGAAGAAGGTCTGCTCGTCGGACATGGGGACATGACGCAGGTCGGCACCAGAGATCACGAACCCATAGGGGTGAATCGGGTACGACGGATTGGGCACCAGAATGGCGTCGCCAACGCTGGTTGTTGCCAGCGCCAGGTGAGCCAGCCCCTCTTTGGAACCCAAAGTGACGATCACCTCCTTGGCGGGATCCAGCGTCACGTCATAGCGACGCTGGTACCAGTCGGCCATCGCCTTGCGCAGGCGAGGAATGCCTCGAGACTGGGAGTACCGATGGGTATCCCCCCGCTGCACGGTCTCGGTCAGTTTGTCGACGATGTGGCTGGGCGTCGGCTGATCGGGATTGCCCATCCCGAAATCGATAATGTCCTCGCCTCTGGCTCGCGCCGCCTGCTTGAGATCACCAATAATGTTGAACACATACGGTGGCAGACGCTCAATGCGCTGAAAATGATGATTCAAAACCCGCCCCCCGGGTGGTGACGCCCTCCCGGGGGCGCCTTGGTTAATCGAGACCCAACACTTTGGCGAGACTGGCCGCCGGCTGATAACCCGGAATCAAACGACCGTCGCTGGTCAGAATGGCCGGGGTACCGCGAACACCCATTTTGCCGCCCAGTTCAAAGTGCGCAGCAATCAACTCACTGTTGCAGCTGATGTTCGGCACTGTCACGCCAGATTTCAGCTTGGTCAGTGCTTCTTTTCGGTTGTCAGAGCACCAGGCTGTCTCGAGTTGCTTCGCGCCCTCCGAGTCAATGCCATTGCGTGGGTACGCCAGATAGCGAACTTCAATACCCAGGTCGTTGAGCTGATCGATCTCACGATGCAGCTTCTGGCAGTAACCACAGGACACATCGGTGAAGACGTTAATGTAGTCACGGGTCTCACCCTCCGGTGAGAACACAATCATGTCATTGATATCGATCGCGCCAACCAGCGCCTGACGCTGGCTGATGCGGCCGGTTTCAGTCACATTGACTACTTCGCCGTCTTGCATGCCATGCAGGTCACCCTGCAGGAAGAAAAACTCGCCATCATCGGTAGCGTACAGCTTCGGGCCATCAGTGATCTGAATTTCGATAATGCCCTTCGCAGGTGACGGCTCGCTGCTCTCAATGGTGATTGGCTGACCGACGAAGGCGGTCAACGCGGCGGCGAGCTTGTCCTCGGCGTCCTTGTTGACGTTGGAGCTGTAGGTCTCAGACAAAGCCAAGGGTGCCAGCAGTGCGCCCAGCAATGAGATCAGGGCCAATCCAACACGGGGCTTGGCGGTCAATCGTCGAAAAGTCATCGAATTCTCCGTTGGCGTGGCGCTAGCCACGCGGGTGATGTTGTTCATGCAGCGTTTTCAGCCGGCTGCGGGCGACGTGAGTATAAATCTGTGTGGTTGTGAGATCACTGTGTCCCAGCAACAACTGTACGACCCGCAAATCGGCGCCATGGTTCAATAAATGGGTCGCAAAAGCGTGCCGCAGGGTGTGCGGAGAGAGATGAGCCTCAATACCCGCCCGAGAGGCGTAGAGTTTAATACGATACCAAAAGGCCTGACGAGTCATCGCCGTGCCGCGATTGGACGGAAACAGTACCTCGCTGGGTCTACCGCGTAGCAACTCTCCCCTCGCGCCGGCAACGAACCCGCGCAACCAGTCGAGTGCCTCCTCCCCTACCGGCACCAACCGTTCCTTGCTGCCCTTGCCAATCACCCTGACCACCCCCTGATTGATCGACACCTGCGGCAAGGTCAGCGAGGTCAGTTCACTCACTCGCAGCCCGGTGGCGTAGAGCAATTCGAGCATGGCGCGATCTCGATGCTCAACGGGGACAGATGGGTCGGGTGCCGCCAGCAGTTTCTCAACATCTGATTCGGACAGGGACTTCGGCAAGGGTCGCCCCTGCCGTGGGTTCTCGATCAGACGAGTCGGATCTTCGTGTATGCGGCCTTCTCGCAGCAGGTATCGATAGAACGCGCGGGCGCTGGCGAGAAAGCGGGCCATTGAGCGTTGGGAACGACCCTCTCTGAGCGCCTGACCGAGGTAGGCCTGTAATTCAGCACCA
>CAYZWL010000019.1:0-48150 GCA_964482195.1 uncultured Alteromonadaceae bacterium | reverse complement strand
ACACCCAGTCTTTGCAGCAGGCGTGCCAGAAATCTGATAACTTCAATAAAAACAGAGAGATATGAACTTTTCAGCTAGGACCAGCGACAACCTCCGCCCGCAAATAGGTGTAAATCGCCCCAAGAAAAGGTCCAGAATCACAGATGAGGCTAAATATCCCTGCTCATCCAGATGGAATCGTCACTGCCGAAGCCGCAGCGGGCGTAAAACTCCCGCACCCGTGTGTTGTGGCGCTCTGTCTCGAGAAAAATGCGTAAGAATCCGCGTTCGCGGCAGTCAGCAATGATGTGATCAACCAAGGCAGCACCCACACCCTGACCACGGGGCCTCACGTAGATTTCATCGATCAGTGCCTCCGGACCACCCGACTCCAGACTGTAACCCCAGGTGACCACGGCATAGCCTTGCGCTGCACCCGTGCCGACTTTCCACACCACACCAAAATCATCTTCAGTGAGCAGCGGCTGCAACGCGGCCACCACACGCTGCCTGTCAAAAACGTGCCGATCCAACTCGTAGTACTCCGCGATCAGCGATAGCAATCCTTCCCGGTCCTCGAGCCCAGCCCTGACAAATTCCATCGGCGTTCAATCCTGCGCTGAAGCAGCGGGTTGCTGTTGTGTGATGCAGTGAATCCCGCCACCGCCCATGGCAATGGCTGCGATGGGCACCATCCGGACTTCGCGACCGGGAAAATAGTCCTGCAAGCGCTCGCGCACCTCGCCGTCGGTCGAGGCGCCGTAGGCGGGCGCGATAACGGCCCCGTTAGCCAGATAGAAATTGACGTAGGACAGACAGAATTTGTCGTTGAGGGCGCAACTCTCCGGCGCCTCAGGCAGGGGCAAGCACTCAAGCGGTCGCCCTTGGGCATCAGTCTGACCCTCGAGCGATAGACGCAGCTGGTCAAAAAATGGCGCACGCGGGTCCCGCGGATCGCTGCTTGCCTCGATGATGACCGCCCCAGGACGCGCGAAGACGGCGACACCGTCGACATGGCCATCGGTCTCCTGATCGAGCGGGTCTCCCGGCAGCCAGATCACCTTTTCGACCCCCAGGCGCTCGCCTAACTCCCGCTCGATGTCGGCGACGGACCAGTCCGGGTTGCGATTGGCATTCGGGAAGCAACTGGTTGTTGTCAGCAGGGTGCCTTCGCCATCCACCGAGAGGCCACCGCCCTCGGCAACAAGATCTGAATCAATCGCGGGCAGTCGAAGATGCTCGAGAATCCGCCCCGCCATCAGCGCGTCATCGGCGTAAGGACTGTATTTGCGCCCCCAAGCGTTGAAGCGGAAGCAGACGCCCGCCAGCTCGCCCCGATCACTGACCACAAAGTTGGGACCGCTGTCCCGGGCCCAGGAGTCGTCAATGGGCAACTCGAGCAAGGTCACGTCGCTGCCCAGATAGTGGTGCGCCTCGGCTCGCAACGTCGGTGGCACGACCATGGTCACCGGCTCGCTGTCGGCAATGCAGTGCGCCACCGCCGCGTAAGCCGCGCGGGTCGCCGCGGGATCGGGCCACATGCCCACCCGGCAAGGCCATGCCATCCAGCAGCCATCATGGGGCGCCCACTCAGCGGGCATTCGATAGGACACGGGCATAGTTCGGGCTCGCTTTGGCGAAACAACAGGCAGCTTACTCGGGTTTGCGCGCTCATCACTACTGGGACACCATGCGGAAAGACACTTCACGGGAGCAGGACGCTTGTCAGCCATACCCGGCCCAGCCGTCTGGGCAAGCGCCTTTTTGGGCTGCACGACGCTCATACCGATCCTCATCGGGCCGATCATCACCGGGGTGCTGGTGGATGCCGGCGGATTCAGTGACTCAGCAGCGGGAATGACCGGCGGCTTCGGCGCCATCGGTTCGGTGACCGTCGCACTCGGCTGTGCGCTGTTCATGCACCGACTACCCCTTCGACGACTGGCCCTCGGTGGGCTCGCATTAGCACTGCTGGCCAATACCGGCGCCGCGTTCGGCTATGAACAACGGAGTCTCTTCTATGGTCTGCGGGCGCTGAGCGCTCTCGGCGAGGGCGCAGCCTATGCCGCTGTCATGAGCAGCTTCGCGCGGCTGGAGGGCTCCGAGCGCGCCTATGGCCTGTTCATGATGCTGCAGTTTGGCATCGCCGGCATCGTTTTGTGGGCAGTGCCGGTGTTCCTGCCTGATTTAACCGTCACCCAGCTCTACCTGTCCTTCGCCGCCCTGCAGGCATTGGTCATGCCGCTCGTGACCAGCCTGCCGCGCCGAGCCGCAGATGTCGCTGGCATTTCAATCCGCGGTAGCGAGTGGAAACTCCTGCTGACCGTACCGGCCATAGCGGGTCTGGTGGCACTCTGCTTCAGCGAGGCCTCCAATGTGGGGACGGACGCCTATCTGGAGCGCATTGCCTTTCACGCCGGCCTCAGTGATGGCGAAATCGGTATCTCCCTGGGGGTGGCATCAGTACTGGGCGTGCCCGCCGCGCTCGCCATCGTACTGGTCGGCTCGCGTTTTGGTCATGCACTGCCTGTACTGCTGGGGATCGCCATCGGCGCTGCCTCTCTCGCGGGCATCATGCGCGCCGACAGCTACGCGAGTTTCTTCGTTTTCACGGCCATTCACAGCATGACCTGGGCATTTGTGACGCCCTACATTCAAAGCCTGTTGGCAGATCTGGACCCGGGGGGCGCAGTCGTTGCCGCCGGGGGCATCGCCAGTGGCGCAGGCGCCGGACTCGGACCTGCGGCGGCCGCGAGCCTGGTCAGCGCCAACCACTATGGCGGGGTGATGACCACCAGTATGGTTGCCTATGCGATCGCCGCCGTTGCCATCGTGATCACAGCCCGCGGCTTGGCGCGGCGCACAACCACAGCGGTACAGGTGGCCCACACCAGCCCTGAGCCGGGTCAATCCAGCTTCTGAGGCGTTACGTACTAACGGCTATAACGCCCTTGTGCGATGACACACCCTATCCGCTGGAGACCCCGTGTTGGACCAAACTCCTGACCTCAGCCCACCCAGCCGTCGCTTGTTGTTACTCGAATCCAGAGCTGCGATCGACTTCGCGACCATGCTCGGCCCACTGGCCCGAGCCACGCTGCGTCGTCGCAAGCACAGGGTCGAAGCGCTGGTCATCGTGGCCCCGGGATTCGGCTCCGGCGACGGTTACACGCTACCGCTTCGGCGTCATCTCAACTCGCTGGGCTATCGCACCGAGGGCTGGGGACTGGGTACCAATCTGGCCGGCATTGACCGACCGCATACTCAGGATGACCTGGCCGACCACTGGGAATTCGAACCCCTGGCCGATTACAACGGTGAACTGGGTGTGCCCTACATGGCCGACCTGTTCATCGAGCGCGTGCGCGAACGGCACGAGGCCACAGGCCTACCCATCATCCTGATTGGTTGGAGTCTGGGTGGCGTCATGGCGCGGGAGGCTGCACGGGAATTGCCCGAGATTGTGCAGCAGGTGATTACGCTGGGCACGCCAACCGTTGGTGGCCCCAAGTACACCGCGGCGGCTGGGGTCTTCAGCCAGCGCGGCACCGACGTCGACTGGATCGAAGCGCGCATTCGAGAGCGCGACGAAAGCCGACCTATCCAACAACCCATCACGGCGATTGTCAGCCGAACCGACGGCGTTGTTGGCTGGCAGGCGGCTATCGATCGCCACAACCCCAATGTCGAACACATCGAAATTGATGCCGCACACCTCGGCATGGGATTTAACCAAAACATATGGCGGCTCATCCGGGAGCGCCTCAGGGCAACAACCCGCTCGCCAACCCCGGTTTGAAATCGGTCTTCATGCGCCAGTCCAGCGCCGCCAAACACGGTATTCTCTGACGTCATTCAATAAGAATTGTCGGGGTGCAGTGATGAAACGCTGTCTGCAATCGATGCTGGGCGCCTGCCTGATCCTTACCAGCGGTGGCGCGAACGCCTGGTCCGACCACGCCAGCCTGTTGTGGCCGCTGGCCAGCACATTACCCGAGATCTCAGAGCCGACCATCAGCGCCGAGCCATTGGCGACGTTCATCGACGCCGAGGCCAGTGGCCTGGCCACGCTGCTCGCTGACCACGAGGCCTGGTCGCGCGCGACGCTACCCCACTATGCGCCGCGACCCGATGAACTCGCGTTTACCCCCAGCCAGGACGCCAGCGTTGACGCGTTTCTGGCCGCGATCCGCGTCAATCCCACCCTCGAATACGCGCTCTATCGACAGGTCACACCCGGTGAAGCCGCGCCACCAGCCGAACGCCAACTCGGCTTCACAGACCTCAGTTTTCTGACGCCCGGGTTGTCGACCGCCACTGTGGTCTATGAAGCACTGACACCTGGAGACGCACTCTCCGCCGCCCACATCATCGCCACCGCCAGCGATGAACCCGACTTTGGTATCGACATCGGTCTGTTCAGCGACAACGGCACAGACTTCGGCGCGGCGTATGGCTTTGGCGAGCAACCGTTTGGTAATCCCAACCTCGATTACAGCTCCCAGGCCCCCTTTCACATGGGCTTTTATCACCTCGATTGGCTGACGGCGACACTGCAGCCACAATTGCACCGTACCTATCCAGAGTGGCGAGTGTCACTGTTTCAACGCCTCGCCGAGTTCGCCTTTGAACGCGGCCACCCCTATTGGGGCTGGCGATTTATGGGCTGGGCGCTGCATTACATCGGTGACCTGACCCAGCCCTATCACGCTGATCCGCTGCCGGGTATCGGTATTGGCGAAATCATCTTCAAACTGATCATGGGTGAATCCGAGGCCGCGATTCAGCTGGTCTCGAACCGCCACGGCGTGATTGAGTCCTACCAGTACCAGCGCCTGATGCAGGCCCTGCATGGTGGCGACCTCGCCGATCCGATTCTGGTGACCCTCGCCACCCCCGGTAACCCCGCGGACTTCGATGACACCACGATCCGGCAGCAGCTCTCAGCCGAATCAGTGGCGGCCAGTGTCGGCCTCGACGAAGCCCTCGAGCAGCACGCGCCCTGGCGATTCGTGGCGGATCCCGGCTTCGAATGGGTGGGGTCTGGAGAAGAGGCACTGATCATCGAGCGAGTCCACCAGGAAGGCGGGAAGAACGCTGTCGAGGGATTAGACCTTATTCTCAACCAACAGCTCGGTCGCTTCTCTCGCTATGCGGCGGGCTGGATTGCACTGGCAACCGCGATGGCCGAGCAAACAGAGACTGCAGAGCGATGAGGCGGCCCGAGGAAACCCAGCGGGCTAAAACAAGCTCGCACCGCGGCGATCGGGCAAACTGACTACCCCGTCGCGCAAACCCTCGTAGAAGCCCTCAAGCGAATCTGAACCTGTCTCTGGCGTCAGATCTGGGTCGTAGCAGCCTCGCGCCTCATCCCAAACGAGCATCGACTCGGTGGCGTAGTATTTGGCGATACGAAGAAACTCGCGTCGATCCAAACCCCACTGACTCACCCAACCCGCTGGCGCAATCGCCACGCCCAACACATCAAATAACTGCGGCGATACCGAGCGCACCGGGATCTCGCGGCCCAATACCCTTCCCAACATCGACACCTGGTCCATGGGAGTGATGGCGCGTCCGGGACCACCTATCGGCAGGATCTGGCCCGCGGCGTCGGCGTCCAGCATGCGATTCACCAGGTAACTTGCAAGATCGCGCTCGGAGACCGGTTTACACGCTGTCAGCAGGCCGTCACCAAACACGAGAAACGGCTTGCCGCGCTTCACCCGCTCAAACTGGCCGGCCAGAGATTTGAAATAGGCCGTTGGGCGAATAATGGTGTAACCAAGTCCCGATGCGGCCAGCGCTGCTTCGAAACGCAGTTTCTCGCGCTGGAACACTAACTGCGGTTTTTGCACACAGATTGCGGACAACAGCACAAAACGCTGGGCACCGGTTCGTCGCGCCATATCGAGCAGGCGAAGATTGGCAAAGTAATCGACATACCAGGCATCGAGCAGGCCGCCAGTGCGACTGGCAATACAGGAGATGACGGCGTCGAAACCGCCGGGCGGAAGCATGTCTTCCGATGGATGAATCCAGTCGCCCTGCCAGACGGTCAGACGATCATGTGTCGCGGGCAAGTTTCGGGCGGCTTCTCGGGCCAGTGCGACAACTTCGAAGTCACGCGCGAGCAATTCAGCCAGTACCGCCTGCCCGATCGTCCCTGTTGCCCCCGCCAACAATACCCGCAACTGCCGCTCCAACTCTGCCCTACACCCCTGCAGGTTAACCTTCCAGCAACGCCAAAAGCCATGCACCTCATCCATGGCAAGTATGGGTTAGGCTTAACAGCACACCCCGCCGTCACAGGATCAACTTCGCATGAACAGACGCGTCCAGGCATTGAGCACAGGACTATTGCTGCTAGGCGCACCCATGCACCTCGCGGCGGAGATACCCGATGAGCTGTTGGATTTTCAAAGCCATCAAGCAAGCGACATGGAATTTGTCGCAATGCCGAGCATACCGGGGGCCTCTTACGCACTGCTGTTCGGTCATCCCAACGAGCAAGGCCCTTATGTCATGCGTTACCGAGTACCGGCAAACACCCTCATGGCAGCGCACTACCACGATCAGGATCGACATGTGACTGTGATTTCAGGGACGTGGGCCTTCGGCAAGGGTAAGTCCGGCGCCTGCGCAGACACCGAAGCCATGGCACCGGGGTCCTACGTATTTCACCCGGCCGGCCAGGCACATTTTGACGGCTCGTGCACTGACGAACCCATTGAAGTTCAGGTGATTGGTGAAGGCCCGGTGAAAAACTTCCTCGCCCAGTGAACCCGGGCGAGGCAGTTGGAACGGCGCTCAGTTGTTCTTGAAACCGCCGGACATCGGCTCTTCAGCCACATCCTTGACGGCAGGGCTGGCCGCGGCACTTTCAAAAGCGCCAGTGATGGCGCCGTAACGCGCATCGGTGACACTGCGATATTTGGGGTGAGTGAAGATGTAGGTCTCACCGGCTTCGAGTGCCTCGAGCACCCGCGCACTGAGCATGGCGGGGTCGATACCGTTTTCGACCGCCATGGTTGAGCCTTTGGCCATTTCCATCACTTCAGGTCCAGGCATGACCGTCGGCGCATATCGGGCCTGACGATTGCGGTGGGATTGGTGAATCCGCGTTTTGACGAAAGCCGGTGCCAGGACCGACACCCGTACATTGCTCGCTGCCAGCTCAGCGGCCCAGGCCTCGGTCAGTGCCACAACCGCGGCCTTGGTGGCCGTGTAGGACCCCGCCAGCGGGACACCCGCCATCCCTGCCATCGATGCCACATTGATCAGCCAGGCATCGCCACCGTGAGCCTTCATGAGAGGCACGAAAGTATCGGCGCCGTAGACCACGCCCATCAGGTTGACATCGATCGCCCAGCGCCAGCCAGACTCATCGAGGTTGCCCAAGGCCCCCATGCCACCACCGACACCGGCGTTGTTGACCAGCATATGGATATCGCCGAAGCGGGCCGTGGCGGCCTCGGCCGTACGGGCCCAGTCTTCCCTCAGGGCCACATCCATCTCAATCGCCAGTACATCGACACCGGCCTCTGAGAGCGCTGATTCAGCGGCGGCGAGCGGTGCAGCTTCGATATCGGTGATAACGATGTTCATTCCGAGACCCCCGAAGGTCTTGGCCAGACTCAATCCGATACCTTCGGCGCCGCCCGAGATAACGGCGGTTTTTCCTTTCACATCCAGCATGATTTTCTCCTCAGGACTCGCGACGGAATTCAAGGCCCGCATGGTCAACCAAGCGCTTGATCAGCTTTTGGCCCATCGCAGGTGCGGGGGTGTAAACGCCGCCGGGCACGTCGGCACAATCTTCGATCAGACAAACAGCGCTCTCGGCAATCATCTTGGAAGTTGAGCCGTAGCCCGGATCCATATCACCCGTCACAGCCGTACGGATCTCGCGACCATCAGCGCTGGTACCGACAAACAACACATCATAGTTACCCGCCTCACGCGCTTCTTTGGACGGACCCTCGCCCGGCTGGGGGATGTCGTCGCCGCCCAGTGGATTGGTCGCGGCCACCATCTCGGCAACCGCTTTCCCCTGGTCACCCGCGCCGGTCATCATCATTTCGTCGTACTGGAAATCTTCGCCATAGGCGTGGCCCAGCAGTGCGTTGGAACGGTGAATGTTCTTGGTATTGATCGACGCCATAATGAACGGCGCGACCCACTGACCAACCACTTCATCCTCGTAGGGTTTGTTGTCTGCAGGTTGATCGGGGCCGCGGAAACCGTTGGCGATCACAAACGGATCGACCAGCGCCTGCACCAGTGATGGGTCCTTGCCAATAGCCGCCATGGTGGCACCAAAAGAAGCGGCGGTGCCGCCCGAGAATTCGCCATTCATCGACCGCACGCGGCCACGCACGCGAGGGCAGGCAGCCCCCAGCGACGCCTTGGCAGCGTCTTGCAGGTAGAGCACACCAAGATCAAAGGGAATGGAATCGAAACCACAACTGAACACGATGCGAGCACCGCTGGCCGCGGCGGTTTCGTGGTGGGCTGCGATCATGTCGCGCATCCAGAGGGGCTCTCCGCACAGATCCACGTAGTCGGTGCCAGCGCTGGCACAGGCGGCGACAAGCTCAGCCCCGTAGAGCTGGTATGGACCTACCGTGGTAATCACCGCGCGGGTGTTTTCGACCATGGCCTTGAGCGACGCGGGGTCGGAGGCATCGGCGATCACCAGCGGGGTGGATTCCGGGGCGCCGATTTCAGTGCGGACTGCGGCCAGCTTTTCCGCATTGCGACCGGCCATGGCCCAGCGCAGACCGTGTCCGTCCTTCGCCGCCAGATACTCGGCAACGAGCCGACCGGTGAAGCCAGATGCACCATAGATAACGATGTCGAAGTCTTTACTCGTGGTCATTGGGATATTCCCTGTGTTTTTGGGGGTGGGGCATTCTGACAGCGCGCGGGCATGAAAGGCCACCCCCCGAATTCTCTACCCAAACCCAACGACCAACTGTGGAACAATGGCGGGACAACACCAACGAATTTGCCCAGTGACCCCAGTCCTTTACTCATTTCGCCGCTGCCCCTATGCGATACGCGCCCGCTTGGCCGTAGCGGCATCCCGACAGCAGGTTGTCCTCCGGGAAGTGGTGCTGCGCGACAAACCCCAGGCCATGCTGGACGTATCCGGCAAGGGCACGGTGCCGGTGCTGGTACTCGAGAGCGGTACTGTGCTGGATGAAAGCCTGGACATCATGCGCTGGGCGCTGGAGCGCAACGACCCATTGGGCTGGCTGGAAAACTGGCAGGGACCTGCGCGCTGGATTGCGGAAAATGACGGCGCCTTTAAGCACTGGCTGGACCGTTACAAGTACGCCGACCGGTATCCCGAGGGCACTGCCCAGGACTATCGACAGCAGGGGCAAGTCTTTCTCACGCGCCTCGACCAACACCTTGCGACTACCGCATGGCTGAACGGCAACCAACCCGGGGTCGATGACATCGCCGTGTTTCCATTTGTTCGCCAGTTCGCCGCTGTCGATCCGGCATGGTTTGCAAGGTCACCGTATCCGGCGCTACAGGCCTGGTTACAACACTGGCTCGATTCCGAAGTCTTTGCGAGTGTCATGGCCAAATATCCCCAGTGGCAGCCCGCGGACCCCGAGACGTTTTTTCCCGACTGACAAACCCGGCCGCGCAGACCACACGCTTTGTGCTAGCGTCGCGAGATCCGACCCAGGAGATCGCCATGCGCACCGTTATCATCACCCTGCTGCTCTGTCTGACTATCAGTGGCGGCGCCGCTGCCGACACGCTGACCTACCGAATGGTGATTGCCGGAGAGGACAAAGGGCACCTGATCGTCGAACGTGATGGGAAGCAACTCAGCATCGACTACGACTACAAGCAGAATGGCCGCGGCCCCACCGTAACCGAGAGCCTGCTGCTCGATGAGCGCGGCTTCCCCAAGACCTATGAAGTGTCGGGCAAGACAACTTTTGGCAGCAGTATCGAAGAATACTTCCGCGCTGGTGACGGTGTCGCCAGCTGGCGCGATGCCACAGGCCCTGGCAGTACACCGTATGAAGACGATTTCGGTTTCTATATTCAACAGAGCGGCAGCCCTTACGGCAGCGCCCTATTGGCGCGTGCCCTGCTGGCCAACCGTGGCGAACCGCTGCCCGCCTATCCCGGTGGCGAAGCCACACTCAAGCAGCGCGAGACCATCACGGTCGCCGGGCGCGATGGCTCGGTAGAGGTCACGGCCTACGAGATCTTTGGGCTCTCCCTCAACCCCCAACTGGTGTTGCTGGACGCCGACGGCGAGTATTTCGGCTCGGCGGGCGCGCGTTTCAGCATGCTGCGTGAGGGGTATCAGTCTGCCGATCAGCAGCTGCGCGATCTGGCAGTCAATCTCTCGACCCAACGCTTTGAGGAAATCCAGGCCGAGGTCGCACACAACTATGACCTACCGATCCGCATTCGCAACGTGCGGGTGTTTGAGCCCGACACCTTGGCGCTGAGCGCCCCCCGAGATGTGGTCGTTTACCGGCGCCGCGTTGCCAGCGTTCAACCGGCGAACAGCCCCGCCGGTGGACCCGAGGTCATCATCGACGGTGAGGGCGGCACGCTGGTCGCAGGACTGTATGAAATGCATGGCCACCTCAGCCAGGACAATGCCTTGCTCAACATCGCAGCCGGTGTGACTTCGGTGCGGGATATGGGCAACGAGAATGCGGTGCTGGAAGGCCTCATTGATCGTATCGAAGGCGGCATTATTGCCGGTCCGCGCATTACCCGCTCCTGTTTCATCGAGGGGGCCAGTGAATTTGCCTCGGCGACCGGGGAGACCGTCGCAACGCTGGAAGAAGCGCTGGATATGGTGCGCTGGTGCGGGGCCCGGGACTTTCATCAGGTGAAGCTCTACAACTCGATGAAGCCCGAGTGGGCGGCCACCCTCGTCGCCGAGGCCCACAAGCTGGGGCTGCGAGTTGCCGGTCACGTACCCGCTTTTGGATCGGCCGACGACATGATTGAGGCCGGCTTCGACGAAATCACCCACGCCAACCAACTGATGTTGCAGTGGGTGCTCAACGAAGACGAGGACACACGTACGCTGTTCCGGTTCACCGCCATGAAGCGCTTCCCCGACGTCGATCTCGATGGGGAAGCCGTGCAATACACGCTGGGGGAAATGGCAAAACGAGGTACCGCCCACGACCCGACCTTGGCCATCCATGAGCTGGGGCTGACCGCCATCAATGGGGAACCCGCCCCCATGGCGGCTGATGTCATCGACAACCTGCCCACCAATGAGCAACGCCAGCTCAAACAGGAGCTGTTTGGTACCGAATCCCAGGCGGAGCGCGACGAATACATCGCAGCCTACGAATTCATCGTTGAGGTGCTCAAGCGCCTGCACGCACAGGGCACCCTGCTACTCCCGGGCACCGACCTGGGCGGTGGCCTCAATTACCACCGCGAATTGATGTTGTTCGAGGGGCTCGGGCTGACACCGGCAGAGGTATTGCGCCGGGGCTCCTATGATATGGCCGACTACCTCAATCAAGACGAGGATCTGGGCAGCATCGAGAAAGGTAAGTTCGCGGACTTTTTCCTGGTCCCGGGCGACCCTACAGCGGACCTGGGCGAGTTGCGCAAGATCCGCATGGTGCTATCAGATGGTGTGGTTTATTTCCCCAGCGAAATCTACCCCTGGTTCGGCATCAAGCCCTTTGCCGACGCGCCCAGGCTCTCGTTGCCCTGAGCCGCCTGCACGCCCGGGCACACAGCGCGGGCGTTTCTCGCTATCCTCTGGCTTCAGTTCTGCGATAACCATAACGAGGCACCCCATGAACCAGGCCGTACACCCACGCGCAAAATTTAATCATATGAAGGATGGCACCGCCGAAGACTGGATGGTCATTGGCACCGAGGCCGCCGCCTTCTCCACCACCCTCTACCAGCGCATCATCGACCATTTGATGCTACTCAAAGACGATTGCGGTGGCTTTCCCGTTGATCGCCTGACCCATTGCCTGCAAACCGCCACGCTGGCGCACAAGGACGGCAAGGACGAGGAGTATGTCGTGTGCGCACTGTTGCACGATATCGGCGACACCCTGGGTCCGGCCAACCACGCCGATATCGCGGCGACCATTCTCGAGCCCTACGTCAGCGACGAGAACCACTGGATGATCAAGCACCACGCCATTTTCCAGGGCTATTACTTCTTTGAGTATCTGGGGCTCGACAAGAACCTGCGCGACAACTACCGGGATCACCCCTGCTACGAGCGCACCCTCGAATTCATCGAAAAATACGACGCACCCGCATTTGATCCGGAAGCTGAAACCTACCCGCTGTCGTTCTTCGAACCCATGCTCAAGAATGTCTTGGCGACGCCGCGCAAATCGCTCTATAAATCCGACACCAGCACGGTTTTCAACGACTGACTCGCGCTCGTCGTCAGGGTCTTAGCGACTGACCTCAAAGCGATCGACGATCTCGGCCAGCCCGCTGCTGACCGAGTTCGTCGCCTCCGCACCCTGGCGGGTGGCATTCGCCACCGCCAGCGCATCACCCGCAATCCGCTCCACAGCGTGCAGGTTCGCGTTAATGCTTGCTGATTCGTCATGTACGCCATGAATGCCGGCCGTCACGTCGCGCATCTTCTGGTTGGCCGACACCATATTGCTATTGATATCGTGCAAAGCGGCCGCCTGTTGACCGACAGCCACGCTGACGGACTCTGAGATTTCAGTGACTTCGTATATCGAATCGGCGACACCCTTGATCGCCTCGCCCGAGGTTTGCGCTTCGACCTGAATTCGCGCCATGACTTGGGCGATTTCCTGGGTCGAGACCATGGTCTTGCGGGCCAATTCCTTGACTTCGTTGGCGACGACGGTGAATCCACTGCCAGCCTGGCCCGCTCGGGCCGCCTCAATGCGCGCGTTGAGTGCCAGCAGGTTGGTCTGATCCGCGATGTCGCTGATGATCTCGACCACGCCACCAATACGCTCGGTGGATTCAACCAGCTCGCGCATCGCAACCTGACTGGCACTGGCACTGTCTCTGGCTGACTCTGCGACACGACGCTCCCGGGCCGAATCCTCTGAGATTTGCCCCACTGTGGTCGCCATCTCTTCGATGGCAGCAGCGATGGTCTGAATGGCGTGGTCGGCGTCATCAACGTTACCGGTCACCCCATCGATCACGCCATTGAGTTGAGAGAACGACGTTGCGGCCGCCACCACCTGCGCATTGAGCTCGCCGGCATTTTGATGCGCTTGCTCGGCGCTGCTCGCCATACTGAGTGACGAGCTCTGCAGCTGGCCGCCCCGAGTGACCAGCTCGGCCATGATGTCACGCAGCTGGCTGCCCATATCGTTGATAGCTGTCGTGATTTCACCAATCTCGTCATCGCTTGCAACCTCGATCGAGCCGGATAGGTCACCCTGAGCGTAGGCGGCCACCAGCGACTTGGCGCGGTTCAGCGGACCCATAATGCGCCGGACAATCAGCAGTGCCAGCACCAGCGACAGCAGTGCCGCAAAAAGCCCCACCACGACCGACAGGTTCAGGCCAGCCCGACTCGAGGCCAGCATCGATGTGGTCCGGCCACGGGAATAGGCGGCCCAATCGACCACCGCCTTGTTGGAAGCCTTCAGCAACGCAATGTTGTTGTCATTGATGAACGCGAGCCCCGCGGTGCGCTCTGCACCGCCTGCCAGGACACCGTCAACGGCGATGTTGAACGGCACCCAGAGCGTCATTACCGCTTGAAACTCCTTGGCGATGACATCGGTGGGTGGCATGGCGATACCGCGGCCTTCATTGCCACGCATCAGGTCGTTGAGATTGGCGGCATACTCTGAGCGAGTGGCCTCGAGCAGTTCGGCGGCACCCGGCACCCCCGCGGCGACTGCCAGCGCCTCCTTACTCATTTTCTGGGTCAGCATTCGCTGGCGACCTGCTATATTGATCACCGTTGCGTCCTCCGCACCGGCCTCAAGCGTGGGGATCAGCGTGCTGTTCAAGCTGCGGTAAGACACTGCCAACAGCACAAAGATAATCAGGCAGGTGGCGCCTGTGGAGATCCACAACAGGTTTCTGATCTTCATACGGCGAACACTCTCAATGTTGGTTTGTCGCCGCCGGCAAGAGGTCGGCGGACATACAGGGCCTCAACCGCGCGTGCCGGCGCACCGGGCCATTGTTTATTGTGGTTAGCACCGGAGATCAGGCCGGTGGTTGAAAATGAGTATAGCGCCTATACTTTTGGTTTAGGGGGCCGTTTTGATCCCCCGGGAGTTGAACCCATGACTGATGTAAACAGTATCGGTACAGCAGCATCCCAGAACGCGGCTCAGCTGTCTGGTCAATCGGGCGATGCCCGGTCTGATCGCCAGCAAGGTGCGCGCGCCCCACAGGATTCTTCCAGTACCGTGACCGTCTCCGTGGCGGCACAGCAGCGTTTGGCTGCGGAACAGGTCCGTAGTGAAGCCACCGGTGTTGTACCCGATGGTCCGGCCAACGGTCTGCAGCAGCGGATTGATGCACTCGTTGGCGCACAATCAACAACCGTGGCTCCGCCGAGCACCGCTGCAGCCAGCGCTCAGGCTGAGTCGCCTGTAGCCGCAGGCCAGGCGTCGCTGCGGGAATCGACCGCATCGGCCCGGGCTGACGCCACATCACGCGACGAACCGCAGCAACAACCCACAGCCACTGACCCCTCACGCTCTGATAACGGCACTGACCTGACGGCCTGATCAGTCGTCGCGAGCTGAGTTCATCGCGTTGAGCCGCCAGTCATAGGGCAGATAGCGCAGCTTTACCTGATCAGGCAGCGGGCGATATCGACCAATAAAGTCGGTGACTGACGGCCCAAAATCGCGCCGATACCATTTGAAAATGGGGCTCACCCGCACGGTGTTGGTTTTGTCATCGACCTGCACGGCTTCTGAGTTGATGAACTGATGGGTAAACAGCTCCAAATCTGCATCGAGCGTAGCAGCGACAAATAGCTGGCCAGGTAAATGAGGACAGCTGGCTGACGCGCAATTGAGCGCAAAATGGATCCGCGGCTCCTGATAGCGATGACGAATGACACTGTTCTCCAGCCGATACAGGCTCATCCGCTCCCCCGCTACGGTGTGGCGCCGCCAAAAAAAGAAGCGCGCCTTTTGCAGCAGCGATACCGGCCCCGGCCACTCGGGGTCTTCCTCCAGGCACGACAAGACCTGGGTCAAGGTCAGCAGGTTGTACGCGTTCAGATAGAAGGCCAGTTGCTCCTCGGTCGATGCCGCTGCGAGATCTTTACCCGCGATTTCGTCGCACAGCCCAGCAAAGGACAGGCGCGCCGCCAGCGCGTCGTAGTCGACCCGGCCACCCCGGATAAATGGCTTCAGGATGCTTCGATCTGCGAGTGTTAGAGTGCTCAACTTTGCGTTACCCCCCAGATGGAGTTCACCCCCATGATCACATTGCACCACCTTCGCGTCGGACGCTCAGTTTTCACCGCATGGCTGCTCGAGGAAATGGGTCTTGAGTATGCACTCAAGATCTATATTCGCGATGAACAACGGCGCGCGCCTCCGGAACTGCGGGACATCCACCCGCTCGGCAAATCGCCTGTCATCGAAGACAACGGCATGGTCATCGCCGAATCCGCAGCCATCGCGACCTATCTTGTCAGTCAATACGGCGCTGACGGTCCCCTGGTTCCACCAGAGGACCTCGCCGCTCGCGTGCAATGGACCGAGTGGCTGCACTATCCGGAGGGCTCCGCCTTCGCACCGCTGCTCATCAAACTATTGCTGAGCAGCGCACAGGAGGCCGCACCGGCGCTACTCACTGCTTTTAGTGACGGCGAGGTAAAACTCCATCTCGACCACATCGCCCAACAGCTTGGCGACAAACCATTCCTACTCGGCGATCAATTGCAGCTGCCCGACATCGGTGTCACCTATGTGGTGGGCATGGCCGATCGCCTCGGACTACTGGGAGACCACCCCACACTCGCTGCTTACCTGCAGCGCAACACCCAGCGGCCAGCTTTCCTGACCGCCTGGGAGAAAACCGGCGGTTAGACCGGTGTTCGCGGAGGTTTAGGCGCCGCGGGTGCCTTTACCTCCCGGCTGGGTTTGACGGGCCTGGGTGGCGTGGGCGGCTTGGGCGCGACGAAGGGAAAGCGCGACTCGGGCACCTGGCCTGCCACCTCCGTCATACGGCGGTCGCGCATGACCTCGAGACGCACCGGTTCGCCTGGCTCAAGGTCGAGCATCGCCCGCCCCATATCCACCGGCCGACTCACCTCCTGGCCCTCTACCGACAGCACCACATCACCATCGAGTAGCCCGAGGGTGTTTTCGGGGTCAATCTTGAGCACAAGAATGCCATCGGCAGTGCCAAAATAATCCGCCAAGCCCTCGTGGTTGCTGATCATTTCAGAGTCACCACCCAGGGCGAACAGGCCCGGCATACGGAAGCCGTAGCTGAACGACTGGCTATCGCCGCTATTGCTTAGCACATGAAATTCGCGTTCAACGCCCTCGAGATCAGATTCGATACGCTCGAAGTCGATGCCTAATCCAGCGACGGCCGGGCTGTCCTCGAACACAAAGCGCATCGAATTTTTACTCTCCGAGGTGGTGACATCGAAACTGAGTTCTTCTCCGTCCCGATCGACAAGCACCAGCACCTCATCACCCGCGGTCAGTCCTTTCAGTGCGTCGGCGGCAGAAACGCGGCGACTCAGCTGGGTACCATTGACCGCCAACAAACGGTCACCCGGCATGACACCAGCGGCTTCAGCGCCACCACCCGGGGTGAGGCCAACCACCTCAAAATCCCGACGACCGGCCAGCAACACCCCCAGTTTGGGGGTCTCGTCGCGCAACTCACCACTGGTCATTCGTTCGATCACAATATTGACTGAAGACTCAGCAGCGTCGAGTGCTGTTTCCACAATCATTTGCAGATCCTGCTCTTCGCTGATCAGTTCGCGTTCTAGGGTGGCAAGCTCACGAGCTTTCTCAGCGAGTTCGGCCCGCGCCGCCTCAATCTCCAAGAGCGTCGCCTCCCGCTCTGCCCGACGCTCTTCGCGCTCAACACGCATTTGCTCGCGTTCGATGCGACGCATTTCAAGACGCTCACGCTCCTCTGTCAGCGCCTCTTCTTGCTGGGCGTGGGCACCGCCGGTGGTCAACATTCCCGCCACTGCCACAGCGATCAAAGTTTTATGCCCCAATCCCGGGCTCTTCACACTTTGGGTTTTCATCGTCATCTCCTTTGACTTCAACACTTAGTAAGCCGTCACCATCATTTCGCCGCGCCAATCGCTGCTCAGGTACTGCTCCATAATCTCGCTCTGCAGAACTACCCGCTCCGCCCACAGCGTGGCGTTGTCGGGATCGGCTTCGATGTCGGCGTCGAGCCAGGCCAGCTCACGCTCCATCCGGGCGAGCACATCGGCCTGTGCCGCATCCACCACGCCATCACGCCAACCATCCAGGCGACCTTCCATCGCCGCCGACACCGCCTGGATCCTCGACAATCGATCGTTGTCGGCCACGGCGGGGGGGTTGGTCTCGACGGGTGTAGGCAGATAGCCGAGGGACAGCACGAGTGCCGCGCTAGCGGCAATCCCACCGCCCCACCAGGCCCTGTGCGGGCGAGACTTGCGCTCCACCGGCGCCGTTTCTTCGGCGTCCAGACCCTCCGCAATCGAGGTCCAAAGCCCTGCTGGCGCCTCAAGTGGCACCAGGGCATCGAGTTTGAGTGGATCGTCAGCCATGGGCGACAGACCTCCCTTCCTGTGACTGGGCATCACCCAGCATTTCCCTGACTCGGGCCCGCGCCCGACTCAATCGCGTCTTTGACCACGGCACGGTCTGTTCCAACAGGGCCGCGATCTCGGTGTGCTTGAAGCCCTCGGCGTCGTGTAACCACAACACGGTCCGGTCGAGGTCGCCCAAGCGTTGCAGCGCGCGCTCGAGGTCCATCGCCCCGCCAGGATCCGACTCCGCGGCGGGTGCATCGTAGTCCTCAGCCAACTGCAGCGACTGCCGGCGAAAGCCGTCGGTCACCTGACGGGCGATAATCTGCCGCAGCCAGGGCCCAAACCGCGCTGGATCATCGAGTTGGTCAATGCGCGAAAACGCTTTGATGAAGCTGTTCTGCACCACATCCCAGCTGTTCGATTCACAACCACAGAGGCGCACCGCCAGCGTCCATGCTGCACTCGCATAGGAGTGATAGACCCGCTCCTGGGTCCGACGGCATCCGCGCCTCAGGGCTGCGAAAGCGACTTCATCGATGGGCGTCGAAAAACTCATATATCCCTAAGACGCATGGGCGGGCGAAAAGGTCGCAAAAAAATTCTCCGGGTTTTTCTGCAGTGGCATTGCTACAGTGCGCGGTCGGTATCCACTGGGCAAGCGCATGTCCTTCTCAACACCGCTGAACCGGTGGCTAAAGCCTCATTGGTTCGGTTTTCTGTGCCTAGGCATGGCATTGCACACCTTCAATTCACTGGCCTTCCCCGAGCCCGCACCCACCCTGGGGCCGGCCGACCCGCGTCGAGTAGCGTCCCGCGCAACAGCGTTTGCTGCACTGGCAGGGCGGCCGCCTACCCCCGATGAACGCAGCCAATTCACCACAGCCGAGATCCGCGAACAGCTGCTGTTCAGAGAAGCCATTGCCGCCGAGCTGCACCTGAAAGATCCGGCCATCCGCCAAAGATTGGTGCGGAACATGCGCTTCATTGAACCTGACTCTGCAGCGACAGACGCAATACTCGCGGCACGGGGATTGGCGCTGAATCTGCATTTGACCGACGAGGTGATACGGCGCCGACTGATTTCTGGCATGTCTCAGCGCCTGATCGCCGCCAGTCGGGTACCCGTCGTGAGAGAGTCTGAACTTCGCGATGCCTGGGAGCAGCGACGCGAGTCGTTGACGGCACCTGCACGCATCACTTTTCACCAGCGATTTCTGGGCGATATCGGCGCCGATCAAGCCCAAAGTCAGCGCGAAGCTATCGACCGCTTGCATCCTGAGCAGGTCACCGACGTTGGCCTTCCCTTCGTGGCGGGCAACCAGTTCAGCGACCTCACCTGGACGGGGGTCAGCACACGCTTTGGACCGGCATTTACACGCCAGCTTCGCCAGCGCCTCAACGACGGTGCCAACACGGGGGTTTGGCTGAAGCCGCTGCATTCCACCTTTGGTGACCATCTGGTCTGGGTGGTCTCGTTCACACCAAAGCGACAGCTGAGTTTCACCGAAGCTGCGCCGGCGCTGCAGCAGGCCCTGCAGTCCGATGCCGAACACAAGGCGCTCGAGCGCGCCATCAACCAGCGGTTGAGTCGCTATCGGGTGCTGCCATGATGCGAATGCTGCTTCTACTCACTCTGTTAACACTGTCGATCGACACCAGCGCGCACCGCTTCGCCCCCTCGCTGCTGAAGCTTCAGCAACTGGATGCAACAAGCGTGCTGGTCACCTGGAAAACGCCAGCAGAGACCGTGAGCAATACACCGATCGAACCTCGCCTGCCCGCTGACTGTGAGTTGCTACAGGTATCGCCCTGGATTCAAGAAGGCACGGGTAACGTGCAACAACGGGAGTACCGTTGCGCAGAAAATCTGGTCAACCGCAAGATCGGCGTCACCGGGCTCGATGAGAATCTGGTGACCGTATTTGCCAGCGTGATCTTGGCCGACGGCGCGGCCCATCAGGCCATGCTGAGCCCAGACGCGCCTCAGTTCCTCATCCCGGAGTCCCCTGCGCCCTTCACAGTAGCGGCCCGGTACGCACGGCTCGGTAGCGAACACATTGCCGGCGGCATCGATCACCTGCTATTCGTGCTGGGGCTGGTGCTGCTCGTTCAGGGTGGCAGGCGGCTGCTGATGACCATCACAGCGTTTACAATGGGTCACAGCGGCACGCTCGCGCTGGCAACACTGGGACTGATCAGCTACCCGGTGGCCTGGATCGAGTTCCTGATCGCTCTGTCGATCTTCCTGCTGGCAATCGAACTCACGCGCAGTCGCGAACAGACAGGCTTGTGGCGTCAGCCCTGGTGGATAGCCGGTGGGTTTGGATTGCTGCACGGCATGGGCTTTGCCGGTGCGCTGGCAGAAACAGGCCTGCCACAGGGCAACATCCCCCTGGCGCTGCTGTGTTTCAATCTTGGCATTGAATTCGGGCAGTTGGTTTTTATCGGGGTGCTGTTCGGGCTCGCGGCAATGATGCAGCGCGTGACCAGCACGCCGCTGGCGCGCTGGCGGCCATTACCCTTGTGGCTACTGGGTGGGCTCAGCGCCATGTGGTCAATCGAACGCGGACTGGACGCACTCCTTTACTGACACCGCTCATTGGAATATGAAAGCAACACAGTCACATCACTCCCTCGGGTCGATCGTCACAGGATGGCTTATCGTTTTGGCCCTACTGTCGCCCACGGGCAATGCGGCCACGATCGAAGAGATCGTCGTCACCGGGAATCGCAATGTACTGAATCAAGACCTTGCGCTCGCCAGTAGTGCCATTGCACTGGACCGCGAAGACGCCATCTCCCTGGATCGATCCGTGGCCGACTGGCTGGACAAACTGCCGGGGGTCAGCCTGAACGGGCAAGGCGGCTTGCTGCAAAGCTACAGCGTGCGCGGATTCAGTCGCTGGCGCATTCGCACCGAGCTGGACGGGGTCCCCATTCTCACCGACCGCCGAGCCGGCAATGCCGTGTCGTTTCTGCCACCGGGACTACTTGGTGAGGTCGAGGTGGAACGGGGTCCCGGCTCGACGATCTATGGTTCTGACGCCATGGGGGGCGTGGTCGAGCTGCGAACCGCCCGCCCCGAATCGCTCACACTCAGCAGCGCCTGGCAAAGCAATGATCAGGCTTGGTCACTGACCGGCAGCGCACCCGTTAGTCACGGTGTCTGGGTCGCCGCCGCCCACCGCTCAGCAAACAGGGCTCGCACCCCGGGCGACCAGCCCTTGAACTCAGGCTACCGGCAATCGGCGGCGCAACTGGGTATCGCAAAACAGTGGCACGACATTGATGTCGACATCAGTCTACTGGGTAGCCGCGGGCGGGATATTGGCAAGTCAGCGAACACATTCCCTGAGACTGTCATTGCCGACTATCCCGAGGACGACCATGAACTGGCTCGCATCGAACTCCGATCCGGTACCGACTGGATGGCCCGGCTATATCACCATGGGCAAGACTGGACCGCGCGCACCGCGCGTATTGGCAGCCGCGAAAACCAAACCCGCTACCAGAGCCAGACCCATGGCGGATTGCTGTACGCAGCCACCGGAACCCTGGCGGGTACTGGCCGGGTAGGGGCCGAATGGCTGGGGCGGCGCGGGGTCGACATTCGTGATCTGGAGATCAGCGCCACACAACCACAGGGAGAAACCACCCAACTCATTGATGGCGAACAGGACAGCGTAGGATTGTTCGTCGATCAGCAATGGGAGGTCAGCGACTGGCGACTGGGCGTCGGCGGCCGCTGGGACCACGTTGACCAGCGCAATCAAGAGCGGCGACGCAACGCGCAGCGGACCAGCGCCAATGTCGGTGTGGACTGGCTGCCGAGTCTTGGCTGGCGGCTGTCGATGCGCCTGGGTACGGGGTTTCGATTCCCGACCCTGAGCGAGCTCTACTTCAACGGCACCACGCCGCGGGGAGATACCCTCGGTAATCCCTTGCTGCGACCCGAACTCAGCCGCGGCATCGAGTTTGAGGCGGCGTGGTCGGGCGACCAAACCGAGCTGCGATTGACGGGCTATCGCAGTCGCATGCGCAACTACATCGAGCGCTATCGAGCGTCGCCCACCCTGCGCTCGTTCCGCAATACCGATAACGCCGAGATCAACGGCCTCGAAGCCCAGTTCGCCTGGCGCAGTGGCCTACGCTGGCGTCATGAACTGAGCTACCAGTGGCAGCAGGGCGAGGACGAACGCGGACGCTGGCTGGCGGATCTGAACCCGCCGTCCCTGCGCTACTTCCTGAGTTGGCGCGGCGAGGATGTTGAAGCCGCGACCGATATTCGCTGGCAGCGTGCCAGGCAAGAGGCCGGACCGGATGAGCAGGCGCTAGACGAGGCCGCCATCCTCAACGGCAGACTCACCTGGCGTCCCACGCCGGCGCTACAGACCGAACTGTTTGCCAACAATCTCTTCAACGAAACCTACTTCGGGTCCGCAGACGACGAGGCCGCATTGCAGCCCGGGAGGACACTGGGTGTCCGACTTGTTTGGCAACGCTGAGGGTGTCGATTCCGTCATCACACTGATCGATCCGGAGACCCATGCCGGCGCATCAGTGCAAATCTACCCGCATGCGTTCAGCGACGAGCAGGCCAGCTGTCTCTACAGGCAACTGCACGAAGACCTCGATTGGCAGCAGCGAGAGATTCTGATCTATGGCAAACGGCAGCTGCAGCCCAGGCTGGTGGCATGGCACGGGGATAGCGGCGTTACCTATCGCTACTCGGGGCAAACCCTGACTACGGCGCCCTGGACCGGGGCACTGGAAGAAATCCGCACACGGTGCCAGCAGCTCTCCAGCGGCGTTTTCAACAGCGTGCTCTGCAATCTCTATCGAGACGGGAACGATGCCATGGGGTGGCATGCTGACGATGAGCCGGAGCTGGGCCCCACACCGGTCATTGCATCGGTGACGCTGGGACATCCGCGACGCTTCGATTTACGCCACAAGTCGACCGGAGAGACCCACCAGGTCATGCTGCCCCACGGCTCACTGCTGGTGATGGCGGGCACTACCCAAAATCATTGGAAGCACCAGATACCCCGCAGCAAAAAGGTCACTGGATCCCGCATCAATCTCACCTATCGTCAGGTGGCGTGCTAGATTCCACCGGGTCATCAACCTGGACTCCCCCTCATGAAAAAACTGTTGCTCGGTAGCGTCGCGCTGCTGGTGGCGGCCGGCGTCGCCATGCTGTCACTCGGACTGACCCCTGCCTATCTGATCCATGGCCCGGGCGTTGCCGCTGGCATCGGCGCCAAACTGCTGTGCAGCGCGGAACACGTCATCGGCAATGATCGTCAAAGTGCCTTTGCGGATGTCGCTCAGTACTCGCCCATTCTCGAGCAGATTGAGGTGCACTACGACGACGATGCAAAAACAGTGACTGCATCGTTCATGGGTATCAGCAGCAAGACTGCCTCGTTTTTGCCAGGTCTCGGTTGCGCCATCGACTTTGAAGGCATCACCGAGCGCAACACGGTGACAACCGGTGCAGCCGTGGCCAACGACGCGCCATGGCCAATGGGTGATGGTATCGAAACCCTCGACAAGCGCATGCAGACTGCGGTCGATGCCATGGTCAAGCAGGACAACGACCAAGGCTTCAACACCCGCGCTCTGCTGGTGGTGCACAACGGGCAGATCGTCGCCGAGTCTTACGCACAGGGCGCGACGCCCAACACCCCCTTGCTGGGATGGTCGATGGCCAAGAGCATGACCGCCATCGCACTCGGCAACCTCGAAATGCGTGGCCTGCTCGATCTCAGCGCCAGACCTGCGTTCACAGGATGGGACAACGATGACCGACGCGATATTCGCATCACCGACCTACTGACCATGACTGACGGTCTTCGCTTCTCTGAGGAATACAACCCCGGTGATGACTCGACCAGCATGCTGTTCACAGTCGCCTCGGCGTCGGACTACGCCATGCAGGTGGATGCAGCCCACCCCCCGGGCAGTTTTTTCAACTACAGCTCGGGTACCGCCAACCTGCTGGCGCGGCTGCAGCGGGACACGGCAGGCTCAGCACAGTCGGCTTACGACGACCTCATGGCAGCGGTGTTCACACCCATGGGCATGCAGAACGCCATCTTTGAAATGGACGCCGCGGGCAGCTTCGTGGGCAGCTCCTATCTCTATGCCTCCGCCCGGGACTGGGCACGCATGGGTCAGCTCATGCTTGACGGAGGCGTCATCAACGGGCAACGCATCGTCACCACAGACTGGGTGGCACGAGCGACGACGCCCAACCCATCAAGCAATGAAAAAGCCTATGGCTACCAGTGGTGGCTCAATGACGGTGATGCGCAACTGCGCTACCCAAACCTGCCCAGCGAAGCCTACTTCGCCAACGGTAACCGCCAGCAGGTGGTCATGGTCGTGCCCTCGGCCAACGCAGTCATCGTCAGGCTGGGCTGGACCGACGGCCAGTACCCGGTCGATGAGCGATTCGCAGCGCTGCTGAACGCTTTAACCGAACAGTAAACGGATACTGGTGCCCTCGGCCCGGGGGTCGATGACGATATCACCGCCGTGGGCATTCATAATCTGGCGACTCAACGACAGACCGATACCGCTGCCCGTAGTGCGGGTGGTAAAGAACGGGATAAACACCTGGTCGCGAACATCTTCGGGGATGCCGGTGCCGTTATCGGTAATGCTCAACGCAACCCGGCCGCCATCGAGCGCTGCCTCAATCAGTAGCCTGGGCTGGGGTGAGTCCTGCATGGCCTCGATCGCGTTTTTCACGATGTTGACCAGTACCTGATCGAGCAGCTCGCGGTCACCATCCACCGCCAGGGTCTGCGGAACAACGACCACCTCGACTGCCACCCCCCGAAGTAACGGCCGCTCCAAGCTCAATACACTGTTGACGAGGTCCGCCACCGACAAGGTAGCGAACTGCGGCTTTGGCACTTGCATGAACTCCCGATAGCGGGAAACAAAACGCATCAATCCGTTGCCACGACGCTCGATGGTCGCCAGTGCCTCGCGGATGTCGTCTTTGGCATCCGGCTCATCGAGCATATCGTTGGCGGTCTGGGCGAGCGATGTAACCGGCGTCAGGGTATTCATCATTTCGTGGGTCAAAACACGAATCAGGTTGCGCCAGGCGCTGCCCTCGCGGGCGGTCAGTTCGCCCGAGAGGTTTTCGATGGCATACAAACGCTCCACATCCCCCTCGCGACGAATCTCCGAGACGGACACCCGCAATTCGACGGGTACACCACGCAACTGCACTTGCAGTAGCTGCTGGCTGCCAGCAGGAATACCATCGAGAATCGAAGCCAGCTTGTCGGACACGGTGTCCAACTGTTCGAGCCGCGTCCATTGATTGAGACCTACCAGGCGACGGGCAGGATGGTTCACGATAGAGAGCTGGCCGTCTGCCCGAACAGCGATCAACGGCACTGGCACATGCCTGACAACGGTATCCAGATAACCCGCCTGCAAGTCGCGCTCGACACGAGCATCCCGAAACCGCGCGATGATTCGATTGAAGGCCTCAGCGAGCTCGCCGTCGAGCTCCCCCTGCTGAAAACGTCGGGTGAAGTCCTGATAATTGATGGCGGCGAAAAACTCCTCCAAGGCGTCGACGTGAGATTGGACCGAGCGCAGCAACAGGTATGCCTGCAGCGCTGCGAGGCAGGCGATGAGCACCGGGACCGCCACAAAACGGGTGTTCATCAAGGTTAGACCGAGCACGGCCAAGGTCGCCGCAAGTAACAAGACCTGCAGCAGGGTCATGTTGCGAAATCGCCGCCGAAGTCGCTGGCTCACAGGCCGAATTTTTCCATGCGACGGTACAGCGCAGCCCGGGTAATACCGAGGGCCTCTGCAGCGCGCGAGACATTGCCCTGGTGCCTGGCAAGCGCGGTTTCGATCAGGTGTCGCTCATTCTGCTCAAGATTAAGGGTCTCGGCGGGCTCTGCGCGCTTACCACCTCTCAGGCTAAAGTCCTCGGCCTCCAGTACCTCGTTGTCGCTCATGATGACCGCGCGCTCAATCGTGTGGGCCAGTTCACGGATGTTGCCGGGCCAGTGCCACTGAGATAACGCCCGCAAGGCATCGCTGCTCAAGCGTCGGGATGACAACTGATAGCGCCGCGCTGACTGGTCCGCGAATCGCCGGGCCAGGGCCGGCAAATCTTCGAGTCGCTCCCGCAGCGGGGGCAGTTCGATAGTGATGGTATTGAGACGGTAAAAGAGATCTTCCCGGAAACGACCCTGTTCCGCCATGGCCTCCAAAGGCATGTTGGTGGCGGCCACCAGACGGACATCCACCGCCACCGGCTGGTCGCTACCCAGCGGCGTTACCTCGCGATTCTCCAACGCGCGCAGCAGCTTCATCTGCAGCGGTGAGGTCAGGTTACCGATTTCATCGAGAAACAGGGTGCCCCCTGCCGCCGCCTGGAAACGGCCCGCGCGATCGCTGTCAGCGCCGGTGAAAGCACCGCGTTTATGACCGAACAACTCGCTTTCAAAGAGCGTCTCCGGCACGGCACCGAGATCAACACCAACCATGGGCTGCGCGGACCGACTGGACAGCCGGTGCAGCTCCCGGGCAATCAATTCCTTACCCGTACCGTTTTCACCGCGAATCAGCACATTGGCGTCGGTCAGCGCGACCCGCCCCACAACCCGCATAATCTCCCGCATGGACTGGGATTCGGCGACCATATCGGAGTCGGGGGGCATCTGCGCCAGCGCGCTGACCTGAGCCCGCGTGCGACGCAGGTCGGATCCAACGCCGAGGGTCGCCAGAAGTTTGTCGTTTTGCCAGGGCTTGAGTACGAAATCCGACGCCCCCTCGCGCATGGCTCGCACTGCCGTATTGAGGTCCCCGTAGGCAGTCATGAGCACGACGACAGCGTCAGGGTCCCGACTGAGGATCTCCTGCAGCCAGTGCAATCCTTCCTCACCAGTATTGCGACCGATCGCAAAATTCATGTCGAGCAAAAAGACGTCTACCGCCTCAGCCGTCATGGTGTCGACGATTCGCGCCGGATCGTTATGGGTGATCACCTTGCCGAAATGACGACGCAGCAGCAGCCTGGCGGCAGTCAGCACGTCCTCGTCGTCATCGACGATCATCACAGTGGCATCAGTCAGCATGGTGGGCACTGTACCGCGCAAAGTGTCCGAAATCGAACACCCGATTCACGATTTCGAACACTTCGACGTCACTGTTAATTCTCAAATATCTGTTTTTATTGGGTTTTATGACTGGCATTCCACTTGCTGTGTTCTTGGCATGAAGGATCATACTCAACAACCCAACGGAATGGATCGGCCGATCGAGCGCAGCGATAAGACCCGCAAAGTGGTGCTGTCGCTCGCAGGCCTTCTTTTTATCGCCGGTGTGGCATGGATCGCCACTCGAGAACACAGCACCAGCTTTACCCTCGACGGCCAGCGCATTCGCACCGCCACCGTCAGCACAGGGGTCTATGAAGACTACATCCCCCTGCGCGCGAGTGTTGAGCCGGAGCGCAGTGTCTATCTCGACGCCATTGAAGGTGGCCGGGTCGAGCGACTGATGGTCGAAGAGGGCACGCTGGTGACGGAGGGCCAACCCCTCGTGGAGCTCTCCAACACCACGCTGCAACTCGATGTCATTGCCCGGGAAGCCGAAGTCAGTGAGCAGCTGAACAACCTGCGCAATACCGAACTCGCCATCGAGCAGAACCGCCTCAGCCTGAAGCGCGACCTGGTGGAAATTGACTACCAGGTACAGCGCTTGACCCGACTCGTGTCCCGCTACCGCGAGCTCGAAGGGAACGAATTCATTTCCAAGAATGATTTTGAGGATGCCAGTGACGAACTGACCTACTGGCAACAGCGACGGGAAGTCACGCTGGAAAGCCAAGCCCAGGACGAACGGATTCGCCTGGCACAAATGGATCAGCTGCGTGCCTCAGTCACGCAACTTGAGCAGAATCTGGTGCTCGCAAGAGCAAATCTGGACAACCTGCTGGTACGTGCCCCGCGCTCGGGTCGACTCACCTCTTTCACCGTTGAGTTAGGGGAGTCCAAGGCCCGTGGTGAGCGACTGGGCCAGATCGACGACGTCGACCGCTTCAAAACCAGCGCACTGGTCAATGAGTTCTACCTCAACCGGGTACGGGTTGGGCAGCAGGCCCAACTTGAGTTTGACGGCGGCAACTACACTCTGGAAATCAGCAAGGTATATCCCGAGGTGGCCGCGGCGCAGTTCCGCGTCGACCTGCGCTTCGTCGACCTGCCACCGGGCGGCATCCGCCGAGGGCAAACCCTGCAAATGCGACTGGCGCTTGGCGACACCGCCGAGCAGGCCACGCTGCTGGCCAATGGGGCTTTTTTCAATGACACGGGCGGCGCCTGGGTGTTCGTGCTGGACCGTGACGGCACGACCGCGACCCGCCGTCAGGTAGAGCTCGGACGCCGCAACCCCACCCAGATCGAAGTCCTGTCGGGGCTCCTACCCGGCGACGTCGTGGTGACCTCGTCCTACGGCAATTTTATTGACGTCGACCAGCTTCAGATCGACGGCTGAATTCAACACAAATGAGGATCAACGGAATGATCGAAATGCAGAATCTGTCCAAGGTGTACCGCACCACGGACGTCGAAACCAGCGCCCTGAATGGAATCAATCTGCAAATTGCAGCGGGCGAGTTTGTGGCGATCATGGGGCCGTCGGGTTGTGGTAAGTCCACACTGCTCAACGTGCTCGGCATGCTCGATTCACCGTCGACGGGCAGCTACAAATTTGGCGATGAGATCATTTCCGGACGCTCTGAACGAGAACTCGCCGACCTGCGTAAAGCGCGCATTGGCTTTATTTTCCAGAGCTTCAATCTTATCGACGAGCTGTCAGTGCGAGAAAACGTGGAGCTGCCGTTGCTCTACCAGAAAGTCAGCAAGGCCGAGCGCAACGCGCGGGTGGATGCCGTGCTCGAGCGGGTCAACATCGCCCACCGAGCGGGCCACCAACCCCAGCAACTTTCCGGCGGTCAGCAACAGCGTGTCGCTGTGGCCCGCGCCGTCGTCACCAACCCGGCGCTGATTCTGGCCGACGAGCCAACCGGTAACCTCGACAGCGCTAATGGAGAAGAAGTGCTCAACCTGCTCAACGAGCTGAACAGCGAGGGCACGACCATCATCATGGTGACCCACGACCCTGCTCACGCGGACCACGCCAGTCGGGTTGTGAACATGCTCGACGGGCGGATTCTCTCGGAAAACGTCACCCGTATCGGGGCGGCGAGTGGGGTGCGCCATGCTTCGTAATTACCTGCTGATTGCGCTGCGTAACATCGGCGCCAACCCGCTGTTCAGTGTCATTAATGTGGCCGGTCTCGCGTTGGGGCTGGCCTGCTGTATGGCCATCAGTGTCTTTGTCAGCCACGAGCTGTCCTACGACAAACACTGGACCAATGCGGACCGCATTTACCGCGTCACCCGGGACTTCTTTGGCAATGACTTGCGACTGGCCAGGGTTGCGCCTCCTGTGGGACCCCTGCTGGCACAGGACTACGGCGACATCGAGGATATGACCCGTGCCATGGGGCTTAGCAGTGTAGCTCTCACCTACGGCGACCGGATCTTCCAGGAAGAGAACATGGTACTGGCAGACCGTAACCTGTTCGATTTCTTCGAGATCGAGTTCGTCGAGGGCGATATCAACGCCGCGCTGACTTCGCCCACTAACATCATCCTGTCTGAACGGGCCGCAGACCGTATATTTGGCAGCGAGAATCCGATGGGCAAAACCGTCAACCTGATGAATCAGGCTGACATGACAGTAGCCGGCATCTTCAGAGACTTGCCCGACAACACACACATGGCTTTTGAGCTTGTGGCCTCAATCGACGTGCTGCCCATCATGATGGGGCCCGATGCACTCACCAACTGGGGCAGCAACAACTTCTTCACCTACCTGCTGCTACCGGACGATGCCGCTGCCCAGCGGCTCGAAGCCAGCTTTCCCGAGTTTCTCACCCGTCATCGCGGGGAGAGCGAGAACTCCGTGTCCGCACTGGGATTGCAGCGGCTGACCGAGATTCACCTGACCTCGAACCGCGATGCAGAGTGGCGCACCAACGGCAGCATGGCCACGGTGCAAACTTTCAGCGCTGTGGCAGTAGTGATCCTGCTCATCGCCTGCGTCAACTTTATGAACCTCACCACCGCGCGCTCAACCCAACGCGCCCGTGAAGTGGGGGTGCGCAAATCGATTGGCGCCAGCCGCTCGCAGTTGATCATCCAGTTTCTTGGAGAGTCAGTACTGATGACGGCCCTCGCCATGGTTCTGGCGCTCGCGATGCTCGAACTGGCGCTCCCCTCCTTCGCGGCCTTTCTCGAACAACCGCTCACCTTCTCACTGACGGATCCCACCACGCTGTTTGCGGTCATCATCGGCACGCTGTTGGTCGGCTTGCTCGCAGGCAGCTACCCGGCTTTCTATCTATCGCACTTCCGTCCTGCAGAGGTGCTCAAGGGACCGGCATCGGAGAAAAGCAGTGGCGGATTGCGCCGGGTACTGGTGGTATTCCAGTTTGCGACATCGATCGCCATGCTGATTGCCACCGGCGTGGTCATCGCCCAGGTCAACTACGCCCGCACGATGGATATGGGCTTTGATCGAGAGCGCAATCTGACCTTTGGCATGCCCTACTTCGCCGATCTCTGGGAAATGTACGAGCCACTGCGCACCGAACTTGAAGCGCACCCGGGCATCCTCTCGGCGGTTTACTCGTCCCGTGTGCCTGCCATGCAAAACCTCGACGGCTCCGGTTATGCCCCCGAGGGCACCCAGATCACGATGGATACCGTTGAGGCGCTGGCGGACATCAAAGTCGATGCACACTGGTTTGAGCACTACGGTGTGGAGTTCCTGGCCGGCCGCACTTTCCGCCCCAACGAGGTACGTATCGAAGCACCCACCGAAGAGAATCCGGTCGTGAAGGCCTATGCAGTGCTCAACGAGTCCGCTGCCCGTCGTTTCGGGTGGACTGCCGAAGAGGCCATTGGCAAAGTCATCCGCCAGCCCATGAGCCGCGAACTCGACCGTTTTGCGGATCGGGAGATCATTGGTGTCATCCCCGATCTGCAGTGGTCATCGCTGCACGATGCACGCAAGGCCACGGTATTCGCTGAGCCCCACCCCCGCTATGGCCGCAATCTGTCGGTGAAATTGGCACCGGGCAACCCGGAAGCCGCGATTCGGCACATCGAAGAAACCTGGGCAAAACTGCGCCCGGATGATCCGCTCGACTGGCAGTTCCTTGACGACCGTTTTGATGCCCGCTACCGCAATGAAATTCGCCAGTCCAACCTGTTCGGCATGTTCAGTGCCATTGCCATTCTGGTCGCCACCCTGGGGTTGTTTGGACTGGCATCGTTCACCACCGAACGCCGCACCAAGGAAATTGGGGTACGCAAAGTGATGGGCGCCTCAGTTGCCAGCATCGTCTTCCTACTGACGCGGGACTTCTCAAAACTGGTATTGCTGGCAAACCTGTTCGCCTGGCCCGCCGCCTGGTATTTCATGGATGACTGGCTTGGACGCTTTGCCTACTCGGTGCCGTTTGCCGGCTGGGCCTGGCTGTTCCCGGCGGCGTCGATCGCCGCGCTGCTCGTCGCCTGGCTAACCATTGCCAGCCAGGCGGGCAAGGCGGCCATCGCCCGACCGGGACTCGCACTACGCTACGAGTAGATGCTAGTGTCGGTGGGCGCTCACGGATGAGGACTGCCCAGCCATGGATGCCCGCCGACACGTACCAAACCCGGTAAAGCTGTTTACAACTGCCGCAACCCTCATCCTGCTGGGGGCCTGCGGAGGTGGTGGTAGTGGTGGCGGTAGTACCCCATCTGCCCCGCCCATCACCAGCACCTACACCTACACCGCCCCGGTCAATGCCAATGATGGCTGGACCGTGACCAATGTCAGCAGCGCCGGGATGGATGTGGCGCCGATCGAATCCATGATGCAGGGGATACTCGACGGCACCTACCCCGGAATTGACAGCGTCACTGTCGCCCACCGGGGCAATCTGATCCTTAACGAACCGATCCGCTCGAGTACCGGGGACTTCGACGACTGGATCGGCAACACCGATCCTGCACGTCACTGTTTGCACTCCACCAGCAAGAGTGTTGCTTCCGCTCTACTGGGCATTGCGATGGATCAGGGTTACATCCAATCCCTGGACACACCGCTGGTCGACCTCTTTCCTTACGGCCCCTACGACAACTGGGACGACCGGAAACGGGACATTACGATCGCCAACACACTGACCATGCAACTGGGGCTTGTCTGGGACGAGTGGACCGAGCCCTACGGCACACCGGAAAACAGCCTCTCGCAATTGTTCGCCAGGGAGGGGCATCTCACCAAGAATTTGCTCGACCTGCGTCTGGTTAACAATCCTGGCAGCCGCTTTGTCTATAACACCGGTGCCTCGATCGCACTCGCGGATGTCATCGAACGCGCGGTGGGTGGCGCCATGGAAGACTGGGCAGAAAGCGTCTTGTTTGAACCCTTGCAGATTCGCGAAGCCGAGTGGGGTATCGAGCGGACCGGCCTGCCGAATACGGGTAGTGGTCTTTTTCTCACTACCCGGTCGATGGCAAAGTTTGGTCAGCTCTTCCTCGACGGCGGCGTCTGGAATGGCCAGCGCATCATTTCTGAAGAGTGGGTCAACGAGTCACTCGAGCAGCGAGTCAGTCTGGATATGCCCAATACCACCGGTTATGGCTATCAATGGTGGCTGGGTAATTTGGTCAGCGATGGGCGGGCCTACACGCTCTATTCCACCCAGGGCTATGGTGGGCAATTCATCTTTATCGTTCCTGAGCTCGAACTTGTCGTCGCCTGGCACGGCGCCAACTACACCAACGGCCGCTATGGCCTTGCCTTTGAACTCACCGAGCGCTTTCTGATTCCAGCCCTCCGGTGAAAGACCTGGAGAGGTGGTAGTGGGCCGCCCGCCTTGCCCCGGCAACCGCGCGAGCAGCCATTGGGCCCACGGTAAAACCATCGTATGCTAGAGCAAGACGGCGTATGGCGCCGCTGGGGGATCAGCATGGACAAAGTGCTATTGGTCGAAGACGCGACGTTCTTTGGCAGTCTCATAGAGAAGAAGCTCAGCCGGGACATGGCGCTTGACGTGGTTTGGGTCAAGTCCAAGTCCGAAGCGGTGAATGCGCTCACTGAACAAGAAGACTTCACGCTGGCGTTGCTGGATCTGACCCTGCCCGATGCCGACGGCACCGATATTGTCGAACTGGTGCGACGTCACGGTGTCCCCAGCATCGTCTTCTCGGGAACCTACGAACGGGAGATCCGCGACGAGGTTCTTCGGCTAGGCGTCATCGACTACATCATCAAAGAGAATCAGGCGAGCCTGAACTACCTGTTCTCGACGGTGTCGCGAGTACTGCTCAACCGCAGTCGTACGGTGATGGTGGTTGAAGACAGCGCGCCTATCCGCCACACCATCGTCAATATTTTGCAGCGCTTCCAGTTAAACGTCATCGCCGTCGATAACGGTGCCGAGGCGCTGACCACCTTCATGATGCGGCCCGAAATTTCTCTGGTGCTCACCGACTACGACATGCCTGAGATGAACGGGATTGAACTCACCAAGGCGCTCTACCGGGAAAGCCTGCAGCGCAAATTCGCCATCATTGGCCTGTCGGCGGTCACCGACACTGATGTGCGCATCCAATTTATCAAGTCAGGCGCCAACGACTTCATGACCAAGCCGTTTGAGGTCGAGGAGTTGTTTTGCCGAATCTCTCAGAACCTCAATTTCCTCGACCAATTGGAACTGCTGCACCAGCAGGCCAATTTCGATTTCCTGACCGGTCTGTACAACCGGCGCTATTTCTTTGAAACCAGCAAATCCAAACTGGCCCAGGCGGCGCGGTCCGAAGAGGTGTGCGCGCTGATGATTATCGACATCGACAACTTCAAACCGGTCAATGACAGCTACGGCCACGATGCCGGGGACCGGGTGCTGGTTGACGTGGCAGCACGGCTGGGCGCCGGTACCCGGCAGTCCGATGTACTCGCGCGCATGGGCGGCGAGGAATTCTGCAAACTATTCATCGCGCCTGACGTAGGCAGCCTCGGCAAGCTGGCGCTGAACATGCTGAGTAATATCGGCAATGAGCCTTTTGCCATTCTTGACGGGGAAATCCCGGTCACGATCTCGATTGGGGTTGCTTACGATGTCGGCGCAAACCTCGACCAGCTCATTGATGCCGCCGATGATCTGCTTTACCAGGCAAAGAACAGCGGCCGCAATCGCGCGGTCATTGCGCCGGCGCTGGGGGGCGGCGAACCTCAGGTGGTTCAGGGTCCCACCGTGCCCGACAAACCCTACGTGGACGGACAGTCGGTCGCCGTACACGACTGGCGCTGACCCAACTCCCGGGTCACAGCCACCCGCCACATTGCCCTCATAGTTATTAGGTGTATGCTCCAAAGCAATAACAAGCTGCGGGGGTGTGGTCATGGACCATCGACTGCTCGATCGGCGTCGATTACTGCAATGGGGCGGCTATAGCTGGGCGACCCTGCTGGCGGGTGGTTCGGGCAAGCTGCTGGCGCAGCAGGCCGTAGACAGCCGGCTGAAGGGCGAGCTTGTCCACCTGTCCCCGCCGCTCGGTGCTGCACTCGAAGCCATAGCCGCGCGAATTCTACCCACCACCGATACCCCGGGCGCCCGGGAGGCGGGTGCCATCTGGTTCATCGATGCCGCACTGGGAGGGCAGTTTGCCGGTGACCTGCCCATGGTCGAATCTGGGATAGCCCAACTCAACGAAGCGGCGGGCGGCCGATTCGCCGACCTCCCAGATCACGCTCAAGATTCACTGCTCGCTGAATGGGAGGACACCCCGCTGTTCGGACTGGTGCATTTTTTGACCCTGGCAGGCTGCTTCACGATGAGCAGTTACGGCGGCAACCAAAACGAGACAGGCTGGGACCTGATTGGCTTTGAGAGAGCTCATCACTGGCAGCCGCCCTTTGGTCACTACGACAGAATTGCCATGGCAGAGGGAGACGACACATGAGCGCCGACTTCCAAAATACCGTGGTCGATTTTGTGATTGTTGGCTCGGGAGCAGCCGGTGGCGTGATCGCCCGCGAACTCAGTCGAGCGGGACTCAGTGTTGTCGTTCTCGAGCAAGGCCCGTGGCGGACTCACACGGATTTCACCCACGATGAATGGTCGGTGATGTTCGACCATGAGTTCAGTGGTCGCCCAGTCGGCGACATGCAGACTTTTCGACACCGGGAGAACGAAACCGCCGCCATTCGGCAGGGCATGCCTGACCCGGCGTACTACGCCCGTGGCGTAGGCGGTAGCTCGGTACATTTTTCGGGCAACTACTGGCGCTTTCGGCCCGTCGATTTCCAGGAACACAGCGTTGTCGGCGATATACCCGACGCCACCCTGGTGGACTGGCCACTCACCTACGACGAGCTGGAACCCTGGTATAGCAAAGCGGAATGGGAGATTGGTGTATCTGGTGCACCAGGGCCCAATGATCCATGGCGCTCCCGACCCTACCCATTGCCCCCAATGCCCATCAAATCGGGTGGTGTCCTGTTTGAAAAAGGTGCCCGCGCGGTGGGCCTCACGCCGCAGGTCGCCCCGGTGGCGATTTTGTCAGCGCCCTATCGCGGCCGACCGGCATGCGCGAACTGTGGCTGGTGTATTGGCTTTGGCTGCGAAATGAACGCCAAGTCATCGACCCTCGCGACCATGATTCCAGAAGCGGTAGCAACCGGGCGCTGCGAAATCCGCCCCCTCTCAACCGTGTTCCAGGTGGATGTTGACGAGCAGGACCGCTCTCGTGGTGTCGCCTACTACGACGCCCGGGGCCGTGAGCAATTCCAGAAGGCGCGGGCAGTCATTCTTGCTGCGAATGGAGCCGAGACCCCGCGCCTGTTGCTGATGTCGGCCAATAGCCGCTATCCAGACGGTGTGGCGAACACCAGCGGCTATGTCGGGCGCAATCTGATGTTCAATGCACACAGCATGGCAACCGGTGTCTTCGAGCATCCGTTGCACGAGTACAAAGGTATCCAGTGCACCCGCATCGCCATGGACTTTTACAACAGCGACGAAAAACGCGGCTTCTATGGCGGCGGCGCTTTCGACGCGCGGGCCTTTATCAACGGCTACCCCACCCTGTATGCGCTGGGCGGCATGGATCCATCGACGCCCCGCTGGGGAGCGCGCTTCAAGTCCGAGCTCGAACACAGCTTCACCCGCAATCTGGTGGTCACTACGGCGGGGACGTCACTGCCCATGATGCGCAACACCATCACGCTGGATCCCGACCACAGCGATCGCTTCGGGCGTCCGATGGTTCGCGTCACCTATGCGGACCACCCGGACGATCTGGCCAACTCGCGCTTCCTACAACCCCATGCCGAGGCCATTCTGCAAGCCGCCGGGGCACAAAAAACCTGGGTCTCCGACATCGGTGAGGAGGTCATCGGCGCCCACTTGCTCGGGACTTGCCGCATGGGGAACGACCCCACCACATCGGTGGTGGATCGCTGGCACCGTAGCCATGACATCGAGAATCTGTACATCTGTGATGGCAGCAGCCTGGTGACCTCGGGGCGCGGACAGCCGACGCTCACCATCCAGGCACTGGCCTTCCGGGCGGCAGATCACATCATCAAGGCAGCGCGCAGCAATGAAATCGCCGCTGCCTGGTAGGCTCAGAGCAAGCAGTGCTCGCCGACAACTCGCTTTATGACCAAGGAGACCCACCATGAAAAAACTGGCCACCACCGCAGCAGCGTTGCTCGCTACAGGCTTCGCAACCGTCGCCCATGCCGACATCAGCTACAACGCGCCGCCCGGCAGCGATGGTAAAGCGCCCTATTCCGAATCGGTGGTACACGGCGATACCATTTATTTGGCCGGGCAACTGGGCATTGTGCCGGGCACTCGCCAACTCGCTGAAGGTGGCATCAAGGCCGAGACCCAACAGGCGCTCGAAAACCTCTCCGCGGCGCTGGAACGTGCCGGTGGGTCAATGGAGCAAGTGGTCAAGTGCACCGTGTTTCTCGCTGATATCGCCGATTGGGCGGCGATGAACGAAGTGTATGTGACGTTCTTTCCGAACAAACCCGCACGCAGCGCTATCGGTAGTATCGGTATGGGTCTCGATGCCCGGGTTGAAATTGAGTGTATTGCCGCGCGGTAAAGCGCCCACGCTTGTCCCAAAAGGACAGCACTTAGGCGGGAAATGACCTGCCTGAAAGACATAGACGTGCTCAAATCCACAAACGGTCGATAAACGGCGATTCCTATCGCCCATAACGAGATACCGACAATGGCTTTGATCCGGCAGTTCCTCAATGGGATGCCCCTGTGGTTTGGCATCGGTTTTCTGGCACCTCTGATCGCCCAGTGCCTGCAGGCATTGGCCTGGCCTGTTCCCTTTGGCATGACACCGCTGGGCTTCGGCCTGGCACTGGGCGGCCTGCTTGGCGTGGCGGCAACCGCGCGGGGGCGTTGGCTGTGAGTCACGACTATTCTCAGATGAGTGTCGCCGAGTTAATGCGACTGGAGCGGGAGATTGCCCGCCGCCACCTGAATCACTTTCCCTGGCTGGCTGTGATCTGGGGTTTTGGCAATACCCTGTGCTGGCTGGCGTTATGGCCGTTGGTGCTGCTGGAAGCGATCCCGCTGTGGCTGGGTTTTCTCATCGCCACACTCAATCTGCTGCTGGCTTACTTGCCGTCTCACGAGGCACAGCACTCGATCGTCGCCATGCCGGGCAAGCCTCTGCGCTGGCTCAATGAGCTGCTCGGCCATGTCAGCGCCTTCCCACTGGTGATTCCCTTCCGGGTACTGCGGGAAACCCATATGGAGCACCACAAATACACCAACGATCCAGAGCGTGACCCCGACTACGACACTCACGCAGACACCCCATTGGGCGCCATTTGGGCAACGATCCAGCAACGCCAACCGCGCCCACATGGAAAAACACCTGCCTACATCAGCACCCTGGAACGCCTTGGGCGTCATGACCTGATTCTCGAAACCATCGCCCACAACCTGTTTTATATCGGCGTGCTGGTGGCATTTGCATGGACAGGATATGCCATTGAGGCTGCACTGCTGTGGTGGCTGCCACGTCACCTGAGCCTGACCTACCTGCATTTTTTTCTGTCATGGGCGCCGCACAACCCACGGCTGGGCACAGACCGCTACAACAACACCCGCAGCTTTCGTTCGCTGCTGGGCAACATTGGCTCGATGGGTATGCAGTTCCATATCGTGCACCACCTGCATCCACGAATTCCGCTCTATCGCACCCCTGCTGCCTACTGGGAAATGAAGCCCATCATCACCGCGTTGGGCGCCAAAACCGAAGCGCTCTGAGCCACGCTCACGCAGAAACCATTCGAATATGAATGAAAGCGCATTACTTATGGCATTGGTATGCGCTTATAGGCTTTTTATGATGCACCTGTCCTCATCAACATCCAGACAGGAGTGACATCATGAACGCATGCAACGACAGCAGTGCCGATATCGTCAAAGTCCTGGTTATCGCCGGCGGCATCACCTTACCGATGCTGTGGTCCGGACTGGCCCAGGCAACAGTACTGATCGGCGGCTGACCGCCCCGATCAGAGCCTATGCACCACCCACCGTCGACTCGCCATATCTGAACAGATTGGCATCTCGCCGCGCCACGTCGAGGATGTAATCGGCGACGGCGCGGATTCTTGCGCTATGGCGCAGGTCTTCGTGAGAAACCAGAAACAGCTCGATGGTCGACACTTCCAGATCGGGCAGTACGCGCACCAAATTCCCCGCCAGACTCGCCCAGCGATGGGACAAAACGCCGATGCCTAAACCAGCTTTAACTGCGCGAACCTGGGCCGCAAGGCTGTTGGTCAAAATGGCATAGCGGCGGTCCACATCAAACTGGGCAAAAAAGTCTCTGACAAAGGCCGGTGTTTGCCCATCCATTTCGGTCGCCACCCAATCGAGATTATCGAGATCATCGGGCGTACGAATAGGTCCACACTGGGTCAGATAGTCAGGGTGCGCGTAGAGCCCAAACCCCAGCGTGGCCAAGGGCCTGACCACCAGGTCCAACTGACTGGGGCGGCCCAGCCGCAGGGCGATATCCGCCTCTCGGCCCACCAGATCCACGGTGCGGGATTCGATGTTCAGCCGTACAGTGATGTCGGGGTAAAGAGTACGCAGGGGCTTTAACTCGCTGACCAGCCACTCGGAGCCGGTGCCCTCGGTGGCGGAGATCGTCACCAAGCCAAAGAGCCCCTCGGATGCGCCCGTCACCGCGCGCTCGATGGCATGCATTTCGTGGGCCATGCGACGGGCAGCGTCCTCAATCTGGCGCCCGATGTCGGTGGGCACCATACGGCGCCCGGTGCGCGCAAACAGGCTGCTGCCCAAGCGTTCTTCCAATGCAGACAGCCGTCGCCCCACTGTGGGTTGAGACAAGTTGAGCACTTCTGCGGCTGCGCCCAGGCTGCCATGGTCGAGCACAGCGAGGTAGATGCGCATATCCGCCCAATCGGCGGTCGGGTCTTCACCCGAAGAGCGACTGACTTTAGCCATCTGTGGTTCTCCTCAGCGAGGCAGCTCGATATCCAGCGATAACTGTCCAGGTTCGCCATCATTCAGGCGCACCCCGACACCCAGTAAGCGCACCGGCAAACGGCGCCGGCTGAGGCCCTCACGCAGCAATCGCGTGTAGTCCTCGGGGATGGCCCGAGTCCCCGCTCGCTCGACCGTCGTGGTCGTAAAATCTGCAAACTTGATCTTCACGAAAGGCTTGTGGGCATCACCGGCGATGTCAGCGCGCGCCATCCGCCGCTGTAAATCCCCGATCAAGGCAACCAGCGCCTGCTCCGCGGCAGCCTCGCCCACCAAATCCTGAGCATAGGTGGTCTCGGTGCTGATCGACTTACGCTGGCGATGCACCCGCACCGGGCGGTCATCGCGACCGCGAGCGCGCTCATACAGGGAGGCACCAAAGCTGCCAAATAAACGGGTCAGTTCGCTGCGATCCGCAGCACGAATATCCGCGCAGGTGCGAAACCCGCGGCGCTCGAGCTTTTCTTCGGTAACACGCCCGACGCCGGGAATTTTCTTGACCGGCAAGGCCGCCACAAATCCGTCGACCTGCTCGGGTGTCACCACCGTCAGCCCATCTGGCTTATCCCAATCCGAGGCAACCTTGGCCACGAACTTGTTGATGGATACCCCGGCCGACACAGTAATCCGCAGTTCGTCACTGACTGCCTTGCGAATCGCCTCAGCAATCCGGGTAGCACTACCCTCATACACCTCGCAGGCACTGACATCGAGATAGGCCTCATCGAGCGACAGGGGCTCAATGATCTCGGTGTAGCGATTAAAGATCTCGCGCATTCCCCGTGACGCTTCGCGATAACGCGGCATGTCGACCGGCAGGATTTCGAGACTGGGGCATAACCGAAGTGCGTGGGCGGTGGCCATCGCCGAACGCACCCCAAAGCTGCGAGCCGGATAATTGCAGGTCGCCACCACGCCGCGCCGCGAGGGACTCCCTCCGACGGCGATGGGCCGATTACGCAGGCGCGGGTTGTCGCGCATCTCGATCGCTGCATAGAAGCAATCTGCATCGATGTGCAGAATTTTTCTCGGGGATTCGGTCATCGCCCGCAATCAGGTCCTGCGGAACACAACCGACAAATTATTGGCGGGCATGCTGATCATGTCGGCGAGCTCAAATCCGTTGTCTTCAGCAAGCGCCTCAACGTCTTCCAAATCACGGACGCCCCAGGCGGGGTTGCGGTCGCGCAACCAGGCATCGAACTCTCGATTACTCGGCGCGGGGTGGATGTCCTGATGAAAAAATGGGCCGTACAGGAACAGCACACCACCGCTGCCTAGCAGTTCTCCCGCTCCTTCAAACAAGCCCTCCGCCACAAACCAGGGCGCAATGTGAATCATGTTGATGTTCACGATTGCGCTCACCGGGTAATTGTCGGTCGCCAGCGTGTCCTGCCAGTCGGGCTCGGACACATCCAGGTACTGGGGCTCAAACAAGTGCTCGGTCTCGCGGCCCTGACACCAGGCGCTTATCGAGTGCAGCTGGGACTCTTCGACCTCGGTGGGTAGCCAGCGCCGGGGGGCCAGGCGAGGCGCGAAGTGAGCCGCGTGCTGGCCGCTGCCGCTGGCCACTTCGACCACCAGGCCGTCGTCGGGCAGCACTGATTTCAGCACTTCCAGAATCGCTCCCTTGTTTCTGTCTGCTGCGGGCGCATGCTGCTTCATATCTGTACTACCCTGTAAGCTCACGGTCGCCAATAGGGCGACTATAGCGCGGACACGACACACGAGAGGGAGAAGATGCTGCTCGAACGTTTCAAGACCCTGTGGGCTGACCTCACCACCCAGCGGGGCGAGCCCGAGTCGGAACGCCGCTTCGAGTTGGCCGCTGCGGCGCTGATGGTCGAGGTAGCACGAGCAGACTTCGCAGAAACCGAGCAGGAACGGCAGATGCTGCTCACCCTCATGCGAGACACGTTTGCCTTGTCTGAGCAGGAACTCGCCGCGATTGAACAACAGGCCCAGGAAGAAGTAGACCGGTCGATTTGCCTTCATGGCTTCGTCAGCACTATCAACGAAACCGCCAACTACGACGACAAGGTGCAGTTGATTACGTCGCTTTGGAAGGTCGCTTATGCCGACGGAGATCTGGACAAGTACGAGGAGCACCTGATCCGAAGAGTGGCCGATCTGCTCTACGTACCCCACGATGCATTCATCCGCGCCAAACTGTCCGCGTTGTGATCAGCCAGACAGCAGGAATATTAAATAATCGATTTTTGCGATCGAATATCGCAATTTAATCTTCTTTACCGATCATACGGTCGTGCCTACATTGGGGCCACACACCCCAACGCCTCGATGAGGACACACCCATGATCAAGAAATCCCTAATTGCAGCAGCCGTGGCAGCGGCGCTCACCCACACCGCTGTTGGCTTTGCGGCTCACCCCGACTATGCCGCCATGCACGGCCAACCCAAGTCCACTCAAGACTGGTGGCCGAAACAGCTCAATCTGAACGCTCTGCGCAAAAACGTCGATGCCGCCAACCCCAATGGCCCCGACTTCGACTATGCCGAGGCATTCGCCAACGTAGATCTGGATACCTTGAAAGCAGACATTGAGGCGATCCTCACCAACTCCCAAGATTGGTGGCCCGCCGACTACGGTAACTACGGTCCTTTCTTTATCCGTATGGCGTGGCATAGCGCAGGCACCTACCGCACGCTTGACGGTCGCGGTGGCGCCGGCGGTGGTCAGCAACGCTTCGAACCGCTGAACAGCTGGCCGGACAATGGCAACCTCGACAAGGCTCGCCGCCTGCTGTGGCCGGTGAAAGCCAAATATGGCAATAGCGTGTCCTGGGCTGACCTGATGGTGCTCGCAGGCAACGTCGCCCTTGAGAACATGGGCTTTAAAACCTTTGGCTTTGCTGGTGGCCGTGCCGATGACTGGGAGCCAGAGCTGGTCTACTGGGGTCCCGAGGCGGCCATGCTCGCCGACAAGCGCTACAGCGAAGGACGCAAACTCGCCAAACCCCTCGCCGCCGTTCAGATGGGCCTCATTTACGTCAACCCCGAGGGCCCCAACGGCAATCCTGACCCACTGCTCGCCGCGGCTGACATTCGTGACACCTTCGGTCGCATGGCAATGAACGATGCCGAGACCGTGGCATTGATTGCTGGTGGCCATACCTTCGGCAAGGCCCATGGGGCGCGATCACCCGAGGACTGTGTCGGCCCGGAGCCCGCCGCTGAGGCGATCGTCGAGCAAGGCATGGGCTGGAACAACAAGTGTGGCAAGGGCAACGCTGAAGACACCATCACCAGCGGCCTCGAGGGCGCCTGGACAGCAGCGCCTACCCAGTGGTCGATGATGTATCTGTCTAACCTGTTTGCCTATGAATGGGAGATGACCAAGAGCCCCGCGGGCGCTACCCAGTGGAAGCCCAAGGACGGTGCGGCGGCGAATACGGTTCCCGATGCCCACGTAGAAGGTCGCCGGCACGCACCGGTCATGTTCACTACGGACCTGGCGCTCAAGGCTGACCCGGCCTATCGCGAGATCTCTGAACGCTTCCTGGCCAACCCGGAGGAGTTTGAGCTCGCCTTTGCCAAGGCCTGGTTCAAGCTGACCCACCGCGATATGGGTCCTCGCGCCCGCTATGTTGGCAGTGATATCCCCGAAGAAGCGCTGCTCTGGCAGGACCCGCTGCCCGAGCCCACCGGCAAACCCGTAGACGCTGGAGATATAGACACCCTGAAGGCCGCGATCCGCGACAGCGGTATCAGCACTGGCGCGCTGGTTCGCACAGCCTGGGCCTCCGCAGGTAGCTACCGCGACAGCGACATGCGCGGTGGTGCCAACGGTGCACGGGTTCGACTGGCGCCGCAGAACAGCTGGGCGGTGAACAATCCCGATGAACTGGCAGGGGTTCTGGCGACGCTGGAAGCGGTGCAGAAGGATTTCAACGCCAGCCAGCGTGATGGCACTGCAGTTTCGCTCGCCGATGTCATCGTGCTCGGGGGTGTCGTGGCGATTGAAGACGCTGCGAGCGCTGCTGGACACAGCGTGGAAGTGCCTTTCAGCCCCGGACGCGTCGACGCCAGCGAAGCGATGACCGATGCTGCAAGCTTTGCAGTGCTGGAGCCCCGCGCCGATGGTTTCCGCAACTACTACAGTGCCGCGGACAACTACCTGACCCCGGCCCAGGCACTGGTTGATCGTGCAGATCTACTGAACCTGACCGTGCCGGAGATGACCGCGCTGGTCGGCGGACTGCGGGTACTGGGCGGCAATAGCCACGGCAGCAGCCACGGGGTATTCACCGACCAGCCCGGCGCGTTGAGCAACGACTTCTTTGTCAATCTGCTCGACATGCGCAACACCTGGAAGCCTGCCGAAGGCGACAGCTACACCTTCAACGGCTATGACCGGGTCACCGGGGAAATGAAATGGACGGCCACCGAGGTTGATCTTGTCTTTGGCTCCAATTCAGAGCTACGGGCAGTCGCCGAGGTCTATGCCTTCGACGATGCTGAAGCACGCTTTATCGCTGACTTCATCGCTGCGTGGACCAAGGTGATGAATGCGGACCGCTTTGACCTGTCCTGATCACTGCGCCAGAACCAAAAAGAGCCGGCATTGCCGGCTCTTTTTTTGTCTGCACGTTGTCGTTCAACAAATAAACAATTCCGCCGCCAACCGAGTACCGCGGTCGGTGACCGCGACTACGCCATTGGCCGCGGGCCGATGATCCCCGCCCGCAGCGCTCTCGCCGGTCCACGCGATATCCACCAATCCCGAACGCTGCAAATCAGCGAGCACGCTGTCCAAACGCGGCCGCATCTGGCTGGCTTCGCTGCTCTGGTCGCCGAGCACGCTGGTGAGCCGCTCGATTGACACCGGTCCCGGCGAGGCGGCCACCGCCCAAACAACCGCCCGATGATCATCAGACAGCACGCCTGCGGTCAGTACCCCGGACGCAAAATGTGCAACAGTCATGTTCTATCCCGGCTTTTTGCCGATAACCCTAAATCTTTGGGGGATCTTACTGGGGGCACCGAGAGGCAAGAAGGAACCGCGTCACAGTTTTGAACAGCAACTGTGATCAACCCTGAAATTCGAAGAAAAAAGTGGCCCAAAAGGCACCGGCCATCATCGCCGGCGTCGCCAACGACACCAGCACATTCATGCCCAGTGCTGGCAACAGCGAGGTGACATCGCCACGAAATGACCGCGCCGCAGACCAACAGGGCACCGCCAACACCAGCGGCAACAACGCGGTCAACACCAGTGGATACCACCAGCCCACTACCAGGATGGAGGCAACCGCGGCCAGTGCAAACCCGCCGTAGATGGTCGCGGCAAGCTGGGGATTGTGAATCACAAGATTGTCCCGACCGATCGCCTTGTCAGGCTCCCGATCGGGAAACTGGTTGAGCAACAGCAGGTTGTTGATCAAAAAAAACACCGGTAGCGATGCACCCAGAGCCAGCAGCGACAACTCACCGCTCAACGCGTAGTGGGCCCCCACGACCATCAAACTGCCAAACCCGAACCCCGGTGCCATCAGCACCAGCCACCGATATCGCAGCAAGGGACCCGCGTAGCCGAGCACGGTCAGGAAACCCAACAGTCCAATGGGTAGCAACAACCAACCGGCCTGCACGACCAGCCACAATCCAGAGGCAAGGGTGATTGCCAAAGCCAGATTGCCCAAATGGCTCGCGGCAGGCAGCAAATCAGGTCGCTCAACCAGGGTGCCACTGCCTCCGCTGAACGGCGTTCGCTCGGTCTTCAGATCGAGACCCGAGCGAAAATCTGCGACTTCGTTCAGCGCGTTGACCGCAACATGGGCTGCGAGCGCGCCCAATACCACCACAGCCGTGCGAACGGGATCAACAGCGTACCCCTCAGCCCCCGCGACCGCCGCGCCGAGGGCGACACACAGTGGCGGCAACAACAAAAACTTGGGACGGGCCACGCCCCATACAGCGGCTTCAAGCAAGACGGACTCCCACACCACCAAGGTTTGGTTGGCAGTGTCGTCTCACAGCGCCCTGAAGAGCAACAGCACGCCAGCCAGACCGAGCAACACCCGGCAGATCAGCATAAAGTCCTTCTCGGCGAGGCGAGATTGCAACTGGTAGCCCAGGCGGACCCCCAACAAGGCGGCAGGGATCAAGGCGAGATCCAGCCAGAAAAGTGACGGCTGCCATTGCCCATTGAGCGTGTAGGGCACGATCTTGATCACATTCATCACCGCGAAAAACACCGAGGCCTGCGCAAGCCAGACGCGTTTCTCAATACCACTGGCGAGAAAATAAATCGTAATCGGCGGGCCACCCGCGTGCAGCAGGGTGCTGCTGATGCCAGAAACACAGCCCCACAACCAGGCGGCGCCCGGCAGACGTCCAAGCAGCGGCATCAGGCGCTGCCACGCAGCGAACAACAGGCTGAAGCACGCCAGAATCAATTGCAGGACTTCCCCGGGCAGGGAGGCCAATGCGGACCCCGCAATGGCAATACCCACGATCGCGGCCGTTGTAATGGAGGTCAGCTGCCGCCACGCGATGGCCCGTCGGTAAAGCGCCACCGTACGAGCGTCCATCACCAGCAACAGGGGCAGCATCAATGCCGCCGCTGCGGTCACCGGCATCACCAGCGACAGCAGCGGTACCGCAACCACCCCCGCACCGCCGGCAAAGCCCGATTTAGAGATGCCAGTGATGACGACGCCAGTGACGGCGAGCAACCAGAACAAGGGTTCGGTCGCCAGAGGGCCCAAAGCTTGCATGATGGGAATCCGAGAGAAGGGGCGCGCCAGTGTAACGCTTCCCGGGCCGTCGCGATTAGCCCATGAGTACCGCAGCCAGTTTACTGGCGGCCAATGCCATGACCAACAGCAGCACCCCACCGGCAAGGCCATTGGCTAACACGCTGTTTCGAAAATCACCCAACAACGAACGCTGATTGGCCACCACCAGTAGCGCACCGGCGATGATGGGCAGCAACAGCGCGTTGGTGGCCTGGGCGAGCACAATCAGGGCAACGGGACGGGTCGCGACAATCGCAAACAGCACACCCGTAGCCAGCACAGCAAACGCCACCAGCCGGAAAGGTGCGGAACGATGCGCCAGCGACCATCCCATGGCGCCACACACGGCCCAACCTGCAGATACCGGTGCTGCAATGGCAGAGGTAAGACCCGCGGCAAACAAGCCCAAGCCCACCACGGTGCCGCCCCAGCCCGGCAGCAGGGACTCGACCGATGCGACCAGCGCTGCAATCGCGTTCTCGGACTGGCCGGGAACCAGTAAAACCGCGGCAACGACCACGACGGCGGCGGTAATGACCCCGCCAAAGACAATGGACATCAGGCTTTCGCGCCGGGCTTCGGCGAGTGCCTGCGCGAGCGGTTGCCCAGCCCAACGCTTGCGGACGGCGGACGCATGCAGGAACAGGTTGTAGGGCACCACCGTGGTACCGATCAGTGCCAGGATGACGGACAGATCCGCCACCGGTAAGGCGGGCACTAACCGCGCGGTATCCATATCTGCCAGCTGCGGCGCAACAAGTGCCGCGATACCCAGAAAAAGCGTCGCCATCAGCACGACCAGAAACACCAGCACCCGCTCAATGAGCTGATAGCGGTCCATCCAGATCAAGGCGCCCGCGACACCCGCGGCCAACAGCACCCACCCCGCAATACTGCCCCCCGTTGCGGACTGCAGACCCAGTGCCGCACCGACCAGATTGCCCGACTGATAGGCTGAGTTACCGACGCCAATGGCCAGCACAATCAAGCCCAGCAGCGGTTTGCCCCACCAGCGACGCAGACCGAAGTCGCGCAGCAGTGGTGACAGATCCCTCTCGCTGACCAGTGCACAGCGCACGGCGAGCTCCTGCAGGATCAATGTCGCCAGCACCGAAAACACGACCGCCCACAGCAGGCTCAACCCAAAACCGGCACCCGCCGCTGTGGCCGTGGTCACGGTGCCGGGCCCGATGAATGCCGCCGCCACCATCGCGCCGGGGCCCATTTTCCAACTGGCCATCGCCCTGCTCTACTGCTCCCTGTTATGTTTTGGCCTGCTCATGGCTGGCGCTGGGTTGCTGTCGGCTATGAGCGTCGCACAAAACACCCCCAGAAAGGAGAGCCACCATGCGCAGTGTTGAATTCGATGGCCAAACCGTCGTCCCCGGCAAGGTTGTTTGCGTGGGTAAGAACTACGTCGCCCACATCGAGGAGATGAACAGCGCGGTACCCGAGCAGATGGTGGTGTTCATGAAACCCAATAGCGCCATCGGTGACCAACTGTTTGCCGAGCAAGGAGAACCCCTGCATTACGAAGGCGAGATCTGTTTGCTCATCCGCGATGACGTTGTCGCGGGTGTGGGTTTCGGCCTCGACCTCACCAAACGTGGCACGCAAGCCAAGCTGAAAGCGGCGGGCCTGCCCTGGGAGCGCAGCAAGGCCTTCAATGGTGCCGCACTGTTCAGTAGCTTCGTGCCGGCGCCGGCTTCACTCGGTGACCTGGTCCTCGAGTTATGGGTAGACGGCGAATTGCGCCAGCGCGGTGGTGTGGACCTGATGATGTACCGCCCCGCAAGCATTCTTGACGAATTGCACAGCTTCACCACGCTCGACGACAACGACATCGTAATGACCGGCACCCCAGCTGGGGTCGGCGAGGTCAAAGCGGGCGAGCACTTTGAAGGACGATTGCTCAACGGTGATCAGGAACTGGTCAGTGTGGGCTGGATCGCGAGCTGAGCCTTAAGCGGAACCGAATCCAAGGCAA
>CAYZWL010000018.1:0-49933 GCA_964482195.1 uncultured Alteromonadaceae bacterium | reverse complement strand
ATTGACGCTGACACTCGGTCGACGATAAATACCTTCTGCCTCAAGGTACTCGGAGCGGATACGATTACTGTTATTAACGAAGTAAGCGCTGTAGAGAACCAGCTTATCCATGTAGTCATCAAATAATGGCGACTGGCAATTTAGGCGAACACCAGTCCCTGCGAAGCGACTGCCACAACTATTGGGCACCGCCTGCAGTACACCCCGGAGGTCCTCCAGATAAGCGGCGATCAATGTTCCTTTGGTGATCAGGCCATTAACGGTGGTAGGCAGTATCGTTGGCGCCAGCTGGTCCAGATAACCCCAATTGGTTCGGATAAACGATGCATAGGTGTTAGCTGCATTGAGCCAGGTTTCTGGTGCGGCGATGTCAACCAATGGGGCCGATAAACCATCAACCCGATCCGCGGTGAGTTCAGCCACAGCAGTCGTCAACCGGTGGGCACTTTCACCCGTCAAGCCATTCAAAAGATTGTCATTAGTGGCCGCCGAAAGGACCGGTAACTGGTCATCCGTCAGGTTGGTGTTGAGGATGAGTTCAAGATCCACATCGCACGACAAGAAGGTTGAGAAGTCCTCTAAACGCCCTTCAAGCCGCTCCCGGGTACAAAAACGGATCTCACGATCTACAAGCAGAGACACAATGCGATCTGATTCATTGAGAATGAGCAATTGAGTATCGAGATTGACCTCAATGGCAGTGATGATCCCGCCAAGAATTTCCTGGTTGATCGTCTCCAAGCTGGAAAAACCATTCTCCAGCCGCTCGAGTACGTTATCCAACTTTTCATCGACCACATCAAAGCGGCGGTCAATCTGCTCGCGCAGGGCGCTGATCTGGGCCGAAATATCAGCGAGTTCTCGCAAAACCTCCGCGTTGTCACTCTGGCCTGAGCTAGACACAGCGGCAAAAATGGCGACCGACGGGTTGGACAAGCCAGTCACGATTTCCAGGGGCGTCAAGGAATCCTGAGCCAGCAGGTTACTGACCGCCTGTACGCCGTGGGTAATGGTGCTGACCTGGGTTCCCAACCCCGGCTCAATCTGATTGAGCAACGTTGCTGCTGCATCGACCACCGTTGAAAAATCCTGGTCGGCCAGATCCTCCAGCGCCTGCTGTGCAGCCGCCTCCAGCTGTGCAGCGTCCGCAAATTCCAGCTGTTCTAGAAGCGCCAATCCGTTGTTGATCTCTCCGGTGATGTTGTTCAGCTCCGCGTCGACGTTGTCGGCGATCTCCTGCTGAAATGCCTCGAGTTCGCTCAACGCCTCGGCGGAGACCTTGTCGAGCAGCTCGTCAATGCGGGCTTTGGAACGCTCGGTTTCAAGCTCGATGAGTTCTGTAAGTTCAGCGATGAGGGCAGCCTTTTGCTGCTCGGTGAGTGTGCCGGCCGCCTCTACCTCGGCGGCAATATCGCGCAGCGAGCGACCGTTGTAGGACAGCCGATCGAGCACATTGCCGTTTTCATAAATGTCACGGAGCTCCCGGTCCAGAACAAACAGTCGTTCGGCAGTTTCATCCAGCCGGATACCCGTGTCCTGTCGGATCGCCTCGAGCAATGCCGCACTACCGTCGGACAGTATCTCTCGTGCCACTTTTCCTGCATGACCCGGCAAGTTGTCCTCGTAATGTTGCAAAAAATCACTGCTCTGACTTAACGGTGCCTCTGCAAACACCTGATTGGCTCGCTCAAAGCTGTTGTCGAAGTCAAGCTCGGAGAAAAGAACGGACTGAGATGAAGCCGCCAATACCGAGTTCAGTGCTGATTTCAAAGCAATCGACACCAAGCGGTTATTGAGGTCATTCAGCTGGCTACGAGACAAAGCTGTCGTAACCACGCTTCCAGCCAGCTGCTCATACTGACGCTGCGCCTCGGCGATCAACGAATCCGCCAGCTGGGTATCGAGACCATTGCGCCGCGCGAACAGTCGCAACTGCGCCGCCAGGAATGCCTGGGGATCTTCTTTGAACTTCTTGATCAACGCCGTCTCAGCCACCTGCCGATCAAAATCAGATAGCGCCGTTTGGGCATACGCGGGCACGCTGAAACCACAGAGGATCAGAAACAGAAGACGAACGATTTTCATGGATCGATCACTTAGCCCAAGCAGGCGGCTGGGCCCGGAGATACCACGTAGCCAGGCTCTGGGAAATTCTCGGTTTATGCCCCGCAGTTATTACGTCGATTCGAAGCCAGGTCAAGTACCCGCACGGGTGCTAACCCCATCTTCAAGCGCCAAAATAAGTACAAATCGTGGGCGCTGAGTAGGCCACATTGGCGCCCCAAGAATGCGTCCTAGTCGAGGCTGCGTTCAACCCCGGGGGTAAATAGGAAAGGCACGCTGTAGGTGAGGCTGGTGAACTCATAGCGATCATCAAGTTGGTTGACCTCCGCGAGCCCTGTGCTGCCCCACGCCACCTCAAGGCTATGTAGTCCGGGCTGCAGACCGTCGAGCGATACGACCCCCAGTAGGCCACGCATGCCTAGGTCAAAGCGCTCAGCAGGCAAAAAATCCGCCATGGGCACTTCGCGGCCGGCGAGGGTCAGCGACCACAGCTGACGCAGGCATTCGCCGGGGGGATTGTCTTCGTCGGAGACATCACAGATTTGATCAAGTACCAGGTTGTCGCGCAGTGGCTGGTAGGGCAGGAACACCCGCAGATAACTGCCACTCTGCTCGAAACTCGTCAGCCGGGGCCCGGCCCTGAGCCGGTCTTTCGGGCTCTGCATATCTTCGTAGTACACACTGCGAAAACCATCACGGGTATCGTCCTCATCGAGGTACACAAATTCGTCGGAGATGGTGAAGTCCGTCCAGCTCAGATACCGAAAGTTGCCGGCTACAAAGATAAAACTCACGGACACGCTGAGGATGAGCACAAAGGTGATCGGGCGGGTATTGCTCTGCAATGTCAGTTGCACAGGCAAGATCAGCCTCTCAGGAAACGCCAGTGACCCGACGCGACGCAACAGCTTGATAAGCCGTGTAAAGACAACACTGTTTCGCAGGGCAGCGATGCGTGTGGCCAGCAGACCATCCAACACCCAAACCAATAGCGGAAAGCCCAGAAACAGCACAAACAGCAATATCGACACCACAGTTAACGTGGCATTGGTGGTCCCAAACTGGCTACCGACGGCACCTGCCACCACCAGGATCCCGATGATAAAAGTCCCAATCCACAAGGACACCAGGGTCAGCATGCTGATGAAGGCGAACAGCGAGCTGGCAATGCGGTCAGCGCCGGCGATCAGGTCATCGATACGCGGCAAACTGCGTTGCAGCGATTCGCGCCCAACCGGGCCCAGCGTCGGCGTACGATCCCAGCGGATACCTTTCGGAAACGCCGCTCGCAGCCCGATCAAACCCACCCAATAGGCGCGGACCATGAGGTGAATCACGAAACAGGTGGCCAGGCCATAGCAGGACCCCGACGCCACTACCCCACCCAAGGTGCCGGCGATCGCCAACGTCGTGGAGATATGGGTGAAGTTTTCGGCCAGAACCTCAAGCAGCCAGCCCGGCATCGAGTACAGCGCAAAGATGGTCAAACTGGAGATGATCAGCTCGAGTTCGTCGGTTCGGTCTCGCAACCGCTCCATCGCGGCAGCCGACTCTGTCGATCGTCGTCGCGTCTGCTCTTGTGGCGCCTGCTCTTGTGTTGGTGTGTCTGTCACTGCCCGAACTCACCCTGCTGAAGTGGGCAATAGGCTACGTGGTTTCCCGGCGGCTGGCATCACCGCGCTGCACGGCTCCGGGTAACAAGTCTGGGTAGGCGTCAGCCTCGGTCTGCCAACTCGAAGCAGTGGGCATCAGGACCAAAGCGCTCGCAACCGACGCTTTTTGCCGGTGACATGGCGCTGACCCCGAGCAGCACCACCAATGCACACAGCGCCATCCATTCAATCGGTCGAATCTCACGGTTCTTCATCACAGTCCCTCCAAGCTCTGATGCAAGCCTAGGGAGCCAGAGGCTAACTGTGATCTAGCTTCTCGCCGGACATGTCGCCCAAGGCGACAGATTGACAGGGCGCGGCAAATTTAGGCGCAGCGCCCGTTTGCTCAGTCGAGCCCCTGGAAAATAAAGCGCTGCACCCGTCGACCGGTATTCACCTCGGTGGTGTAAACGTTGCCCTGACTATCCACATCCACACTGTGCAGCCAGATGAACTGGCCCGGATACCGGCCGTTGCGGCCGAAACTACCCAGCACCTCGTGTGTATCACGCAGCAGGATCCAAACCTTGCCGTTCATCATGTCGGCCACATAGACATAAGTACCGTCGGGTGAAAACGCCACATCGGATGCTGTGCGGGTGCCCCCGGTCTCCGGCGCGATCACGATATCGCGGACAAATTCCACGCCGGCGGCAGTCTCGCGAAATAGTTGCAAACGATTATTGCGACGGTCACAAACGTAGATGCTCCCCTCTGGGCCTCGGACCACACAATGAACAATATCTCCAAAGCTTGGGGAGACGGGGTTGGCACCACCATCGCTGGTGCTGGTGGCCTGGCTCTGATCGAAGTTGCCCTCGCGGGTCTGGGCATCCGGGGCCTCGCCATAGGCGCCCCAGAGGCGGCGATGCGCGAGGTCGGTCTCGCTCAACTGTACGATCCGCTTGTTGATATAGCCGTCAGCGACCAGCACCGTATCACCGTTGTCTGCAATATCGGCGGGATTACCCAGCGTATCCGTACTCGCGTTACCTGCAGTGGCACCGCGGCGACCAAACTGGCGAATGAATTCACCCTTCGCCGTGAAATTCAGCACCACGTGATCGTCATCACCGTTACCACCGATCCAGATGCTGTTGTCGGCATCCACGTAGAGGCCATGAACATTGGCCGGCCACTGATTAACGCCGTCGATGTCGGGGGCGAGCTGTGGGCCACCCCAGGCCGTCAATAGCTCGCCGTCTTGCGAGAATCGCAGCACATGCGGCGCTGCATGGCAGCAACTCTGGGCAATGGGCGGCTCCCGGTCCAAGCCGATCTCGGTGCCCCCCAATGAATTGGGACGCTGCAATACCCAGATCGTGTCGTCACTGGCCACCGACAATCCTGGCGCTTGTCCAATGATCATGTCTTCGGGCAATCGCGGCCAGCCGGCGTCGACCTTAAAACGCGGCAGCGGAGCAGTATCACTCAAGGTCTCGCTGACGATATCCACCGGCGTATCCGCAAACGCACGGTTGGCGAGTATTGAGCACAGGCCCGTCAGTACAAGGCATGCGAGGCTGATTCTGGTCATGGGGATTCCTGGAGAAAAAGTCGGAGGGTTCATGGCTGGGTGAGCATGGTAATGCCCACCAATAAAAGGTAACTGCCAAACAAACTGCGAAGCAGTTTAGGGCTCAATCGATGGGCCAAGGCAACGCCGGCCGGGGCCAGCAGCATGGAGGCCGAAACCACCGCAACCGCACAGGGTAAATTAACGTAGCCCAGTGATCCCCATGGCAAGCCTGACTCATCCAATCCGGTCATCAGAAACCCCGTTGCCGCGGGGACGGCGACGATAGCGCCGACCCCCGATGCAGTGCCTATCGCCCGGTGCATCGGCGTGCCACACAGTGTCATCGTTACGGTGGCAATCACACCACCACCAATCCCGAGCAGTGTCGACAACATACCCAGTGCACTGGCGATCACAGCGCGCAGCGCACCCGACGGCAGCGTGTCGGCCAGCTGGCGATTGGCAAACACCGGCAGTAGAAAATGCGCCGAAAAAACCAACACACCGACCGCGAACACCAACGCCAGTGCGTCACTGGAGAGTTGGTCAGCCAGTTGGGAGCCCAGCACCGTACCGACAACGATCCATGGCGCCCAACCCCGCAGCATGTCCAGATCAAGCGCCCCGCGGCGGGCGTGGGCACGTGCGGAGCGCAAGGAAGTAAAGATAATGGTGGCCAATGACGTACCCACCGCCACATGGACCAGCGAATCAGCTGCCGTGCCCATCTGGGGCAGTATCAATAACAGCACCGGTACCACGACAAAGCCGCCCCCAATTCCGAATAGCCCGCTGGCGAAGCCAGCGGCTGCACCGGCCAGCATCAGCAGGGGCAAAAGCGTCCACAAGGTCGGATCAGCACTCAAAGGGGGTAGGACTCCACGGCGGGACCAAAATCAGTTCTGCAGGCGCTACGGCCACTCAACCTGCTTGGATCACCTAGTCATCCGAGGTCTGCAACTGATTGGCCACACAGCGCAACAAAGCGTCAGCGCTGACCGGCTTCGTGAGGTAGGGGATACCCCTGGCCGACGCACGGCTGGCGTCGATCTTATCGCTGTAGCCCGAGCAGAGAATCGCGGGAATTCGTCTGGGTAACTCACGCATCGCCGCAATCAACTCAAGCCCCGTGGTTCGCGGCATCGTTTGGTCGGTAATGACAAGGTCAAACTGATCCGGGTCGGCGGACAACTGCTGCAGCGCCTGGCGGCTGTCCGACACCCACAGCGGGTAGTAACCCGCGTCCGCCAGTGTCTGTGCCACCATCTCGCCGAGACTGGCCTCATCGTCAACGACCATGATCCGCTGGCCTGCGCCTCGAGGGGGCGCAGCACCGGCCTGTATCGACGCAACGGCCGCCGTTGTGTGATGGGTCTCCACCGGCGCCAGCAGCAAACGGAAGGTCGTGCCGTGCCCAGGCTCGCTGTCGACAAGAATATGTCCATCGTACTCACTGACGATCTTGTAAATCACCGACAGACCCAGCCCGGTGCCCTTACCGACTTCCTTGGTGGTAAAAAACGGGTTGAATATGCGGTGAATCTGCTCTGGCTTGATGCCAGTGCCGGTGTCACTGACACGCAGTTCCAACCAGTCACCCAGGACCGGTTTGTGTGACACCAGTGACACCGTGTTCATGTCGCGGGCCCAACCCACGCCAATGGTCAAAGTGCCAACCCCACCCATCGCATCCCGACCATTGACCGACAGGTTCATCAGGATCTGGTTGATTTGGGTGGGTTCAACCAGCACATCGGGCAAGCCAGCCTCGATCTCGGTGACCAATTCGATCGAACTCGGCAGTGTGGCGCGTATCAGCTTCACATCTTCGCGCACCAGCTGCTCGAGCTGCAACGAGCGGCGCTCGAGCTCGCCATGGCGACTAAAGGTGAGCATCTGCGCCACCAAATGCGTAGCGCGCTGTGAGGCGGAATCAATCTGGGTGAGATACTTTTGCAGCCGGGGGTCAGACGACGTATTCAGACGGCGCTGGGCGAGATCGGTGTAGCCTGTGATGATGCCCAACAGATTATTGAAATCGTGGGCGATACCACCTGCCAGATGCCCCAGGGACTCCATTTTCTGGGCCTGCTGGAGTTCCCGCTGCAGGCGGTCCGCCTCCACCTGCTGACTGATATCCCTCGCGACGTACACATTGGTGGGTTCCTCGGCGCCCGGGCGGTCGTAGGTCGTCACACTGAGCTCGGCGATCAGCGCTTCCTGCTCACCGTTACCAAACGAGATCCTCCCCTGCCAGCGACCGCTTTTCTGGATCGCAGCATCGATCTCATCCGAGAGCGCGCTAGCGTCGACGTCCGCCCCGAGTAAATCGCGCAGATTGGCGCCTCGCAGTGTCTCCCGGGTACGCCCCAACATTTGCTCCGCGCCACTATTGCACGCGCGAATAAAACCCTGCTGATTGACCAGGAACACGGCCTCAGAGACTTGCTCGATGATACGGGCCTGCGCTTCGATGTGGTCCTGCACACGACACTGGCCGATGCGCGCACTGGCCATCGCGGCGATGGTGGTCAGAATCTCCTGGTGCTGCTGATTAAAATAACCAGGCTCGGGACTCTCGCTGTCAATAACACCCAGTAACTCGCCGTCATAGACCATGGGGACGCACAGCTCCGAGCAGTTGACCGCCATGTCGGGCAAATAACGAGGGTCATCGCGGGTACAATCCAGCAGCATTGGTTCACACGTCGCGGCCACGGTCCCGGTGATACCGGTACCCACGGGGATCTCCAAGCGGTTGAGGATGATGCGCTTTCCCGGGCTCTTGTCGCCGATCGCCGCCCGCTGCACCAACACCTTGCGCTCTTTATCGAGCAGGTAGACCACACAATCGACGAAATCGAGCTGGCCGACGACCTCCTCAGCCACATGCCAGACCAGGTCTTCTACCGAGGTAATTTCAATCAGCCGCAGCGCAAACTGATTCACAGCCCGTAGATAAGTCTCGGTTCGCTGACTCAATCCATGGGTCGGGCTGGCGCTGTCATCAGCTGGCTGAGTTGGATCCATACTCACCTCGGCGCGGTCAGGCGCGACGTCGCTGGACACTATCGCACCCCACTAAAAGACAGCACTGAGTGTAAGCCTTTTCGGGTGCGGACCACCAATGGGGCCAGCCACCCCGCGGCCACAACGTGCTCAACGTCGCGGCCCCGAAAAGGTGGATATCAGTCGGCGTCGACCACCACCATATCCATGCCCGTGTCCCGGATCATGGCATTGAGTGCGGGCACACGCTGCGACCAAACCTCCGCCAGCTTGCTGAGCTCAGCCTCGATACTCATCGACAACGCGTCGCCAACGGCAATCGCAGAATCAGTCGGACGCACATCGTCCGACGCAACCAAACGCATCAGACTGGTGAGCTTATTGTTCAAACGAATGGGGAAATTCAACGGATCCTGCCGGCTCTCGTTTTTCGTCTGGTAGAGCGCCGTTTCAACCGCGGTGATTGTCTCATCGATCGCCATCATCTCGGCAAGTAAAGCCGAGGGATCATCGCGACTATCACCCCCATCGACCAACCGGGCCTCAACCTGCTCGAGCGCTGTGCGCAACGCGCGAATGCGACCGATTTCTTCGTGAGTTCGAGTCAGCAAGTCCCGGGCTTCGCTCACAAAGGCGAACTGCGCGGCGTAATCCTCCGGAGTGGCGCTGGCGCGGGGGTCCGCCACTATGTCAAACGCCGCCTCCATGGTCTCATCGCCAACCGTGAGTCTGGCGACATACTGGCCCGGCACCGCGGTGGGTCCGTTCTTCATGTCAGCCCACAGAATCAAGCCATCAAACCGCGCCATACCGGGGTAGCGAAGATCCCACACATGACGATTCAAGCCGGGCTCGGTCGCCAGCACCGCCGTCTTGGCATCACCTTTGCCTTCACCCGGTCCGGGCTTTGCAGTCCAGGTCCAGATCGGCGTGTCATCCGCCGCCGCATAGACCGCCAGCGACAACTCTGTCTCGGCGGTGAAGTCTTCCGGCAATGTGTAGTAGAGGCTGACGCCGGGCCGCGGATTGGTACCCGCATTGCCCGGGTTGTCGGTGTAGCCACCAGCAATCAAACGATAGGTCGGACGAGGACTGTACAACCGGGCGCGGCCATCCTGGTCTGCGTCGTACTGACGCATCACACTAAGATCGTCGAGAATCCAATAACCGCGCCCCTGGGTAGCTGCCACCAAATCGCCGGCTTTCACCTGGAGATCAGTGACCGGCACAATCGGCAAATTTAGCTGCAGTGGCTGCCACTGACCGCCGTTATCGAGCGAGTAGTAAATGCCACGCTCGGTACCTGCGTAGAGCAGGCCAGCTCGCTCGGGGTCTGCACGCAACACCCGGGTGAAATGTTCTCTGGGCAAGCCACGATCGATACGCTTCCAAGACTTACCCCAATTGGTTGTGTGGAAGAGGTAGGGTGAGAAATCGTCCATTTTGTAACGGGTGACAGCCACGTAAGCACCACCCTCGTTGAACGGGTCTACATCGATACTGTTGACCATGCCCCAATCGGGCATGCCGCGCGGAGTCACATCATCCCAGCGCTCGCCGCCGTCTCGGGTGACGTGGATCAGGCCATCGTCGCTACCAGCCCACCAGACACCCGCCTGGGTTGGCGATTCGGTCAGCGCAAACACCGTGCCGTAGTATTCAACCCCCGTGTCGTCCTTGGTGATGGGGCCGCCCGATTTACCCATCCGGGTCTTGTCGTCACGGGTTAAATCCGGGCTGATCTGAGTCCAGGACTGTCCGAGATCGTCGCTTCGGAATACTGCATTCGCCGCCACGTAAAGCGCGTCGGGATTGTGCGTTGAAAAGGTGATCGGATAATTCCATTGAAAGCGGTACTTGAGTTCTGCCGCACCCCATCCCATGGGATTGTCAGGCCAAACATCGATACCGCGACTTTCACCGGTGCGATGATCAACGAGGCGCATGAAGCCACCGTATGACCCGCCGACAACGATATCGGGGTTGTCGGGCTTCGCGGCGATGTGGCCGCTCTCACCACCTGCGGTGGGCTCCCAATCACGCACGCCGATGCTGTTACCTGCTGCAGATCGTGAGCGAATGCGCACAGCGCTGTTGTCCTGCTGCCCGCCGAGCAGGCGGTAGGGAAAATCATTGTCAGTAGAGACTCGGTAAAACTGCACGGTGGGTTGATTGCTCTGTACCGACCAGGTGGCCCCACGGTCATAGCTGACGTTGGCACCACCATCATTGGCTTCAATCATGCGGGCCCCGTCTGCGGGGTCAATCCAAAGATCATGGTTGTCTCCGTGAGGCGTGGGAATTTCGCTGAAAGACTTACCTCCGTCTTTGGAGAAGTGAAAACGAACATTGGTGACGTATACCGCTTCCTCATCGAGAGGATCTGCGTAGATACGCGAGTAATACCAAGCGCGCTGACGCAGGTTGCGGTCTTCGTTGACCTTCTCCCAGGTTTGGCCACCATCTCGGGAGCGGAATACACCGCCCTCCGCCGCCTCGATAATGGCGTAGACATTTTTGTTATTACTGGGTGACACCGCGATACCGCTGATGCCGCGAGTACCCTCGGGTAGCCCTGGCTTATACGTGATGTCTTCCCAGGTATCACCGCCATCCACACTCTTGTAGAGCCCGGAGCCTTCCCCGCCGCTCTCCAGTGAGTAAGGGGTGCGTTTCACCCGCCAAAAACTGGCGTAGAGAATGCGCGGATTGGTTGGATCCATGACCAGGTCGACAGCACCGACTTCATCCGAGACAAAAAGTACCTTTTCCCAGCTATTGCCGCCGTCCGTGGTGCGGAATACCCCGCGCTGCTCGTTGGCGCCGAACAAGTGCCCCATGACCGCCGCATACGCAATATCCGGGTCGCGGGGATGAATGCGAATGCGAGAAACATGCTGAGAGTCACGCAGTCCGGCGCGCATCCAGGTGTCACCGGCGTCCACCGACTTCCACAGCCCATCCCCCGGGGAAACGTTACCGCGAACGGTTTTTTCGCCCGTGCCCACATAAACGACATTGGGGTCCCATTCGGAAACTGCGACCGCGCCGATAGAACCACCGAAATAACCATCTGATACGTTCTCCCAACTGGTGCCGCCGTTGCGCGTCTTCCAGACCCCGCCACCCGTCGCACCGAAATAGTAGGTGTCTCGATCACCCGGGATACCGGCGACCGCAGCCGATCGGCCACCGCGGAAGGGCCCCACCTCGCGCCACTCGAGGGCCTGCAACTGGTCAGGGAAAGTCGCTGGGTCGATATCGGCCTGCGTGGCAGGCGTCAGCAGCAAAGCGGCCAGCAGCAATACTGCAACCCCGCGAATGGAAGCAATCGATGATCGGGAAGACATGGCAAAACCTCTCAGCCGCTGTGAGTTCAGGGCATTGTTTTTGATTATCAGCGCCCAGCAGCCTAGCACAGGGCACGGCAAGGACGACGCAAACCAAACAACCGTCCGTGACGTATCTACTTGGACAAAATCCGGCTAGGAACCCATCGCCATGTTCAACTTCGCCCGCGGTAGCCAATCCTCATCTGCATCGCTGGTCGATACGCCCAGCCTGGAAGCAGCCAACACAGCTGTCAGTGACCCCAGTGTTTACTACCTCAACGCCATCAGACAGGCGGTTTGCTTTATCGAGTTCGAACTCGACACCACCGTCAGGGACGTCAACGAGGCAATGGCCAACCTGTTCGGGTATCGAGTTGATGAAGTCTTGGGGCAGCGACATCGCGTGCTTTGCGATTCGCGGTATGCCGAGTCCCTGGAGTATCAGTCGCTGTGGGACTCGCTACGTCAGGGCGTACCCCGCGAGGGGGTGTTCCCGCGAGTCAACAAGCAGGGAACAACCGTCTGGCTGCAGGCCACTTACATGCCAGTGCGTGATCAGGCAGGGAAGGTTACGTCGATCATTAAAATTGCCCACGACGTGACCGATGAGCACAACAAACATCTCGAAAGCGATGCCATCCTCAAAGCGCTCGATGCGCACATGGCGTTGATCAAGTTCACGCCCGACGGTGAAATCCTCGACGCCAATGACAATTTCTGTAGCGCAATGGGATATCGGCTCGAAGAGATGCTGGGCCGGCATCATCGAATCTTCTGCTTCGATGATTTCTATCGGGACAACCCGTCGTTCTGGGATGATCTGAAGCAAGGCAAACAAGTGGCGGGGCGGTTCCAGCGCAAAAACAAGCACGGTGAAGAGGTCTGGATCGAAGCTGTCTACAGCCCGGTCTACAACGAGCTCGGAGAAGTCAGCCGCGTCGCCAAGTTCGCCCTCGACATCACGAACACCGTACTCGCCGCACGCCATGCACGCGAGCTCACCGCCGATGTCGCTGCAGAGACCGTTGCCATCACCGGGCACGCCCACACCAACATCGGCGAGATGCAACATGCGACCCAACAGGTGAGCGCGCAAATCGCTCGCGCCAGTGAAGTAAGCGTCGAGTTGACCCATCATGCCGATAGCATCAGCCGCATGCTGGGCACCATTAAAGGCGTTGCTGACCAGACCAATTTGCTGGCACTGAATGCGGCGATCGAGGCTGCACGATCGGGCGAAGCGGGGCGAGGTTTTGCCGTTGTCGCCGATGAGGTGCGTGAGCTGGCCAGTCAGACCGCTGAGTCATCCCATGAAATTTCGGAAGTCATCAACGCCAATGCACAGCTGATCCGTCAGTTGGGCGAAGTCACCCAATCAGCGGGGAAGGAGGCGGAGGAATGCACGCGGGCCACTGATGTATTGGTGACCGATATCGACAAAGTGCGCCAGAGCATGGGTGTTCTCGAGCAGAGCATCAGTAGTTTGCACAACTGACGACCGACGACCCGAAGCACCGCTTATGCTCGCACGACCTCCACGGTGCCGGTTCGCGCATCGTACGAGGCCTTGCCCTCGAGCAAATACATAGCCGTACCCAGTACATCTCGCCCCCAATCGGTGAGTGTCAGAATGCGGTACTTTGGCCTCTCGGGGTCTACACGCTGCGCAACCATCGGCTGCGCCATCCCATGCGGCCCGAAGGCCTTGGCGTTCCGTGACACGAAGGAGGAATCCACCCCCAGGCGTTCGGCAACCACCCCCATGGTGACCCCTGCGTCACCGGCTTCTTCGACCACCCACAGAAACGCCAACTGCAAAAACTCCAAGCGTGGCTTGCCGGTAACGGCCGTAAAAAAAGCGATGAAATCTATGCCAGCGCTGGCACGGTCCGCTGATCGTCCGGCGCTGGGCAATACGTTGGGCTTTGGGCGTTTGCCACCAAATCTGTGCATGTTGGGCACCCCTTCTGGTCAGGATGGGAACCACATGCCACACCGGCCATGCGACAGCTCAGTTATAGGGGATCCACCCCTACTTCGTCACGCACCATATAAAGGGGAAAGGGACACAAACTGGTCAGCCATTTTTCAACGCTCCCAGCTGAATGCCGGGTAAGCTGGCCAGTCGTAAGCGGCATCAATCGGCGTGCCGGTGCGGGCACGTCGACGCAAATCCACCAGATCACGCTGCAGCTGCACCCGGAACCCCCGCACCTCGACCCAGAGCGCATCCAGTTCCCGCGGCGCCTGCCCGTCGGCCTCCATCGCCAGCATGGGGCCGAGCAAGTCAAAGCCGGCCTGCAGGCGCTGGGCTTGCTCTGCTTCCCAGGTTCGCACCGCAGCGAGGGCAGCCATCGCCTTGGCATCCAGACCCACAGGTGCTGAAAATTCCTGCGTAAAATAGGCGAGGTACTCTTCGGCAGGCACACTGTCAGCGCTCTGCCATTTGGCGAGACTGTCCTCATTCAGGATCTGGTTGCGAATCGGGTCCACCACCAACACGGTCGGGGTACCGAAGTAAGTCGGCATACCAAAAGAGCGGAACAGGTCTCGCGCACGGCTGTAGAAGCCCAGATCGACAAACACAATCTCAAAGCGCTGGCGCACCTCGGACAATAAGGTGGGCTCAGACAGCTTTTGCGCAAACCCAACACTGTCGTGACACCACTCGGCACCAAACACCAGCAATAGCAGGGTGTCGTTGGCAATAGCTCTCTGTCGCGCCTCGTCCACCTCGCTCTCGGAGTCACGGTGCGCCTCATAGGCGAAGACACTGCGCGCACTCTCGTCCGCAGCCGCCGTCGCCTGCGACGCCCACGCCACCATCGCGAACAAAAGGATGATCAGGCGCGCGCCGGATACTGGGATGACAGACATGACCGAAGACTCACATGAAAAAATGTGAGGGCATCCTCGCACCGAACCGGGCAAGTTCCCAGTACCGGAGGGGGTGTGTCACGCCTCGATGGTTTAGAATCCGGCCCCAAGCAAGTAATGATCGAGACCACTCATGGGCCGCGCCTACCAGAACCGCAAACTTTCCATGGCCAAGACGGCCGCCATGAAGACCTCGGTGTACTCTAAGTACAGCCGAGAAATCTACGTCACTGCCAAGCAGGGCGGTACCGACCCGGCAGCCAATCTCTCGCTGCGCTCCATCATCGAGCGCGCCAAGAAAGATCAGGTGCCGTCCCACGTCATTGAAAAAGCCCTCGACAAAGCGGGCTCAGGTGTTGGTGAAGACTATCAAACCGCCCGCTACGAAGGCTTTGGTCCGGGCGGCACAATGGTCATGGTTGAGTGCCTCACCGATAACCCCAATCGCACGATTGGTGATGTCCGCCCGGCCTTCACCAAAGGTAAGGGCAAGATCGGTACCCCCGGTACCGTGGCCCACATGTTCGATCACGCCGCGGTGTTTGTGTTCGAGGGCGACGAAGACGAAGTGCTCGAGCACCTGCTGATGGCCGATATCGACGTCACCGAGGTCGAAAATGAAGGCGGCATGCTGACTGTGCTGGCACCGAATACCGAATACGCAAAGACGCGGAATGCGCTGACCGATGCGTATCCGGATATCGCCTTTGAAGTCGATGAGATCCAGTTCGTACCCAAGGGCGAAACACCCATCAGCGGTGATGACGTCGAGCAGTTTGAAAAATTGCTCGACTTGCTCAACGCCTGTGAAGACGTGCAAAACGTCTACCACGACGCCAAATACTGACCTTCGAGGGGTCGAAAACCAACCCCATTTGGGCAATTCAGCACAAAGCATCGGGTTTTAGGCAGCCGATCACACCCGGCGCAGGCAAACGCTGATACCCTGCGCCGCCTTGCGCTGCTCAGTTCTGGGCGGCGGCTACCCCCCTACAAAAACAGGATTCCTAGACTGTGTTCAGGCAACTGCAACAGGACTGGCTGGGCAATGTCCGCAATGACTTGCTCGCCGGCCTCGTCGTCGCGCTCGCGCTGATTCCCGAGGCCATCGCCTTTTCAATTATCGCAGGCGTAGACCCCAAAGTCGGCCTCTATGCATCGTTTTCGATCGCGGTGATCATCGCCATCACTGGCGGTCGACCCGGCATGATTTCGGCGGCGACCGGTGCTATGGCGCTGGTCATGGTGACTCTCGTCAAAGAACATGGTCTGCAGTACCTGCTCGCGGCCACCGTGCTGACTGGCGTGCTGCAAATCATTGCCGGGATGGTGCATCTCGGTGACCTGATGCGTTTTGTCTCCCGCTCGGTGGTGACCGGCTTCGTCAATGCCCTGGCCATACTGATCTTCATGGCCCAACTACCCGAACTCATCGACGTCACCTGGCATGTCTATGCCATGACTGCTGCGGGTCTGGGCATCATTTACGGGTTTCCTTACATCACCCGGGCGGTGCCATCACCACTGGTCACCATTGTGGTGTTGTCGGCCATCGCGATCTGGTTTGATCTGGATATCCGCAGGGTGGGCGACATGGGAGAGCTGCCCGATAGCTTGCCCATATTCCTGCTGCCCGATGTGCCGCTCAACCTCGAAACGCTGGCTATCATTTTCCCCACATCACTGACCCTGATGGTGGTGGGTTTGCTCGAGTCGCTGATGACGGCCACCATCGTTGACGACCTCACCGATACCCGCAGCAACAAAAACCGTGAATGTGTCGGCCAGGGCGTCGCCAATATTGCTACCGGATTCATCGGCGGCATGGCGGGCTGCGCGATGATTGGTCAATCGGTCATCAACGTGAAATCCGGAGGGCGCGGCCGCCTGTCGACCTTCTGTGCTGGCATTTTCCTGCTACTGATGGTCGTGTTCCTTGGCGATTGGGTCAGCCAGATTCCGATGGCTGCACTGGTTGCAGTCATGGTGATGGTCTCGATCGGCACTTTTAACTGGACCTCGATTCGCGACCTGCGCAGCCACCCGAAGAGCTCGAGCGTCGTCATGATCGCGACTGTTGCGGTTACGGTCGCGACCCACGACCTGGCGATGGGCGTGCTAACCGGTGTGCTGCTGTCGGGCTTCTTCTTTGCCCACAAGGTGGGTCAGATCCTGTCCGTGCGCTCGCAAGTCGAGGATGATGCCCGCACCCGGACCTACCAGGTCCTGGGCCAGGTGTTCTTCGCCAGCGCCGAGCGATTCGTCGGCAGCTTTGACTACCGTGAGGTCATTGATCATGTGCGTATTGATGTCAGCAAAGCGCACTTCTGGGATATCACCGCGATCAGCGCACTGGACAAAGTCATTCTGAAATTCCGCCGCGAGGGTACGACGGTCGAGGTATTGGGCTTGAACGAAGCCAGCGCAACCATGGTCGATCGCTTTGCCATTCACGACAAAGACGATGCCGAAGACCTACTGCTGGGACACTGATCGATGACACATTCACCCGATAGAATTCTCGCCTGTGTCGATCACTCCCGCTTCGCGGACTATGTCGCGGACTACGCGGCCTGGGCGGCCCGGCAACTCGCCGAGCCCATCGAGTTGCTGCACGTCATTGATCGCCACCACAATGCGGCCATCGGCGAGGACCACAGCGGCGCCATTGGTTTTGACGCGCAAGCCAATCTGCTCGACAAACTCACCAGCGAGGATGAAGTCCGGGTACGTGCGGCGCGTGAAGCTGGCAGGGACCTGCTTACGCGCCTGCGCAGTCGCGCCCTCGAGGCCGGAGCTCCCGTTGTCGACATCCGCCAGCGTTACGGAGAACTGGAATCCACATTACGGGAGCAGGAACACAGTGTTGACCTGATGGTCCTCGGACGCCGGGGAGAAGCTGCGGAGACCACACAACGCGACCTGGGTCGGAATATTGAACGGGTCGTCAGGGCGCTCAACCGACCGGTACTCACCGTGACTGAGGCGTTTCGGGAACCGCAGCGAGTGCTATTCGCTTTCGACGGCAGTGCCGTGACCCGTCGTGGCGTCGACATGCTCGCCAACAGTCAATTGCTCAGACACCTGCCCATTGTCCTGTTGATGTCTGGCAAACCGGGTGCCGACAACGAGCGCAAGTTGTCGAAGGCGAAAGAACGCCTGCTCAAAGCTGGCCTGAATGTTACTGCCCAGTTCACTCCCGGCGATCCCGAAACCGTGATTGCGCTCACTGTGCGTGAGCAGGCCATCGACTTGCTCATCATGGGGGCTTTTGGCCACTCACCGCTGCGCAGTCTGCTGTTTGGCAGTAAAACCGCGGACCTGTTGCGCTCCTCGCAGATCCCAACGCTGCTGTTGCGCTAAACCCACCCTCATCTGCGACTGGCGTGGGGCGGTGTTCTGGGCAACACTGGCCCCATGGCGATCGACACGCGACTGGCACAACGCATATCGCGGCTGTACTACCTGGCAGTCGCGTTGATCGCGTTGCTCGCATTGCTGTCCCAGGGCTTTCTACAGGTTTATCTGTTTAACCTCAGCTTCGACTCACGGGAAGTCAATCTCGCCGGGAAGATGCGCATGCTCAGCCAGCGCACCGTAAAAATTGCGTTGCTGATGGAAAGAGGCGACACCAGCACCGATCAACGCCAACAGTTGGCGGCCACCACCGACGAACTGCAGACGATCTTCGACGGACTGGCAAATGGGAACCCCTCCCTTGCCTTGCAGCCACCCAACGATGAAAAGCTGAACACCCTCTTTACCCATGCAAAACCGCTGCTCACCCTGACGCTGGACGCGGCCAACATCCTGATCAGCGCACAACCCAACGACGAAACCATGTCGGCGGCTATCGCCACAATCCTGGGCAACGATGACGCCCTGCTAGAGGCTATTTCAGCAATACCGGCTGCTTACGATGCCAAGGCGCGGCGCGATGTCATCCGACTCGAGTGGATCGAACTCGGTTTGTTGTTCCTCACACTGCTTGTGCTGTCACTGGAACTCCGGTTCATCTTCAGGCCAATCATCCGCATCGCCCGAGACGCACTGGCACGTGTCAAGGCGGACACCGCCGAGTCGCAACGGCTGCGACGGCTGGCGGCCATGGGTGAAATGTCTGGTGGTATTGCCCACGAACTGAACAGCCCTCTGGCGGCACTGTCGTTTACCACACAGCGCCTGCAACGCAGGGTCACCGCTGGGAAGCCACTCACGAATAAAGATCTGAGAGCGCCGCTGGATGCCATGCTCCAGGATATTCAGCGTTTGGGTGAAATCATCCATTCGGTTCGCGCGTTGGCAGCAGGCAAACTGCCCCAGTCTCGTGAAGCCGTGCCGGCCCGCCAGTTGTTTAGTCGTGCCATCGTCGACTTCCACAAACGATATGGACGCGCGGATTTACCCATCCGAATTGATGGTGCCGTGGAGGATCTGTCAGTTGTCTGTGTGGATTACCAAATCATCCAAGTACTGACCAACCTCATCAAGAACGCCGCGGAAGCGACCGATGCGCTCGACGCACCATGGATTGAACTGTCGGCAGGCGCCGGCATCGATGCAGGCGACACCTGGCTATCGGTTCGCGACGCGGGTACAGGGATCCCGACCGAAGTCGCCGAACGGGTTTTCGACCCATTTTTCACCACCAAAGAAGTGGGCATTGGCATGGGTATGGGACTGGCGCTGTGCCAAAAGCTGGTCGAATTGCACAATGGCCATTTGCAATATCACCTCGACCGGGGTCACACTGCGTTCCGCATATCCATCCCGGGCGGAACCGAGCCCGCACCGGGGCTGTGAATCAATTGGTACCAATGCGCCAATGAACAATAACGCTGAGCAAGCCGTCTCACCGCGCATCATGATCGTCGATGATGACGAGGGAATCCGGGATATTCTCGGTGAGGCACTCGAGGACGAAGGCTATCGGGTCATCACTGCGCACTCGGGGCGTCATGCGCTTGAAATTCTTGCCGATGAACTGGTCGACCTTGTCATCTCAGATGTGCGCATGCCCAACGGCGACGGCGGGTACCTGCTCGACCAGGTTCGCGCCAGGGATTCCGAAAAACCACCCATCATTCTCATGTCCGGATTCAGTAACATGACCCGCACCGAGGCCATGGATCGGGGCGCCAATGCCTTCTTCCACAAGCCTTATCGGCTTGAAGAATTGCTGGAAGCCATAGAGAGCCGGCTTGGACCGCCCCTCACCACCCAATAGCCTTACATTACCCAACAGAATCTAAGCAAAATGCTTAGTGACCAGCCTTGGGCTGGCCACTATCGTGGGGAGATAACCAACCGCTGAGGCTCCATCACCGTCGTGGAAGCACCGATGCCAGAGACCACAGTTCTCGTCGTTGATGACGACTCCAGCACCCGTGGCGCCCTCGGTCATGCCCTGGGTGATGAGGGCTATGATGTCAGCACGGCGGCTTCTGGCGACGAGGCATGGGAGTACTTCACCCAATTCTCACCCGATGTTGTGATTAGTGACGTGCGTATGCGCCATGGTGACGGCGTCACCTTGCTTGAGCGCGTACGCAACGTCGATGACAAATCACCGGTGTTCATTCTGATGTCGGGCTTCTCTGATATCTCCCCCGGCGATGCGCTCGCCAAGGGTGCCAACGCCTACTTCAGCAAGCCTTGTTGGCTGGCAGACCTACTCGATGTGGTTGAAGAATCCTTGGGGCGCCCTCCGGCCTCCCACAGTTGAGATTTGATTGAACAAAAAAAGGCAGCCAAGGCTGCCTTTTTCGATATGCGTGGCTCAGAAGTTATAGGAAGTGCGGAGGTACCAGGAGCCTCCCTCGTAGTTGGTCACGGTTCGACGGGGATACGGTAATCCCACGCTGACACGGTTCGCCCAGATACCGTTGTTCTCGACCTCAGTAGGATACTTGTCGAAGATATTGGAAGCCCCCAAGGTGATATTCCAGCTATCGTTGATGTCCCAACCAAGCTCCATATCGATGTAGAGCACCGAGTCAATTTCCTTGCTTCGGTTCCCCAGCGGACCATTAATAGTGCCGCGCTCGTCGTAATGGGAGTCCCACCAATTGCCGCGCACCATCAACCACCAGCCATCTGAGAAAGTGGTGTTGGCGGTCATCACCCAACGGCCTTTCGGGTAGTTGTTTTCGATGTCTTCGATCAGTGAGTCACTCACCGGATTGACGCCATTGACCTGGCTCTGACCCGTAACATCGATGCGGTTGAAGTTATAGGCGAAGCTGAAATTGGTGGCGATGTTATCGGTCCAGTCGCGCACTGAGGTCAGCACCACGTCAATGCCCTCATGCTCCACGTCGAGCGTATTGGTATAAAACGAGATCGTATTACCCGCCGCCGTTTGAATATCGCCAGTCCGGTAAATCCGGTCGTCGACACTGATGCGGTACGCATCGACTGTCAGCGAAGTCGCCTCACCCAACTCAGTCGTCATACCAATACTGAAATTGACCGACTCCTCCTCCTTGAGTGGGGCGCCGCCGTTGGCAAGAGCAATATCCGAAGTCGGTGGGACCAGCCCCTCCTCGACCTGCAAACCGGTCGCACCATCGAACGTGGTGATGGTGGTACGAACGTTGGCCTGTCCCGGTGTCGGCGCATGGAAGCCGGTTGAAACTGCGGCTCGCAGCGTTGTGTAGTCGGTCAGGTTGTAACGGGTTGCCACCTTGTAATTCAGCGTACTGCCAAAGTCCGAGAAATCCTCGTACCGGAGCGCGTATTGCATGAAGAAGCGGTCGCTCACATCCTGCTCAAGATCAACGTAGACCGCATAGTTGTCGCGGCTGAACTCGCCCGCGTCCTGGGGCGGGAAGCCGCGCAATCCACTGGCACCGTCGGCAATATAGGAGTTTTCCTCTCCGGCATTGACGGTATAAGTCTCATCACGCCATTCCACACCAAAGGCGAGGTTCAGGGTATCGCTGAGTGCGCGTGAGAAATCTGCAGTCAGCGTCAGCTCCTCCTGCTCGTAGCCACCGGGATTGAAATCCCGTTGCAGAGGTTCGCCGTCAGCGCCAAGCCCAAGACCGGCATTGGTCGTGTTGTTGAGCAGATAGTCGAGTGTGTTCTGGCCATAGCCGACACTGAGGTCATAGGAATAGCCGTTACTCCACTCGCCGCGCAGACCACCGACCAAACTGACGTCATCCTGATCGCCATCAAGATAAGGCGTATAACCCGTTTCGTTGAGAGGGCCGGTGTAGCCAAAGTTGTCGCGCAGGCTAACCAGGCTGGAGTGCGTGGGCGAGCGGTAGAAGAAGCGGTAGCGTCCTTCGGTCTGGGCAAAGTTACCGAAGCCATAGAGTTCGGCCTCGTCGGATAAGGGAATTGCCGAATTGAAGACCAAACGATAACCACTGGTCTCTGGCCGGCCCCAGGACTGGGCGAGCGGCGCATCACCGAATACGGCATCGCCACCGATCCCCTGAGCGCCCGCGTCAATAAGCGCCTGTGCGTCGGGTCGCTGTCGGCCGCGTGAGTGGCCGTCGTTGTCCCAGTACTCTCCGGTCAGATTCAAGAAGCCGCTATCGCCCAGTGGCAGGCCAATGTTTCCCGCGACCTGCATGCTTTCCTCTCCCTCGAAATGATTGCCGTACTGAACTTGCAGTGCGCCGCCTTCGCGGTCGTTGCGCAGTCGGAAATTCATCACACCGGCAATGGCGTCGGAGCCATACTGTGCCGCAGCGCCATCCCGCAGCACTTCAACACTCTGCAGACCCATGGCGGGAATCATGCCGATATCAACACCGTGCGCCCCATTGCCTGCTGCAGGCGCAAAAAACTGCACCAGCGCTGAACGGTGTCGGCGCTTGCCGTTCACCAACACCAGCGTCTGGTCGGGTGCCATGCCTCGCAGCGAAGTCGGGCGGATAAATGCACTGCCGTCGCCCGTTGCCGGCGTAGCGGTGTAAGAAGGGATCAGCGCCTTGAGGTTATCGGTAATGTCCGCGGTGTTACCCAAGCTGCGGAACTGCTCACCGCTCAGTACATCCACTGGCACTGGCGAATCCGCGACAGTCCGCGGTTTGCTGCTGCGGGTACCGGTAATCACCACCTCTTCCAACATGCCGGTGGCTGCGTTGTCCTGGGCGCCGGCTTGCTGGGTATTGATCAATGCGACTGTCGCGGCCGCCACTGCCAGGGAAATTGGCTTTATGTGTTTTTGCATGAGTAGTGCCCCTCTCTGCTGCTTTATTTTTTTAGCTGTCGCGGGGTACCACCGAGGGAAACCCCACAGTCAGTGAGGTCAAATAACCAGATCAGCTGCGTCTTGTAAACCTTGCGAAACCTGCGAGGGATCGGCGATGAGTTGCTCCCGGACACCGGGCTCCATTGAGAGGGAGGCACACAAATTGGCCATCGCGAGCGGGCGATCTGCGGGCCAACGATTGAGTGCGGCGCGAAGGTCCAGATCACCCGCCAACGCTGCGATCAGTTCTGGACTGAGAGCGCCTGCAGCCGGCTCCAATTCAAAGGCAACCAAACTGTGTAATGCCTTCAGTAACTTGGGACCCACCATCTGTGGAGCGATATGCGCGGGGTCGGCCCGGGCAATAATCGATTCCACGGCGTAGATGAGAAACGCCAGCACGGGTGAATCCCGGTGTATCAGTAAAAAAGCATTGTGTGGCTGGTAGCGAGCCACAAAGCGGCCGCGGCTGTCCCGCTGTACCCAGCACTCTTCACCCAACACAGTGTGCTCCGAAGGAGAGGGGCGCCATTGGTTGTCAATCACCAGTGTGTCAGCATCGAGCCAGAGTACCCACTCGCCCCCCTCGGTGTGAGCCTGTTGTATCCAGAGCAAGCGCGCGAGGTCGGCAAGAATCGGGGTTCGCGCGGCGAGTTTGTTGCGATACCAGCTGGGTAGCCGGTCAAAGATCTCGTCCTGAGCGAAACCGTATTCGTAACCGGCCTGTGCGGCCCAGCGCTGCACACTATCGAGGCAACCCTGCACCCAATCGGGGCGGTCGGGAGCTGCAGACTGCAGCACCAGGCAATGATCGAATCTGATGGAAATAACAGACCTCCTCCCAGGGTTGGGGTGCACTAAAGGGCGAGTTTTCGACCTCAACCACCCTCGAAGCGGCGCCGATGTCGAGTATACTCGGCAGCTTTGTCATCGACGGACCCACGCAACATGCGCTTACGACTATTTGCACTGCTCACGCTGAGTTTCAGCCTGTCGGCAATCGCCGCCGAACCCGGCAGCGGCGCCAGAGCCTTTGCCCAGCTTGGCCAGGAATTGCCCACCGCCAACACCTATCGTACGGCCTCCGGAGCACCTGGCCACGCGTACTGGCAACAGCAGGCTGATTACCAGATCGACGTAACGCTTGATGAAGACAAAAAGCGGCTGATCGCCTCAGCCACCATCACTTACACCAATAACTCCCCAGATACGTTGCGCTACCTGTGGATGCAATTGGATCAAAACCGATTCCGTACAGACTCGCTGGATCGCCTCTCACGTACGGTTTCCAAGGACCAGGTCAGCTACGGCACGCTGCGTGATCATCAGTCGATCACCGATCATCAACACGGCTACCAGGATCTGGCGTTCACGGCCAGCAATGGCGCTGATCTGGCGTTCACCGTCATCGACACACTCGCACGTGTCGATTTGCCCGCCCCGCTGAGCAGTGGCGAACAGGTCACTTTTACCGTCGACTGGGCGTTCAACATCATTGAAGAAGCCGCCATCGGTGGTCGTGGTGGCTACGAGGTCTTTGAGGACAACGACACCCAGCTGTTCTTCCTCGCTCAGTGGTTCCCGCGTCTCGCGGCCTACACGGATTACGAGGGCTGGACCAATAAGGCCTTCTTGGGCCGCGGTGAATTCACCCTGGAATTCGGCAACTACGATGTTTCCATCACCGTTCCCGACACCCATATCATTTCCTCAACCGGTGAGCTGCAGAACCCCGACGCCGTCCTGACCGCCACCCAGCGCGAGCGACTGGCCAAGGTTGGCACCGACAAGCCCAGCTTCATCGTGACACCGGAGGAAGCACTGGAGAACGAGAAACGCCAGGCCAGCGGTACCAAGACCTGGCGCTTTGTTGCCGAAAACGTGCGCGATTTCGCCTGGTCAAGCTCCAGCAAGTACATCTGGGATGCCATGATCCATGAACAGCCCGGCGCCAAGTACGAAGAAGTACTCGCCATGTCGTTCTATCCGAATGAAGCCGAACCGGTATGGTCCAAGTACTCCACACACGCTGTGGTGCACACCATGGACGTCTATAGCCGCTTCTCTTTCGATTACCCATACCCCACGTCCCAGTCGGTCAACACCTGGAAGTCGGGTGGCATGGAATATCCGATGATCACCTTCAACGGCTATCGTCCGGATCCGCCCAAGCCCACCGACGACCCCGAAGATGCCGAGTCACGGGCGGACGCAGAGCGCGCCTACTCCCGCCGCATCAAGTACGGGCTGATTGGAGTGATCATTCACGAGATCGGTCACATCTACTTCCCCATGGTGGTCAACTCAGACGAGCGCCAGTGGACCTGGATGGACGAGGGCCTCAACACCTTCCTCGAGTACGTCAGTGAGCTCGAATGGGAAGAGGACTATCCGGCGTTCCGCAATGAGACCAATCTGCTGGACTACATTCCCACCTACATGCAGTCCAGCAATCAGGTGCCGATCATGACCCAGTCAGATTCGGTACTGCAGTTTGGACCGAACGCTTACAGCAAACCCGCGGCGGCGCTGACCGTACTCCGCGAAACCGTTATGGGTCGCGAGCTGTTCGATTTCGCCTTCCGTGAATACTCGCGTCGCTGGATGTTCAAACGCCCAACCCCCGCAGACTTCTTCCGCACCATGGAAGACGCCTCGGGCGTTGACCTCGACTGGTTCTGGCGCGCCTGGTTCTACGGTACCGGCCACGTTGACGCCGGTATTGCCGATATCCGTGCCTACACCCTCCAAACCGGTGATCCGGAGATCGATTTCCCGCTGGATCGGGAGGAGGCCAACCGCGACAAACCGCTGCCAATCAGCATCGAGCGCAACCAGGCGGCCGGGATTGTGCCCCGTGAATCCCGTTACGAAGAACTCAAGGACCTCTACAGCGACAACGACCGTTTCACCGTCAGCAACAAAGATCGCAACGAGGGCGTGAAGAATTACAACAAACTCGAAGACTGGGAGAAGCGCGCGTTTGACCGAGCTGTTGCGGCAGGCAATATCTTCTACTTCATCGATTTTGAGAACGTCGGCGGTGTCCCCACCCCGCTGCTGCTCACGGTGCACTACGAAGATGGCGACAACCGCCAGCTGACCCTGCCGGCTGAGATCTGGCGACGGGATGCCGAGAAGGTGACTTATCGTCTGATTGAGGAAAAGGCGATTGCATACATCGAGATGGATACCCGCCATCAGACGGCAGACGCTGACTACAGCAACAACCGTTTCCCGCCGGTAATCCAGCAGTCTCGATTGAAGGCCTACAAAGCCAAGCGCAAGAACCGCAACCTGATGGCCGACATGATGGTTGAGCTCAAGGCAGAGGCAAAGCGCGAGCGGCCCGAAGAGCGCAGTGCACCGCTGCGCGCCATCAACTGAGCCCTGTCACCATGACCGGATACAAGAACGGGCGGCCTGCGAGCCGCCCTTTTTTTCTCATCGTTTTTGCACTACTGCTCCTCGCACAGCCGGTCAGTGCCCATCGTGGTCATGGCTGTTGGACAGAAATGACCTGGACGGGAGACCGTTTCGAGATTGTGCATCGAATGCACCTGTCTGATGCCATCAACGTGCTGCGACGCATTGAGAAAGATACGGCCATCGATAGTCTGCGAGGCCGGGCCAAGCTTGCGCTTTATGTTGAGGAGAAATTCAGTATCGCCATCGATGGGCGGCCGGTCTCTGGCGTTGAGACCCTTGGCGCCGAGATAGACGACGATTTTTTACTGGTTTACCAGGAGTGGCTGACGTCACTGCCGCAGACACAACCCGAGATCGCCAATCGTGCGCTGATGGAATACGAGCACGGGGTCGAGCACTACCTGCGCTATGACGATGGCACGGGTGCAGGGGATGCCCAACTGATCACCCCCCATAGCCACTGAATCAGCCCGGTAGGTATCCCAGATTCCCCGACAACCCTTTGATGGCGGGCTGCTGTCCCGCCGACAAAGCGACAGTCTTCTGACTGCGTAGCCAACGAGCGCAAACATCCCAAATAGGCTCACCCTCGACTTCCTGCATCGACGCCCATCCCGCCACGCGGTATTGCTTGCCCGCCTCGATTGGCTTTCCGGAAAGCATCATGTCGGAGATTCGCTGCCCAGCGGGTGCGGTCGGGTCAATGCTGTAGTTCAGCCCGCCAACACGGACCATATCGCCGCCCTGCTGATAGTAGGGGTCCGGGTTGAACAGATTATCCGCGACATCCTCAAGCACCCTTTTCAGATACTCACCACTCATCTCGCTGAGCGTCGTATCCGGGTATGTGATGGCGACCTGGGACATCAGATCTTCCATGGTGATCTCGTCCCCGGGTAACAGCGATGTGCCCCAGCGGAAACCCGGCGATAGTGCGATGTCAGCCTCCAACTCATCCATCAAGGCGCTGACGATGAGCTGATCAAAGCTGCCATTAAAATTACCCCGTCGGTACAACAATCCCTCTGTTGTTGCCAGCACTTCACTCAGTTGGTCTTTGAATGGCTCGCGACTCCGGTCGATCAACGCCTGCATAGCTGGATCTGCCGGCAGCAGATCGGCAAATACGGGTAACAGGCGGTAGTCCCAATCCTTGATTTTGCCGTTGCGCACATCGAAATCCAGCACACCGAGAAACTTGCCGTTGGAGCCCGCGTTGGTCACCAGCGTCATCCCACCGGCGTTGGCAACCTCCATCGCCCTGGGCATCCCGTCATGGGTGTGGCCACCGAGAATGGCATCCAGCCCACTCACTCGTGACGCCAACTTGATGTCGACATCGGCACCGTTGTGCGAAAGCAATACGACAACCTGTGCTCCTGCGGTTCGGACCTCGTCGATTTTTTGCTGAAGCTCGCGCTCCTGTATGCCGAAGGTCCATCCCTCGACCAGGCGGCCCGGGTTGGCAATCGGCGTGTAAGGAAAGGCCTGGCCGATAATGGCCACCGACACACCGTTGATCTCGCGGACCGTATGGCTGGCAAACACAGGATCGCCGAAATCGAAGTCCTTGACGTTGTGGGCAACGAAGTCAATGTGGCCTTCGAGATCGTTCTCAATAATCTCAAGCACACGGTCCGTTCCCAGCGTAAATTCCCAATGGCCGGTCATGACATCGATGCCCAGCGCCTTGGAGGCGTCAACCATGTCCTGACCATCGGTCCAGAGCGATGTTGCCGAGCCCTGCCAGAGGTCGCCGCCATCGAGCAGCAAAGCGCCCGGTCGATTGGCTTTCAGACGTTTGACCAGCGTAGCCAGGTGCGCAAACCCACCCACCTTGCCGTACTGCTGGGCCGCCGCCGTGAAATCAAGACAGGTAAAGGCATGACTCTCACGACTCTGGCCGGCGATGCCGTAATGCCCGAGCAAAGCCTCGCCGACCAGATGGGGCGGTCGATTACGCGCACCATACAAGCCGATGTTGACCGACGGTTCGCGGTAATAAATGGGCTGCAACTGAGCATGGGCATCGGTCATGTGCATCAAGTGCACGTTGCCGAACCTTGGCAGGTCATAGGCCTCAGCCCCTGCGCGAGCGCGAGGGCTGACACCAGGCAAAGCGAGTCCCGCAGCCAGCCCAAGGGCCAGCATCTTGTTGAATTCACGACGCTGCATCAGTGACTCCTGAAGACAGGTTACTCTTGAATCGGTCGATTGACGGGCGATTGAGGGTCGAGCAGATAAGCCATCACATGCTTGAGCTGCTCTTCACTCAAAATGCCCTGCGCACCAAAACGCGGCATGTGTGAGCAAACGTTGTACACGTGGGTATCCCACAGCTTGGTCCAGGTGTACTCGAGAATGACGTCGCTCTGTCCACGCGCGCCGTAGTTGCTCAGCGATGGGCCAATCGTGCCGTACGCCACCTCACTTGGGTCTAGCTGGTGGCAGGCATAACAGTTGCCGCCGTTCGGTGCATCGGGGTTATCGGAGTACTGCAGCCCACGACCGTTATTGGCGATATCAGCGCCACGTTGCCAGTCTCCCAGGAAGACGCCGTCACTTGGCAAAGCCACCATGGCCTGTCGCGCCTCTCGGATCGCGGTGATCGTATCGGGGTCGCCCATGTCGTCCCGTGGCTTGCTGCAATAGGCTTGAACTTCATCCTGCACAAGTCGGTCAAGCGTCGCCTGGTTTTTGTCCTGCATCGACGCCTTGAGCACTTCATAGGGCTCACTCGCAGATGCTGCAGTCGCCCCCAGCAAGACAAGAATCGTAAGTAGACATCGCATCATGGGGGCTACCTCTTAAGACCTGGAACGGCGAGCTCACCACCTGCCGCGTTGACGGCGAGATAGGTCTGCAGCGCAATGCTTGCCTCACTGCCCATGACCAACTCGGGCAGACGTTGCTGACGGAAACAGTCACGCATTCGCCAGCCCATGGTTCGGACCACACCTTCTGAGATTCGATAGGCCGGCCAGGACCCGTAAGCCTCCGCCGCACCCTCATGGGTGGTGAGGTTGCCGAGCGTCTGCAAACGAATGCGTACATCGCTCTGTCCATGACAAGTGGCGCAAGAAAAATCATGCGGTCCTGCGCGATAGAAAAATAACTGCTCACCCATAGCGTAAGCTTGACGCTCAGCGGGATGATCCTGACGAGGAGCGATAACAGCACCGTTGGAACGGTCGGCAATCCACGCCGATAAGGCCTCTATTTCGGTGCCCATATCACCACGCAAGGAATAGGGCTTGGCATGGATCTGCTCACGGCTGCGCCCCTGCAGCGTCACCATGCAGTGCTCCAGGCGCGCCTCCAAATCCATCACCCGACCCACATCCTCAAAGAAGCGTGGCAATTGAGCATAGGCGCCGTCCACGACACCCGGACCCAAGCCCAGGTCGCACGCCTCGAGCGTTGCAGATTTGGGGCCCTGTTCGAGGGCCCAATATTCTTCACCCTCATCGACAACAAAAATGGCCGGATTGTCATCCCCCATCATTTCTCGATATTCATCGAAAATACTGTCGTCCTGCGCCGATGCCGTGACTGGCAATAAAGAGAACAGCGCCGGCATCAGCAGGCGGAGCAGTGGCTTGGTAATGGCAGTATTCATGGCCGCTTTCCTGAGGTGAAGATCCACTCAGCGGATCTTGGTTTTACCCGAGCCGGTCTCGCCCTTGTTGTCCACCCATTCGATGACGACATCATCGCCAACAGCGCCCCCAACAAAAGTGAAACCAACGAAGGGGTTCTGTGACACGGCAGCTCCCCAGTAGGCGCTCATCACGACCTTGTCACCATGGGAGGCCTTGACGTCAGTGATGAAGTGCGCGGGGATGTTATCGCCGTTGGCATCTTTGCGCTGCCCAGTCTCCATGGGGTGACGCATCAGGGCTTTGACTTCGGTCTTACCTTCCTTGAGCTGAGCACGTACACGAATTCGTCCTGCCATGATCTATCTCCTTTAGCCGCCGCAGCCGCCGAGTGTAACTTTGGTTTCTTTGGCAGCCTTGTAGAGCTTTCCATCAGCCTCGACCACGCCATAGATCAGGCCAGTCTGTGCCACCTTGACCCGGGTCTGCACCGCGGGCTCTGTGCCATCGGGCACCATGAACACCGCCGACAGCGGGTTCGGGTTCTTCTCCACCAAGATCATGATGCGCGTGGTATTGGGCAGCTTGCTGGTAACGCCCACGGGCACTACGGCACCATTTTCTGCAATATCAGGCGTTTCAAGCACGATATCGGTCGAATCCATGGGTGTTGCACCCAGCTCGGTGAAAGTGCTGTCCACCGCAGTCGCGGTAAACGCCGACTCTGGCCGGGTCATGGCCGCCCACACACGGACCGGCAGTGCGGCCGCTGCCGCAAGGACGGCACCTGCGCGCAAAAGCCCACGACGGCTGAGGCCTGGTTTCAATGGTATTTGGTTCATAGGTTCTCCCCTGTAAAAATCAGTTCGCCCCCGCCAACCAGCGGGCAATGGTTTCAGCCGTGCTGTCATCCAGTGGCATCGCTGGCATGGGCATGGTGCCCCAAACGCCCGACCCACCCTGTTTTATCTTCGTCGCCAGGTAGCTCACTGCGTCGGCCTGTCCCGCGTACTTTTCCATCACCGTATTGTACGCAGGCCCCACCAATTTGCGGTCAAGCTGATGACATCCAGTGCAGCCACTACTGGTAAGAAGTGCCATCGGCACGGCGGCCTGGATCTCGAGTGTTGGTGTTGATGATTCAACTGGCGCAGTCTGCAAGCCTGGGAACGGGCCATAGTCACGCATTTGATCTTTGAGATTGCCATGGGCGTTCATGGCGTACTCAGGCAGAAAAGACGTCACGGTCGTATCGACATTGCAGTTGCTGACACAATCGCTACCCACCACATCGGGCTGGCCGCCAACCGACCACAGCCCATGCTCCCGGGTCATACCGTTGCGATTGGGCATCCGGGCCTGAACCTCGACGATACTGTCCTGATCGAGCACGAAGTCCGGCTCAATGACATAGCCCAGGCTCAGCAGATACGCCACCAGCGCGTAAACCTCGTCGCTGCCAAGAGACTTGGGCTCGTTCCAAGGCATCGCCCGGTTGATGTAATCCCAAATCGTCGACACCGTGGCCACCTTCATCAAGGTGGTGCGCGCGTTGACACCATCGAGTAGTGCCGCAACACGACCTGTTTCAATGTCCTGTTCAGTGACATTGCCCAGCACCAGCGGTGAGAACACTTCATTGCTGTCGCCAAAATCTCCGTGGCAAACCGCACATTTTTCGAGCCAAATCTCCTCGCCCTCGTAGGCATCTCCGGACCCCGCGGGTAGACCCTCAAAGTCGGGCCGCACGTCGATATCCCAGGCCTGCAGTTCAGCCTCTGTCGCCGGGCGACCGAACTCATCCAACGCCGGGTTGTGATCCGCCGCAGATGCAGGCACTGCCAGCAGAAAGATCAGCGTCAAAGTAGCACTAGCCAAGCTGTACATTCTGCACCTCCCCCGAAGCCAGAACGCGCCAGGTCTGAATCGCATTGTTGTGATAAATCGAGCGCCGCCCGCGAACCTCTCGCAGCACCGGCATGCTGGGCTGAACGTAGCCAGTACTATCCGTGCAGCGGCTCTGCAGCAGCGCCTCGCCACCCTGCCACACCCAGTCGAAGTTAAAGCGGGTCAGCGCCTTGGGCAGTATGGGCCCTTCGAGCCGCGCCGCTTGCCAGTTGCGCCCGCCATCCGCAGACACCTCCACCTTGGTGATGTGTCCACGACCTGACCACGCAAGGCCAGTGACGTTGTAATACCCCTGCCCAATCAGCTTCTGACCTCCCGAGGGATTGGTAATCACTGATTTGGCTTCCTGAATCGCTGTGTACTGCCGTTGTAAGCCGCTGGGCATGAGATCTACGTAGTGACTGGCCTCATCCTTGGTGGCATAGGGCATGTCACCGACTTCGATACGACGTAACCACTTAACCCAACTGACGCCCTGTACGCCAGGGACCACCAATCTAAGCGGGTAACCTTGCTCAGGACGTAACATCTCGCCGTTCATCCCGTAGGCCACCAACACGTCATCAAGTGCGTTCTCGATGTTGATCGTACGGGTCATGCTGGAACCATCTGCCCCTTCGGCAAGAATGACCCGTGCGCGTTTTCGGTCAAAGCGGGCACGGTCCAACAACCAGGCCAGAGGCACCCCGGTAAACTCGGAACAGGACAACATGCCATGGGTGTACTGCACTGTGGGGACCGCGGAGTTACCCCACTCCAGCGCTGTATTGGCGCCACACTCCAGGAAGTGCATGCGGGAAACACTGGGCATACGCAGCAGCTCTTCCATGGTGAACACCAGCGGTGTCTGAACAAGCCCGTTAATCATCAAGCGGTGTCGACGTGGGTCAATATCGACCCAGCCCTGATGGTGGCGCTCGAAGTGCAATCCACTGGGCGTGATCATGCCGAACATGTGCTGTAAGGGGGTGAAGGCGACGCTCGCCTGATCAGTCTGTGTGAGGCCCGGACTCTGACGACGAATAATATTGGCTTCGTACTTGGAGGGCTGACCATAGGGGTTGGTGGCAACCGCATTGCCCAGCATTCGACTCCACTCGGGTACGTTGATGATGTCCGGATCGTCCGCCGCCATCGCGCGCGTGCCCATCGCGGCTGCCGCTGCCGCAAAAGCACCACGCAGCAACCCTCGCCGCGTGCTGTTCAAACCATGCGCTGAGATTTCACGGATCAGCTCGGGTTCAAGAAATGATTCTGGCGCGGGCTGAATTTGCCCACTTGGAACCCCAGTTACATCGCGTTGCATCGAATTCCCCCGGTTTTCCTGGCGAGGGCGATTACCTATGCTGTCTGGCTGAACCTGGTCATCGCCCGAATCGCGCCGGATTGGTCACTTTCGGTTTATTCTTTTTTGGTATAGCCTTATAACTGAAATTGAATATAGCGCAGCGACTGGGGCATCGCAAGCCTGTATCCCAAAGGAAAACAACATGACGCCGCAGCTCAACCACAGCTTGACCCTTTTTTTCGGGATCGTTCTCACAGCGATTGTTTATGGCACGGTGCTGCAACCGGCGTCTGCCTATGCCGACTCCGAGTGGGCAGGCGTGGCTTTTCACCTCGACAACGATGACGACGCCAACCTGGCATTCCGACGAATCGCCATGCAGTTGCAAACCTATCCCGAAGTTCCGATTCACATTGTGTTGATTGGCTCAGGAGTCCGCCCCGCTATTGAAGGTGCGACCGACCCCCATGGCGGGCTCTACAGCGCACAGCTGGAGCAATTGCTGGCGGCTGGTGTGCGGGTATTTGCCTGCGAGAACACCATGGACAGCATTGACATCACCGAAGACGACCTGGCCTTTGGCATTGAAACTGTCCGCTCGGGTATCGCCGAACTCACCAGGCTGCAACTCGGCCTGGGCTTTGCCTACATCAAACTCTGAGGACTCATGTACAGGCTTTTGACACTGCTGCTCACCGGTTTTGCACTGACGTGCCATGCAGACGATGACAGCACCCTGCTTTATGTCTACAGCCCCGACTGTGGCGCGTGTATTCAGTTCATGGCAGAAGCAGGGAACATCTACCCGAAAACACGGGAAGCCACCCTGATGCCCATGTCGGCAGTGACATTAGCTGCCTGGCAGGCGGGCGAGCACCCACTCGCCGCCTGCGATATTGGCCCCGTGGTTGGCACGCCCACCTATGTGCAGGTGATCAACTGCCAGGAAGTCGATCGGATCACGGGTTACTCGAGCGACGAAATGTGGTGGTTTAGCCTAAAACGAATGGTCGACCGACTCGCGCTCGACACGATACAACCTCAGGCAGACTCGACCCGATAACGGGACCCAGCCGCGGGGGGTGGATTGGCCGCGCCAGCGAAACACTGGGCGTTTTCCATCCAGCGGTTTGCGGGCTCACCGACAACAACCAAGGCGGTATCTGACACATGACGGGTTTGGGTGACCACGCGCGCAAAATCCACCGCCAATCCCGTGACATGATTGTCTGGCTGGGGCTCACCGTAAGTCCACTGCTCTCCCGAGGGCGAGGTCAGCACCACTGCGGGCGCAGGTTCCGGCGGTGTTTCGCCGCGGACCGCAAAAGTCCATTTGAAGGTATTCACTCCCAGCACCACAATGTTGCGGATTCGATCCGTGTCTTCGCGTTCTACGCCGAGAATGTCGAACACCTCCTGGCCATGTGCCCAGGTCTCCATTTGCCGCGCTGAGATCGATGAGCGCGTGCTCATGCTCGGTCCAGCCCAAGCGACGCGAGCACTGGGGTCCGCAGTGGTAAATGCCGCACCGGTCAACTCAAACTGTTCAGCCCAGCGTCGGACCAAGCGCTGACCTTTCAGATCACCCTGCACCTGACGTTCGTAATCCTTGAGACCCCCACCCTGACCCAGGTGGGCTGCCAAGGGTTCAAACAGCGATTGGAACTCATCGGGGGACTGTAGCGACAACAACGCTGCATGGTTCCAGAAGTAGAGGTGGCCGATGACATCGTCGATGCTCCACTGCTTGAACTGGGTCTGCCGTGCCAGGGTGGCATCATCGAGATCAGCCACCAATGCGTGCAATGCACGACTCTCATCCAGAAAATCCACTGCCTGCTGCATAAACTCAAGACTCCTCGATACTGAGAATCAAATCGCCGGCGGCAATCTGGTTGCCAGGGGTTGCCAACACTTCTGACACGACGCCATCCACCGCGGCTGCGATCTCGTGCTGCATCTTCATGGCTTCCAACACACCAAGACGCTGCCCTTTTGCGACCTCATCACCTACCGCGACATCAATGCTGAGCAGCAATCCATGCATGGGCGCAGTGACGGCACCGCCGCCTGCAGCCTCGGCGCTGTCCGGTGGCAGTTGGAACTGGTCGACCAAGGCATAAGTGCGTGTATCCGAAGCCAGGTAAATATTGGCGGCGCCTGTGTCCGCGAAACTGAAGGGGCGACGAATGCCATCGATTTCGAGTACCACGCGGGCACCCTCAACACTGATCAACTCCACCGCGTGCTGGGTGTCGCCAACCGTCACCTGATAGCAGCCATCGCCCTGCGCCAAGAGACGCACAACCGCCAGTTCTTCACCGACCTGATAACCGCGGCTAAAGGCGAGATCAGCACTAGAGCTCCAGTCGAGCAGCTCATCGCTGACTGACAGGGAGCGGGCCTGCAGTTCCGCCTGGGCAATACCATGCTGAACGACCGCGGCAGCCGCCAATATCTTACTGTCGGGCTCAACAGCGTCGAAAGCATCCCCATAATGGTCGCCAATGAACGCCGTGGTGGCCGCCCCATCAATAAATGCCTGCCGACCCAATACGTCGATCAGGAAATCGCGATTGTTCCCCACACCAAACAGTGCGCTGCCTTGCAAGGCCTGAATCAGTCGCTGTCGCGCATCCTCACGGGTGTCGCCTACCGCCATGATCTTGGCCACCATGGCGTCATAGAACGGCGAGACTTCGTCCCCCGTCTCGATACCCGCGTCTACTCGAACCCCTGACAACGCAGGCACGCCGAAATAGTCAACTGGACCCGTGGCAGGCAGGAATCCGCGCTCCGGCTCCTCGGCATACAGCCGTACCTCGATCGCGTGGCCAAACAACTCGATGTCTTCCTGAACTGCGGGGAGCGCCTCACCGCGGGCGACCCGCAACTGCCATTCAACAAGGTCAAAGCCAGTCACCAATTCGGTCACTGGATGCTCTACCTGCAGGCGTGTATTCATTTCAAGAAAATAAAAACTGCCATCCGCATCGAGCAAAAACTCAACAGTGCCTGCGCCCACGTAGTCGACGGCTCGCGCTGCTTCGACGGCGGCTTGGCCCATACGCTCCCGCAACTCAGGTGTCATCACGGGACAGGGCGCCTCCTCGACGACCTTCTGGTGGCGTCGTTGAATCGAACAATCACGCTCCCCCAGATACACCACGTTGCCATGGGTATCGGCAAACACCTGAATTTCCACGTGGCGAGGACGAATGATGGCCTTCTCGATGATCAGCTCTCGCGAACCAAACGCATTCTCGGCCTCGGACTGGGCGAGCTCGATACTGGTGGCCAGCTGCGTCACGTCATCCACAAGCCGCATTCCGCGACCGCCACCGCCCGCGGCCGCCTTGACCATCACCGGCATGCCGATTTTCTTGGCTTCAGCGGTGAGCGTCTCCAGACTTTGATCATCGCCCTGATACCCCGGCACACAGGGCACGCCCGCGTCAATCATCGCGCGCTTCGACCGGGCCTTGTCCCCCATCACCTCAATGGCGCCATTGGGTGGTCCAACAAAGGCGATACCCGCTTTCGCGCAGGCATCCGAGAACGCTGCGTTCTCCGACAGGAATCCATAGCCGGGATGCACCGCATCGGCGCCGGTTGCTTCGACCGCGGCGAGGATGGCGTCGATATTCAGATAGGAGGCCGATACCTGGGACTCCCCGATCGGCCACGCCATATCGGCCTCGCGCACATGTTGCGCGTTGGCATCAGCCTCCGAGTACACCGCAACCGTGCGCATGCCCATTGATTTGGCGGTTCGCATCACCCGGCAGGCAATCTCGCCACGGTTGGCAATCAAAACTGTGGAAATGGTACGCATGGATCAGTTCTCCCTGTTCCAGATCGGCTTGCGTTTCTCGACAAAACTGGCGATCCCTTCGCGACCCTCTTCAGACTTGAAGGCCGCTGCAAAATTTTCTGCCGCCAGACGCGGTATTGCGTCGCTCTCGGTTTGCGGTATCTGCTGCAGCAGTGTTTTGGTGGCGGCGATGGCGCCAGGCGCACAACGCAACACATCCCGTCGAATACGCGCTTCGATTTGCTCAAGGTCCCCAGCGCTGTCAGCAACGAAATCGAGCAGACCCAAGCGGCCCGCTTCGTCACCGTCAAAGCGCGCTGCGGTGAGCATCAAACGCCGGCCCACAGCGTTACCCAGCTTGGCCAACACATAGCGGGCAATCTGCGCTGGCGTTATCCCAATCTGGGTTTCGGAGAAACCGAACTTGGCATCGCGAGTACCTAACGCGACGTCGCAGCAGCAAACCATCCCCAGCCCGCCTGCCATCGCAGCACCTTCCACCAATGCCACGGTGACTTTGGGAAACGCATTGAGCGCTGCGAACAACACGGCGGCGCCCTCACTCATGGCCACGACCGCCTCGTGATCTGCCTGGGCCATTTGGTGAAAGCCGGACAAATCGCCACCGGCACAGAAGAAACCGCCCTTTCCCCGCAAGGTGACGCCACGTACTGTGGGGTCGGCGGCCGCTGCCTCGAGCGCCGCCAGCAGCTCATCACTCATCGCGGTCGATAACGGATTACGACGCTCAGGCTGGTTGAACCACAGGGTCAACCACTCGCCGGTTTGCTCGGCAACAATGGCTGCTGCACTCACAGTCGTGCCACCCCAAAGGCGTTGGGGCGCAGCTCGCGTGCGCGTCCCTCGAGTGCTGTTTCAAGGCAAAATGCCAGGACCTTGCGGGTATCCCGCGGGTCGATAATGCCGTGGTCGAGCACCTCCCCCGAGGTGTAGAACGCGTCTTCCTGCGCATCGAAATGCGCAACGATCTGCGCCTCCTGCGCCTCAAGCTGAGCATCGGGAATGTCGATGCCTTTGCGCGCAGCGGTCACACGAGCGACGTGGGACATGGTCTTGGCCGCGGACTGACCGGCCATCACGCCGGTGCGCGCACTCGGCCAGGTAAACAGGAAATCTGGCTCAAAAGCCCAACCGCACATGCCATAGTTCCCGGCACCGAAGCTGGCACCAATGTACAGCGTTATCTTGGGAACGCGGGCCGTGCTGACTGCCTGCACCATCTTCGAGCCATGCTTGATCATGCCCGCGTGCTCATACTCCGTGCCCACCATGTAACCACTGGTGTTGTTGAGGAAAATGAGCGGTACATCCGACTGGTCGCAAAGCTGAATAAACTGCGCTGCCTTGGTCGCGCCGTTCGGGTCGATCGGCCCGTTGTTACCGATGATTCCGACGGCAATCCCGGTGATGCTGGCATGGGCGCAGACCGTGGATACGCCATAGCGCGGTTTGAATTCCTCGACCTCAGAACCGTCGACCACCCGGGCAAGCACCTCGAGCACGTCGTAAGGAATCTTCGGATCCGTCGGGACGGCGCCTGCCAGTTCTTCAGCAGCGTAGCGCGGGGGTTCATAGGGCTGGCGCGGAACCGCTGAAGCGCGTTTGTTCCAGTCCAGACGGGCCATGACATCGCGGGCCTTGAGCAGGCCGTGCGCATCGTTTTCCACCAGATATTCGACCGTACCCGATACCGATGCGTGCATTTCAGAACCGCCGAGTTCCCGATCATCGGCCTCTTCGCCAGTGGCGGCTTTTACCAATGCCGCGCCTCCGAGCGCTGCCATGCCGTTCTTCTTCACACCGATCACATAATCGGACATACCCGGCATATATGCGCCGCCAGCCGTGGAACCACCATGCAGCACCGTCATGGTCGGGACACCCATGGCAGACAGCTGTGCGAGGTTGCGGAATACAGCACCAAACTTAGACCATCCCGTCACGTGGTACTCGAGCAGATTTGCGCCAGCACTCTCGACCATATGGATCAAGGGCAGCTTATGCCGCTTGCAGAGCGCCTCCAGGGAGAGTGCGACGTCGGTCGTGCGGGCCGTGGCAGACCCTGCTGCAATGCCTGAATCATCCGCCCAGACCATACAACGCACACCGCTGACGAAGCCGATACCTACAATCATCGAGGCGCCTGGGATACTGGTCTCGCGATCTGGATTTTGCACCGCGTAATTCGCCACGCTATGTAAACGCAGGAACGGCATACCCGGGTCCAGCAATCGCCGCACTCGCTCATGGGGAGGAATCTGGCCCCGCTTTTCAAAAGTGGCCAAGCGCTTGCTGGATGCTTTCACAGCTCGGGCTTCCAACTCACGCAACTGGTCGACAAAGCCAAGCATGCTCTCCCGGTTGTCGCGGAAACTGTCGGATTGAGGTTGGACTTTAGAGACGATCGCCGTCATGTCAGGACTCCATCAGTGCTGCTGGAAGAGTAATCGGGGTATCGAGCAAAATTTGTGCATAGCTCTTGGCCTGGGGGTCATTGCGAAGGCTGGCCACGCCACCGCCGCCCAAGGCTTCATCGATCAGGAAATTGAGCGCGGACAGACCGGGCAAATAGAACCGCTCTATCGACGGGCTGGCCATAAAATGCGCGAAACGTGATGCCACGTAGTCGGTGGTCAGCGTCGCTGCGATCCATGGCAGATACTCGGCTTTACGCGCCATAACACCGATGTTGGCCTTGTCGCCTTTATCACCAGATCGACCCCAGGCCAGCGACTGCAGCGGCACAGTCACCATGGCGCTGTCATTCTCGGCAACAGCCGCAGGAACGGGGGCACAAGCCGAAGCAAACACCGCTTCGCCTTCGGTCAACACCTCAATGCGCTGCGGCTGCGCATCGGCAATAACATCGATGTCGATGTGCGGCTTTGCCACTCGCGTTGAATAAAGACGCACAACCGGGGACGGTTTGGGTCGAGTGCCCGCAAAGCTGCACAAACCGGCAGGCGCTCCCAGGGCGACACCCGCCAGTTCCTTCATCAACGCACCCACCGCAAGCTTGCTCTGATGCCGGCAGGCTACTTTGACGGCCACTTCACGACTTGGAAGATCCTGTGCGAACGCGCCGTAGTGGCTCTCGTCACCAACGACTTCAATGGCGACTTCATCATAATCACCGAGGCCGTGAGCACTGATTTTCTTGCGTGCCCGACGTACGGCCTCGTCCGCGAATATCCGCGCCTTGCGTGCCGCGTCAACGCCCACGTAGAACGAGATCGCGCCCCCTCGCCAGCCATCGGCCCAGGTCATACTGACCTTGTAGTCTGCTGGTACTCCTCGGCCCCGCGCACCCACGACAGTCACCCGGTCCTCGCCCTGCTGGGTCAGCTCAACCTGTGTGAAGTCACAGACCACATCGGGCAGCCAATAGGCCGAGGGGTCACCGATCTCGTACAGCAATTGTTCTCCCACCGTGCCGATTGTCACGGTGCCGCCGGTGCCTGGGGGCTTGGTGATCACAGCGCTGCCATCCGCAGCGACTTCAGCGATCGGATAACCCACCTCCCAGAGACCCTCTGCCACTGACTCCCAATCGGTGTAATTGCCACCCGTGACCTGAGGCCCGCACTCGATGAGGTGCCCGACCAGCGAACCCGCGGCCAAGGCATCGAGATCCTGTTCGCCCCAGCCAAACTCGTGAATACAGGCACCCAGCGTGACCGCGCTGTCGACGCACCGGCCGGTAAGTACGATGTCGGCCCCGGTGGCGAGCGCCGCGGCGACCGGAAAAGCTCCCAGGTAAGCGTTGGCACTGGCGATCGCCTCACGAGGTGGCAGTTCTGCGCCGGAAAACATCTCACGCGTCTCTGCGCTCAATACATCATCGAGGCGAGGCATCAGGTCATCACCCACGACCACTGCGACCTTGATATCGACACCGGCTTCCGCGGCAATCGCGCGAATCGCGGCGGCGCAACCTTCGGGATTAATCCCGCCGGCGTTACTGATCAGTTTCATCCCCGACGCCTTGATGTCGCGGATGTAGGGCTTGATCACTGCGGTCACAAAATCGGTGGCGTAACCCAGATTGGGATCCGCGGTCTTGGCGCGCGCCAGAATCGACATCGTGATCTCTGCCAGATAATCAAACACCACATAATCGATGTCGCCGGCTGCCAAAAACTGCGGGAAGGCCATATCGGATTCACCCCAGTATCCCGCTGCACCGGCAATCCGAATGCGCTCGACCTGATTTCCACTCATGCCCGGATCCTCTTGTTCGCGCTATTGACAGCGCGATTGATTGAAATTCAATATAAATGAGGCTAGCTCATTTTCGTGAACCCAACAAGCCGAGACGGGACCGATCCAGTGAAAAGCAACAGCACACAGCGGGAAAAGCTCGAAGCGAAGGAAGCCGCCATCATGGCCGCCGCGCACAGCGAGTTCGGCGAGCTCGGCTTCGAAGGCGCCAAGATGGCGAACATCGCCCGCCGCGCTCATGTGGCGGAAGGCACGGTCTATCTCTACTACCGGAATAAGGCCGAGCTATTGCAGGCCGTTGTGGCGCGCTTCTGGCGGAACCTCACCGACGGCGCCCGGCGGGCGATCGATGACAACGCCAATGCCGCGACCCAGCTGGAACAACTTGCCCGTTACCACCTCTCTGAAATCATGGCCGACTTCGATTTTGTCGGCATGACTTCACAGGTCCGCCAGCAACAGGGCGTTAACGATTCGGCACTGGCACCGATCCGAGGCTATGTACGTGCTTTCGATGATATTTTTGACCGCGGCAAGGCGCGGGGAGAAATCCGCGCGGAAGCCGTGTGCTGGCACTGGCGGGACCTGTTCTACGGCCAACTGGAGTACTCCGCACGCACGCTGCTCTTGCGTCAGCAGGAAGATATTGAAGGCGTGCTGGAGCACATGAGGCAACTAATGGCAGCAGCGCTGCTGACGCCACCGGGCACTGGCACCGAACAACCCTTACAGTCTGCCGATGCGAGAGTGTCACTCATGAGCATCGAGCGGCGGCTCGCTGCGATCGAACAGCAACTCGTGGACGGCGAGTGACTGATTGCGCTGCTTAGCCGTACTGGCGACGCATGGCTTCGATCAAGGTTTCGACCTCATCCGCGGGCAATTCATTGATGCCCGCAGCCGCCGCGCGGCCACCACCCGTCGCAAACTGTCGAGCGACTTCATCAGCACCGCTACGATTGTTGAGGGGCGCCCGGATACTGACCAAGTACCCGCCTGGAATATCGGTAAGTACCGCATGGGCCCGGTCTGGCCAGTAGTTGGCGAGGTGGTTGCCATAGACCCCGCTGACCCGCCGCGCCCAAGCCTCATCGGGCAGTTCGATGACCGCCAGGGTCTCGTCTTCGATCAGGCGCGGTGACGTCTCGGCTTTGCGCATATCGCTGTCATAGCCTTCAGAAAGCATATCCACCAGCGCTGCGTCTTCCGCCAGACACTCGGTCGGTCCCGCATACTGGAGTAAGCGACGGAACAACTGGTCGGGGGCCATGTGCAGGTCCTCAACAGATGCACCATAGGCGTTGTAGTTGATCAGCACCCCCAATTCCTTACAGCGTGCCATATCCAGCGCAAGCCCCGCGTCGCGGGCGATCTTCTCGGCAGTGTTGTCGAGATTATCCCCATAGCTACCTACCACCGCCCAGGCTGCCTGCCGGCCGCCAAGGTGTTGATTAATCAAAGCACAGGTGCCGACTTCGGATGCGGTGTCAATCAGCGCAAGCAGATTGTCATGCTGGGGAATCTCCCCCGGAAAATGGTGGTCGGCATAGAGCACATCGGCGCCGGCCTCGAGGATTTTTACCAACGGATCGCGATTTTTGTCGAGGGAGATATCCAGTGCCGTGACCCGGTCACCCTGCCCGGCCGGCACCCTGGCCAAAAGCTTGATATCACGCTTGACCCCGGTCACCAGCGTGGCGTCGCGGGGTTCGTCGAGACGCAATTGCAGCAGTGCGCAGATACCGTCGGCATCGCCATTAAATACATCGAAATCAGCCATGACTCCCTCAGAAATTCAGTAACCCAGGGAGGCGCTGTCGTCAGCCTTCGGTCAAGGTTCGTTGGCCCTGCGCAACCCGTTGGGGGAAGGATGCCACATTGTCGCCCTCGATGGGCTTGCGAACGCGCTTGCCGACACGCCCCTGTTTCACCCAGACAAAGTCGTGTCTGGGTTCGTGGCCTGCGAATCCGATGACGTAATCGCGAAGGACATCAGTGATCAGCGTGCAGTCCATGTCAGAGCAGGCTTCAAGCAGCCGTGCAGCGGTGCTCTCGATCTCTTCAAAGTCGTAGGATTCTTCCTCGGCACGCATGATCATGGGGTGACCGGTGCCCGCCACCGAGGAACCCAGCAACAGCTCTTCATGCAGCTTCTCGCCGGGCCGCAAACCGATGAATTCGATATCAATATGCTCGTCGAAAGGATGCTCTCGATCGAGGTCATAACCGCTGAGTCGCACCATACGCCGCGCGAGATCAACAATACGTACGGGTTCGCCCATATCGAGCACGAAAACATCGCCACCGGTACCCATGGCGCCCGCCTGCAGCACCAACTGGGCCGCCTCACGGATACTCATGAAATAGCGCGATACCTCGGGGTGAGTCACTGTCACCGGCCCGCCCTGGGCGATCTGTTCGCGGAACAGTGGCACAACAGAACCCGACGAGCCCAGTACATTGCCAAAGCGAACAATACAGAAACGGGTATCTGTCTCGATCTGCGAGAAACCCTGCAGCACTAATTCAGCAAACCGCTTGGAAGCACCCATGACGTTGGTCGGGCGCACCGCCTTGTCCGTGGATACGAGAACAAAGGTTTCAACACCGGCCGCGTGGGCTGCGCGCGCCGCACTCAGCGTGCCCTGAACGTTGTTGGCTACGCCTTCAGCAACGTTGTGCTCAACCATGGGCACGTGCTTGTAGGCGGCTGCGTGGTAGACCGTGTGCACACTGAAGGTGCGGTAAATCGACGCCAATCGCGGCTCATCGCGAACCGAGCCGAGCAGCGTCACGACCGGAAAGCGGTAACCGCGCTGCTGGCAGAGATGCTTGAGCTCGCGATCAATTTTGTAAAGCGCATACTCGGAGATGTCGAGCAGCAGCAATTCCCGAGGCTTCGAAGCAATGATCTGACGACACAACTCGGAACCGATGCTGCCACCCGCGCCTGTGACCATCACCACCTTGTCGGTGATGCAGCGGTCGATTAATTCGGGATGCGGCGGTACCGGCTCCCGGCCCAGCAGGTCGTCAAGGTCGACATCCTGAATCTGGTTGACCGCGGCTCTGCCACCGACCAGTTCGGAGATCTTGGGGATGGTTCGCACGTGAACAGGCAGCCCTACCAATGAATTAATAATTTCACGACGGCGCTCCTGTGAAGCTGAGGGCACCGCCAACAATACCTGCCGCACACCCTGCTCGCGAATCAGCTGCTCGATCCGCTCTGCAGCAATCACCGGACGGCCATTGATGACCGAATCCACCAGATCGGCGTTGTCATCGACGAAGGCCACGACCCGGTAATCTGAACCGTGGTTCAGTGCATTGAGCAACTGACGGCCAGACTCGCCAGCACCGTAAATAATGACCCGGCGCGCATCGACCCGAGTCGTTGCCTGGTGCCAGGCCCGGGTGCCCATACGCAATCCACCGATCCCTACAAACAGCAGCAACCAATAGACCAAGGGGGTGGCGCGGGGCAGATCGATCTGGGCAAAGAAAATACCGGCGCTTAACACCAACGCGGAATAACTGACCGCGCGGATCAGGTCCCAAACCGCATGCTGGCCCATGTATCGGATCAGGGAACGGTAAAGGCCTTGGCGGACGAAGATCAGCGCGCTGCCCATCAAGGTCAGCACACCCACAAAGACTTCGGCGTCACCTTGGGGCCAGGGGCTATTCTGCGAGCCAATCGCAACCGCACCGGCCAGCGCTCCGAAAGCAACAGCGAGGTCGATCAGCAACAGAGACACAAAACGGAGGTTGGAGGGGGCCAACTGCTGAACCGCCGACAGGCAATCATCGACGAGCCGTCTCGCCTTGGGAGAACCCAGGTGCGAGGCCATGCGTTTAACCATTTGCAACCCCATTTTCCACGCCACGATCAGGGTCAACGGGGGTGACGGCGTCGCGGCGAAAGTGATCCTGACAGTCTACGCAGGGCGGCGCATGTAGACCAGCAGAAGCAGACTCGGAATCGCTGAGAAAATTACCAGAATGGGGGTGAATAAAGGCTGCCACATGGCCGTCATGGCGAGCGGAAACAGCCAGGCCAAGTGAAGTACTGCCAGCCCCAGATCCAACGGCAAGGGGGAACCCAGGCGACGGACGAGGCGCTGGTAGCTGTGATCACGGTGCGCTTCGTGAGGCGGATGGCCCTGAAACAGCCTGATGACCAGTGTGGCCGTTGCATCGAGCAGAAAGGGCATCATCAGTATCAGCCAACCCACGCCCAGCTGGGGGTCCCGCGCCATGCCGACCAAGCCGCCGGCCCCCAGCAGGAAGCCCAGTGGCACCGAGCCTGCGTCGCCCATGAAACAGCGGGCAGGTGGCCAGTTGAATCCCAGAAAGGGCAGCAACGCCGCCGCCATCACGCACCACAACAAAGCCAGCTGTTGCTGCCCCGCAAAGACACTCAACAAACCCATCGCGACTGCGACCAATAGCGCCTGAAGACCGGCAAAGCCATCCGCGCCATCCATGAAGTTGAAGAGATTGACCATCCACAGCATGGCAAGAACAGCCAGCGTGACCGCAGCCAGATCAAAACTGGTTTCAACGACCACAAACGCCAGGCTCGCGACCCCATAGATGACAAGCCGGGGGGTACTGGGCAGGCGATAGCGATCATCGAGCAAACCCACCATTGCCAGCCCCAAAGCCAGCGCTGCCAGGATCAAGGGTGCACCCAGCGGTAAACCCGGTGCGAGCATCCAGCCCAGCAGGATGGCAAGCACCACCGGCAGGCCGGCACCGACCACCGTCGGGCGTCCGTGCAAGGAGCGGTCATTCGGCCGGTCGATAAGCCCCAAGCGCGGCGCAATAGAGAGATACAGCAGTACACCCACCAGCGACATCACGAAACTGATCACAAGCACAGTCATCAGCGCTCACCATCCAGAGTCACGGTCGGCTGAAAACCGGCAGGCCGTGGACCCTGGCCACACCACTTGCGGCCTGACAGACCTCGCCAGGTACTGCCCGACGGCAGCCCATTGATACGGTCCCGCAGCCCTGACATCAGCCACAACAAGCTCGCCGGTACCGGCACCCATGGGGGCGACCCCACCCGCAACGCCTGCGCGATCTGCCGCAGGTTGTAGCACTCCCCGTCGGTGACGGCGATCCGCTGTACCGCCCTGCCCTGCACCGGGGCGACAGCCAGTTCCGCGAGCAGTGCTACCAGATCTGGGCGCGCGACCATCGAGCGGGAGCCCAGCGGCGGCATAGACAACGGCCAGCGGTTTACCAGTGTGCTGAGCTGCGCGAGACTGGCTACTGGCGGGTCATCGTAGACCAAGGCCGGGCGCACAATCAGCAGCTGGCACTGGCTGCCCTGCAGCATCGCCTCAAGCCGCTGTTCGGCCCGCCATTTTGAGGCGCCATAGGCGTCTTTGGGTGGCGGCAGTTGGCTGACCGGCACCTCTGCCGCCGGCTGCTCAGCCGGAACCAGGTTGAGTGAGCTCAGAAAGACAAATTTGCGACAACCCGCATCGAGCGCGGCATCGGCCAGCGCGAGCGTTGCCAGCACATTGACCTGCTCCAAGACCTGCGCACTGCCCTTGTGGTGTGCGATGCCCGCGCAGTGCACCAGGGTGTGTACCCCTGCCAGCGCTTCTCGAAAACCCGCCTTAGCGGATAAATCAAGCGACCGGTGCGCGACCCCTTGCTGCGTCTGGCGGCCAACAGTGACCAGCGGTTGGCCACCGTCCTCCAGAACCCTTAACAGGGCCGAACCAATGTAGCCGGTGGCGCCGGTTAACGCGATCACGACGCCACCTCAGCACGCCTAGTGCAGCACAATCCGTTCGCGATTTTTGTCGACGGTACCCGCGCCAATACCGCGCACTTCAGCAAGTTCATCCACGTGTTCAAAAGGACCGTGCATCTCGCGGTATTCAACAATGAGTCGGGCCTTGGCAAGTCCCACCCCAGTGAGCGCCTCTGACAACTCCTCGGCTGCCGCGGTGTTGATGTTGACGGGCAGCTCATCCGCGATGGCTCCGCCCGCCACGGCCATACCGAGCAACAATGCCATCGCCAACAAAAACACGCGCAGCGGCGACTGCCATCGAGGAAGATTGAAGCTGTCGGATGCCGGTTCCGTGAAAACAAAATTGTTCATCGTGTGATCTCCATATGCTTGAACGAACGGGCACTCCTGTACCCGGCATCCAGCCTACGGCGCGTGCGGCGCAAGGACAGATCACGGCGCGATTCCGGTCTCAAACACTCGTCTGGTGACGACGCAGCTCAGCCACGGTATGTGCGAGTGCCTCACCCGGGGACGCGGCCCCGGTAATGGAACGCCCCATCACCAAATGAGTGGCACCTCCCGCCATGGCGTCCCAGGGAGTGACCACCCGGCGCTGGTCATTCGCCGAGTCACCGGGCAAGCGAATACCTGGGGTGACCTTGAGGAACTCAGCGCCGAGCCTCGATTGCAGGGCGGTGGCCTCCTGCGCCGAACAAACCACGCCATCGATGCCACTTTGCTTGGCCAGATCGGCAAGATCGAGCACGCGCTGCTCGACCGACGTGGTCACACCCAACTCAGCCAGATCGCGCTCATCCATACTCGTGAGTACCGTGACAGCAATCAGCAACGGCGGCTGGTCGTAACCCTGCAGCGACTCGACTGCTGCCTCCATCATGCGACGACCGCCGCCGGCATGCACGTTGACCATCCATACACCGAGGTCCGCAGCAGCGGCGACCGCACCGGCCACCGTATTGGGGATATCGTGGAATTTGAGATCCAGAAAAACGTCAAAGCCCCGATCATGCAGGGCGCGGATCAGACCCGGGCCTTCCCGGGTAAACAACTGCTTGCCCACTTTTACGCGGGCCAGGCCAGGATCGAGTAGATCAGCCACAGCCAGTGCCGGCGCCGCCTCTGGAAAATCCAACGCCACTATTACCGGACTCATTTCAACCACGTATCAGCTCTCCAACCGTTCCCATATCGCGGACGGTGCCCCAGTGCTTACAGCCGGGACAGTGCCAGTGCATCTGCTGCCCTTTGAAACCACAATGCCGACACTGATAAGTCGACCTGGCCTCGATCAACCGGCGAATCGTCACCAGTTCCAGCGTTTCGACATTGCCATTCTGATGTTCAGTCCCCAGGCTCATGAGCATCGCCAGCCCTCGCAGGGACGGCTTGGCGAGCAGGCTCTCCTTGAGGAACACCTGAGCAGCCTCCGCGCCACCGGTATCCCGGATCTCTTCAGCGATGGCCAGCACCAGCGTCGTTGATGGACGCGACTCAAAGCAGGCGGCCAAGTAAGGCCTCAGTGCCTGGCGCTTACCCATGGCCACATAGGTCTCACGCAGCAATGGGACCGTCTCCGCGATCAAATCGGGTTCTTGTTCACGCACGTGCTGCAGCGCCTTGAGCGCCGCCGCGGGGCGCTCTGCCTTGAGCTCCAAGCGCCCCCCCAGTAGCGATGCGCGAACGCATTTCTCATCGTGTTGCAGGGCGTCGTGGACGAGCTTGCGCGCCGCCTGGATATCACCCTGAGCTAGCGCCACCTCTGCTTGCTCACAGCAGTAGTGCGCCATGAGCACCGTCACCGGCTGCCCCGGTTCCTCCGCAGCGGCGCTGCTACCGCGCAGCAAAGATTTGCGTGGCAATAGGGTGCGGGCGATGGATCGCGCCTGGGACCAGTCCCGCTGGGATTCATAGATTTCCAGCAAATGACGCCGCGCCAGACGCTGGTGATCCCCTTCTTCCTCGACCAGGTCGAGCAACAGACGTTCAGCCCGATCCAGCAAACCTGCCGAGATGTAGTCCCGCGCGAGTTCCAGGTGCGCCAGATGCAATTGCCCGGTGGGTAAACTCGGGCGCGCCAGAAGATTTTGGTGTACGCGAATCGCCCGCTCGACCTCACCACGGCGTCGCAACAAATTGCCCAGCGCGATATGGGTATCGAAAGTTTCGGAATTGACTTCCAGCGCACGAATGAAGGAATCGATCGCGCCTTCCTGGCGGCCATCGAGCAGGAAGTTCAGTCCACGGTAGTACTGGGAGGGCAGGGGCACCGGAGAACTGTCTTCGCGAGCCGCGGGGCTGGATCGTCTACCCAGCGCCCAGCCGCTCGCCACCGCGACAAACAGCAGCGCCAACAGCAGCGGGTCAGTCACCCGGAGAGATTCCTACCCTGCGCAGTCGATCAACTTCGGTTTTTAGCTGATCCCGTTCACGCCGCAGCTTAAGCATCTGTGCTCGCTTTTTCATCAGCAGCGTTGAACCTGCAGAAAGCCCCAGCAGCGCCCCCAGAAACAGTGCCGCCAACAGCCACAACGACAACGACTGCTCGGGTAACTGGATTAACAGCAGATCCACCGCTACGGGCTGCTTGTTCTGCAAAGAAAACAACCCGCCGATGGCAATCGCCGCCAGGGCGACAATCAGGATCAGCAGCCCTCGCAGCCGGGCCAACATCAGAATTCAGCCTTGAGCGAGCGGTTAACGCGCTCGCGGAGTTCCTTACCCGGCTTGAAGTGAGGCACATATTTGCCTTCGAGCTGCACGGTATCTCCCGTTTTGGGATTGCGGCCACGTCGGGGCTCGCGATAGTGCAGTGAGAAACTGCCGAAACCCCGGATCTCGATGCGTTCACCCTGCGCGAGGGTCTCCGCCATATGGTCAATCATCAACTTCACCGCCAACTCCACATCTTTGGGGCTCAGTTGCGTCTGCTGCGACGCCATCAGATCAATCAATTCGCTGCGGGTCATCGGAATGGTCACCGGGATATCGGACCCGCATTGTCCACAGACCAGCAGTGCTTGGCAAGTGACTAATTTGCAAAGAGTTTTTAGTGGGCCCAAATGGGTTATTGGTGAGCACTTAGACTCAATAGGCCCCAGATAGCGCGCACAGTCAGCGGGAACGTCGTCCCAGACCTTCTTTGGCCATGGATGGCCAAAGCAGAGCGCCCAAGGACGACTTGAGCGTGTCGGGGACGGCGTTAGCGC
>CAYZWL010000017.1:0-52646 GCA_964482195.1 uncultured Alteromonadaceae bacterium | reverse complement strand
AAATGCAAGAACGCCCACGGACGGCTTGAGCGTGTCTGGGAGGACATCTCCGCTGGCTGGGTGCAGATAGTTGGTGGCCACGACCCCGCAAGCCGAGAGGATTGCTGAAGCACGGCTGAACGCCCGTAGAGAGTACCGCTAACTTGGGGGGTGAAGCCGCTTAGTGGGTTTGAAAAGACGCATCCAGCAGCTTTGCCAATCGCGCTGCACCGACTCGTAGACGCGCGACTGCGGTATCGGCATTGGCGGCGAGGTATTCCTCGCTCAAAGCGTTGGCGCGTTCGTCGGTGGCGTATCGCACCGGTTCGGTTTGCAGGATGACGAGGCTCTCATTGGCCCAGGTGATGTGGTCGCCATCGACGTCGACGGCCTCGGATTCGATCAGCGGGAGCAGTCCCATGTCGGCGCGGTCGGCCGCGTAGATCAACAGGTAGCCATCCCAGACTGCGTGCATGTTGGTGCGATCGCGACGATCTTCGTGCAGCAGCGTCTTGATACCGGGGTTGAGGTCGAGCCGGTATTTATTACCGCCCCAGTCTTCTTCGTAGGCCACGTGCATGGGTTGATGTAAATCACCGACGAAATGACCAACAAAGCGCAGCGCCTCCAGTCGGTCAGCTTCGCTGGCCGTGGCGTCGCTGAGAACCGGCATGAACCGTTCCAGCGCCGTCAGAATATCCCCTTGCTCAGGCCGCTCGAGATCGCTCAAATCGGTGGTGCCGGGTGGGGCATTGATGTAGTGCCAGGGGCTGGTTTCCCGGCGCTCGGGTTTGATGTCGTCAGCCCAGACACACTGGCTGCCAAACGTCTGATACTGGCCGCTATTGTCGGTGGCAATGAGTGACTCGATCTGGCTGCGAGTCGCTGGTGCCACCTGATTGAGTGCCGCTTCGCACAGCGCGCTGTGTCCAAGACCCCACCAGGCTTGCGCGGTGGGTGCTGCGCCCAGTACCAGTGATGCCGCGGTGGCGCTGAGCAGCGACTTGAGGTGAGTCATGGCTGGGTAGTCCTCAACAGATTGTCGATAGGTTCAGAATGAGTAGCTGGCACCTACGGAGATCATGGTCAGGTCGTCGAGGTCGTCTACCAGGAAAACTTCGTATTCTGCGCGGAGCGTAAACGCGCCAAATTCAAACCCAGCGCCCGCACCGATGGCCAAATCCTGGCCACTGACACTGTCGCCACTACTGACCGCGTCGGCAATATCGCGCAGCGAGACATCGGCGTCGTAAAAGTGATAGCCCACCTTGCCAAAAACCTGCAGAGGGCCCACGGGGATAATACCCCTGGCGAACAGTGCGATGGTTTCGGTTTCCAACTCTGCTGCGACCAGGGGGGAGGTGTCATCGACCTCGCCAAAGCTGGTATAGCCGCCTTCGATCGAGATAAAGGGTAGGAATTGAACGCCTGCGTAGGCTTTCCAGGCGCTGGTCTCATCGTCGAGATCAATGTCTCCGAATTCCTGATCCAGATAATTGTTGCCCAACGCCAGTGAAGCGCTGCCCACGCTACCACCCACATATAAGCCCATGTCTTCCGCCAGCGCGGGGGCGGCGCACCCTATGAGCAGCAGGATGACAGGCAAAACGGTCGCTTTCATTGGGTTCCCCTAGGTCGGGACCCATGGGGACCCTGAATGAACAAGTATTGCCGCGATGAATCGCGCGCCCTCTCAATCTGAACGACTCAGTGCTGGCAGTCATTCCCACCCATCGGTAATCTGACACAAACAATAATGTGTGGTGCCCCCAATGTTCTCTGCCCGTACCTGGTTGGTCGGCCTTTCGGTCGTCGCTGCCTATATCTGTCTGATCGATCGTATTGCCATCTCGATTGCCATCATCCCGATGGTCGACCAGTTTGGTTGGCAGCCCTCAGATCAGGGGGCTGTGATGTCGGCCTTTTTCATCGGCTATGTGTTTCTGCAGATGCCAGCGGGGTGGCTGGCGGACAATTTCGGTGGCAAATGGGTGCTCGGTCTTGGTGTTGTGTTTTGGTCGCTCTATACGGCGCTGACGCCGCCAGCGGCGGGCATCAGCCTCACGGTACTGATCGCCTGCCGTTTTCTGATGGGGATGGCCGAGTCGGTCACGTTCCCCGCGGTCTACAGTCTGTTCACCCAATGGTTGGCACCGAGTCAGCGCGGCCTGGCGCTCGGCCTGCTCAACTCTTCCATCTCTGGCGGTACGATCATCGCGCTTGCGGTGACCCCCTGGTTGATTTCTAGCTGGGGTTGGCCGTCGGTTTTTTACGTTTACGGCGCAGTGGGTGCGCTTTGGGCACTGGTTTGGTTTCCTTTGGTGCCATCGACCCCATCAGAGGCGGCGGTTTCCCCCGCGGCTGAGGTTGCTGCTGAGCCCAAGGATCTCAAGCCCTTTACGCCGACTAACCTACTGCGCTCACGGTCGATCTGGGCCTTGGCTTACGCGCACCTCACCACCAATTGGGTGGTGTTCTTGTCACTGGCGTGGCTGCCGACTTACTTCAGTCGGGCCTTTGGTCTCGACATTCGTGCCGTGGGGCTGTTGGCGGTGGTGCCGTATCTGGTGTCGGCCTTGGCCACACCCTGGTTCGGGCGGCTGACAGATAAGGCATTGGCTCGTGGCGTTAACCGTACCCGTTGGCGTCGTGGTATGCAGGTATTGGCGCTGGGTGGCGCCGGCGTGGTGACCCTGTTTGTCGGCTATATCGATAACCTGACGCTCTCCATCGCCCTGTTCAGCTTGGCGAATTTTTGCATGGCGGCCAGTGTCGGTGGTTTTGCGGCCAGTCACATGGATATTGCACCCAACCATTCCGGCACTTTGTACGGCGTCACCAATGCGCTGGCATCGCTGGGCTCAGCCGGTGCAGTCTACGTCGCGGGTTTGGTGCTGGAGTGGACAGGGGCCTGGTCTTCAGTGTTCCAGGTCACCGCACTCGTCGCATTTAGTGGCGCATTGGTCTACGGACTGGCCGGTAGCTCTGAGCGTGAATACTGACGCCGCCACCCAGGTTGGGATGCCGAGTTATCAAGGGTATTGCACCGGGTAATAACATTCCAATTTGGAATTGTTAAAATGCCCCAAGGTTCTTTTTTTGGTGCTTTTGACACTGAGCTGTCCAATTTGTTGTGCCTTGAATAAATATTTCCCTAAAAACAATTAACCAGAAAGAATAAACCGCTAACATTTCCCTCTATGTGCAATATTTGGCAACAAATATTCGCGAAAAGACCAATCCGGCGCAATAAATATCCGTATAATGTGCAACATATCGCGCCACGGTGGCGCAGATGGATCAGATCTAGGAGGGATCATGAACAAGCAGGTACTGCAATTCATCAATGACTGGGGTTTTGTCGCGGTAAGCGGTCTCGTAACATGGGTTATGGCTTACTCGCTAACTTCTTTGGGTTGATTTAAACCATCAGTAATATTTTACTGATGACTTCATGTTGGCGGTACTGACGGTACCGCCTTTTTTTTGCCTCGCGCACGAGGTAATCTTGCCCACTGGTTTCTCGGGCGGTGCTTAAATGACCAGCCTTATCGGTATCGTCCTCCTTCCCGCCATTGCCTACGCATTTTCTACCAACCGGAAAGCGGTGAATTTCCGCACTGTTGGGTTTGCTTTTGCGTTACAGGCAGGGATTGGAGGTATCGCGCTCTTCACGTCCTGGGGCTATGCAGCCCTCAAAACAGCTTCCGAGTACGTGGGCTATCTGCTCGGCTACAGCCGTGCGGGTATCGAGTTCATGTTTGGCAATCTGGTGGCCTCGGAAAGCATCGGCTTCGTATTTGCACTCAATGTGCTGCCAGTGGTGGTTTTCTTCAGTTCCTTGATTGCCGTGCTCTACCACATTGGCGTGATGAACTGGGTCGTGCGTATTCTGGGCGGCGCACTGCGTCGTCTGCTGGGCACGAGTCACACTGAGTCTTTGTCCGCGGCCGCCAATGTTTTCATTGGACAGGCCGAGGCCCCCTTGGTTGCCAAGCCCTATATCCCGGGCATGACCAGCTCTGAGCTGTTCGCGGTCATGGTCGGTGGCATGGCCTCTATTGCCGGTTCGACCATGGCTGGCTACGTCGCTTTGGGCATCCCGCTGGAATATCTGCTCGCAGCCAGCTTCATGGCGGCTCCGGGTGGTTTGATGATGGCCAAATTGCTGCATCCCGAGACACAGACGCCGGTCGAGCCCGAAGGCGAGGAGGGCATGGAATCCGAAAGCTACGTCAATGTGGTCGATGCGGCTGCTACGGGGGCGCTGAACGGATTGCGTATGGCGGCGGCCATCGCCGCGATGCTGATGGCCTTTATTGCATTGATCGCCTTGGTCAATGGTTTGCTGGGGTGGGTGGGTGACACCATTGGCGTCGCGGGCCTGACCCTCGAAGGCCTGTTGGGCGTGGCATTCAAACCCTTGGCCTGGGCGCTTGGTGTGCCCTGGAGTGAAGCGACTTCCGCTGGCAGTTTGATCGGGCAAAAAATAGTCCTCAACGAGTTTGTTGCGTATCTGTCGTACACCGAAGCGGCGGGCCAGTTCTCTGATGTCTCCCAGGCCGTTGTCATTTTTGCGCTGTGTGGGTTCGCCAATTTGTCCTCGATCGCCATTCTGCTCGGTGGCCTCGGCGCCTTGGCGCCCATGCGCCGAGACGAAATCTCCCGAGCCGGATTCCGTGCCCTGCTCGCTGCTACCCTGTCCAATCTGATGAGTGCGGCACTGGCCGGCTTTTTCATCGCGCTAGCCTGAGGGGCGAAACATGAGCACCGAACAGCTTCCCGTTATCTCCTGGAACGAGCCCGATTGCGGACCGCGCTTTGTGGAGTCGTTGCGCGAGTTTGGCTTCTCGGCATTGATTGACCACCCGCTTGATGTCGAGCGTATCAACCGTATCTACACCGACTGGCGCGACTATTTTGCGACCGGTGACGCGCAGAACTTCCGCATGGATCCCGAGCAGCAGGACGGTTATTTCTCGCCCGACGAGGCAGAGTCTGCGAAGGGTTACGAGCAGCGAGATTTCAAGGAGTACTTCCAGTTCTATACCTGGGGGCGTTGCCCCGAGGCGCTGCGCGCTGACCTGTTGGGCCACTTTGAGCAGGCACTCGATGTCGCCAGCCAACTGCTTCGCTGGGTTGGTGAGTACGCACCAACTGACATCGTTGGCCAGCTCAGTGAGCCGCTGGAGTCGATGATTCAGGACAGCGCCCAGTCGATGTTGCGGGTGCTGCACTACCCGCCGGTACCCGATGGCACGGTCGTGACACGCGCGGCTCCCCATGAGGACATCAACCTGTTGACCGTACTGCCGGCCAGTAATGGCCCGGGTCTCGAGATCAAACGCATGAATGGGGAGTGGCTATCAGTACCCAATCGCCCCAACCAGGTGCTGATCAATATTGGCGACATGCTGCAGGAGGCTTCCGGCGGTTACTTCCCCTCGACGACGCACCAGGTTGCGGTACCCACCGGGGATGAAGTCCGCGAAGGGCGCATGTCACTGCCGCTGTTCCTGCATCCGCGCCCCGAAGTCGTACTATCTGCTCGGCATACAGCCAGCAGCTACCTCACCGAACGTCTACAGGAGCTGGGCGTCATCTGACCTTCTTTGGGGGAGCCCAATGGCCACGCAGCGAGGGCAACAGGCGATGCAACGGGCGCGCTCGACCCTCGTGTTCGCGCTGGCGCTCTTGCTGTCGATGCCGGCTGCATTGGCACGGGACATCGATCCCGATAGCGGACTGGTGATTGCGCCTGGTTTTCGCGAAACCAAGACTCACTGTACGGTGTGTCATTCCGCGCGACTGATCATTCAGCATCCAGCAGATCGCGCTGGCTGGCAGCGGCTTATACGCGCTCAGCAGCGGAGCAAAAATCTATGGTCTTTGGGTGCAGATGAAGCGGTGATTGTTGGATACCTCGCAGCCAACTATGCGCCCGATTCACTGAAACAGCGGCCCAAGCGGCCTGCGCAGTTGCGCCAACCGGAGTAATGGCATGAGGCCATTCACGGTGCTGCTGACGGTTCTGACGATGATGCTTGGTGGGTCACCGAGCGCACGGGCAGATCACGCAACCATTGCCGTAGCAGCCAATTTTCGTCCTGTTGCCGAACAGTTGTTGCCGATCATCGAAGCAGATACCGGCCACCGCTACACGCTGGTGAACGGATCTACCGGCAAGCTGGCGGCGCAGATTCTCTCGGGTGCGCCCTACGATGTGCTGATGGCCGCAGATCGCGCCAGACCGCAGGCGCTGCTGGCACAGGGGTTGGCCGCGCCTGCAGATTTCGCCGTTTACGCGGTGGGTCAATTGGCCCTGTGGGCGCCAGATCGACAGCAATCGCCTGACCTGGGGACTTTGCTCGCACCGTGGCCGTCGCGCCTGGTGATCGCCAATCCGCGGCTCGCACCGTATGGCGCGGCGGCGCAGACAGTGCTCGCGTCCCGGGGGCTGTGGTCGCAACGCAGGGCGCAAATTGTATTGGCGGACAACGCCGCTGCTGCCTACGCGCTGGTTGAGAGCGGTAGCGTGTCAATGGGGCTGGTGGCTGTGGCCACGCTCCTGGCAGCTGAAGTCCCGACGCGGGAATTCTTTCGAATCGAGAGCGGACAGTATGGCGCTATTGATCAAGCCATGCTGTTGCTCAACCGCGGCCAAGATAACGCCGCCGCTCGGGATTGGTTCGAATGGTTGCGCAGTGAGCGTATGCGCACAATGCTGCCAAGCTTTGGATACGAACTGCCCGAACTGGAGCGCGGACCGTGACACCAGATGACATCGCTGCCATTGCTGTGACCGCCCGGCTGGCCGCAGTCACGACGCTGATCTTAATGGTTGTGGCGACGCCGCTCGCCTGGTGGCTGGCACGCACACGCCACCGGCTCAAACCGCTGATAGAAGCCTTGGTCGCGATGCCATTGGTGCTTCCACCGACGGTGCTGGGCTTCTATATGCTGGTGCTACTCAACCCGGGATCTGCACTGGGCGGGTGGTGGGTTGCTGTCACTGGCGAGAGCCTGACCTTTTCCTTTCAGGGGCTGGTGGCGGCATCACTGGTTTACTCGCTGCCTTTCATGGTGCAGCCACTACAAACCGCATTCGCCGGGATCAGTGGCGAACTGCTGGAGGCGGCAGCAACCCTCCGTGCCGGGCCACTGGACCGCTTCCGAACCGTGGTGCTGCCCTTGAGCCGGAGAGGTTATCTCGCCGCCGCTGTGCTGACCTTTGCACACACCGTTGGGGAATTCGGCGTGGTGCTGATGATGGGAGGCAATATCCCCGGCGAGACCCGTGTACTGTCGATTGCCATCTATGAGCACGTTGAGACCCTGAATTACGCTACTGCACACGTGCTGTCGCTGGGTTTGCTTTGCTTCTCTTTCGTCGTATTGGCAGTGGTTTACAGCGTCAACCGACGCCAACCGTCGGTGGTGGGCTGAGTATGACTGACCTACAGATCGACATCAGCGGTCGTCGTGGGAGCTTCGACTATTGCTGGCAGTTGCAGTTGGAAGCTTCGGGCGTGACGGGTCTGCTGGGCCCGAGTGGTTCGGGCAAGACCACCTTGCTACGTTTGCTGGCAGGGCTCGACACCCGCGGGTCCGGTTCGGTGGTGTTCGGCGATTCGGTTTGGTTCGACAGTCTTCGAGGACGTTGTTTGCCTGCCCATCGGCGCGAAGTCGGCTATGTATTCCAGGATGCCCGCCTATTGCCGCACCTGAATGTGTTGGGAAATCTGCGCTACGCGGCCAGTCGGGCGAAGGTTGCTGCGAGCGAGTTTGACGAGGTGGTGGGAGAACTGGCGCTGGAGCCGCTGATCGGTCGGGAGGTGAGCAACCTGTCGGGCGGTGAGAGGCAGCGGGTTGCCATGGGGCGAGCCTTACTGACCCGTCCGCGTCTACTGCTGCTGGATGAGCCCCTCTCTGCCAATGACCTCGAACGGCGTGGGGCATTGCTGCCCTACCTACGCCGTATTGCACGGGAGCACGCCATCCCGACCTTGTATGTCTCCCATTCACTGGACGAGATGGCAGCGCTCACAGAAACCCTGGTGGTCTGTCGGGCGGGCCGGGTAGTTGCGACTGGCCCTACCGGTGATCTTGTGCAGCGCACAGACCTGCAGCAGCTCGGGCATGGCCTGCAAACCGGTGCGCTTTTGGCGGGTTGCGTCGTGGCGATTGACGCCCGACTGGGTGTTGCCGAGTTGGATGTCGGCGCTGGGCGTTTTCTCGTGCCCGGCCAGTCGCTCCACTTGGGAGACACTGTGCGTTTGCAGATTCATGCACGGGACGTTGCGATCGCGCTCAGCGAGCCAGAGGGTCTGTCTATTCGCAATGTCTTGCCCGCCAAAGTCGTAGAAATTATTGATCCTGGTGTTGGTGCGTACGCTGACGTGAAGCTCGATGTAGGGCCGTGTGCGCTTTGGTCGCGGATCACGCGAGTGTCACTGGAGGCGCTGTCGCTGAAGCCGGATACCGCGTGTTACGCGCTGGTTAAAGCAGCATCGGTCGAGCAGAACGCAGCATTTGATAACGGCTAATCAGGCGCTTGCAGCGCGACGGCGGCCCTGGAATTGCTGCATGGCCAGTCCGGCGAGAATCAGTACCAGTCCTACGAGGGTCGCACCGCGGATTGGCTCACCCAACACCAGCCATATCAGCACGAGTGACAGCGGTGGTGACAAGAAGATCAGGGTACTGATTTTGAGCGTGTTGCGAGTGCGACGCATGGCGGTTAGCCAGAGCACGTAGCTGGCGCCCATTTCCATGAGGCCGACGTAAATGCCGCCGGCAACGCCGTCCAGCGGCAGACTGCGCGGTGAGCTGGCCAGCAGTAATGCGGTTGTCGCAAGGACACCACCCGTGAAGTTCAGCAGCAGCCCTGAGACCGCCGGTAGAGGCAGCTTGGTATTGATAAGCCAGTAGGCAGACCACACCAGCGTGCTCGCCACTGCCAGACCGACGCCGATCGGATCGGCGAAATTGAGATTGAGCAGGTCGCCTCTCGTGGCAATCAGCAGAATACCGAGGTAGCTCACACCCGCCGCCAGCCACTGGCCGATGGCGATGCGCTGGCCGAGCACGGGCGCAGCCAACAGGGCTAAGGTCAGCGCCCAGGAGTAGTTGATCGCCATCGCCTCCTGGGCGGGCAGTCGGTCGTAAGCAGCAAGCAACATCAGGTAATAAAGGGTGGGGTTGAGTAATCCCACCAGCACTGCCAGCGAGAGTTTACGCGGCGCAATGGACTGCCACTCTCGCCACTCCCCGCTGACGAGCACAAAAACCGCCAGAAAGCACCACGAGGACAGTGCAGCTACCCAGAGTAGCTCCAGGGGGCTGAGATAGCTGAGGCTGAGTTTCAGCGCGGTGGCAACGGTGCTCCAAAGGCACACGGCTGCCAGGCCAAACTGCAGGGAATTGTCACGCGGTATCGAAGTCACGCGGCACTTTAGCTCAGCTCACCACAATCTCACGCCATCAGCTTGCGGCATTACTGCCGCTTGAACTGCGGCTAAAGATCGCCCTCTCCGGTGGCTGGGTGCGTTTTCGTGGGAACACCGAGCAGCTAATTCGACGGGTTGAATCGACGACCCAAAAATTGCAGGCAAAAAAAAGCCGCCCGTAGGCGGCTTTTCAAACAGTGGCTCAGAGCTCGTAGCCAATGTTGATCTGGTAGACCCAAGGGTCAATGTCTACACCGTCAACCGTAATCACGGTGCCCACACCGGGGCTGGTGATTTCGGCTTCGGTGCCGATGTCGATCCAGCGGACAGAGGCATTCAGGTGCCACTTGCTGTCCAATTCCCAGTCAAAACCGGCCTGGAAGGCGAGGCCGAAGGAGTCGTCCAGGTCCAGATCGAGGGGCAGGCTGCTGACACCCAGGTCGGTGCCAAGCGCCAGGGCGATGGCAGGAACGCCAGCTTCCAGAGCGGGGTCTACATCGGTATCAAAGAAGGTGGTGTAGTTGATGCCTGCACCGAGATAGGGTTTGAGGGCGTCTGAAGAACCGAAGGGGTACCAGACGGCTGACACCGTCGGCGGCAGGTGGTGGGTTTCACCGACCGGAACAACACCAAAGCCTGCAGCGGACAGGTCCGCTTCGATGTCGTGATTGAACGGCGTAGCCGCCAGCACTTCAACACCGAAGGAGTCGCTGTACATGTAGGTGAAAGTCAGGCCCAACTGGGAGTTGTTGTCGACATCGACCTCGGTGCCCGCAAGCGGGCCGACGCCCAGCGCTGGGATGGCGACGCCGTCGCTACTCGCATTCGGGGCAACGGTGGCCAGACCACCGCGAATGAACATATCGCCCGCTTCCCAGGCCTGGGCAGTGGCGGAAACCAGCGCGGCGCTGGCAATGGTGAGAGTGACAAGTGTTTTTCTCATGGCGGAATTCCTTGTATTCGCTACCTGGCAGAACGAGACCCGCAGGTTTGACCTGCCGGGCCTATCAGCGGCGTTACTCATACCGGGGGAGTTTTTTGCCATTCCGGTTGAGCCTCTTGCCGAGCTCTGATTTAGCCGTAACACCGCACAACCAAAAGTATACTCAGAAACTCCACATTACGACATCGACTTTGGTCGGCAATAGTGCGCAGATTGTCTTGCCCGCTTGTATCGCCGTGCTTCGTTGGATCGCCTATGCTGTTGCTACTGCGCCATTGTCGGCTTGCGAATGCGTTTCAATCACAGCGAAGAGTTGCCCCATCCATGAGTCATATCGGCCCTCACGTCACCCTTGATAACCCTGCCTTCATCCATGACAGCGCTTTGCTTTACGGCAAGGTGACCGTCGGACCGGGCGCCTCCATTTGGCCCCATGTGGTCACCCGTGCTGAGACCTACGAGATTCGCATTGGTGCTCGCACCAATATTCAGGACTTCGTGATGATCCACGTTGGCCTCGCAACGCCCACTATCATTGGTGAGGACTGCTCGATCACACACCATGCAACCTTGCATGGCTGCGAAATCGGCGACCGTTGCCTGATCGGTATTAACGCGACGATCATGGATGGTGCCAAGATTGGCGCCAATTCGATTGTTGCCGGTCACACGATCGTGACTGAGAACAGTGAGTTTCCTGACAACTCGATCATTGCCGGCGTGCCCGGCAAAGTGGTGGCGACCCGTGACAACGGAGATCGCAATCTCATGAATGCAAAATTCTATTCAGCTATCGCCGCGAAGTATGCCGTCGGCGAGGATCGGCTAAGCGACGAAGAACTCGCTGCCATGATGGGCGCCAGCAACGGCTGATGACGCTTATCAGTCATTGATAGACGGAAGAGGGGGGTGCTGTGGGGGAACAGCAGGACGTCAACTTACTGAATGATCCGAAGGCGATCGAGAATGTGCGGCAGCAAATGCTGCGATTCGCGATTTTGCAGCTTGGGGATGCCCACCGTGCTGAAGACGCTGTCCAGGAGGCACTGGCCGGTGCTCTGCGGAATCAATCCCAGTTCCGCGGCGAGGCAGCTTTTAAAACGTGGATGTTCTCGATTCTTCGCCGCAAGATCGCTGATATTTTGCGCAAACAAGCACGTGAGCCTGATGCCGTCAGGCTGTTGGGTGAGGCGGCCGCGGAGGAGGATTTCTCGAGTCTTTTTGACAGTGGTGAGCACTGGACCGAGGAGACCATGCCCAGCGCCTGGCGCAAGCCAGATGAGGCCTGTGAAGACGATGCTTTCTGGGTGGTCTTTGAGACCTGTCTTGAGGATATGCCCGAGGTTCAGGCCCGATATTTCATGATGCGAGAATTTTTAGGGCTGGGAACGAAAGAAATCTGCGCCGGCAACGACATAAAAGAAAACAATCTCAACGTCGTACTTTATCGAGCGCGGGTGCGACTGCGAGAGTGTTTGAGTATTCGTTGGTTTGCCGGAGCGGCCTGATGGAACCCACCATGATCAGTTGCAAACGTGCAACGGAACTGTTGTCCCAACAGATGGATCAAAAGCTGAGTCTGTGGCAGCGGTTCGTACTGCGCTTTCATCTGCTGATGTGTAGTGCTTGCAGGCAATTCGGTGTACAGATGGACGAGTTGCGGGTTTTTTCCCGCCGTTTCGTGGATCGCGGGACGGAAATCGGGGGCTCACAACAGCCTGAATACGACGAAGTGAGTCGTCAGAGCGACGAAACACACAAAAAAAGTGATGAATAGGTGTAAGAAAAGACTTTGGCATTCGACTGAATGACCAGACTTCAGCGTTTCGCGACGCTGTCATTTTAAAACGGAGAGAGTAGCGATGAAGAACCAGACCCTGAACCTGAAGACCGCCGCATCATCGGCAATCCTGGCACTGGCTCTGAGCGGCACGGCTCAGGCTGGCCTTCTCAGTGCCACCGATCTCGATGCGGGCTACCGCATGGGCCCGGACAAGCAAGCCGCTGAAAACAAGTGCGGCGAAGGCAAGTGTGGCGGCGACAAGAAGGCCGAGAAGACCGCTGAAGGTAAGTGCGGTGAAGGCAAGTGTGGCGGCGACAAGAAAGCCGAGAAGACTGCCGAAGGCAAGTGTGGTGAAGGCAAGTGCGGCGGCGACAAGAAAGCAGCCGAGAGCAAGTGCGGCGAGGGTAAGTGCGGCGGCGCTGCATAAACCCGGACTGACCGACGATGGTGCCCGCCTGGGCACCATCCTTTTTCCCCGAGTATTTCTGCTCCCGACCCAATGGGGACTGCGATGACCACCACGGCACCAACCTTCAATGTGGCAGGCTCCGGTCTCGGTTTGCGGCGGGACATGGTGGCTCCTTGGCGCGACCTCGAGCTGGACTGGCCAGAAGGTCTGCGACGCCCCGATTTTATTGAAGTATCCCCCGAGAACTGGCTGGGTTTTGGCGGTCGATTCGCCCGTGACCTGCGCTGGTTCACCGAACGCTATCCCACGGTCGCCCACGGACTGTCACTGTCGATAGGCGGCCCGGACCCACTCGATGAGGATTTTGTTCGCCGCCTGCGTGATTTTCTCGACCTGCACGATGTGCGTATCTTCAGTGAGCATCTCAGTTACTGCACCGACGAAGGGCACCTGTACGATCTGATGCCCATTCCATTCACTGAAGCCGCTGTGAGGCGCGTGGCGGAGCGGATCCTGCGGGTTCAGGACATCCTGGGTCGCAGATTGGCCGTAGAGAATGTGTCGTACTACGCGGCCCCCGGCAAAGAGCTGGAAGAAATCGAATTCTTGAACGCCGTGCTTGAAGCGGCGGACTGCCAGTTACTGCTGGACGTGAACAACGTCTACGTCAATAGCGTCAACTTCGGTTACGACGCCGAAGCTTTCCTGCGCGCAGTGCCTGCTGAACGGGTGGCTTACCTGCACATGGCGGGGCATCTGCAGCAGGCTGAAGACTTGATTATCGATACCCATGGGGCCGACGTCGTGGACCCGGTGTGGTCCCTGCTGGGGACGACTTACAGCATTGTCGGTGATCGACCGACCCTGTTGGAGCGCGATTTTAACTTACCGCCGATGCACACGCTGCTCGACGAAGTCGTGACGATCGACCGTGTTCGGGCTGAATCGCTGGCGCCCCTGACTGCAGAAGTGAACGTTGGCTGATGAGTGTGGCCACGGAACAGCAATTACTCGATACCCAGTTGGCGTTTGCGCGGCACCTGCGCGACCCAGAATCGGTGCCCTGTCCGGGCGATGTGCCGGATGCACGTGCAGCCGTGTACCGCGAGTTGTTCTTCAACAATATTCTGGGTGCACTGGGCAGTGCTTTTCCGGTCGCCAGGGAGATCGTTGCCGAGACCCACTGGGAGCAAATGGCGCGAGCTTTTTGGCGTGATCACCGCAGCCACGCCCCCGAATTTCCCAAGGTGCCCGCAGAGTTTTTACGCTGGTTCCAGGGCAGGTCGCACGCCGAAGACTGGGAACCGGACTATCTGCTCGACTTGATGATCTGGGAGCACGCGGAACTCGAGACCCTGCTGGCTGAGGATGATGAACCGGTGCCTGGTGAGGATGTCATGGCAGGTGTGCCAGTGCTCACCCGCTCGCTGCGTGTGCATGCATTCCGCTATCCGGTGCAGCAAATCTCGCTGGCATTTCAGCCCGAGCAGCCACTGGAGCAGCCGGTCTTTCTCGCCTGCTTCCGAAATCGCGCGCTCGACGTGGATTTTATGGCAGTCAGCCCCGCTGCCGCATGGTTGCTGGAACACATGGCAGAGCGACCATTGGATACCGGGCGCCAGCATATGCTTGCCCTGGCCGAGGCGCTGGGTGCCGATCCCAGTGCAGTCGAGGCCGACGCCCAGGCGTTGCTCGACGGATTTATGGCGAGAGGCGTCATTGTCGGCGCTCAACCGCCACCCTGAAACGAGGAGTTTCCAAGTGAAAGCAATGATAAAAACCGGGCAGCAACTGCTCGATGGAACCCGTGTGCTCGATTTTCTGGCTCCGCTGGCACTGCGTCTGTATCTGGTGCCGATTTTCTGGATGGCCGGCACGCGCAAGCTGGCAGATATGGACTCCACCATTGCGTGGTTTGGCAACCCCGATTGGGGCTTGGGTCTGCCTGCGCCGGCGCTGCTTGCCTGGCTGGCCACACTGACCGAGGCCGGCGGTGCGGTGTTGTTACTCTTTGGTTTTGGCACCCGCTTGATTGCCTTGCCCCTGATGGTGACCATGATTGTCGCAGCGCTGACCGTACATCTGGAGAACGGTTGGTTAGCGATTGCAGAAGCCAGCGGGCCATTCGCTACTGAGCGCACCATGGGTGCCATCGATCGGTTGGATCGGGCGAAAAGTATTCTTCAGGAGCACGGCAATTACAGCTGGCTGACCGAGAATGGCAGTCTCGTCATACTCAATAACGGCATCGAGTTTGCCACGACGTATCTGATCATGCTGTTGGCGCTGTTCTTCCTTGGCGGTGGTCGCTACGTGAGTGTGGACTACTACCTTGGGCGGGCGCTGGGGCGCTGAGCAGCATCAGCCGGTGAACAGGGCCTCGCAGCCGCTACCGGCGATCGCAGCATCGAAACGTTTGCGATCATCATCAGTCAGTGCTGCATGTTCCTCCCGCAGCCAGGCCAGGCATTTGGCTTGGTAGGGGAAGGTTTGCTGCACCCACTTGGCGCCGTCTACTTGGGTGCTGAACTCGGATTCGCCGGCGGCAATCGCGCCGGCATTGGCCAATAGCAAAGGCGCATAAACCTTGCCCACCTCTGCCAGTAGCGCTTTGAGCGTGTCTGGCTGCTCTTCGAGCGGCACCCAGGCGGGGCGCTGAATGTCGAGACCCGAGAGGTCATCCATCTGTATGGTCCAGGCTGCGACCCGGGGTGCGTGCTGGTGGGCCAGCGCTCTTGGGGTGGGGTCGAACAGCGCCAGTTGGCTGAGCTGTCCGAAGAGTGCAAAGTCCCCTGCGCCCGGTCGACGCCCCAGTAAAAACCGCTGCACTGGAATGTGGTCATTCAGCAGACCCAGCAACCGGATGTAAGCGGCTTCGATGATCGGCGCTGTGACTTCGTTTGAGCCCACGTAACGCAATCTGCCAACCTGTCGCTCGCGGAACATCGCACCAAACTGGGCGTGCTGCTCGTCGCTCATCTGCGGATCGATGGCAAGGGGCAGCGCGGTGGCGTTAAACGCGGCGTCTTGCTCGAAGTGCCATCGGTAATGAAACATCAGCTTGGTGCCCCATTCGTCACCAAAGTCCTCCAGCAGCGAATCCACCAGTGCCAGGGCGGGATCCACCGGCCGCACCCGGCGACGCGAGAAGCGCTCATCGAGGTGCCGCAGCATGGGGCTGGAGTCGATGGCGACCTCAAAGCCTTGCTCATCGACAGGCAGCAAAACCGTGGGCAGCAATGCCACCTTGGGCGCTGCCAGGCCTTTTTCCTGCAGCACGGTGGCGACATCGCGCCAGTGCACCACGTGAGGAATCTGCCGGTAGCGAAGAATGGCGAGTATTTTGCGGGTGTACGGAGACGCGGTGGCGCCAATAATTTCGATGTCCCGTGCGTGCATTCCCAGTTCCTCGCTCAGGACTTGGCGCGTTTTGCGCGCAGCTCGGCTGCGGCCTTCAGGGACTCAAGCCCACCCGCATTGGTCAGGTTGGTGAACCCCGCTTTGCTAAGGCTCGCGGTCGCTTGTCCGGAACGATTACCGCTGCGGCAATAGAGGACGATGGGTGTGTTGGGGTCGACCTCTAGCTTGGCGATACCCTCGACAATGTCGGTGTGAGGGATGTTGACGGCGTTGGGCATGTGGCCGCTGGCATACTCTTTGGGGCTGCGGACGTCCACGAGAATGGCCCCATTCGCCACCGCATCCAGTGCCTCGATCTGGGCGTCGGTGTAGTCGCTGCAACCAGACAGTAGCAGGGCGAAGCAAGTGGCGATCAATAGTCGAATCATGGTCTGGCCTCGGTGTTATCGCACTGTAGTAAAGCGCAACATAGATCGACTTTGTGTGCCCCGCAACGCCTGTTCGGCGGTTTGTCGAACCCGTGGGTGCAGCGATACAATGCGCCCCTTTTTCCGCGAGAGTGGGTTATGCAGGATTGTCAGGTCGGACTGATCATGGGGTCCCGTTCCGATTGGGAGGTGATGAAGGGCGCCGCCGAAGTACTGGAAGCGCTCGGTGTCGCTGTCGATGCGCAGGTCGTGTCTGCGCACCGCACACCCGATCGACTCTACGAATATGCTCGAGGTGCGCGTGATCGCGGCATCAAAGTGATCATTGCCGGCGCTGGCGGTGCCGCGCATTTGCCGGGCATGGCCGCTGCGATGACCCCGATCCCCGTGTTGGGTGTGCCCGTGAATGCGACGGTGTTGAACGGTGTGGACGCGCTCTTGTCGATCGCCCAGATGCCCAAGGGAATTCCGGTGGCGACGTTCGCTATCGGTGCTCCCGGCGCCGTCAACGCCGGTTTGTTCGCGGCCGCCATGTTGGCGACCCAGGATGACGCTCTGGCAGCCCGTCTCGATGACTATCGAGCGCGCCAGACCGACGGTGTGCCGACTACGCCGGTGGATGCGTGAAACGCGTCGGTATCATTGGCTGCGGCCAACTTGCTCAAATGATGGGCGAGGCGGCCCGACGTTTGGGCCTGGAGACGGCCTATCTCTGCATTAACGAGACCCCGGTCGTCGAGGGATTGGGTCCCATTTTTGGGACCGACGATGTGGATGGATTCGTAGCGGCCTGTGACGCCATCACGGTAGAGCGTGAGGATGTACCTCATGAAACCCTGCGCAAAGCTGAAGCCGTTGGCCTGTATCCCGGATTTGATGCGCTCGATACGCTGCGCCGCCGCCATACCCAAAAAGCCCTGCTTGACGAGTTGTCGATTCCCACGTCGCCCTGGCGCTCGGTCGCCGACGGCGGCGAGCTTCCCGCAGCGTTTGCGGCGCTCGGCGATGTACCGCTGCGCTGTAAGACCAGCCTCGGTGGTTACGACGGCGGTGGTCAGTGGCAGATCCGCAATGCCGACGATTTTGCAAAAATTCCGGACGCAGGCTACCCACTGATTGCTGAAGCTGAAGTTGCGATCGAGCGGGAATTTGCCGTACTCGTCGCCCGGGATCGCAGCGGGCAGTCCCTGTGTTATCCACTGACCGAAAATGTCATGCGCGACGGTATTCTCACTTGCTGTCACATGCCCGCTCTGGCGGATGATGGCCTGGAACAGCAGGCTCGCGCCCACGCGACCAAGTTGGTGGATGCGCTTGATTATGTCGGCGTGCTGGCGATTGAGTTCTTCCTCACGCGCGGAGAGCTGGTCGTTAATGAGATTGCACCGCGGGTGCACAATACCGGGCATTGGAGTTTGAACGCTTGCGCCTGCGATCAGTTCGAGCAGCACATCCGCGCGGTTGCGGGTTTGGGCCTCGTGGCACCGGCACCGACGCAGGCCGCCGCCATGGTCAACCTGTTGGGGGCGGCACTGCCACCCACCATGCCTGAAGCGCCTTTGAGGGTCATGTTGCAAACCTACGGCAAAGGTATTCGTCCTGGTCGTAAGCTGGGTCATATGACCATCCTGGGTGACGATCCCGGCGCGGTCCGCGCGGAAGCAGCGCGCACGTTGACGGCGCTGGACCTGGACTGAGGCTCCGGCGAAGGTTCACGGGCAACACCGGCAAGAAGGGCAACGACACGGCATAAAAAAGGCCACCCGAGGGTGGCCTTTTGTTTTGGGCGCCAGTTAGGCGTGTGCTTCCTGCAGGCCTGTCGCGACGGGGGGTTGCCCGTCGATGTGGGCTGCGGCGGCGCGCAGTGCTTCCAGGCGCGTTGCATACACATGCTCACGCGGCAGGCAGCCATCTGCGTTGATCGCCGAGAGTACTTGCTCCACCTCGGGCCGCAGACCCGCGGAGAACACCGTTTTACCCGCGGCGCGTGCATCGCTGGCGATGGTCTCCACCGCTCGCGCCGCAGACACATCCATAAATGGCACGCGGCCAAAGTCCAGTACGATCGCACGGGCGTCATGTTTGCTGGTCCGTTCACGCACGGTGTGCCCCACATCCGCTGCGGCGCCGAAGCTCAGCGGTCCGCCAAAGTCGAACAGCGTGATGTGCTTGCGCAGTCGGCTCAAGATGGCGACCTCTTCTGGGTGGCTGTCTTCGTCAACCGGGTTCATGGCTTGTGAGAACGTCTCGAGCTGCTTGTCGGCCATTTGTTTGACGAAGGCCAGCGCTGCAACCACCACACCCGCGATGACGGCTGTGATCAGATCCACGAACACCGTCAGCCCAAGGACCATGACCATAAGCGCGAGATCGAGACGGGGTCCGTGGTGCGCACGTCGCAGGTACTGGAAGTCGATGATGTCGTAGCCCACTTTGACCAGAATGCCCGCCAGCACTGCGTGGGGGATCATTTCAGCCAATGGTGCGAGCACAACCACGACCGCCAGCAGCAACACGCTGTGCAGCATGCCCGAGATGCGCGTTTTACCCCCGGTTCGAATGTTGACCACGGTGCGCATGGTCGCGCCCGCGCCGGGGATGCCGCCAAACAGGCCCGCAACGGCATTGCCCACCCCTTGGCCAATCAACTCTTTGTTGGAGTTGTGGCGGGTGCGAGTCATGTTGTCAGCCACCAACGAAGTCAGCAGGCTATCGATGGCACCCAGTGCTGCGAGGATGAACGCCGCCTCGAACACGATCCAGGCCACATCCATCTCAAACGAGGGCATCACAAAGGAGGGCAGGCCGGTGGGGATATCGCCGAGAATCGGCGCGCCGGGAATAAACCGGCTGACCACCGTACCGACGACCAATGCAGCGAGCGGGCCGGGGACGATGCGCCCCCAACTGGCTGGCCACTTGAAAACCATCAGCAGCGTCAGGGCACCGACAATCAAGGCGGGCCAGATTGGATCTGCCACGGCGCCGGGGATTTCGAGAATCGCAGGGATTGTGCCGCCGCCTTCTGGTTCGTGGCCAAACAGTCGAGCCAACTGCAGCGCAATGATGATGCAGCCGATGCCGCTCATGAATCCCGAGACTACCGGGTAGGGCACCAGTCGTATGTAGTGCCCGAAGCCCAGCACACCCAGGGTGATCTGTATCAGGCCTGCGAGGACGACCGTCGCGAAGACCAGGCCCATGTCGCCGGAAAGCGAGGCAAACACCCCGGCGAAAACGACGATCATGGGTCCTGTGGGGCCGGTGATCTGTGAGCCGGTACCGCCAAACAGTGCGGCAAAAAAACCAACAATGATGGCGCCGTAGACCCCGGCGATGGGACCGGCACCCGAGGCTTCGCCGAAGGCGAGTGCCAGGGGTAGGGCGACGACGCCGGCGGTCAAGCCGCCATAGATGTCGCCGCGTAAATTACTCAGGTCAAAGTATTTCATCTGCTAAACCCTCGTATCAGGCCGCTGCGCCACTGCCGGCCGGTGCATCCAGCAGATCTGCGTAGCGTTCTTCGATCGGCTCGAAACGGTCGCTGGCTGCATCGTGGCAGGTGACGCCGCCGGTCTCGATGTCATACACCCAGCCGTGCAGCCCGATATCGCCGGTGGCGAGTCGTGCTGCCACTGCGGGATGGCTGCGCAGATGCTGCAGTTGCAGCAGTACGTTTTCCTCGATGACCCGCAGCAGCTTATTGTCGTCGCGGCGATGCTTCTGTGCGGCGATTTCTACCGCGGCTCGGGAATGCTCCAGCCAGTCGCGGACCTGGGGCAGTTCCTCGACAGCACTGAGATTCATGGCGCCTTTCATGGCGCCGCAATCGGTGTGGCCACAGACCACGATGTCGCGCACGCCGAGCACGGCAACCGCGTACTCGATGGAGGCGTTGGTGCCGTGGTTCTCATGGCTATGTGGCGGCACGATGTTGCCTGCGTTGCGGCAGACAAACAGGTCGCCCGGGTCGGTGTGTGTGACCAGGCAGGGGTCGATGCGAGAGTCCGCGCAGGTGACAAACAGCACCTCAGGGCTCTGGCCATTGGCGAGTTCTGCGAACAGGGCCTGACGGCTGCTATAGCCCTCTTCACGGAAGCGGACAGTGCCGTTGACGACTTTTTTCATTTTCTAATCCTCTGCAAAACGCGTATATGCGATAGTTGTTTGCAAAGGTATCCCCACGCGTGTGAGGGGTATTAGTCGATTGGGGGTAATTGGTGATAGATTGCCTCTATAGAAGAACTGCGGGCTCACAGCATGGCTAACCGCGACAAACCATCTCTTCGCCAGATTCAGTATTTTCGGAACATTGCTGAGCTGGGCAGCTTTCGGCGTGCCGCCGACAAGTTGGGGGTGACCCAACCGACACTGACCGCGCAGATTGCGACCCTGGAAAAGCTCCTGGGTTTCAAGCTCTTTGAGCGCTCGCGGCATGGCGTGACTCTCACACCAGCGGCCCGGGACCTCTTACCCAATGCGCTGCGTATCGAAGAAGAAGTGCAAGGGTTTATGGATATTGCCGCGGGACTGACGGGCCTCGGTAGTGCCACTTATCGCCTGGGCGTCACACCGACACTCGGCCCCTATTTGCTACCTCACGTGCTGCCCGATATTCATCGTCAGTACGAGTCATTGCGTCTCTACGTGCGCGAGGGCACGCCCTCGGAACTGGAATCACAGTTGCGGCAGGCCCAGCACGACATGGTGCTATCAACCCAGCCCATCAACTCGGGCGAATTCGAAGTGCGCCCCCTGTTCCGTGAGGCTTTGAAGCTGGTGATGTCTACCGACCACCGCCTCGCCGGTAAAGAACGGATCAACCGCGCTGATCTGTTTGGTGAGCAGGTGCTGACGATGGATGAACAGCATTTGTACCATCGCCAAATCACGGAGTTGTGCGAGAGCCTGGGAGCGACTCCGCGCCGCGACTATGAGGGGACGAGTCTCGATACTCTGCGACAAATGGTGGTGATGGGCATGGGAATCACCTTTCTGCCCTCGTTGTATGTGGCGTCGGAGATTCGTGATGCCGACACCCTCAGGGTGACCGACGTGTACGGCGTGGAAATGTATCGCCATCACGCGCTCGCCTGGCGTACCCAGACCCCAGCGCGGGTGCTGTTTCGTCAACTTGCGGACCGCATTGTCGAATCGGTATCCGAGCGGCTTGGAGAGCACGTGCATACCGCTTGACGGTGCCGATGGGTACGCGTGCTTGTTGCCCAGTGCCGGAACGGTTTTGTTACTGTTGGGCGACTTTCCCCAAGGTGTTACCCATGCAAGCCATTTTGATGACACTGGTGAGCGCTGCGTTGCTGCTTGCAGCCGCCAACAGTCGTGCCGATGACACGCTGACGATGCCCGTTCCCTACGGTGCGGTGGCGTCGCTGCCGATACCGACGGCGGATGACGAATCAGCCTACGGTCAGAACCCACTTCAGACCGTACTCCGTTTTGACCCGGAGGGGCAGGCGCGGGCAGAGCTGCTCTTTATCCACGGCGGCTGCTGGTCTGCAGATTACAGTCGCGATCACACGTTACCGCTGGCTGGCGCGCTTCGGGACGCGGGTTTCCGTGTATGGATACCCGAGTATCGCCGCGTTGGGGATCAGGGCGGCGGTTGGCCGGGAACCTGGGAGGATGTGCAGCAGGTCGGCGCCTATGTGGCTGCACAGGCCAGTGCTCCCCTGGTGGTGGCCGGGCATTCAGCCGGCGGGCATCTCGCGCTGCTGATGGCCACTTCGTCACAGTTGCCCATCGCCGGTGCCATCGGTCTGGCACCCATTACTGACCTGGTGGCCTACGGTGCGGGTGACAGTTCGTGCCAAACCATGACCCCCAAGTTGATTGGCGCACCACTGGCCGCTGCAGAAGAGACCTACCGCGAAGCCTCTCCGGCCTTTCTTGCGCTGACCGCGCCGGTCGTTGTTTTACAAGGTGAGGCTGATCCTATTGTTCCCATGTCTCAGGCGACAGCGATGCAGACCGCTCAGCGGGTCATCATTCCTGAGGCGGGCCATTTTGATCTGATCCACCCGGGTACCGCTGCTTTTCCTCTGCTGCTGGACGCGATTGAGGGATTGCTGCCGTGAACTTGTTTGAGCGCGCACGACAACTCGACCACGATGATGATCTGGCAGCGCTGCGAGCGCAGTTCCTATTGCCCGATGATCTTTGTTACCTCGATGGAAATTCATTGGGCGCTCTGCCGGTCGGCGTGCGCAACGCGCTGCAAGCGACAGTGGAGCAGGAGTGGGGGCAGGGACTGATCAGTAGCTGGAATACCCACGACTGGATCGGTTTGCCGCTGCGCGTTGGTGAAAAAATTGCACCGTTGATTGGTGCTGCCCCCGGGCAGACCCTGTGTGCGGACAGTTTGTCGAACAATCTTTTCAAATTGTTGCACACGGGGCTGGCGCTGCGGCCGGACCGGCGAGTCATCCTGACGGAGCGTGGCAACTTTCCGACCGATAATTACATTGCTGAGGGTTTGGCGAAGATGCTTGGCCCGGATCGATGTGAGGTCCGTTATGTCGATGCCAATGAACTCCCATCGGCAGATTTTTCTGACGTCGCTGTGGTGTCGCTGACCCATGTCAATTTCCGCACTGGGGCGATGTATGACATGGCGGCTGTAACGGCCCGTGTTCAGGCTGATGGCGCGCTCATGCTCTGGGATCTTGCCCACAGTGTCGGCGCGACCGAGCTTGCCCTCGATGCTTTGCAGGTCGATATGGCAGTGGGCTGTACTTACAAATATCTCAATGGCGGACCGGGTGCGCCTGGCTTCCTCTATTTGGCGCAGCGCCATCAGGCCGAGGCTACGGTGGCCATCCAGGGCTGGATGGGTCATGCCAATTTGTTTGCATTCAATCCCGATTATGAGCCCGCAGCGGGCATTGGGCGCTTTCTCACGGGTACTCAGGGGGTGCTGGGTATGCGTGCGGTTGAGGCCGCACTGGACTTGTTTGCTGGCGTGAGCACGGCACAGCTCCGTGCCAAGAGTGAGGCGTTGACCGGTCTGTTTGTCGATGCCATCGCAGAGCAGCCACGCGCCAGTCAGTTGGTGAACATCACGCCCGCCGACCCCGGTCGACGAGGTTCACAAATTTGCCTGACTCACCCGGATGGCTACGCCATTACCCAGGCCTTGATCGCCGCCGGGATTGTTGTGGATTTTCGAGAACCTGACATTATTCGCTTCGGTTTCTCACCCATGTACCTGCGCTTTGCCGAGGTGCTGGGTGTGGCCGAGGTACTCGAGGACATTTTGCGTACCGAGGTATGGCGCGAACCCCGCTTTGCCGAGCGCAGCACCGTCACATGACTTGCTTCGTGCAATACCAAAGCCCCCACCCCACTTGATGACAAGGCAGCAAGCATGGACTACCAGGCAACCACTCCGATGATCGAATGCCAGCGCGATGGTGCGACCTTGACGCTGGTGTTCAACCGCCCCGATGCACTGAATGCCCTGCGTCCGGAAATGCTCGAAGCGCTCGCGCTGTTGATCAAGCAGGCAGACGACGACCCTGACGTGGCGGTTGTGGTGCTGACTGGCGCCGGTCGCGCTTTCTCCGCCGGCGTGGATCTCAAGGTGTTGCAAGGCGTGGATCCGGTAGCGGGCAAGATTGGTGATGTGTTCGACAGTGCAGCAGCCTTGCTGGCAGCAGCGATCCGTGGCACCGGCAAGCCGGTTATCGCACGCGTGCACGGTGCCTGTTTTACCGGCGCCTTGGAGATCGCGCTGCACTGTGACTTCATTTACACCACGGTGGATACGAAGTTCGGTGACACCCACACCAAGTTTGGCTTGCGGCCCACCTGGGGTATGTCGCAGACCCTACCCAGGGCCGTTGGCATGGCACGCGCCAAGGAGCTGTCGTTTACCGCTCGGACCTTTTCTGGCGCCCAGGCCGCCCAGTGGGGAGTGGCGAATGAGGCCTACGAAACACTGGAAGCCCTCGATGCTGCACTCTCAGACACGACGTCCCGTATCGCGGCCAACAGCCGCGGTGCCGTCGCTGCCATGAAAGACCTCTACAGTATTGCCGAGGATGAACTCGGTGTGATGGCCGGACTCGATGCCGAGGCTGAGATGGTGTACCCGGAGATCAGCGACACGCAGGAGCGGTTGGCGGGCTTTTGAGCCCGCGTCAGAACTCGTGCTTGTGAGAAAACGCGTCGAGCACCGTCTCCATGCGGGCTTGTACGTGTAGCTGGAAGTTGGCGTGTGAAAACGCGTAGAGACGCTCGCATTCGACAGCGTCAATCAACTCATCGACGGCCTGCTCGGGCTCCATGGCTTCCTGGAGTTCGAGGAATGGAATGTTGATGCCGCCACGGGCCAGCGCTGTCGCCGCCAGGTTGGTATTGACCACCCCGGGGCAGAATACCGTGACACCGACCCCGTAGGGCTCCATCTCAGACTGCAGCACTTCAGACAGGCCGACCACCGCAAATTTGCTGGCGGTATAGGCGCCCATCTGGGGTGAGCCCAGGTGCCCCGCCATGGAGGCCACGTTGATGATGTAGCCGTCCTCACGGCCGCGAAAATGGCTGGCAAAAGCGTTGATGCCATTGAACACGCCAGCCACGTTGACGCGCATGATTTCGTCGAACATTTCAAACGGAACATCCGCCAGCAGGAAGCCATCAGGGCCGACGCCCGCGTTGTTGCACAGCACATCGACTGTACCGAAATGCTCGAAGGCGCGGTCCCTAGCTACGATCCAGGCGTCTCGATCGGTCACGTCAAGAGTGAGGGCCAAACAGCGTTCGCCCAGTTCGTCGGCCAGCGACGCCACGCCGTCGGCGTCAATGTCGGCGATGGCCACACTGGCACCCAGCTGGTGAAATCGATGGGCGATGGCTCGCCCGATACCACTTGCCGCCCCGGTTATGAAAGCGATCTTGTTGTTGAAATAGCTCATAGCGCGCAAGAAAGACTCAGTACCGTGAATCTTGCTTCAGTTCGAAGGTTTTGCCTAGTCCCCACAGAACTGGCAGTGTGTCGCCTTTTCTTGGTGAGGACGCAGATATGCGTGCATTGATGGTGGGCTGCGGCAATATGGGAGGCGCGCTGCTCGCCCAGTGGGCGGACCTTGAGGGGGTAGCGTTCGAGGCGGTGGCGCCGAGTCGGCCTGCAGCGGCGGTCCCCGTGCACGGCAGCATCGACGCTGTCGTGGGAGAGATGTTTGATGCCATTGTTATCGCGGTCAAACCCCAGATGATTGACGCGGTCATGCCGGCCTACGAGCCGCTGTTACGCTCTGGCGGTCTACTGATATCGATCGCCGCCGGTACGACAATCGCTCATCTGCAATCGCTGTTTCCCGATGCGGCAGTGGTGCGCACGATGCCCAATCTATCCTCAAAGGTGGGTCGTGGCGTCACGGGGCTGGTCGGCGTTGATGGACTCAGCCCCGGGCATCGGGAGTTTGCCACCCGCCTTGCCGCGGCATCGGGCGAGTACCTGTGGGTTGACGATGAGGAGGCGCTGGATCGTCTGACAGCCATTTCCGGGTGTGGCTCAGGCTATGCTTTTCAGTTCATTGAAAGCTTCGAGGCCGCTGCGCGGTCTTTGGGTTTCAACGATGCCGAGGCCCGTATGTTGGTGCGCCAAACCTTGTTGGGTGCAGCGGAAATGGCCATGGGTAGCGAACAGGCGGCCCGGGATTTGAAGCAAGCAGTGATGAGCAAGCGCGGTGTCACCGAGGCTGGTATTGCGCGTATGACGCGTGATAACGCAACCGATACTTTGATGACTGAGGTGGTAGCGGCGGCATTTGCTCGCGCCCGGGAAATGGCTGCCGAAACACCCTAAGACCGCGATTCATCCCACACCAGGCCCCAAGGCGTCGCCCAGAGCTGCGCTGATACGAATAACAAGATCAGGAGAACTCCATGGAATTTGGCGAGATGCTGTCCCTCGGCGCCTACTTCGTGCTGATGATGGGCATCGGCTTTTACGCCTATCGCAAGTCGACGTCAGACATGTCCGAATACATGCTCGGTGGGCGGCAGTTGAACCCGGCAGTGGCGTCCCTTTCCGCCGGCGCCTCTGACATGAGTGGCTGGATGCTGCTCGGTCTGCCGGGCGCCATGTATGTCTCCGGCTTGTCAGCGGCATGGATCGCGGTGGGCTTGCTCGCGGGAGCGTTCTGCAACTACCTGTGGGTTGCACCGCGGCTGCGCATCTATACCGAGGTGGCAGATGATGCCATTACCATTCCGGACTTTTTTGAGAAGCGCTTCTCTGATGACAGCGGTCGTTTGAGACTGTTGTCGTCGGTGGTGATCGTGATCTTTTTTACGCTGTATACATCGGCAGGCGTAGTGGCTGGCGGCAAGTTGTTCGAGGCGTCGATGGGTCTCGACTATGAGACCGGCCTGTTTGTGACGGCGGGTGTGGTGGTGGCCTACACCCTGTTCGGTGGTTTTCTCGCGGTAAGCCTCACCGACTTTGTGCAGGGATGCATCATGTTTGTGGCGTTGATTCTCGTGCCTATTGTGACCCTCACCGATGCCGGTGGTCTTGATGAAGTCACCTACACACTGGCGGAGTCTGACGCCCAGTTGCTCAGCGCGTTTGGTGGGCTTACTGCGCTAGGGCTGATTTCCAGTCTCTCCTGGGGCTTGGGTTACTTTGGGCAGCCGCACATCATCGTGCGGTTTATGGCGCTGCGCTCCCATCACGATGCACCGGTGGCCCGGCATATCGGTATGAGCTGGATGGCGGTGACTTTGGTCGGAGCGGTTGCCACGGGTCTGGTGGGCTTCGCCTATGTCCAGCGCAGCGGCCAGTCCCTCGAGGATCCCGAGACCATTTTTATTTTCCTGTCTCAGGTGTTGTTCCACCCCTTGGTGGCCGGTTTCCTGCTCGCGGCAATTCTCGCTGCCATCATGAGCACCATTTCTTCCCAGTTGTTGGTTTCCTCGGCCTCGCTCACTGAGGATTTCTACAAGAACTTTTTGCGCAAGCAGGCCAGCCAGCGGGAGCTGGTGGCGATTGGCCGGGTATCGGTGTTACTGGTGGCCATCGTGGCGATCATTCTGGCCTTCGACCGATCCAGCACCATTTTGTCGCTGGTGAGCAATGCCTGGGCCGGGTTTGGCGCCGCATTTGGGCCGATCGTGCTGCTAAGTCTTTATTGGCGCGATCTCACCCGCAACGGCGCATTTGCCGGCATGGTGGCTGGCGCAGCCACTGTATTGTTTTGGGTCTATGCACCGGTCACCGTCGCCGGTCAGTCGCTCAGTGCGCTGGTGTACGAGATTGTGCCCGGCTTTGTCTTCGCGACTTTCGCGGCGGTCATGGTCAGCCGCTTTGGTGCGGCGCCACGCGCCCAGACCCATGACCAATTCGATTTGATGAAGCAGATCCTGGAGACGCCGCGTCCCTCCTGATGCCTCTGCGCGTTAGCTCCGGTGGGCTTTTCCTTCTGAGAGTCGCGGTAGCCGTGCTAGTCTCCGGTCTCTTTTTGGAGGCTTCACGGTACCGGCTATGTTCGCTCGCACGCTGTTCACTCTGGTCTTGTTCCTGTCGGTTGGCGCCACCCCTGCGGTGGCTGACAAGTGGGACGACATCACTTCACAGGCCCGCACTATCGAGGGTTTCCTGCCTCTTTATTGGGTGGGGGATGAGGGCAAGCTGTACGCTGAGGTCGCCGAACTTGGTGCGCCGTTCATTTATTACACGGGGTTGTCACAGGGCGTTGGCTCGAATGACCTGGGTCTGGATCGCGGGCGCCTGGGTGACACCCAGCTGGTGCAGTTTGAGCGCCACGGTGCACGTGTGCTGCTGGTCGCGCTCAACACGCGCTACAAGGCGCAGTCTGACAATCCACAGGAGCGCGCAGCGGTAGCTGAGGCCTTCGCCACATCGGTGCTGTGGGGCTTTGATATTGCCGCCGAGCAGTCGGGCCGTTTTCTCATCGATGTCAGTGCATTCGCCCAGCGTGATGCCATGGAACTGGGGCCTTTGCTCGCGGACCGCGGTGAGGGCAGTTACAAGGTTGACGCGTCTCGATCAGCGATTTTCTTGCCGCGCACCAAGGGCTTTCCTGACAATACCGAGATCGATGCGCTGGTGACGCTGACGGGGCAGCCCAAGGGCAGTATTTTGCGAACAGTGGCCCCGGATGCCTCTGCCATTACTGTTCACAAGCACCACTCTTTTGTGCGCTTGCCCGATGATGGTTATGAGCCCCTACCGTACGACCCGCGCACCGGCTACATCGATGGTTGGGGCGGGGATGGCTTTTTTGACTATGCGACACCGTTTGACCAATCGGTACGCAAGGTCTACGCCCGGCGCCATCGTCTGGAGAAAGTCGACCCGGCTGCGGCGCAAAGCGCAGCGGTAGAACCGATCATCTACTACGTGGATCCGGGGGTTCCCGAGCCCATCCGTAGCGCGCTGGTCGAAGGCGCGTCCTGGTGGAACCAGGCCTTTGAAGCGGCGGGTTACATCGACGCGTTTCAGGTGGCGCTGTTGCCTGAGGGGGCCGACCCAATGGATGTGCGCTACAACGTGATTCAGTGGGTGCACCGGTCGACCCGCGGTTGGTCCTATGGAGCCAGTATTCGCGATCCGCGCACTCAGGAAATCATCAAGGGGCACGTCAGCCTGGGCTCCCTGCGTGTGCGTCAGGACTATCTGCTGGCCGAGGGCTTGATGGCGCCTTACAGCGACGATCCGGATACCACTGCGCTGCGTGAATTTGCCTTGGCCCGAATTCGCCAGTTGTCAGCGCATGAAGTGGGGCACACCCTCGGGTTGGAACACAATTTTGCTGCCAGCGGTGATGACCGAGCTTCGGTCATGGATTACCCGCACCCGCTGGTGACCCTGGGTGATGACGGCCGCCCGGACCTTTCCGATGCCTACGCGGTGGGGATCGGTGAGTGGGACAAGCGCGCCATCATTTGGGGTTATCAGGATTTTCCTGAAGGGGCCGATGACGCGGCAGGTCGCGCCGCGATCGTTGAGGAAACCCTCGCCTCCGGACTGCACTTTGTGGCAGATCAACACTCCCGCGTGGGCTCGCGCCCCGGAGCAGGTCCCGCCCACCCCCAGGCCAGTCTCTGGGATAACGGCGCCGATCCAGTAGCAGAGCTCAAGCGCCTGATGGCGCTGCGTGCTGTGGTGCTCAACAATTTCTCGGACCAGGTGATTCGTGAAGGTGAACCGTTGGCCCGTATCGAAGATGTTCTTGTGCCTGCTTATTTGATGCATCGCTACCAGTTGCAGGCCGCGGCGACGCTCCTGGGTGGGCGCGACTTCAGCTACGCCTTGCGCGGTGACGGCCAGGTACCCACCGCCGTGATTCCAGCAGCCGAGCAGCAGGCGGCGATGCAGGCACTACTGGATACCCTGCAACCTGAGGTGTTGGCATTGTCGCCCGAACTCATCGCCCTAATACCGCCACGCCCGCCACAGTTCGCCGCCAGCCGGGAGATGTTCCCCCGCGAGACTGGCTATCTGTTTGACCCGGTGTCCGTGGTGGCAACCGCAGCCCAGGCGACCCTCGCGCAATTGCTCGACCACAAGCGTGCGGCGCGCCTCGACGCCCAGGTGATGGTCGATGCCTCGCTCCCTAGTTTCAGCACAGTGATCAATGCGCTGCTCGAGCAGGTATGGGGTCGACAGCACAATGGTGCAGAAGGCGCGATTGAGCGCCGTGTGCAAGTGGCAACCGTGGATGCCCTGATGGCGTTGGTGGGGAATGAGAGTGCCGCGGTTCAGGCGCGCTCGGCGGCGCTACTTGCATTGGAAGACATCGCTGGCAAAGCGATCGATGGCGGCGATGATCGCGACCCCGCCTGGCGGGCCCATCATCGCTTTACTGCGGCCCGTATCGACGCAGGGCTAAAGACCGAGGGTTTGTTCAAGACCCGGGCCGCCAAAATACCCCCGGGCTCTCCCATCTAAGCACTGCCTGTGAGGTGTTATGGAAGTCGGCGCGGGTGAATGCTCGCGCCGCTTTTCTTTTCAGGCTGGACACAGCCTTTACAGATTTTGCTGAGTGACAACAGCGATGTCCTGTTTTGTTATGGTCAGAGGCCTAACGATAAAAAAACAGGACGCGCATGATGCAAACCCCAATCCTCCGCCGCGTAGCTCTCGCTGGCTTGATGTCCGTCACTGTCACCGCCTGCGGTGGCGGTGGTGGTGGCTCCACCCCGACGCCGCCACCGGTTGTCGACGTGCCCCCGGTGCAGGAGCCCATACCCGTACCCTTCCAGGAGCTCTACGACCAGGGCGTTAATCGTTATCTCGGTGAGTTCACCCCGATGCTCTCAGAGGCTGGAGCGGGGGGCATCATTCAGCACACCTTCGGTGCCGGGGATGGTCCTCTTTGTCTTCAGGGTGGCGAGTACACCATGAGTACCCGCGAGGGCAGTGGCAACGCCCTGATGATCTTCATGGAGGGCGGCGGTGCCTGCACCAGCCAGCTCTGCTCAGCGACGCCTGCAGCAGCCCCTGGAATGCCCCGGGCTGGCATTCTCGATCCGACCGATGCCAGCAATCCAGCGGCGGATTACGATGTGGCTTACCTGCCGTACTGCGATGGGTCGATCTTCTCTGGCGACGCCCAATACGATGACGACAACGATGGCACGATCGACCGATACCATCGGGGTGTACAGAATCTATCGGCGGCGCTTGATGTGGCGCTGAATACTTTCCCATCTCCGAGCCAGATTCTGGTCACGGGGAATAGCGCCGGCGGCTATGGCACTGACTACGCGTTGCCACTGGTGCGCGCGCTTTATCCCGACACTCCCATCAAGGTGATCAACGACTCGGGCGTTGGGATTGCGTTCCCCGGCTACGTGGATTTTGTGAGTAATGAGTGGAATGCCACGGCCTGGATTCCCGAGAGCTGCACGACCTGTATCGGCGAGGACGGTCACGCGACCGACTACCACAAGTATCAGCTCGATGAGGATGCAAACTTGACCATGGGCTTCATGAGCACCAAGCAGGACTCGGTCATTGCCAATTTTTTTCTGGGCATCGGCGGTGAGGCGTTTGAGGCAGCCTTGATTGCCGAGCTTGCCGAGATTGAGCAAGCTCACCCGGATCGCTTCCGCAGCCTTGTAGCCGATGGCGATGGTCACACCTTCTTGCAGCGAGCTTTCCAGCTTGAAGTGGGTGGCACCACGGTGCGCCAGTGGGTTGCAGACATGCTCGGCGAGAGCGCCGACTGGCAGTCCGTCAGCGACTGATCAGTCCGGGGTGGGGGCGACCACGTTCACGGCGTCTCCCACCAGGATTTCTCCACCTTCGATAACTTTCGCGCACAGTCCGCCATGACCCATCATGGCGGCGACGCATTCCTGACTCAGCCTGCGTCAACGCGGTCAGGAAAGGCGGTATTCCACAGTGTGAACCCGCCGTCGAGGCTGTAGGTTTGCTCGAAGCCTTTGCTGTTCAGGTAGGCTGCCGCCTGTTGACTGGAGTTGCCGTGGTAACAGCAAACCACCAGTGGTGCGTCGAGGTCGGCGCTCTCGATGAACTGCTGCAGCGAGGTGTTGTCGAGATGTTGTGCGCCACGAATGCGTCCCTGTTGAAAGGAAGCTTCGTCGCGTATGTCGACAATTTGCGGTTCGCCCTGATCCATCATGGTTCGCAGGTCATCGGCGGAGAGGTGTTGGAAAGCTTGCATGATCAGGACTCGGCTGTTTGCTTGCTCGTTGCTGGCGGCGAGAGGTTAGCATTTGCAACGGAAAGAGTATGGGAGTGAAGCAGTTTTGAAGAGCTTGTTACAGCGGGTCACCGAGGCCTCGGTTCGGGTGGATGGCGACATTGTTGGCAGCATCGACACGGGTATTTTGGTTTTCGTAGGCGTTGAAGCTGACGACGATGAAGCGACCGTCGTGCGCATGGCAGAGCGGCTGCTCGGATACCGCGTATTCGGCGATGATGCCGGGCGGATGAACCGCAGCGTTCAGGACATTGAGGGCGGCGTTTTGTTGGTATCGCAATTCACTCTGGCGGCCGATACTCGCAAGGGTAAACGGGCAAGCTTTTCCTGTGCCGCAGCCCCGGAAGATGCCCGCCGACTGTTTGAGCAACTGGTTGAGCAGGTGCGGGCGCGGCATGCGACGGTTGCAACCGGGCGTTTCGCCGCCGACATGAAGGTGTCACTGCTCAATGATGGGCCAGTGACCTTTTTGCTGGAAGCCTGAATACCCGCACCCCGATTATTGATATATTCCATATAGATATATTGGAAAAGATTTTTATTTCGATGTATCTTCGCGGCGCTCGAATGATCCAGAGGCAAAACCATGGCCGCGACCACCCCCGTTACCGTTACCGAAGTCACTCACTGGAACGACAAATTGTTCAGTTTCAAAACCGAGCGCGCACCGTCGTTTCGTTTTGATACGGGTCAGTTCACGATGATCGGCCTTAAGGTTGATGGCAAGCCGTTGCTGCGCGCCTACTCGATTGCAAGCGCGGCCTACGAAGACTTCTTAGAGTTTTTCAGCATCAAGGTGCCCGATGGGCCGCTGACTTCGCGGCTCTGTGATGTGCAGCCCGGTGACGAGGTTCTGCTCGGCAGTAAACCCGTGGGCTCGCTGCTGCTCTCTGATCTCAACCCGGGCCGCAACCTTTATCTGTTTGCAACCGGTACGGGTCTGGCGCCGTTCCTGTCTACGATCCGCGACCCCGCGGTTTACGATCGCTATGAAAAAGTCATTCTCATGCACGGTGTGCGACGGATTTCAGATCTCGCCTATCGTGATTTCCTGACCACGGGCCTGCAGTCTGATGAACTGCTCGGTGAGTATGCCCGCGAGCAGTTCCTCTACTATCCGGCCGTCACTCGGGAGCCCTTCGAGCACAATGGCCGCATCACCGATCTGCTGCGCACGGGCCGTGTGATGAAGGATCTCGGTCTGCCGCCAATCGACCCCGCCCACGACCGGGCGATGATTTGCGGCAGCATGGCCATGCTCAAAGACAGCTGTGCATTACTCGATAGTGCTGGCTTCCAGATTTCTCCCAGCCAGGGCACGGTTGGTGACTACGTGATCGAGCGGGCTTTCGTCGGCTGAGTAACCCGCCAAGAGGCTCGGTTTCCTCGTGACAGCTGCGCTGGTAGGCTGAAATAGGCTTATCGGCATTTGTTGGGGGGAACCGATGCGACTCTGGTTAGCTGGATTGATGATGGTGGCGACGACGGTCGCCGCGTCGCCGCCTGAGGGTGAAGAAGACTGGTCCTACCAGGGTGAGACCGGTCCCCAGCATTGGGACGAAATGGAAAGCCGCGCCGCCTGTGGCGGAGCCATGCAGTCACCCGTCAACATCATCCGCACCCACGCGGACCCCGATACTTCCAAAGACTGGCCACTGGCGCTGCATTATCCCAGCGAAACCCACGTGCATGACGTGGTGAACAATGGTCACACCATCCAGTTCGACTTTGATCGCGGTGACGAAGTCGAGTTCAAGGGTGAGCGCTACCAACTCAAACAAATCCATTTTCATGAGCCCGCTGAGCACACGCTGAATGGCGCGCGCTATCCCATCGAAATGCACCTGGTGCATTACAACGAGGCCTTGCACGAATTCACAGTCTTGGCGGTGCTGGGTTACGAAGGCGATCCCAGTGAAGGTTACGAGTTCCTCGAAAGTTTTCTGCCATTACCGGTTGGCGACACCAAGATTATTGATGAGCCGTTTGATCTGCGTCGGCTGCTCCCCGGGGCGTTGACCCCGCGCTACCACTACCGGGGTTCGCTTACCACGCCACCGTGTACCGAGAACGTGAACTGGGTGATTTTTGAGCAGCCCTTCATGTTGTCGTATGAGCAGGTGATCGCGCTCAAGGACAACATGCCCCTGAACAACTACCGCGGTGTGCAGCCACTCAATGACCGTGGCGTTTCCCTGATCGTCCACTGAAGGTTGGTACCAGCGGCTGTCGTGCGCGGTTCGACGTTCACGGGCGCACACGCCCGTTGGCTTTTCCGTTAGTCTGTGGGTTTGCCCCTGAGAAGAGTTTACCGATGCTTATGACGCGAATCCGCCGTGCCGTGCTACCGGTGCTTGCACTGAGTTTGCTCGCACCGATGGCCCATGCGGCCACCGATCTCAAAACCATTATGCAGAATCCGGACTGGATCGGTCCGCCAGTGGAGGCCGCCTGGTGGCAGCTGGATGGTAGCGGTTATCAGTATCAGGCCAAACGCGATGGCAGCGCCGTACGCGATCTATTCAGCATGTCGATCGATGGCTCGGTGGAAGCGGTTGATGCCGGTCGGCTTGCCACCAGCGACGGCCGCAACCCAGTGGTTCATCGTGAGGCTCGCCTGGCGGCCAGTGTGGTGAATGGCGCACTCATGCTGCGTGACCTGGAGAGCGGAGAATCACGGGCCGTGCTCTCGGGTGCCAGTGCCGTTCGCTCGGTCGGGTTTACACCGGATGGCCGCAGTCTGCAGTTTCAGGCGGAGCAGGGTTGGTGGCGCTATGACATTGGTACTGGCCAAACCGTTGCGCTAACAGACTTACGATTTGAGCGGCCGCCCCACGAAGCTGACGCCGACCCGCTGGCCGAGGAACAGTTGCGATTGTTCGCTACTTTGGAGCGCGAACGTCAGTGGGAGCAGGATGCCTACGAACAGCGCCTGCGCCGCGCCGGCGAAGCGCGCCTCGGTTCCGCGCCCTGGTATCTGGGCGAGGGCAAACAACTGGTCGATAGCGCACTTTCACCGAATGGTCGCTGGTTATTGGCGGTGGTGCGTGACGCGGGTGCCCAGCCCGGCAAGCGCGACAAAATGCCGCACTACGTGACTCGCTCCGGGTATGTGGATGTCGAAGACGTTCGACGCCTTGTCGGACGAGAAACACCCAAACCTCATGCACTTTGGCTGCTCGATCTCGCCGAGCGATCGGTGCACAAGCTGGATCTGGATAGTCTTTCAGGTCGCGATGAGGACCCGCTTGCAGCGTTGAAGAAAGCCCAGGACATCAAGCCTCATGACGCTGACAAGCTGCGGCCGGTGTCGATCAATCAGGTGGTCTGGCATGAGGATGGCGAGGACGCGCTGATTCAGGTGCGGGCGATCGATAACAAGGATCGCTGGACACTACGCCTGAGTGCCGAGGACCAGTCCTTGCGCGAGATTCATCGGCTTTCGGATGAGGCATGGATCAACTGGTTGTTCAATGATCTCGGTTGGGTGCCCGGTACCGATACCGCCTGGTTGCTCTCGGAAGAGACCGGCTACAGCCATCTGTACACCATCGATGTTGAAGGCGAGCAAACCGCGCTTACCCGAGGCGACTTTGAAATTGCAGCAGTGTCATTCCTGGCGGATGGTCGGTCTGCGGTGCTCATGAGCAATCGCGCCCATCCCACCGAATACGATCTTTATGAAGTCATTATCGGTTCGCCCACGCTCGATCGGCTGACCGAGCTACGTGGTGTCGAGGACTTTGTATTGCACCCTGAGGGTGATCGCATCTTGTTGCGCTACTCTTCGGCCTATCGTCCGGCTCAGGCTGCGGTGTTGGAATTGACCACCCGTGAGCTGGTAGCGCGTACCGATACGCTCACCCATGCTTATAAAGCCATCGACTGGCAAGTGCCGGAGTATGTGGCCGTGCCTTCACGCCACGGCGCCGAGCAACCGATTTGGTCAAAATTCTATCCGGCCCAGGGTGACCATAGTGGACCGCGCCCCGTGGTGCTGTTTGTGCACGGTGCGGGCTACACGCAGAACACCCATCACAAGTTTCCCTACTACTTCCGTGAGCAAATGTTCCACAACCTGCTCACAGAGCAGGGCTATCACGTCCTGGATATGGACTACCGGGCAAGCCGAGGTTACGGCCGCGACTGGCGCACAGCCATTTATCGGCAAATGGGTACGCCGGAACTTGAAGACCTGATCGACGGTGTGCGGTGGCTGGTTGAGGAGCACAACGCAGACCCGGAGCGAGTTGGTGTGTATGGAGGCTCCTACGGCGGCTTCATGACCTTCATGGCGATGTTCAAGGCGCCGGAAGTCTTCGCGGCCGGCGCGTCATTGCGCCCGGTGACTGACTGGCGACATTACAACAACGGCTACACCTCAAACATTCTCAATAGTCCCAAGGTCGATCCGGAAGCCCATCGCATCAGTTCGCCCATCGAGTTTGTGGAGGGTCTGCAGGGTGATCTGCTGATCAGCCACGGGATGTTGGATGACAACGTGTTCTACAAGGACTCGGTGCGACTGGCTCAGCGGCTCATTGAACTGGAGAAAGAGAACTGGGAGCTGGCCTCTTATCCGCTCGAGCCACATGGTTACGTGCACCCCGAAGCGTGGCTTGATCAGTACCGCCGGATTTACAAGCTGTTCGAAAACAGCATCGGGGATTGAACCCCTGAGCGGCTGACAACGTAGACTTGGGGGACATCTACTCAGAGATTCCCCCATGGCACGTGCGTTTCTGGTTCTTTTGTTGGTCGGCCTAGCCGGCTGCGCCCAATACAAAAACACCCGTGGCGTAGAAGTCACCTGGTCTGAGGCGCCGCGCTTCACGATCGGTGAAACCACGCGCGCTGATGTACTGAAGGCATTGGGTCCTCCCTCGCAGGTGGTCGCACTTGGTGATGAAACAGTGCTCTATTACCTGCGCGAACAGGGTGAGGGAGAGGCGCTCATCCTCGGTGTGTATAACCGCTTCAGGCTCGATCAGCGCTACGATCGAGCGATCTATTTTTTTGATGGCACCGATACCCTTAGCGACCAATCCAGCTTTGTTCAGCCGGTGAGCGACTGACAGCGTGAGCGCTGCGCTGGTTAAGGTCGGTCATCCAGTACGTTGTGCGGTGCGCGGGATCGGTTGGCTGGTGCTCGCGGCTTGGATGTGTCTGTCTGGCTGTTCGCAGAACTACTATTTCCTGGGCCAGGCCTTGCCCGCGGGGATCGAAGACCGCGTGATGACTTTAAAAGTCACCGATGTCATGGCCGACATTGGTCCGCCTCAGCGCCTCTCGAGTGTGCCCGGTGGCTTGGTGATGGCTTGGGAGTACTGGCAAATCGAGCAGCAATCGCTGGGGGTCAGTCTCAGCTTTGCCGGCGCGGACGCCTTGTCTGCCGACTGGGGAGATGCCCGGGTCGCTGGAGATTTCCTGTTGCTGACAGTCGACCATGAACATACCGTCGTGGATGCGTCTCGCCTGGTTTGGGACAACGATGTGGGTGATGCGACGGCTGTGCAGGCATTTTTTGCCTTGGCCCCAGCGGTTGATATCGACGACCTGACTGCACCGCTGCCCGCCCATCGCTGGGGGGAGGTGCTGTTGCTGCCCATGGATGGTGCGCAAAATACTGCCCATGGGCCCGGTGTGGGTCAGCACGGCATTGAACAGCGAGGGACACCCGCAGCGGCCGGGCAGCGCGCGCTCGAGTTCGACTGAGACCGTTGTGCCCCCGTAGACTCGGGGCATGAGTAAAAAAACCGATCTTTTGACCCTGACCGGCGAGCGCATTGCGTTGGCCAATCTGTCTGAGCATCCGGCCGCCAAGTCTAAAAAGGCCTACGAGAGCGAGTTGGCCTCGCTGCAGCGGGACATGCTGCGTATCCAGCGGGCGTATTACCGGGAGGGTCGCCGGGCACTGCTGGTGTTCGAAGGTTGGGACGCCGCGGGCAAGGGCGGAGCGATTCGCCGCCTGACTGAGAAGATGGATCCGCGCGGGTTTCGGGTGTTCCCAATCGGTGCCCCGACCGCCAACGAACAGGGCCGTCACTACCTCTGGCGTTTCTGGCAGCATCTGCCACCACCGGGCATGTTTGCCATTTTTGATCGCAGTTACTACGGACGCGTATTGGTCGAGCGAGTTGAGGGTTTTGCACTTGAGGCCGAGTGGCAGCGAGCTTACTCGGAACTGAGCCAGTTTGAGCAGACTTTGCGAGATGACGGTGTCCGTTTGGTGAAGTGCTTTTTACACATCACCCCAGAGGAGCAGCTTCGCCGTTTTGCCGAGCGTCTCAACAACCCGGATAAACGCTGGAAGCTGACGCTGGATGATATTCGTAACCGCAAGCGCTGGTCTTGTTACGAGTCGGCCATCGAGGACATGCTGGCCAAAACTGCCTCTGTCGATCTGCCATGGCATGTGATTCCCGCCAATCACAAGTGGCACGCGCGCCTTGCTGTCCTGCGTACCGTGGTCGCACAGCTGGGGGAGGGTATCGATTACTCTGAGGAAAAGACTGACCCCGCCGTACTGCGCGCGGCACGGGAGGAACTGGGTATCGATGTGACCTGACGCCCGTTTAGAGTCGGGCGCTCACTACCGCTGACACGATCTGCATGAATTTCTCCCAGGTCACTCGAACGGCTGCGTACTCTTCGGGGGTTTGATAGCGCACCGCTTTGGTCTTGTGAGCGATGACGAGGTCGATGGCGGGAAACACCGCGAGGTATTGACCGTAGTGACCGCGACCTGCGTAAGCACCCACATACGGTGGGGCACTGGTGTCGTCGTCAAACAGCCACCACATGTAGCCGTACTCGAGCCCTGTGTTGCGTACACTGCGTGGGTTCATCTCGGCATTTTGGGTATGTGGAGTGACCATTTGTTCCACCCAGTCTGGCGGCAGAATGCGGCTGTCCCGCCATCGGCCTTGCGAGAGCATCAGGTGGCCGACTCGCGCGAGATCCCGGGCTGACAGGTGCATGTGATAAGCGGGGTAACGTGAGCGCTCGAGATTGCCCGACTTTTTGTGTTTGCTGAGGTCAAAGTCTTCAAATTGCAGCGGTTGGGCTAACTCCTGGTCCAGCGCCTCGAACACACTCCGCCCGGTGGCTTCTTCATAAATCGCGCCGGCGGCATTGAAGTCCCAGTTGTTGTAAAGGAAGTAGCTGCCCGGTGGCTGCGAGCCTCGCGGGGGTGCATCGGCAGTGTTGTCGCCACCATTCGCCGCAGGGTGATAAATACCCGAGCGCGCTGAGATGATGTCACGAATGGTGGCTTGTCGCTCCGCTGCAGACAAACCCTGGATATCGTCCATGCCCAGCTCGTCGAGGCTGGTATCCAGGTCAATCTGGCCCGACTCGACCGCCGGACCATAGAGCATCGAAAGAATACTCTTGCGTACGCTGGCCAGATAACCATCGTCGCTGATGTCGCCGTAGGTGAAGACTTCGCGGCCGGCTACGCTGACATGTAGCGCCTGGGTGTTGAGCTGTGCCAGCAGTGATTGCAGTCGCGCCAGTTCCTCGGGACTGAAGCCCAATGCTGCCGGGTCTTCTGCCGCTGCCCATGTCTCGCCGGGCCAATCCCAATCCTGCGCGTTGCTGTACGCGCACAGGGAGACCAGAAGAAAAGCCGCAATGAGTCGAGTCATGGGAGTGCTCCAGCAGGGGAAGCACTCAAGGTAGGGCTGAACGGCCCGAAGCTCAACTATCAGTCGAAGACGTAGGGGCAACCCTCGATGTCATTGATCACCGGGTCCCAGCGACGGACGTCCTGGGCACGTCGCCAGCGGCTGTGGAAGAAGTACATGAGACAGGTGCCTTGCTCGACTTCAACCAGAAAAAGATCGTGTTCGTTGACCTCATCGTAGGCTGGGTACTCAGTGCTGCGACCCCAGAACTTGCCCTCACTGGCTTCGACAAAACTCAGCCAGAAGGTCTCGGGTGCCGCCCAAGTCTCTGAGCGTGCATCCCAGAGTCGGGTGTTGTTGTCCTGAATCCAGGCCTGCCCGTCACTGGGATTTCGTGGCGCCTGAGCGTGGCTCACTGTACCGGCCAGCGCCAGGATGGCGACCAGCCCGAGGCGGCGCCAATAGAAACGGGATGTGATGCTCATGGAAGAATGCCTCTGGGATGCGAATGTCTCACTGCTAGTCGCCCCCAGTGGATCGATTCTTACAGGACGTTTTTTCCGCCGAACAGCATGCTCTGCAGCAGCGGTAATCGATAGCGCCACTGGATCAGAAAAACCGCGCTCACGTGGATACCCGCGGCGATCAACAGTGTGTGTGACAGCCATTCGTGCAGGTCCTGGGGCCAGTCCTCACCCCAGAAGGCATCCAGTTCCTGTAACCAGCCAGTGACGCCAACGCCGACGACCAGCGTCAGCAGCAGCACAATCATCCAGCCTGCTGGGGCGGTGTGCCCCGCGTGTTGCCGATGTTCTTTGGAGAAGTCCCGCAATCCGATGATGACCCGGCGGGGGCCGTGGACGAAAGCGCTGAAGCGGGCGGGCTGAGGGCCTACAAAGCCCCATATGAGTCGCAATGCGACCAACGCCAGTACCGCGTAACCCAGCCACTCGTGAGGGTCGCTGCCATCTTCAATGAACCAGTAGTTCAGGACGATGCCAGCGACCAGGCTCCAGTGAAAGGTCCGGACAAAACGGTCCCAGACCATCCAGGCTTAGTCTTCTTCTTTCTTGACGATGGCACCGGTCTTGGCGTCGAAGTACACCTCGATCTTTTTCATCTCACCGTCTTCGCCAGCTTCCCAGCCATAGATTTCATAGCACTCGTCGTCGACCTTGAATCGCGAGATGGCAAAACCGTATTCGTTGACGATTTTCTTTTGCAGGTCCAGCACGCTCATCCACTCTTCTTTGGGGTACTCAGCGCAATCGGCACTGGCGAGTGCGTTGATAGGCAGGGCGAGCAGCAGGGCAGCGGCAATTTTTTTCATGGTCGGTTTCCTTTTGGTTGGAGCAGAGACACTATCCCAAATGAGATTCAGTCTCAAATGCTTAGTGGCTGATTCGCTTGTACTGACGGTAGTGTGGGGTCCAGAACATGCTGTCAATGCGAGCGTGCAACATGGCATCCGGGATCTCCAGTGCGTGCCCTTGCGCCTGGGCCACCTTGGCAACCCCGAAGGCGATCCGCTTGCTGAGGTCGCTGACCTGTTGCAGTGAGGGCAGCAGCGCGCCCTCGCCATCATTGGCCAGTGGGGAGGCTGCGGCGAGCATCTCGCTGCTGGCCAGCAGCATCTCGTCGCTGATACAGCGCGCCTCGCTGGCAAGCACGCCCAGACCAATCCCCGGGAAGATGTAGCTATTGTTGCATTGGGCGATAGGGAAGCTTTTGCCCTGGTATTCGACCGGCTCAAAGGGGCTGCCGGTGGCGACAATGGCCTTCCCGTCGGTCCATTCGATGACTTGTTGCGGGTACGCCTCCACCCGGCTGACGGGATTGCTCAGGGGGAAAATGATGGGCGTGTCGGCGTTCTCGGTCATGGCGCGCACGACCTCCTCGGTGAACAGGCCCGGCTGACCCGAGACACCAATCAACACAGTGGGTCGCCCCTGCTGCACCACATCCAGTAGCGATGCCCAATCGCCCTCGAACTGCCAGTCGGCGATACGTGCTTTGGGCTGTTGCAGCGCGGCCTGGAAGTCCCGCAGCCCGGTCATGCCTTCGGTCACCAGACCGTAGCGATCCACCATGAAAACCTGCGCACGCGCGGAGGCGTCGTCGAGTCCTTCGCGCACCATCTGGCTGATGAGCATTTCAGCAATGCCACAACCGGCAGAGCCGGCTCCAACAAAAGCGATGCGTTGGTCGCGCAACCGGGTGTTGTTCACCCGGCAGGCAGCGAGAATAGTACCCAGGGTGACCGCGGCGGTACCCTGAATGTCGTCATTGAAGCAGCAGTAGCGGTCCCTGTAGCGATTCAGTAACGGCATGGCGTTGGGCTGGGCAAAGTCCTCGAACTGAATCATCACGCCGGGCCAACGACGCTGGGCCGCGACCATGAACATGTCGAGAAACTCGTCGTACTCGTCCTCGCTGACCCGGGTGTGACGCGCGCCCATATACATCGGATCGTTGAGCAGTTTTTCATTGTTGGTGCCCACATCGAGCATGACAGGCAGCGTGTAGGCCGGGCTGATGCCGCCGCAGGCGGTGTACAGAGACAGTTTGCCGATGGGAATGCCCATACCGCCAATCCCCTGGTCGCCGAGGCCGAGAATGCGTTCTCCATCGGTCACGACAATCACCTTGACCCGGTTCTTGGTGGCATTGCGAAGAATGTCATCCATCTGGTGGCGCTCTTCCCAGGACAGGAACAAACCCCGTGAGCTGCGATAGATGTCCGAAAACTGCTCACAGGCATCGCCAACCGTCGGGGTGTAGATGATCGGCATCATCTCTACGATGTGCCGTGTGACCAGTGCGTAGAACAGGGTCTCGTTGGTGTCCTGGATGGCGCGCAGGTAGATGTGCTTATTGATGGGCTCCTGAAAGCTGGAGTATTGCAGGTAAGCGCGTTCCATCTGCTCGCCAATACTCTCGTATCGCGGCGGTAGCAGCCCCATCAGGTTGAAACTGATGCGTTCCTCGCGGGTGAAGGCGCTGCCCTTGTTGAGCAGTGGTGTCTCCAGTAGCGAGGGCCCCGAGTGGTGGGTATACAGTGGTTTCGCGTCGTCGGTCATTGGTGCAGTGTCCGTCTTGTTATGGTGTCAGTGTAGTCTCAAAAGTCAGCGAAGAAATGGGGAGATTGACCCACGCCGCAACTGGCCGGATGCTGCGAGATCACAAGATGCCACAGGCGCTCAATGGGGGATGGTTCGATGAGATCGCGAGAACAAAAAAGTCTGGGGTCGGGATTGGCTGCCAAATCCGAACCGGCAGACATTCTTGGTGGTGTTTCACTCACGGGAAAGGTTGCTGTGGTGACCGGTGGCTATTCGGGCATTGGGCTGGAGACGACCCGGGCGCTCGCGGCGGGTGGCGTACGGGTGTATGTCCCTGCGCGCGATCAGGGCCGTGCTGAGGCCGCACTCACCGGCGTGGAGGGAGATGTGGTGGTGGCCAAGATGGACCTCGCCGAGCTCTCTGGTGTGGCGCGCTTCGCCAGCGATGTCGCCAATGCTGAATCCCGCATCGACTTGCTCATCAACAACGCGGGTGTCATGGCTTGTCCTGAGGCGCGGCTCGGCAAAGGTTGGGAGTCGCAGTTTGCGATCAACCATCTTGGCCATTTCTGCTTGACCGAGTGTTTGCTTGATCGCCTGCTGGCGGCTGAGGCCCCTCGGGTGGTGAGTCTGAGCTCAACCGCGCACAAGCTCTCGCCGATCCGGTGGGACGATATGCACTTCGAGCGGGATACCTATGACAAGTGGGTTGCGTATGGGCAAGCGAAAACCGCCAATGCACTGTTCGCCCGGGGTTTGGACATTCGCTGCGAGGCCAATGGCCTGCAGGCCTTTTCAGTGCACCCGGGTGGCATTCTCACGCCGCTGCAGCGGCATCTGGAGATTGAAGAGATGCAGGCCCGGGGCTGGACGGACGAAACCGGCCAATTGACCGAAGCGGCGGCGCAAATCTTCAAAACCCCATCGCAGGGCTGCACCACAACACTGTGGGCGGCAACTTCACCGCTTTTGGCCAATGTGGGCGGGGTGTATTGCGAGGACTGCGACGTGGCGAACGCTTCTGACCCGGACAAACCTGGCTTTACCGGGGTGGACGCCTGGGCCGCCGATGATGAAGCGGCACTCAGGCTGTGGAATGTGACCGAGCAGATGCTGTCCGGTTGATCAGCGCACCGACTTGGGCATGAGCTCCATCGTTACGGTGGCATCGCCATCCATCAGTTGCAGGCGCTCGGCCTCCATGCGGAAGCTGCTCACGCGAGCCATCGCACCGTAAAAGTTATCGGGCGTGCTGCCGGGCGGGCATAGCCGCTTGGTGGCACCGACGTCGCCAAGTGTCAGCGCGTCGCCAGTACCCGTTACCAAATTGCCCGTATAGCGATTACAACCGTCACTCCCACTGATGCGGCCTGCCTCGGTGTCGAGGTTAAGGGTGACCGGTGTCTCTCCTTTGCCACCGACAGGCACGCCGTCCACCGCGATTACCGCCCATTCACTGCTGCCCGCCGGCAGTGTCGGACCTGCATCAGCTGCAGGGTTGGCGCTTTCGGTCGTGGCCTCGCATCCCGACAAGATCAGCGCCACACAGAGACTGCATACATAGCGTTTCATGATTTGCGCTCCTCCCGGTGGCGGCTCACTGAATGCCGATCAGTTCGAAACCCTGGCTCGCGGTACGCCACTGCAGGGTGAGGTCGGTCTCGACGCCCTGAATCAAGGCATCGACGATGTTGAGTTGGTTGTTGCTGATGCTGCACTGGGCTGTCGATACATCCACCTCGTTGGGATCAGAGATGAAATTGGTACCAAAGCGGATAACGTTCATCGTAGCCTGGCTGCTGATGGTTTCACCACCGACGGTTTCGGCCACTGCCCGCACCGTGTGCTCGCCTGCGCTCAGATCGCCGTAGTTGAACGCGAGCGAGAAGCCCGAGTTCTCCGAGTTGGCGATGTCGGGGAATGAGCCGCCCACATCGGGGCGACGGCCACCATAGGGTGCGTCAAACGCGTACTCGCCATCGATGAAGATCTGTACCCGTTGGATACTGCCCTGGGCGACGGCCCAGCCGCGCAGGTTGCCCACACCGGAATGAATCTGGCCATCGACCGGCTCCTCCAGCAGCAAGCGCAGTACGCCGCCTCCGGGTTGGGATGATGCCAGCAGCGGGTCGGTGCCCGCTTCGACTTCTTCGAAGTCGCTGAAGCCATCGTCGTCGCTGTCGGCGTCGTTATCACTGGTGCCCAGGCTTGCCTCCTGGTTGGCGCCAAGACCATCGCTGTCGTTGTCGACCGATTCATCGGGATCGTTGGGGAAGGCGTCTGCGTCGTCGTCGGTGCCGTCACCGTCCCGGTCATCGCCGCTGAAAGCAACGCTGTCGACCCAGCCGCGGTCGCTGCCACTGGAGATCGAAGAATCCTTGACGTAAGTCCACTCGACCGTATGCATTCCGCTGGGGATGGTGATGGTAGGACCGGGCCGCCAGCCGGTCTCACCCGACAACTGGTCGACGCGTTCACCGTCGAGGTAGACCTCGAGGAAGTCGTAGAGCTGCTCAGAAGACACCCGCCAGAAAAAGGTCAGGTCACCGGGACCTGCCAGGCGAGTGCTCATGGTGCTGAATTCACTGTCGTTAATGTCAGCGCTTGCCGCAGCAGAGCCGCCGGCGTAGCTGGTGGTGTTGGTGGCAAACCACTGGAAACCGGTGCCGCTGAGCAGCAGGTCGGGCTCGTTGGCGTCATCGTTGATCGCTTCGGCAACCTGGGTCAGGTCTGGCGCAAACGAAGCGCTGATGACTTTGCCGGTGTTGGCGCGTACCACGCAGACATTGGGGCTGGGGTTGCTGTCGCAGGCGTCACCATCCCACTCGAGGAAGCTGGCGCCGTCGATGGCTGTCGCGGTGAGCGTCACGTCGCTGTTGGTGGCAAAGGAACCGACTGCAATACCGCAGTCGGCGTCACACACCAGGCCGGCCGGGCTACTGCTGATGGTGCCGAGCGCGGAGTTTTCCTTGCGCACGGTGACGGGTTTCTCGCTGTCGTCAGAAAACAGATACGCCTGCCAGTTGCCGCGCTGGTAGCCACGGTCGAAGCGGCCATAACGGTCCAGCCCGAGCGGCACATCGCAAGCGGCTGAGCCTGCCCACAAGGTACCAACTACCTGGTTGTTTTCGTTGAGCAGCGCAGAGCCGCTGCTGCCGGGCTCGGTGGTGCCTTCGTTCCAGATAGTACGCAGGTAATTGGCGTCGGGGTCGGTGCTGGGCAGGTCGACATTGCTGTTCTTGGGGGAGTAGCCCTGTACCGTACCGAAGCTGATTTTCTTCTCGTCGCCGCGTGGGTGGTGAATGCCCACCACATCACCTGGCGTGAAGGTGGTGCTCCATCCCGCAAAATTGACACCGGCGTTGATATCCCTGCGCAGTAACAGCAGCGTGGTGTCGGTGGCGTCATCGGTACCGAGCAACTCGGCACCCCCAGATACCACTGTGTAGAAAGGCGAACGCTGCGCGCCGTCACAAACGGCAGATTCCTGGTACCAGTAGGTGGTGACCGTATCAGCCACGGCTTGCGAGTTGATGCAGTGATTGGCGGTCAGGTAGTAGAGCCGCTGGTCATCGTCATCGAGATCATTGAGCAAGGTGCCGGTGCAGGTAAACGAGCCCTGGGCGGTAGAGTAGGTGTTCCGGGAAACTGCGAGACGGACACCCTCGTAGTCTGGGTAGCAGACCGAGTCGAGGTTACAGGCGCCCGAATTTTTCTCAAACTCGATCATGGCGCGAGCGTCGAACGGGGACACCACGAAATGGGAAATAGGTCCCATCGACAACTGGGCGTCGCTCGGGCTGGTGCCGGGCGGCAGACTAATCTCGAGGGTCAGCGCATCACCCGCCACGATAGGCGACCACAGCAACTGCCCCTGTTTCGGATTGGTCGCGCTGTCTTGGCGTTGTCCCGTGCCGTCGTAGAAGTTGACGGTGGACCCGGCTGGTAGTGATTTTATGCTGAGGGCGGCGCGAAGGGCTTCGGCCTCGTTGGCATAGAGATCGATCAGTAAGCCCCAGCCGCCAATGGCTGTGCGGGTCCACTCGACGCGCTCGGCGATTGGTGTGGATGCGAGCCCTTTGGGCAGGCCGCGATTCACTGCGATCTGTAAGGGCGCTGGTTTTTTGGCGGAGCTCGCCTGCTTGATGGTGGTGTCTTCGAGGCGCGGGATATCGATGGTGAACGCTGGCCCCTGTCGCTGCAGCATAACGGGTGCGGGCGCCAGCAATGCGGCTTTAGCTGTGGGTGAAAAGTATGCGCCATCCACGTCGTCGGCGTAGGCGGGCAGACTGATCAGGCCCGGCACCGACAACAGTCCGGCGAGCGCCCATGGGCGGCGTTTCGATGAGAGGTCGTTCATGGTCAGCACTCCTTACCGAACGTCGAACAGTTCAAAGCCCTGGGTGGCGGTGCGCCATTGCAGGGTGATGTCGGTGGGTGTGCCTTCGACCACGGCATCGATCAGGCTGATGTTTTGATCGTTGATAACGCACTGCACGCCAGAAATGTCGACCAGGTTCGGGTCGGCGATAAAGCTGGACCCCAGGCGGAGTACGTTGAAGGTGGCCTGGGTGCTGATGGTCTGGCCACCGGTGGTGAGCGCTTCGGCACGAATGGTGTGCTGACCGGCGCTCAAGTCGCTGTAGTTGTAGGCCAGCGAAAAGCCTGAACTCGCTGAGCCAGGAACGTCGGAGAAAGCCTCACCCACGTCGTTGCGCTGACCGCCGTAGGGCGCATTGAAGGCGAAGCTGCCGTCGATAAAAATGCTTACCCGCTCGATGCCCACCGATGAGACCGCCCAGCCGCGCAGATTGCCCACCCCGGCGTGGCTCTGCCCTTGCACTGGTTCCTCCAGAGAAACGCGCAGAACATCGCCGCTCTGAGCCTGGGCTGCGAGAGGGGTCCACAGGCCCAAAGTTGTGGCCAGGCCGATGAAGGCGCAATGCCGGGGCAAAACTCGCAAGCCGGGGATGGCAGGCGTAGGGATAGCAAACATGGCGAAAACACCTCACGACGATGGCCCGCCAACATAGCAGGGGCGAAGGAGGCTGGGTAGCGTTGCGTAACCCGCTAGAACGTGTGCGGTAACCGCCTCAGCGGGCGACGAGGTAGCGCTCGAACACCAAGGACAAATAGGCCTGTAGTGCGGCGTAACACTGGCCAACCAGCGATGCGAGCTGATTGCGAGAGACATCTCCGGTGGCCGAAGTCACCAGCAGTTCCATCTCTATCGCTATATCAGCGACACCTGTGGCGCCTGCGGCCATCGCGCTCGAGCGGATCTGCCGTGCCAAAGGCGCGGTGCTGAGAATGATCTGGTGAGGTTCCTTGAGGTCGTCGATCGCCTCGAGATGACCGACAACGGCCTCTTCGAAGGTGGCGACGACATTGGAGAGCAGCTTGCGGGCGTCTGCGGAGGGTACCGTCAGGATGGCTTCAATCACGCCGGTATCCAGAACTTCTGATAGCTGCACATCGGGGGACACCCCGGAAACACTATTCAGACGGACGACACTCTCTTCCATGGATCCTCTTGCCACATTCAAGTCACATGAGGCGCCAGTCGCAGCAGGCATCAAGAGAGCGGGAAGCTACTAACGCGTTAAGGCGCTATACCAACAGGGTCGGACCCAGACCGCAAGTAGAGATTTCTTTAGGGCTTATGGGTCGGCCATGCCGTGGGTTGTCAAAGAACTGTCTTGATTGGTAACAGTTGTGTTGCTTGTGTCGCGAAATTGCCCCGGTTTGACGGTGGCTTATCACTACGGGGAATAAGATTTATCCAGGCTGTATAACGGCTTGGGGGAATCAATATTCATAAATGCATATCGAGTATGTGTAAAAACAGATGTCACCCAATTGTTACCAAAGGTATCGATCCTTCATCATTTAGGGGTCGGGTAGGCGCTGACAACATTTCGTTGAATGCCGCCCGACAACACCCATACCCGGGTCTTTGGACCCACTGATGAGGAGTGAGAAACCATGAAACTGAAAAGTGCATTGATCGCACTGCCGGCTATGCTGATTGCCCTGCAGGCAAACGCCGAGTGCCCCGCCGACTTCCCGGCCAACAAGCCTGTCGTTCCGAATGGCGCTACCGCCAGTGAAGCCGACATGCTGGCAGCCAAGAAAGCTGTCGAAAGCTTTGTCGCTGAAGGTGAAGCCTACCTCGCGTGCAGCAACCTGATTACTGTTCTGCACAACCGCAAGGTCGAAAAGCTGAACCGTGCCGCTGCTGCTTTCAACGAAGAAGCTGCCCGCTTTAACGACCGCGTTCAGGTTGCAGGCCGCTAAGTCTCAGGCTGTTCCAGCCTTGTAAGTCCCATAATTCAAGCCCCGATCCATAAGAGTTCATAAGAGGATCGGAGGACTTTCTCCTCTCGCATTATCTGTCTCAATGTCTGCTTCACCCCGCAGCACTGATGAGACGCTAGGCCTCGCTACTCACTTTGGTGAATTAGCTCATCGCGAAAACTTCTGTAAGCGATGCCGTTACGCGGCGACTACTCCTGCGCAATTGGTTCATCCGAGCCAGTGTTATCAGGAGATAAAACCCATGCGACATATCATCAAGAACATCAGTGCTGCCGTTTTGCTGGTGGCTTCCACCTTCACCTTTGCCGGCGTTGAGACTGCGACCGACAGCAACGATGTCATCCTCGCGGGTCACGATGCGGTGGCGTACTTTACCGAGAGCAAGCCCGTGATGGGTTCGGCGGATTACACCGCCCAGTACGAGGGCGCGGTGTATCGCTTCGCCTCGGCGGAGAATCGTGATCTGTTTCGTGCGAACCCTGCCAAGTACGCGCCCGCCTACGGTGGCTACTGTGCGCTGGGGACTTCCTTCGGTAAGAAGTTCCACGTCGATGGCAAAGCTTTTCAGGTGGTCGAGGGTCGTTTGTATGTGAACAAAAACCTCGCGGTCTACGAGACCTGGAAAAAAGATATCCCCAACAACATCGTGAAGTCTGAGGGCAACTGGCCGGGGATCCGCGATGTGGCGGCGGGTGATCTCTAAGCGTTCACTATGATTGAAGAGGGGCTGCCGATGGGCGGCCCTTTTTCTATGGGCGTCGCTTTTCGCTCACACCCGTTTTCTGAGATAGCGGCTCAGGTGGTAGGCATAGAGGCTGACATCTTCCTTGCTTAGTGTCGGTTTGGAGTGGCCAATAAACGCGGGAATACCTTTGGGATTGAGCACCCAAACATCGCTGCTGCGAACCTCGGCGGTGTTCTCTACGTACCAGCCAGGAAAGGTGAGGATGGGGCGGCAGTGCGGTTTTTTGCCGGTGGATTCGTGCAGTAGTTGCGTCAGCCACGAAGCGCCTGCGGTGACCTGGGTGACCGGTCGGTGGTCGTTGGGTTTGCCAAGTAGACTGATGCCCGTGCCGTTATACAGAATGCGCGCCTCGCCCTTTTCGGGTTTGGAATAGGTCTTGGTCTCAACGACGTAGATGCCTGATCCATGGATGACAACATGGTCTAGGTTGAAACCCTCGCCGGGAATATCGTGAAAGACCTGCGCGCCCTCACCGCGAAGCCGCTCAAGAAACTGGCCGACGGCCCGCTCGCCGTCGCGGCCTTGTTTGAGGTGTTTTACTTCGCGTTTGGTTTTGAAGAATTTGTAAGTTGCCCAGCCGGCGAGCGCTAGTGCGAGCGCTGTGAGGGTCAAGGGGTTGCGCGGTGATTCCCGTAAGTAGGCGACCCACTCCAATACGGTAAAGAGAACGAAGAACATCGCCGCCGTCATAGGGAAGAGGGCGTTATCTAGGGCTTTGTCGATGATCATCCTGTCGATGGAGTCGCCCGGGTTGGGCAGTGGTTTATCTTTGAGCGGGCTGCGCATTTGAGTTGCCATGGCTTTGGCTCTGTATTGGGTGGCAGTAGGAGTGCGCGGCAAAGTATGGGTGGCGATAGCGCCCCTGTGTATGCGGCAGATCTTTAGATGGCGGGGTCGTTTGGCCCGAGTTAAGCGGTGAACGAATGGAGCTTTGGATCCCTATCGCGGTGTTCGCGGGTTTTATGCAAAACCTGCGATCGGTACTGCAAAAGCAGTTAAAGGGGCGCCTATCTGACCTGGGTTCCGCCTATGTGCGCTTTTTGTATGCGCTACCACTGGCTGCGCTCTATGTGTGGGCGTTGTTGGTCTGGCGCGGTGGTGAACTGCCCGACACCAACCCGAGTTTTCTGGTCTATGTCGCCTTGGGCGGGCTCTGCCAGATTGTCTTCACCTGGCTGCTGCTGTACCTGTTTAGTTTTCGCAACTTTGCGGTGGGGACTACCTTCTCGAAAACCGAGGTCATTCAAGTGGCCATTCTGGGGTTTTTGGTGTTGGGGGATGCCATCACCGGCTGGGCGACGGTGGCCGTGTTGTTGGCTTTTGTGGGTGTCATGGTGTTGTCGTTGGCGGGTGGCGCCGTCACGGTCAGTGCGCTCGTCTCGGGTCTGGGTGAGCGGACGACGCTGCTTGGACTCACCTGCGGCGCTTTTCTGGGTGGGTCGGTGGTGTTTATTCGGGGCGCAGCGTTGGCGCTGAATGTAGCCGATCCGTTTATGGCGGCCGCATTTACACTGCTCGTTTGCCTCGCGTTTCAGACGGTTGTGATGGGTCTCTATCTCTATGCCAGAGAACGCCACACCCTCGTTGCGGTGTTTACGCAGTGGCGAACCTGCAGTTGGGTGGGAATTACCGCGGTGCTGGCGTCAATCGGGTGGTTCACCGCTTCTACGCTAGAGGTGGCGGCTTACGTGCGTGCGGTGGGGCAGGTGGAGCTCGTGTTTGCTTTTGTGGCCTCGGTGCTGCTTTTTGGTGAGCGCCCATCGCGAACCGAAGTGGTGGGCATCGCCTTGATCGTGGCGAGTATTCTGTTGCTGGTGTTGGCTGGATACCCCGGCTAGGTGTTGGGATGGGGCGCTGCCCTCTCAAGCGCAGACGATGTCTGCAGTGTTGCCAACAGCTCGCGGGGTGAGTGCACAATCTGGTCTGCACCTGCTTGCAACAGCTCGCTTTCACCGCCATAGCCATACGTGACGCCGATTGATGCAATGCCATTTTTCTGCGCGCCGATGATGTCGTGCTTGCGGTCGCCGATCATGAGCGCAGGTTTGTCTGACGATGTCTCGCTTAGCGCAAAGCGAATGAGCTCGCCTTTGTCGGCCCGGGTGCCATCCAATTCGGCGCCGAACACCCGCTCAAAGCGGGCCGCCAGGCCAAAGTGCTGGACGATGCGCTCGGCGTATACATGGGGTTTGCTGGTGGCGATCAGCAATTGGTCGCCGGCGTCTTGCCGCTCGCGAAGTAGCTCCGGAATGCCGGGGTACACCGCGTTCTCGCGCCAGCCAATGTCCGAAAACCGTTCTCGGTAAAGCGTCAGGGCCTCGGCGGCGTGGGCATCGCCCACCAGGTGCCCCAGGCTTTCGAGCAGGGGTGGTCCGATACACCAGGTCAGGTCATCGCCCGCTGGTGCCGCGACGCCGAGTTTTTTAAGCGCGTACTGGATGGAGCGGACAATGCCGGGTTTGGGGTCGGTGAGAGTGCCGTCGAGGTCAAAGAGTAATGTGCGTGGCATACACTGGCTGACGAAGTGGTTCGTAGTGCATCAGTGTTGCATAGGCTGGGCGCTGTGCGTGTTTTAATGAACGGGCGGTGCGCGGTTCGCTGCGGTTTATGAGGTAAGGAGTTTGCTGAGCAATGATTAGGGATCTGGCGAAGGAAAAAGCGGCCTACCAGAAGAGGCTGTCAATGATTGGGATCATTGGAGCGCCATTCTTTATCGCGTTGGGTATGGGCTTGCAGGCGCACTTCGAGGGGCCATCCCCGTTGGCGGTGCTGAATGAGGGCAATAACGCGATGATCGCGCTGGGTATTGGTGCGGTCGGTGTG
>CAYZWL010000016.1:0-53924 GCA_964482195.1 uncultured Alteromonadaceae bacterium | reverse complement strand
GCGGCTGCGGGATGGTGGAACCACGCAACCAACCGCAACTCCAGACTGCTCGTACGACAAATCGACAGGCATAAAAAAAGCGCCCCGAGGGGCGCTTTGATATTTCGATCCGTCTTCGATCAGAAGCGGATGCTGAAGCCGAGGCGAACTTCCCACAGCGAGCGCTGCTCGTTCACGTCGTTCAGCGGACGCTCGGTGAACTCGCTGAATACCAGCTGTCCCTGATCGTTAACATCGGAATCAACAACCTGCACTGAGAAGAACTGCGGCTGGTTCTGTACGCCCCAGTCATCGTTCAGCATGTTCAGTACGTTGTAGATCTTCAGGTAACCGACACCTTTGATGTCGTTGTAGATCGGGAATTCCTGGTCGACACGCAGGTCAACACGGTAGCTCCAGTCAGCGAAGTTCTCATTACGCTTCTGCAGGCCAGTGCCGAGACCTTCTGAACGACGCCATGCGTCAAAGGCCGCGAAGTCGAAGGAATCTTCGAAGACAACGTTCGGATCGTCGATACCCGTCGGTACGTAAAGCAGGTGGCGACCGAAGCGCTGATCACCTTCCTGACCATCAGAGCCCATCACGTAGCTCTGCGGACGACCTTCCTGGGCGAAGCTGTACATTGAGATACGAGTCTCGTTGTCGCCGAAGAAGTTGTTGCGGTAAGTCGCACGGAAAGTGAAGCGATGCGGAGTCACGTAGTTAGACGTTGCTGCCGCAGGCTCGACGATGTCAGACAGTGCCACGTTGTTGAAGTTTGAACCGGCAACCGAAGAGGTCATCGGGCTCACGTCTTCAGCATCGGTGTAGGCGTAGCCTGCCAGGATATCCAGACCGTTATCAAAGTACTTGCGTACGTTGATGCTGAAGATGTGCGCTTCAGGGCTCTGGTTGGAGTTGGTGAGCATGAAGTTGCTCTCACCGCGACCATCAGCGAAGTCGTAGATGGGGGTACCGATAGAAGTGGTGCCCACACGCTCCTGAGAAACATCAACATAGTAGGCGGGGTTGTCTGCACGGGTGTACAGGTAGTCCGCATCGATGATGTAACCGTCGTAGTCGTAGGTCGCGCCGATGGACATCTTCCACTCAGCGGGCTGCTCGTAGTTCGGGTCAACCAGCGCGAGGTTCTCGTCGTTGGCATCGGCATCGCTGACAGCAGCTACGTTGTCGATCAGTACCTGAGGCACATCGTAGCCCGGGCGACCCTGGCCGCTCAGTGCCACTGAATCTGCGGCACCCGGTAGCAGAGTGACGTCGCTACCAAAGTTACGGAACTGGAACTGGGCGTTCGAGATACCGTCGTTGGAATACGAGTTGCTCAGCCAAACGTTGGGGTTACCACCGCTGTACAGGCCGAAACCACCGCGGATGGTCAGGTTCTCGTCGTAGTCCCAAGTCAGGCCAACACGCGGCATCAGGATGTCGGTGCCGTCGATGGTCTCGTCGTTGCGGAAACCGTTCGCGTCGAAGAACGCCTGGTTGAAGCGCGGGCTGTCATCAGTCTCCCACCACTCGTAGCGCAGACCGGCAGTCACGGCAACGTCGCCGATCATGAAGTCATCTTGTACGAAGACGGCGTTGAGGGTGTTGGTGAAGCTTGCCGCTGCATCATTGGGATCGTTGGTACCACCACCAGAACCGTAGTAAACGCGGCTCGGACGACCCAGCTCGAACTTGTCGAGGCCGCTGGTGCCGCACTCAGCTGCGTCGAAACGACCCTGGGCTGAAAGGCCAGCACAGAAATCGGGGTTACCAGAGGTGTCATCGAAGTAATCGTACTCACCACCACGAGAGTGCTGGACGAACAGGTTGAAGACTTCCAGTTCCTCGCGGTGGTAACCGAAAGCAATGTTGTGATCGCGGAACAGGTATTCACCATTCAGGCGCAGGTAGCTCGCCTCGTAGTTCAGGTCATTCGCCTGACGCGAATCATCGGCACCGAGGTAGATGGTGTTACGCGCTGCGTCAGAGATCTGGTGATCACCGAAGTCACGCGGGCCAACCGTTACCTGACTGTCCTGCTGATCCTGAACACCGAAGAAGATATCGGTCGAGAAGTTGTTGCTCCACTGGCTGTTCAGCGCGAAGGAGAAGGTCTCGTTCTCGTCGCCCTTGACGTAGTAGTGGTTGCCGAACTCGAACTCGTTGTCGTCGGAGTCAGAGGCACGATCCTGGAAACCTTCGAAGTAGTTGTAAACGAAGGCCGCAGAGTGCTGGTCGTTGATGTTCCAGTCGATACGCGCGAAGTACTTCTCGGCTTCCTGCGCGCCATCACCGGGCAGACCGCCGGGGTTGTAGTTATAGATGTTCTGGGCAATGTCGCGAACGCGGTTGAAATCAGACTCGCTCAACCAGGGACGCTCTTCACCGTTACCGGAACCATTGAAGCCCTGTGCCAGGAAGCGCGGGAATTCCTGCTTCTCGTAAGCGACGCTGATGAACAGCTTGTCTTCGATGATCGGACCGTTGGCAGAGAAGCCGTAGAACTTCTCTTCGTAGTCTTCGAAGCTGAAGGGAATATCTTCAACCTGGTCACCGCGCAGATCCTGGTCGGTGTACTCGAAGAAACCGCTGCCGTGCCATTCGTTGGTACCACGCTTGGTCACCGCGTTGATGTTACAGGCCGAGAAGCCGGTGTAACGCACGTCGAACGGGGCGATCTCAGCAGAGACCTGCTCAACCGCATCGAACGGGAAAGGCATGCCGTTGGCGGTGCCGTAACCGTTGCTGTTCAGACCGAACTGGTCAGAGTAGCGAACACCATCCAGGGTGGTGGTGTTAAAGCGCGGGCTCTTACCGGTACAGTTCACCGCATCGCCCTCAACATTGAGGCGCGGATCAATAGCGAAGGCGTCTTTGATGTCACGATCAAAAGCAACCGCCGCTTCGAGCTCAGCAATACCGAAGTTTGCAGACGGGCCGGGTGCAACGCTAAAGGTCGTTTCCTTACCCAGTACGATCACTTCTTCCAGCGCGCTTGAACCCATCAGGTACAGCGGCAGGTCGTAGGCATCACCCAGTGAAATCGACTGCACGGTGGTTTGCTTAACACCGTTCACCTGAATTTCGTACGGGCCACCTACGGCAAGGTTGCGGACTGAGTAGGCACCAGTCTCGTTAGAGGTGACACGACGACGGGTGCCGGTACGCAGGTCAATGACCAGTACCTCGGCGCCCTCAGTGGGGTTGCCTTGCTGATCGTAAACACGACCGGCAATGGCAGAGAACTGCTGGTTCGCTTCAGCGACGATAGGCGCAACAGCGACACCAACCGTAGTGCTGGCGATAGCGACCGCCAGTGCCCTGCGGGCAAACAGTTGAACGACAGGCTTCTTCATGAATAACGGCTCCTGGGAAAGAGAAAACCAACGGACGGGCGCGCACGGTACGCGCCCAATGTGACAACTCTGGAGTCGTTATATGACAGAAATGTTAAATCCACACCTTTAGCATTGGCATAATGCACGCTTGCATTTTGTCGCGGCTTGTTTTCCTAAAAATGCGCGCCAGGCCTGGCGTGCAATTCGCCCGACGCACTCAATAAGCCTTTGATTTTAAAGGAGTGTTGCCAGCATTTCCTTACGGAAGGGCTCAAGCGCGCTGGTGTCGCCATCACGTACCGTTTTTGCCCAGTCTGGGTTGGCAATCAGCGCACGACCCACCGCCACCATGTCGAAGTCGCCTCTGGCGAGCATTTCCAGCAAACGGTCCATCGATGCGGGCTCCGCCTCCCGGAAAGTCGCCTGGCCAGGTTCGGGAATGAAATCGGCGCTCAGGCTGACGCTGCCCACGGTGATCGTCGGCACACCGGTGAGCTTTTTCACCCAACCGGCGAGGTTGAGATCGGAGTCTTCAAACTCAGGCTCCCAGAATCGGCGCTGGCTGCAGTGGAAGATATCGACCCCCGCATCGACCAAAGGCGCGAGGAAAGTTTCGAGATCCGTGGGGTTGTCCACCAGTCGTGCAGCGTAGTCCTGCTGCTTCCATTGGGACCAACGCAGAATAATGGGGAAATCGGCGCCAACCTCGGCGCGGCAAGCTTCGATGATTTCCTTCACGAAGCGGCCGCGCTTCTCGAGCGAGCCGCCATAACCGTCCTCACGCTGGTTGGTGCCTTCCCAGAAGAATTGGTCCAACAGATAGCCATGCGCACCATGCACTTCGATGGCATCAAAGCCCAGGGCCTTGGCGTCACGGGCACCTTCGGCGAAGGCTCGAACCACATCATCGATATCCTGCTGGGTCATGACCTGGCGGTTGACCTTGCCAGGAACGTTCATCCCAGAGGGGGTGTAACCGTCGACATCACCTTCGGGCATAACACCTTTGCGTCGCATACCACCACAATGCCAGAGCTGAGGTGCGATCTTGCCGCCCTCGGCATGCACCGCATCGACCACTCGCTTCCAACCGGCAAGTCGCTCCTCGCCATGGAAGTACGGCACACCCGGGTAGCCGCTGGCGGCAATGTGATTCACACAGGTGCCCTCGGTAACAATCAGTCCCACACCACCAGCAGCGCGTTTGCGGTAGTACTCGACGTTGGCATCGGTCGGCACGTTCTCCGGAGACTGATTGCGGGTCATCGGCGCCATCACAATTCGATTATCGGTGCTCAGGCTTTTCAGGGAGTAGGGTTCATACAGGGCGTCGATCGCGGTCACAGCTTCCTCGATTAGGTTCGCTGAGCAACACTCGCAGGGGCGACTGTGGGTCAGCGACCGTTGTTGAAAAGAGTCCGCAGAGTGGGGGAATGCCCAGTCAGGGTCAACCTTGCCCAAGCTCTGACAAGCCGAGGGTCGATCTACTGCGCGAACTTTTCCGTATGGTCACCGTCGACAACATCAACTTTGCCATGCGCCATCTACACTGGTTTCAGACCGACCTGCGACTGCACGACAATCCAGGGCTTGCGAGTCACGCCGCTGCGGATTCGCTACTCTGCGTTTATTTGCTGCCCAAACCTCGGCCCTGGTGCAATCTGGCTGGGCTGGGCGGACAACGTGAACGGTTCCTCCGCGAGTCTTTAATTGCACTTGATCGCGAACTGGCCGATCGGGGTCAACAGCTGCTGGTTCTCGAGGGGTCCCCTGAACTGGTGCTGCCCGATCTTGTGCAGCGCTTTGGCATCACGGAGGTCAGCACCTGCGATACGCCCGGTTACTGGGAGCGGCGCAGCCGGGAGCACCTGGCCCGCCGCCTCGATATTCCACTGCAGGTGCACCGCGGTAACACCTTGTTCGACGAGGCCACGCTGCCCTTTACGGTCGCTGACATGCCCGGGGTGTTCACGCCATTCCGCAAGCGCGTGGAAAGCCTGGCAGTACGCAAGCCCGCAGCCACCCCCGAGCAACTACCTCCGCCTCCCTCAGCACAATACGACGCCATTCCAAGAAGCACCGCCGCGGCTAACCCTGCCCTGCCTCTTCCCGGTGGCCGCGCCGCAGGCCTGCGCCGTCTGCGCCAGTTTGTGTTTGATGAACAAGGTATCGACACCTACAAACAAACCCGAAACTGTCTTGACGGGCTCGACGGCTCAAGCACCCTGTCCCCCTGGCTCGCCAATGGCAATCTCTCGGTACGGGAAGTCGCCCATGAAATTTTCCGCTTCGAGCGTGAGTGCCACAGCAACGAATCAACCTACTGGTTGTTCTTTGAGCTTCTCTGGCGAGAGTTTTTCTGGTGGCGGGCGAAGCTCGACGACATCAAGCTGTTCCGCCCGTCAGGTAGTCGCGGTGAGCGCCAGATACGGACTTTTGAGCCGCGCACTTTCGCCCGCTGGTGCGCTGGTGATACGGACTTCCCGTTGGTAAATGCGCTGATGCGTCAACTGGTTGCGACGGGCTGGATGAGCAATCGCGGCCGGCAGATCGCCGCCAGTTGTTTGATTCACGATCTCAACCACGACTGGCGCTATGGCGCCGCATTCTTTGAAAAGCACCTCATCGACTACGACGTGGCAAGCAACTATGGCAACTGGCAGTACATCGCCGGCGTCGGCGCCGACCCCCGCGGAGGACGCGCCTTCAATATCGACAAGCAAACCGCCAGCTACGATCCTGACGGTGTCTTCACCAAAAAGTGGCAGGGCTTTCGCCCTGTCCAGCCTACCTTTGTGACCGATGCGGCCGATTGGCCGATGAGCGTTGACCCCCAATGAAACAGCGTCGAAAACGCGACCTGCCCAGCAAGATCTGTCCTGTCTGCGAGCGATCGTTCAGCTGGCGTGCTCGATGGAAAAACCAATGGGAAGATATCGTTTACTGCTCGCGTAAGTGCGCCAGTCAACGCTGGAAACTCAAAGCCGAGCGCTCGGAGTCGGGTAGTCAGGCATAACGTTCAAGACTTTGATCGGCCCAACGGAGAATCGCCTCGCGCTCGCCCGGGTCTCGCTTGCGCCAGTTCGCCATGATCAACCCCATACGTGCATTGCCGCTGAGGTACGCCGCATTGCGGTCAATAAAACGCCAGTACATGCTGTTGTACGGGCAGGCATCCTCACCGGTCATTTTCGCGGGATTGAACCGGCACGCCTTGCAATGATTGCCCTGCTTCTGAATGTACTTGCCACTGGCCGCATAGGGTTTACTGGCCATCGTTCCATGATCTGCATGCAGTGCCATACCCGCGGTATTGGGTAACTCCACCCATTCGTAGGCATCTACGTAGACGGCCAGATACCACTCACACACTGCCTTTACGTCCAAGCCTGCCAGCAGGGCAAAGTTACCTATCACCATCAAACGCTGAATGTGATGCGCGTAGCCGTAGTCCAGCGACTGGCCAATGGCGCGGGACAAACACCGCATCGGTGTGTCGCCCGTCCAGAACCAATCTGGCAAGGGTCGGTCGGCGGCGAAGGTATTGCGTTCAGCGTACTCGGGCATCAGCAACCAGTAGATGCCACGCACGTACTCCCGCCAGCCCAGCACCTGGCGAATGAAACCCTCCGCGGCGGCCAGACTGCAAAGTCCATCCCGGTAGCGCTGCTCAACTTGCTGGCACACGTCCAGCGGTTCGAGCAAACCGCAGTTAAGGTACATCGAGACCAAGCTATGGAAGACCCAGGGAGATTCCTCAACGAGCGCGTCTTGGTAGGTGCCGAAGCGAGGCAGGGCGTGGTCCAGAAACCACCCAAGATCTGCCTGCGCCTGTTCTGTGGTTACACCCCAACGAAAGTGTGAAAGGTCTCCGGGGTTGTTGGGAAAAGCCGTCGTGATTTCGTCGATCACCGCGCGGGTCACGGCATCGGGCGCATGGCTTGGGCGCTCTGGAATTTCCTCCTGCCCCCGCCAGCCAACACGATTCTCACTATCGTAATTCCACTTGCCACCAGCAGGCTCGCCGTCATCTAGCAATATGCCGTAGCGCTTGCGCATCTCACGGTAAAAGTACTCCATGCGCAGTTGCTTGCGCCCCCGAGCCCATTGACGAAAGTCCTGCTGCGAGGCCAGATAACGGTCGTCTTCGAGCAAAGTCACCGGCACACCAAGCGTCGTTGACCACCCCTGCATCGCTGAAAGCAATCGGTGCTCACCAGGCGCGCAGACGACAACCTCGGACGCCTGCAACGTGCATAGCGCGTTTTGGCACGCGGCCTGCAACGACGGACAGCCCTGTGAAAACTCGGTATATCGCACTGTAAAGCCGCGATCACGCAGCTGCTGGGCGAAGTGCCGCATCGCGGCGAACAACAAGACGATTTTGTGCCGATTGTGCGGCACGTATTGTGCCTCTTCAGCGACTTCTGCCATCAGAATGACATCGTTTGCCGGTGTCGCATCGCGAAGCGCGGGGTTTGCCAGACTCAGCTGATCGCCCAGTACAAAAATAAGTCGCTGTTTATCCATGAGGCTGCATACGGGTGCGCGGCGCGGATAGACCAGTTGCACCGACGATGCGGTCACAGCACACTCTCGGCCACCGATAACAAGGAGTCGATAATGAAGTGGTTGCGTGGTTTGGTAGGAGCGGTTGGCATTCTGGCCGTGGTGGGCGCGATTGGTATTTTTGGGTTTGCGCCGGGCTACATCGGCAGCCAGTCCAACCAGGTCATTGGTGACCCGGGCCCTGCTCCATCACCGCAAGCCCTCGCCCTGCACGACACGCTCATCATTGGCGACCTGCACGCAGATACTGCACTTTGGTCTCGCCCACTCGATGAACGCGGCGACTGGGGTCAGGTCGATATCCCGCGCTTGGTAGAGGGCAACTTTGCCCTGCAAATGTTTACCACGGTGACCAAGTCACCTCGCGGCCAGAACTACCACAGCAACTCCGCTGACGCGCCTGACAACATCACTATCCTCGCCTTCGCACAACGCTGGCCCTCGGAGACACGCGACTATCTCGCGGCCCGCGCCCTGCACCAGGCCAAGCGGGTACGCAATGCTGCGCGTGACAGCGACAACCTCACGCTGATCCGCAGCAAGCAGGATCTCGCCGCGCTGATGGCCGCACGGGCCGAGGGCGCAAAGACGGTAGGGGCACTCATCGGCACTGAAGGGTCCCACGCGCTGGATGGTGACCTCGCCAATATTCAGCGCCTGTGGGATGCGGGCTTCCGAATGATGAGCCTGCAGCACTTTTTCGATAACAAGCTGGGCGGCTCTTTGCACGGCGAATCGAATGCGGGTCTGACTGAGTTCGGCCGCGCTGCGGTCGCGGAGATGGTTCGTCTTGGCATCATGATCGATGTGTCCCATTCGTCGGAGGCGGTCGTACATGACGTACTCGATCTCACTGGCGAGAGGCCACTCATCGTCAGCCATACGGGCTTTAAGGGTCACTGCGACCGCAAGCGCAACATCTCGGATGCCACCATGGCACGCATCGCCAATGCTGGCGGTCTGATCGGGGTGGGGTTCTGGTCTGAAGCCGTCTGCGGTGAGAGCGTGGCTGATATCGTCGCGGCTATCCGCTATGGGATCGATCAGTTCGGCATCAACGCCGTCGCATTGGGTTCGGATTGGGATGGGTCAGTCAATACGCCGATCGATGCCTCACAAGTCGCACACCTGACTCAGGCCATGATCGACGCCAGCTTCAGCGAAGACGAAATCCGTGCCGTCATGGGGGGCAATATGGCTCGCTTTATCGCGGCCGGTTTGCCCGGAGACGCGTGACCTCAGTCAGGCATCGCCCTCCAACCAGGCCCGGAGCAAGGCGTTGACATTGACCCGGGCCTCCAGCCGCTGCGCCATCTGGAACAATCCACCGATCTTGCGGTGAATATAGGCGGCATCGACAGGTGGCGCTTCCCAAAACTGTTTGTAATCGCGCATGGTGTCGATAAACGGCATCAAGCGCTCACCCATTGTCGAGTTGGCAAAGTCGTAAGGCGCATCGACCATAATGGGATCGAGCGCAATCTGAATCACATCGAGCACCATTTCACGGTAGGGCGTGCCCGGTTCACCCATGGCATAACCCACCCGAATGGCCGCCGCCGCCATGCCGTCGCGGTCCTCCACCAGGGCCGCTGCCAGCATGTCCTTATAGGCATTGACGAACGCACTCCGATAGCGGCGACTGGCGCCGAAATCCAGTAACACGACCTGCCCCGTCTCATCGTTGTAACGATAGTTGGCAAAGTTCGGGTCAGTCTGCACCATGCGCAGGTCGAACATCTCGACCAGCAGCAGCTCGATCAACAAGGACATTACCCGATCGCGCTCTTCCTGATCCTCCTCGATCACTGCCTCGATCGGCACGCTGGGTACATAAGTCATTCCCAGCACCCGCTCGCTGCTCAGACTGGGAATCAGCCGCGGTAGCAGGAAGCGATCGTCGTCCCCCAGAGCACGCACGAAAGCACTCAGATACTTGGCCTCGAGGTGATAGTCCGCCTCTTCGCGCAACTGCTTTTTGACCTCGACCAACAACGGCTGGATATCCATCTGCGGCGGTAATAGGCCCGACACCTTGAGCAGGCGGGTCAGGTTATTCACGTCTGCATCCACACTCTCAGCGACGCCGGGATACTGGACTTTGAGCACGGCGTCACGACCATCCCGAGTGCGCAGGCGGTGGACCTGCCCGATGGAGGCCGCCGCAAAAGGCTTCGTGTCAAAGTCGCGCAGTTTTTCGGGCCAGTCTTCTCCGAAAGCCTCGGTCAACACTTGTTGCAACTGCTCATCAGGCATGGCGAATGCACCCGACCGCAAAGTCGCCAGAATGTCGGCCAACTCCTTCGGCAGAAAGTCACCGCCGTCCATGGACAGGATCTGACCCAGTTTCATGGCGGCACCGCGCATCTCAGACAACTGCCGGGTCAATCGCTTGGCGTTACCCGGCGTGAGGATCAAGTCCCGTGCGCGCGGGCGGTTGCCAGCACGCACTTGACGCGCGCCCTCGGCCAACATGCCACCGGCAACACCACCGGCCAGCCTCGCCATACGGCCCAGCCGTTGCACTGAACTTCGGGGGACCGGCTTTTGGTCGTCCATCATGATGCCTGCCTCGCCGCCGAGCCGAGATACGGCTCCAACAATTCATAGCCATTGAACTCGGCATCAAGTACCGAGATAAAAGTGAATACGCCGGTGAGCTTGCGAGCGATGACCGCAAAATCACCTGAGGGTGTGGCAAAGTGGCGACTCGCAGCAGATCCGGCTGCCTTGCGACCAGCTCGCTGCATGAGCGCGGAGCGCCCCCAGCGATACTCACCCCGGTTATTGAGCAATTCAGCGGGAAGTTCATTCGGGTGCGCGAGCGGTTCCAATAAGTGCGCTACGAAATGCATAAACGTTTGCTGCGCGACCTCGCCGCTGTCTGCCTGCAAGCAGCCCAGCAACTCCAGCCCGTGCAACACCCGGGCCTCATCGCGCTGCTGACCGCCCAGAATGACTGCCGCCAGCCCCTCGCGGAATCGAGGCTCAAGCGCCACTACCGAGCCGAAATCGAGTAACGCGAGCGACTTGCCTCCCGGCGTAATGAGGTAATTGCCGAAGTTCGGGTCGGTCTGCATCACGCCCCAATCGAAAACCTCACTCAGAAACAGCGCCAGCATCGTGCGACCCAGGCGGTTTCGAATCGACTGCGGCAATGCCGCAACCGAGGCATCGGTCACCGGCACGCCTTCGATGTATTCAATCGCCAGCACGTCGTCACCCGAGTAGGCCGCGTGATAGGTCGGGATACATAGCGGTACCAGTCTGCTGCCGTTCAGTGGCTGCTGTTTCGCCAAAGCCACCATCTCAGCGGCCATGGCCGCCTCTCGACGATAATCAATCTCCAGATGCAACTGAGCACGCATACCCTCGAGCCAGCTGTCGAAGTCCCGTCCCGCGGGCAACCAACGCGCCAGGCGCAGCATTTTCACGACGGCATCAAAATCATCATCGATGACGTCGCGCAGATCGGGATACTGGACCTTGAGTACCAATTGCTGATCAGTATCGAGCACCAGCGCACCATGCACCTGTGCTAGCGACGCCGCACCCAGCGCTTCGGGGTTGATCTCCAGATCGGACATGCGCTCGCCGAGGGCGGCCTCAATCAAAGGCTCGATGTGCCGCCAGTCCAGCGGACGGGTGTCTGCCTCGAGCTCATGCAAGGCGTCAGTGAGTGCTGCGGGCAAAAAATGCTCCCCCAGCAACGCAAACATCTGGCCGATTTTGACGTAGCTGCCTTTGAGCTCGCCCAGCCGACTGGCGAAGCGGCGAGCCTCACGGGCCAGGCGGGGACTATCGGCAGCATCGCCGCCGCGCAGACGATTCACTGCGGCATCGAGCGCAAAGGCACCGCCGGCGCGGGCACCGGCGAGAGAAAGTGAGAGGCCGCGGCCAACAGCGCCGCGGCGGATGGGGTTACGTTTTGGCATGCACCCTATACGTGCACCGAAGTGCTTTGGACGAGATCAGTCCAATAGTAACGAAGCCAGCCAGGTTCGGTGTTCCAACGCATCGCCAAATACCTGGCGTGACCACTGGGCCCGGCGGATGTAGAGCATCGAGTCGCAGTCCCAGGTGAAACCAATACCGCCATGAAACTGCACGGATCGATCACCCGCGAACTCGATCAGTTCGGTCGCGACCACTTTGGCCATTCGACAGGCAATCTCGGCGTCCACCGACAATGCGTCGTCACCCAGCAAAGTGGCCGCGTGATAGGTGTAGGTGCGAGCGTTTTCAAGTCCGCAGTAAATATCGACTGTCGGGTGCTTAAGCGCCTGATACGAACCGATCAGCTTGCCGAATTGCTTTCGGGTCTTGAGATAATCGGTGATGGTCGCCAAGCAGGCGGCCGCGCTGCCGGTCGCTTCAGCAGCGGACAACAGTGCACCGAGCAACAGATAGTCGCGAAGCGCATGCGCCACTGACTCCCCCGAGAGCACCAGCGAAGCCTGCACCCCATCGAAGGCCACCTTGGCCGCACGCTTGGTCAGGTCGATCAGCGCTTGCTGGGTTATGGCGTCGTCCGCCAGCGCCTTGCGCTCGATAACCGCCAGCAGCGGTGATCCCTGGTGCTTGGCCACAACCACAAATAGGTCAGCGACCCCGGCGTCGGTCACAAAGGTCTTGTGACCGTTGACCACACCATTGCCATCGACGGTGACGGCACCGAGCTCGCCACCCCAATCGCTGTCCTCCAGCAACGCCACCGTCGCCACCTCACCGGCCGCGATCCGTGACAGCATGGGCTCCACTTCCTGCCCGCCTGCACGCAACAGCAATTGGCCAGCCAGGGTGGTGCTGATCAACGGTGTGCCCAACAGGCCCTGACCCAGCGCCTCGACAACCGGCACCACGGTCCCCATTCCCAGTCCGGCACCGCCTACAGATTCCGGCAGGGCGATACCCGCCCAACCAAGCTCGACCATCTCTGCCCAGGTCTGGTTATCAAACCCTGAGGCGGTTTCCAGTTGCTCGCGCACTTTTTCCACCGGAGATTTATCACGCACAAACTCACGGGCCACATCCAACAACATGCCCTGTTCTTCACTAAAGGAGAGCGCCAGATTTCCAAGTACTGATGACATTTGCTGTGCCCCCCTTACTTCGGCAGACCGAGCACATGCTCGGCAATGATGTTGGCCTGGATCTCGGTGGTACCACCGCCGATAGTGGCGCCGAAATTGGTGAAGTAGGCGCGCTGCCAGAATCCACCACGATGGGCATCGGGATCATCGATAAACAGACTGCCCGCGGCTCCCTGCATGGCAACCGCGAACTGGCGCATGCGCCGGGAATGCTCGGTACCCCTGTACTTACCCGACAGCGCAAGGCCCATCGGGTAATCACTGGTCAGGGCCGAAACCCGGGCTCGACGCTGGCTCAGAGCCATGGCCTTGTTTTCAATGATGAACTGCACCACCTGGTCACGGACCAACGGATCATCCAGCAAAGGCTTGCCGTTGCGCTTCATGGTGCGCAATTCGTTCACCATGTCGTCAATCGCAACGGTCACGTTCCAGTGGGCACTGGCCTGACCTGCCTGCACACCACGCTCGTATTCGAGGGTCTTCATGGCCACCCCCCAACCCTGACCATCCTCGCCCATCAAGCAGTCGGCGGAGATGCGCGCATCGGTGAAGAAGATCTGATTAAAGCCGTACTCACCGGTGATCTTGCGGATTGGATGAGCCTCGATGCCCTCAATCTTCATCGGCGACAGGAAGAACGACAGACCGTCGTACTTACGGCCAGTCTGTGGCTGGGTGCGCGCCAGGAGAATCATGTGATCGGCGTAGTTCCCCAGGGTGGTCCAGATCTTCGAGCCATTGACCACGTATTCGTCGCCATCTCGATCCGCCTTGGTCTGGACGCTGCCCAGATCGGAACCGTGGTCGGGCTCGGAAAAGCCCTGACACCAGATTTCTTCACCGGTCAGCAGCGGTTTGATGTAGCGCTGGCGAGCCTGCTCACTGCCAATATCCAACAGCAGCGGCCCCACCCAGTTGAGACCGATAGTGTTGAAGATGATCGGCGCGTGGCGCTTGCGCAGTTCGTTGTCGACCACGGTCTGAAAGGCAGGATCCGCACCCTGACCACCGTATTCGGTGGGCCAGTGCATACCGAGGTAACCGGCACTCCAGAGCTTGTGCTGCCACTCGCGCAGAAATTCAAGTTGTTGTTCGGTACCCACTTCGAGAAAGCTCATGGGCAATAGGAAGCCGGGGTCCTTGGGAATATTTTCCGCCATCCAGGCGGCGACTTCCTTTTGGAAGCTTGCCAGTGTCTCTTTCGCAACTGTCATTGCAGAGGTCCTTTGTTATTGCTTGGGGGAGAGTTGTTTGGCGCGGTGGGCGCGGTCTATAAGCCGTACTGCCGGGCAGCAAGATCGCGCATGATTTCCTCAGAACCGCCGCCAATGGCGTTGACCCGAACCTCGCGATAAATCCGCTCCAGGCGGTTACCGCGGATGTAACCGGCGCCGCCCAGGATTTGCATGGCCTCACGGGCGCAAAATTCCATGACCTCACTGGCCTGCACCTTGAGCAGTGCGATATCGCCAAAATTGGGGTCGCCGGATTCGATGGACTCGAAACAATGGCGGATGTAAGCCTGAGTGGCATTGAGCTTTTGCTTCATCATGGCGATCTTGTGGCGAATCACCTGGTGATCCGCGAGTCGCTTGCCAAAAGTGCGGCGCTCGGTGGCCCAGTTCACCGCCTCTTCCAAACACACCCGGCCATAGGCCTCCATGGCAGCGGCCATCCCCATACGCTCACTATTGAAGTTGGTCATGATCACCAGGAACCCCTGGTTTTCCTGGCCGATCAGGTTTTCCACGGGCACGCGAACATTATCGAAATAGAGCGTGGCGGTATCGGACGCCCACCAGCCCATTTTTTTGTCGAGCGGTGTGCGCGAGAAGCCCTCTGCATCGGTGGGAATCAGCAACATGGAAACACCTCCTGCGCCGTCCCCTCCGGTGCGTACCGCGGTAGAGACCCAATTGGCTCGCATACCGCCTGTGATATAGGTTTTGGAGCCATTCACGATGTAGTGATCGCCATCACGCACCGCCGTGGTCTTGATACTGGCTACGTCGGAGCCCCCCCCCGGTTCGGTGATGCCGAGGGAAATCCACTTCTCTCCTGCCAGCACTGGGGGCGCCACTTCGGCTTTCATCGCCTCACTGCCCCAATTGATGACCGGGGGCAATCCAATGCCGTGGAACAGCAAGGCCGTGGAAACGCCCCCCGCACCGATCCGGGCCATCTCCTCCTGCGTCACCCAGCTCAGCCAACTGTCAGCAGGCGTGCCGCCGTAAGCCTCCGGGTAGCCCAGGCCCAACAGACCCACCTCTGCGGCTTTGCGCCAAATGTCAGTCGGCATTTCACCAGCTTCGTCCCAATCATCGGCGTAAGGCATGATTTCGGCGTCTACGAAGCGACGCAGTTGCTCGCGCCAGGCGTTGTGCTCTTCGGTCAAGTGGGGATTGTGCAGCCGGGCACTGTCGAAACTGAGACTCATGGGGGAGTACCACCTTTTTTGTTTTTGAACTCTCGGTAGGTTTTTCTACTCTGGGTTTGAATCAGAGTCAACGTGGCTCGTATCTGAGACAATCCGACTTTCATCCGGGAGCGTAACTCTCCCGACCTTTGCCCCGTCCAGGATCAGTCCATGAAATACCGCGGTACCCCCAACTACGACCACGGCACCGAACCCCGCGTCGGTGTCCTGCTGACTAATCTTGGGACACCGGAAGCAGCCACCAAGCAGGCGCTGCGCCCCTACTTGAAACAGTTTCTCTCAGATCCCCGAGTCGTCGAGGTGCCGCGGGCAATCTGGTGGTTGATTCTCAATGGCATCATTCTCAATGTGCGACCGGCTCGCTCAGCCGAGGCATATCAGGAAGTTTGGACCGAGCGCGGCTCCCCCCTGCTCTATCATCTCGAAGATCAGGTGAGCGGCGTCGCCGAGCGGCTGAAGCAGACCTTTGGAAACCAGGTGGTGGTCCGTGGCGCCATGCGCTACGGCAATCCCTCTATCCCTGATGTACTCGCAGACATGTTCGCGGCGGGCGTGCAGCGGCTGGTTGTGCTGCCGCTCTACCCTCAGTACAGCGCGGCCACCACTGGCTCGACCTTTGACGACCTGTCTGAGGAATTCCGCAGCCGGCGGTGGTTACCTGACCTCCGGTTCATCAGTTGCTACCACGACGATCCACGCTACATTGAGGTGATTGCCGACAGCATTCGCAAGCATTGGGACGAGCACGGCCGCGCTGACCGATTGGTATTTTCCTATCACGGCACACCCAAGAGCTATCTGCTCAATGGCGACCCTTACCACTGCCAATGTCACAAGACCACACGCCTGGTGGCACAGACACTCGGCCTCGGTGCTGATGAATACCTGACAACCTTTCAATCGCGCTTTGGCCGGGCGGAGTGGCTCAAACCCTATACCGATGAAACGCTCAAAAGTCTGCCCGAGGCGGGTGTGAAGTCACTACAAATCATCTGCCCTGGATTCTCGGCTGACTGCCTGGAAACCATCGAAGAAATCGGTATGGAGAACCGCGAGTACTTTATGGAGGCCGGGGGCGAGCGTTATGAGTACATTCCCTGTCTCAACGCCAGTGAGCCCCATCTCGACATGCTGACACAGCGCCTGACTCAGGAATTGGCCGGCTGGGAAGCGCCGCGCTACGACGGCGTGGCTTGTAAAGCCCACGCGCAGGCACAGGGCGCTGAGCGTTGAGTACCGGTCTCAATAAGGCCCAGCGGCGCCCTTTGACTCAGTGACCGTGAGTGCCGTGGGCAGGTTCCAGCCAACCGATGCCGTAGGCGAGTCCAATACCCATCAGGAACAGCAGGGTCAGTTTGACCCGGTCATGACTGTGAAACTGCACCTCGGGCAACAAATCCCCCAGGGCGATACAGATAAAGGCACCCGCTGAAAAAGCCAGCGCAGCAGGCATGAGACCGCTGCCCGTATCCATGTCCAAACCAAAATAAAAAGCGATCGCCGCGATCGGACACAGCGCCGCGAACAGCCAGTTGGCGAGACTGCGACGTCGGCTACTCCAGCCGGACGCGGCCATGACGGTCTCAATAGAAATCGCATCCAGCGGCTTGTGCAGCAAGATCGCAAGAAACACGCCCAGCCCCAGTAAACCGCCCGCGGCACCCTCGCTACGCATCACCGCACCCAGAGCAATCCCATCGATCAAGGTGTGGATCGACAAGCCCAGAAACAATCCCAACCAACTGAATGGACTGGCAGGTGGGTGGACATGGGCATGATCGTGGGCATGAGCATGGTCATGATGGTCCGCGTCGGCCCCCTCGCAGGTGGCTTCACTACCCGCGAAGTCGTGCTGATGAAAATGAAATAGGCGCAGCATGAGCATCATGAACACCAGCCCGCCCATCAGCCACTGCATGGTGACGTCAATATCTCCGACCGCTGCCACGCTGTGGGGCACCAAATGGTAAATCGCAACCCCCAGCATCAGCCCTGATACCAGACTGAGCATCATCTGGGTCCGGGTGTGAGTCATGGTCACCCAACGGGGAATCCAGGCGCCCAGCAATGCCGCCGCAAACACCGCGATCGAATAAGCCGCGAGCAGCGCCAGGGTCATTAAACGATCACCAGATTATCGCGATGAATCATTTCAGCCTCACCACCGAAACCCAACCGGTCGATGATGTCGCCACTCGGACAACCCACCAACAAGGCCGCCTCCCGGTCATCATAGTTAACCAGTCCGCGCGCTACCTCACGACCGGCCACGTCGACACAGCGGACAAGATCACCGCGATTAAAAGCACCGCGCACCTCGCTGATGCCAACGGGCAGTAGCGAAGTGCGGTTTTGGGTGATGCCCGTCACCGCCCCGTTATCGAGCACCAGCGCGCCGCGCGCATGAATAATGCTCGCCAACCACTGTTTACGAGAGCTCTGAGGCCTGCGATCGGTATGTAGCAGGGTCCCCAGATATTCACCGCGAGCCAGCGCCGGCAGGATGTCCTGCTGCCATCCTGAAGCGATCACTGTGGTAGCGCCGGAGCGGGCCGCCAGTCGGGCTGCGGCAATCTTGGTGATCATCCCGCCGCGCCCCAGCGTTCCCCCCTCGCCGGCCATGCCGTCGAGCGAAAGGTCGTTGACGTCGGCCCAGTCGATCATTTGCGCATCAGGGTGTTCAACGGGATTGCGATCATAGAGCCCATTTTGATCGGTCAGCAGCACCAAGGCATCGGCATCAATCAGGTTCGCCACCAGCGCACCAAGATTGTCGTTGTCACCGAGGCGGATCTCATCGGTCACGACCGTATCATTCTCATTGATAATCGGAACGACACCGTTGCGCAGCAGCTCGTGAAGCGCCGCGCGGGCGTTCAGGTAGCGATCCCGAGCGCGAACATCGGCGTGGGACAGCAAAATCTGTGCTGCCATCACGTCGTGGTTGTTGAAAGCTTCTTCCCATGCCCGAATCAGCGTGCTTTGGCCGACGGCCGCGGCCGCCTGTAGTCCCGCGACCGAATCCGGCCTGGCTGACAGGCCAAGCCGTACCATGCCGGCAGCGACAGCACCACTCGACACCAGAACAACTTCCGCGCCGCTGTTTCGTAACGACATGACCTGACGGGCCAACAGCCCGATCATGTCCTGGTCGATACCACTACCCTCACGGGTGAGCACCGAACTGCCCATCTTGACCACCCAGCGACGTGCACCGCTCACCTGGGAGCGGTCACCACGATTCACGATCGGTACTCCACTTCCACGTCGTGGTCGTCCTCATCGTCCTCGTCGCGCGCTTCTTTCTGGGCGCGGCGCTCTGCTGCGCGAGCGTTACGCAGGGTTTCAATCCGCTCCCGGGCCTCCGCCTGCATCTGTGACTGAGCAGCCAGTTCTTGAGCAGCGCGATCGGGGTCCTCCGCCTCCTCGGCGTCGAGATGTTCAATCGCCGTCATCAAGTCACCACTCAAGGGGCCAGTGCCCTGCTTGCTGATCGCAGCGATTTCGTAAACAGGGCCCTGCCAAGCAAGTGCTTCGATCACTGCCTGAGCGCGCTCGGCGCGGGTGGCGTCATCAAGCAGATCGACCTTGTTGAGTACGAGCCAGCGTGGGCGCGCTGCCAGGGTGGGACTGAACCGCTCCAGCTCGCGGACGATCGCCAGCGCCGATTCGGCGGGGTCACTGCCATCGAGCGGTGCCAGATCCACCAGATGCAGCAATACACGGTTGCGTGTCAGGTGTTTGAGGAAGCGGATACCCAGCCCCGCACCATCCGAAGCACCTTCGATCAGGCCGGGGATGTCAGCCACGACAAACGAACGATGGGCGTCAACTTTGACCACACCGAGACTGGGCACAAGCGTTGTGAAGGGGTAATCGGCCACTTTGGGAGTCGCCGCAGAGACCGCCCGTATAAACGTAGATTTCCCCGCATTGGGCAAACCCAGCAAGCCAACGTCGGCCAGCACTTTTAACTCAAGCTTTAAGCGCCGCGATTCTCCATCGCTACCCGGCGAGCTCTGCCGTGGGGTCCGGTTGACGCTGGACTTGAAGCGGGTGTTGCCGAGCCCGTGAAATCCGCCCTGGGCGACCAACAACTGTTGGCCCTCGGTCTGGATGTCACCGAGCACTTCACCGGTGTCTTCATCGAGCACGGTGGTACCCAGGGGCACGGGCAAGAAGAGATCTTCGCCGGCTTTGCCCGAGCAGTTTCTACCGCGGCCGGGCTCACCGTTCTGGGCTCGAAACTTACGGGTGTAGCGATAATCCACCATGGTATTCAACGCAGTGTCGCCCACCAGGGTGACGCTGCCGCCGTCACCGCCATCGCCACCGTCGGGTCCACCCTTGGGGATGTACTTCTCCCGGCGAAAGCTGACACAGCCGTTCCCGCCGTTACCGGCGAATACTTCGATGGATACTTCGTCAACAAATTTCATGATTGGAGTCTAACCGCGGACGGTTTCCATTGCTGTGTCAGGAATTACGCTGCTGCCGGGACCAAAAACAAAAAAGCCCCGTCGCAGGACGGGGCTTCCAGATCCAGCCAACGCCTGCTTACGCAGTAACGATGCGAACCTGCTTGCGGTTCTGGGGGCCGCCTTCGAAGAACTCGACCTTACCGTCAGCGGTTGCAAACAAGGTGTGATCCTTGCCCATGCTGACGTTACCGCCGGCGTGGAAACGAGTGCCACGCTGACGAACAATGATGCTGCCCGCAGTCACGGTCTGGCCACCGAAGGCCTTCACACCAAGTCGTTTGCTTTCGGAATCGCGACCGTTACGGGTACTGCCGCCTGCTTTCTTGTGAGCCATTTGTCAGTCTCCTATCAGCCTGAAATGCCGGTAATCTTGACCTCGGTAAACCACTGCCGATGGCCTGTTTCGTTGCGGTAGTGCTTGCGACGGTTGAACTTCACGATCTTGATTTTCTCGTGACGACCGTGGGCAACCACCTCTGCAGTCACTTTGCTGCCGTCAACAACCGGGGTGCCAATTTTAACGTCTTCGCCGGCACCGACCATCAAAACACGGTCGAACTCAACGGTTTCGCCAGTGGCGACATCCAGCTTTTCGAGCTTCAGCAGCTCGCCTTCTTCAACGCGGTGCTGCTTACCACCGCTTTCAATGACTGCGTACATTCGGGTTTCTCCGCTCAGTTAGCCTGCTCGCAATTGGGGTCCGTAAAACGGGGCAGAGCCAGGCACTCACAGGAGCCGCCAAGGGTCTGGCGGCGTCAAGGGCGCGGATACTACGTGCTTGGCACCAAAAACGCAACCGACCTAAGCAGGGGGTGTGCTGCTGGTGGCGGCAGTGGTGTCCTCTGCCTATAATCCTGCGCAAGCGCTGGAGAGCCAATGTGATCGAAACAATTCGCGCCCGGGTAGCGGGAGAGTTTGACCGGGTCAATCAACTGATCGTCGACCAACTGTATTCAGACGTCGACATGGTAGAGAACGTCGGTCACTACATCGTTGAAGCAGGCGGCAAACGCATGCGGCCCCTGCTGGCACTACTGGCGACCAAAGCTGTTGGCGATTGCACGGATCGCCATATTCGTTTCGCTGCGGTGGTCGAGTTTATTCACACCGCCACCTTGCTGCACGACGATGTGGTGGACATCTCTGCCCTGCGTCGCGGCCGTCCCACAGTGAACGCCACCTTCGGCAATGCGCCCAGCGTACTGGTCGGCGACTTCCTCTATACACGCGCATTCCAACTGATGGTGACGCTGGACAGCATGCCGCTGCTGCAGCACATGGCTGACACCACCAACGCCATCGCCGAAGGAGAAGTGCTGCAGCTGGTCCGGGCCGGCGATCCGGACACCACAGTGGCTCAGTATCTCGATGTCATTACCCGCAAGACCGCCGTGTTGTTCGCTGCCGCCTGCCGTGGCGCGGCCATGATGAGCGGGACCTCGCCCGAGCGCGAACAACTGCTGCACGATTTTGGACTCAACCTCGGCATCGCCTTCCAGATGATCGACGATGTCCTGGACTACGAGGGTGACCCCGAGGTAACCGGCAAGGCTGTTGGCGATGACCTCAATGAGGGCAAACCCACCCTGCCGCTGATTCACACCATGGCGGTAGGGGACGATACCCAGCGCCGCTTGGTTGCCACCGCCCTGCGGGAAAAAACCGCGGCGCAACTGCCGGAGATTCTCGCGGCCGTCCGGGCAACCGGCGGCATCGACGCCACCCGGACCATGGCCATAGAGTATCGGGACCGCGCCATGCAGTGTCTCGAGCAGCTTGACGCCGGCGATGCCGCAGCGGGACTCAAGGACCTGCTGGAGCTATCCATCAATCGAGAGGCCTGATCCATGTCCGAGCGCAACACTCCACTTGAACAGGCAGTTGCGCGACTTGTCGATCAGCGTATCGAAGACCTGATCGCGGCAGATGAAGACCGGTCATCTCAATTCAACGTCAGTGGCGCGGGCATCCACCTCGATTACAGCAAGCATCAAATCGATAGTGATGCGCGCCAACATCTCATCGAATTAGCCAATACGGCAGCACTGGGCGCGTCTTTTGAGCAACTGATCAGTGGCGCTGTGGTCAACCACACCGAGCAGCGTTCGGCCCTGCACACCCTGCTGCGCGGCACCGCCAGCCAGTCGAGCCCAGCACGCTTCGCCGAAGTCACCGCAGTGCTGCGGCGCATGGAGGCGACGGTGAATGCCATTCACGAGGGCCAGCGGCAGGGCTACCGGGGGGACACGCTGACCGATGTCGTCAACATTGGTATCGGTGGCTCTGACCTCGGTCCGCGTATGGTCTGCGAGGCGCTGGGCAGTACAAGCGACCCCATGCGCGCGCACTTTATCGCCAACGTGGACCCCTGGGATCTCGACCGCGTGCTGGCTGGCCTCAACCCTGCCCGAACCCTGTTCGTGATCTGCTCCAAGTCCTTCACTACCGAAGAGACGCTCAGTAATGCCTTGCGCGCTCGCGCCTGGTTGCTGGCGGCGGGGCTCGATGAGACTGACCTGCCGCGCCACGTGTTGGCGGTGACCACCAATCTCAGCGCCGCCGCGGAATTTGGTATCGGCGCCGAGCAGTGTTTCCCAATCTGGGACTGGGTAGGGGGACGCTACTCACTCTGGTCTGCCATCGGCCTGTCGATCGCCCTGCAGTCAGGCTGGCCCGCTTTCAGCGAGCTGCTGGCTGGCGCTCAAGCGATGGACAGCCACACCGCCGAGACCTCACCCGCAGACAATCTGCCAATGATGATGGCGCTGCTGGAGTGGTGGCACTGCCAGCTACAGGACTGCAGCAACCACCTGGTACTGCCATACGCCCAGCGACTGAATCACCTGGCTGAGTTTCTGCAGCAACTGACGATGGAGAGCAATGGCAAGCGGGTCGACCGCTCGGGCGAAACTCTGAAGCTTCCCAGCGCCCCCATGCTTTGGGGTTCGGCGGGCACCATCGGACAGCACTCTTACTACCAGTTGCTCCACCAGGGTAATCGACGCTTTACCGCAGATATTGTCCTGCCGCTGACCAACGGCGATGTAGACCCAGCGGCCCATCGCAAGCTCGCAGCCAATGCCCTCGCCCAAAGTCGAGCGCTGCTGGTTGGGAGAAACGAGAGCGAAGCACGCGCCCTGGTGGCTGCAGCGGGAGAGGCCGACAACATGGCCGCCCATCGTGTACTGCCGGGCAACCACAGCCACTCACTGATCTGGTTCGATGCAGTACGCCCGGAACGGCTCGGCGCACTGATTGCTGCCTATGAGCACAAGACCTTCTTCCTGGGACAACTGCTCAACATCAATCCCTTTGACCAGTGGGGTGTAGAACTGGGCAAGGTCATCGGCAAGCAGATCAACGCCATGCTCGACACCGGAGAAGGCTTGGACAAGCTGGACCCGGGCACGGCAACCGTGGCCCGGGCCTGGCGCGACGCCAATACCGACTAGCGGTCAATCAGCGCCAGCAACTCCTCAGTGCGGGATTGCATGAGCGCAGTGTCACCCCGGCTTTCGACGTTGAGGCGAACCACCGGCTCGGTATTCGACATACGCAGATTGAAGCGCCAGTCATCGAACTCGATGCTCAGTCCATCAACGTGTTCAACCTTCAACGCACCCATGCCGTAGTGCTCCTCGGCACGGATCAGCAGCGCGCGAGCGTCATCGACCGTGCGATTGATCTCGCCCGAGCAGGGGAACATCGCTGCACGCTCTGCGACCAGCTCCGCCATGGACTGATCGCGCGAAGACATCAAAGCCGCCACCAGCATCCAGGGGATCATGCCGCTATCGCAGTAAGCAAAATCTCGGAAGTAGTGATGCGCGCTCATTTCTCCGCCGTAGACTGCATCGACTTCACGCATTTTTTCTTTGATGAAGGCATGACCGGTCTTGCTCTGCACCGCCTCACCGCCACCACTGCTGGCGATATCGCGGGTGTTCCAGGTCAGACGAGGATCGTGGACTACTTTCTGGGGACCCAGACGCGACAAGAAAGCATCAGCCAGCAAACCAACAATGTAATAGCCCTCGATGAACTCGCCGTTATGATCGAAGAAAAAGCAGCGGTCGAAGTCACCATCCCAGGCGATGCCAAGATCAGCGCCTTCCGCCACCACTCGCTCGGCGGTCGCTGCGCGATTCTCCACCAGCAGCGGGTTAGGTACACCGTTGGGGAAGTTACCATCAGCCTCATGATGCACCTTGATAAAACTGACTGGCAGGTGGGCTTCCAGCGCATCGATGACCCGGCCAGCGCCGCCATTACCGGCATTGCAGACGATCTTCAGGGGCTTTAACGCATCGCGATCAATGTATGTCAGCAGGTGCTCGACATAGGCGTCGATGGTCGAGACCTGCTCGTAACTGCCCTCAGTCGCGGCGGGCGTAAAATCATTGGCTTCCGCCATCGCCTGAATCTCCTTGAGACCGGAGTCACCGGAGATGGGCTTGGACTCGGCACGAACAAATTTCATGCCGTTGTAGTCCTTGGGATTGTGGCTGGCGGTGACGGCGATACCACCGCCCACCCCGAGGTGTGAGGTCGCGAAGTAGATTTCTTCGGTGCCGCACAGGCCAATGTCCAGCACATCCACACCCTGCTCACGCAGCCCCGCAACCAGCGCAGCCTTGATCGATTCGCTGGTGAGACGAATATCATGGCCAACCACTACCGAGCCGGGCTGGATCACTTCCGCGTAGGCGCGCCCGATGCGCCGGGCCACATCCTCGTTTAACTGGTCGGGGATACGGCCGCGAACATCATAGGCCTTGAAGCAGGTGATCGCGTCGCTCATTGGGCTTCCTTCTTGTAGATGTGTTCGTAAACATACTGAGTTGCTTCGACAAAGCCGGGCACGCTACCGCAGTCAAACCGTCGCCCCTGAAACTTGTACGCCATGACACAGCCCTTGTTGGCCTGAGTTTGTAGCGCATCGGTGAGCTGTACTTCACCATTGGCACCGGGAGGTGTCTCTTCGATGATGTCGAAAATATCGGGAGTAAGAATGTAGCGACCGATGACAGCGAGATTTGATGGTGCTTCTTCCTTGCTGGGCTTCTCTACCATTTTGTCCACCCGGTACAAGCCATCGCGAAGGCTTTCACCGGCGACCACGCCATACTTGTGCACCTCGTCATCCGGGACCTCTTGAACGGCGACAATCGAGCAGCGGAACTGCTTATACAATTCCACCATCTGCTTCAGTACGCCGTCACCCTCTTCATTGAGACAAAGGTCGTCCGACAGCACCACACCAAAGGGCTCGTTACCGATCAGCGGCTTGCCGGTGAGAATGGCATGACCAAGCCCCAGCATTTCGCGCTGGCGAACCATGGTGAACACGCCTTTGTCGATCACCTCGCGGATGCTGCTCAAGAAGGTTTCTTTGCTGCTGCCCGCAATTTGGTGTTCCAGCTCGTAGCTTTTGTCGAAGTGGTCTGCGATCGCTCGCTTGCCGCGCCCGGTGACAAATGCGCAGTTGTGCATACCCGCCTGAATGGCCTCTTCGGCTCCGTACTGCACCAGCGGCTTGTTGACCACCGGCAACATTTCCTTGGGCATGCTCTTCGTCGCGGGCAGGAATCGCGTGCCATAACCGGCAACGGGGAACAGACACTTCTCAATCACAGGATACTCCTCAGTGCTTCAGCTCAGTGGTTCAACGCAATGCATTAGCGTCCGTAGACGTCTTCGAATCGCACGATGTCGTCCTCACCCAAGTAGGCGCCAGACTGCACCTCAATCAACTCGAGCGGAATTTTGCCCGGGTTGGCGAGACGGTGGACAGCGCCAAGGGGGATATAGGTCGACTGGTCCTCACGCAGGGTGAATACCTCCTCGTCTCGGGTCACCTCCGCGGTGCCGTGGACAACAATCCAATGTTCAGCACGGTGAAAGTGCTTCTGCAGCGACAGGGTTTGTCCGGGATTGACGATGATGCGCTTGACCTGGAACCGGTCAGCAGTCACCAGAGATTCATAAGATCCCCAGGGGCGGAACACGCGCTGATGCACACTGGCTTCGCTGCGCCCTGTGGCCTGCAAGGACTTCACCAGTGTCTTGACGTTCTGGACACGCTCCCGGTCGGCAACCAGTACGGCATCAGCGGTTTCCACGACAACCAGGCCTTCGACTCCTGTGGTGGTCACCAAACGTGATTCGCTATGGATGTAGCTATCACGGGTGTCATCCAGTAGCACATCACCTGCAGTAACGTTGCCCGCCGCGTCCTTGTCGCCGATGTCCCACAACGCGGACCAGGCACCGATATCACTCCAGCCACAGTCGAGCGGAATCACGGCACCGGCGTCGGTGTGCTCCATCACGGCATAATCGATACTGTCTGAGGGGCAGGCCAGGAAGGCCTCGCGCTCGGGACGTAAGAAGTCCATATCGGCGTCGGCTGCAGCCATTGCCTTGCGACAGGCGGCGTCGATTGCCGGGCAATGTTGCGCCAGGGCTTCGAGGTACCGATCGGCACGGAATAGGAACATGCCGCTGTTCCAATAATAGTTGCCCGCCTCAAGATACTGAGCTGCGGTGGCTTCATCGGGTTTTTCGACGAATTCCGCGAGTACCGCAGCGCTGTCCGTCAGCGCTTCACCACAGCGGATATAGCCATAGCCAGTTTCCGGTGCGGTTGGAACTACACCGAAAGTCACCAACTTGCCGGTCTCGGCGAGAGACATCGCCGCTCCCACCGCATCGTGAAACGCCTGACCGTCGCGAATGAAGTGATCCGCGGGCAAGGCCAGCAACATGGCATTGGGGTCATTCTCCAAAGCTGCCAACGCCGCAAGGGCGATCGCCGGCGCGGTATTGCGGCCATCCGGCTCCAGAATAATTTTGCCGGGCTCAACTCCCAGTTCTCGCAACTGCTCTGCGACCAGGAATCGGTGTTCTTCGTTGCAGACAATCAGTGGCGCAGCGGTGGCGAACCCATCCAGTCTGCGCTGGGTCTGTTGCAACATGGAGCCCTGCCCCGCCATGGGTAAAAACTGTTTCGGGCGACCTTCTCGGGAAACAGGCCACAAGCGGCTGCCAACGCCGCCGGAGAGTAGAACAGGAACCAACATATCAATTTGCTCGCTGATGCGGATAAGAGTGCAACGCCATATATCTGCGATGCTAAACCATCCACTGTGACATTGCTTAGGCCTGTGCGCCGAGTAATACGAATTCCTAGGCCTGGGTCACAGATTGCCCGCCCTGCGCTTGCTGGACATGGCAAACCCATCATCTACAATGCACTGCTGCGCCAGAAGCGCCCCACACCTCTCTGTTCGACTGGATTTCCCTTTATGAGTGATCACGTTTTCACGCCCCAATCCTCCTATGAAAAGTCCGAGTTGGTGGCTTGCGGAATGGGTGAGCTGTTCGGCCCGGGCAACGCCCAACTGCCGGTCGACAACATGTTGATGGTGGACCGCATTACTCGAATCAGTTCCACGGGTGGAGAACACGGTAAGGGCGAGGTGATTGCAGAGCTCGACATTAACCCGGACCTCTGGTTTTTCGATTGTCATTTCCCCGGCGACCCGGTGATGCCCGGCTGTCTCGGGCTGGATGCCATGTGGCAATTGGTCGGCTTTTTCCTCGGCTGGCGCGGCAATCCCGGCCGCGGTCGCGCCCTGGGGTCTGGCGAAGTGAAGTTCACTGGCCAGATTCTTCCCCGCCACAGCAAGGTTACTTACAGTATTCAGGTCAAACGTGTGATTGAGCGCAAGCTCGTCATGGGCATCGCCGATGGCAGTGTTTCGGTGGATGGCAAGGAAATCTATACAGCGTCCGATCTGCGGGTCGGCCTGTTCCAGTCGACGGACAACTTCTGATGACACAGCGTGTAGTAGTCACTGGTATCGGTATCGTCTCCTGCCTCGGTAACGACGCAGCGGCGGTTAAAGCGTCTCTGCTGGCAGGAAAGTCGGGCATCAGTCATAACGAGGCCCAGGTCGAAGCTGGCATGCGCAGCCATGTCGCGGGCAAGCCCGATATCGACCTGAGCGAGCACATTGATCGTAAGCAGTGGCGATTCATGGGAGATGCGGCAGGCTATGCCTACCTGAGCATGCAGCAGGCCATCGCCGACGCCGGCTTGACGCCGGAGCAGGTATCCCATCCGCGGACCGGCATCATTGCCGGCTCAGGCGGCGCGTCATCTGCCAGCCAGGTTGAGGCCGCTGACATCATGCGGGACCGCGGTTTGCGGCGGGTGGGTCCATACCGGGTCACTCAGACTATGGGCAGCACGGTGTCTGCTTGCCTGGCGACGCCGTTTGCCATCAAAGGGGTCAACTACTCGATTTCCTCGGCGTGTTCGACCAGTGCGCACTGCATTGGCAACGCCATGGAGCAGATTCAGCTGGGCAAGCAGGATGTGGTCTTCGCCGGTGGTGGTGAGGAGTTGCACTGGTCCATGAGCTGCCTGTTCGATGCGATGGGCGCCCTGTCAACCAAGTACAACGACACACCCGAGCGCGCTTCCCGCGCCTATGACGAAGACCGCGACGGCTTTGTGATTGCTGGCGGTGGCGGCATGTTGGTGCTGGAATCGCTCGAACATGCCCAGGCACGAGGCGCGAAAATCTACGCCGAACTCGTCGGCTACGGCGCGACTTCCGATGGTTACGACATGGTTGCACCTTCCGGTGAGGGCGCGGTGCGCTGTATGCAACAAGCACTGGCCATGAGCCCGGGTAGCATCGACTACGTCAATGCCCACGGCACCAGCACACCGGCTGGTGATATCCAGGAACTCAAGGCGGTCCGAGAAGTCTTCGGCACCGAAGGCCCCTGGATCGGCTCCACCAAGTCGCTGTCCGGGCATTCTCTGGGTGCGGCGGGTGTTCAGGAAGCGATTTACTCGCTGCTGATGTTGCAGTCAGGCTTCATTGCCGCCTCTGCCAACATCGACAATCTCGATCCCGGGGCCGAAGGAATGCGCATTGTGCGCGAACGCCAAGATAACGTTCAGCTCAACCGCGTGATGTCGAACAGCTTCGGCTTTGGTGGCACCAACGCCACCCTGATCTTCCAGCGCCCCGACGACTGAGGCATACAGCGTCGCTACTAGGCGGTATGAACCGACTGTAGCGATGCCATCAGCAGCACATCCACCGAATCACCCTCGGCAATCGTTGTGCCGATAGGTACCACAGCCAACCCGTCCGCCTTCAGCACACTCGTTAGCACACCAGAGCTTTGGCTGCCCGCGAGCGACGCCTCAAGCTCCGCACCACTGCCCGAGAGGGTCACGCGCAGATACTCTTCGCGCGTACCGGCCCTGCCAACGGTGAACCCCGCGCGAGCCGTTACTCGCTGGGGCGGCTGCGCCACGGCGCCCTGAGCCGCCGACAACCAGGGCTTGACGACCAACAGGAAGGTTGCCCACGCGGAGACCGGGTTGCCCGGCAGCCCGAACACCGGCGTGCCATCAACATGACCAAAGGCCAGCGGCTTTCCGGGCTTGATCGCGAGTTTCCACAGTTTGAGCTGCCCGCGAGACTCGATCTGTTCGCGAACATAATCTGCCTCGCCGACCGACACGCCACCGCTACTGATAATGCAGTCGGCCTGCGCTGCAGCACGACCCAGGGCATCGCCAATCAATTGCGGGTCATCCGCCAGCGTACCCATATCCAGGGTGTCGTAGCCAAGCGCCGCCAACTGAGCCAACAGTTGGTAGCGATTGGAGTTGTATAGCTGCCATGGCTTGAGAGCGCCGGATGGGTTATCCGCATCGACAAGCTCATCTCCGGTCGACATGACCGCCACGCGTAAGGGCCGAAACACCGCTACCCGCGTAAGCCCAACCGACGCCAGTACACCGATGGCTTGGGCAGTGAGCCGTTGACCGCATTCGATCAGCACATCTCCCTCGCCGATATCGGCGCCGCGCCGACGGACATTGGCACCCTCTTCTGGCGAGACCTCGAAGACCACCCGTCCATCTCGCTCAACGGCCTGCTCCTGCATGACGACAGTGTCGGCGCCCTCTGGTAGCACGGCCCCGGTAAAAATACGTGCAGCTGTACCGGGGGCGAGTTCCCCCGGTGCCATGCCCGCAGTCACCCGGGATGCGACTGGCAACTCACCCGGCAGGTCCGCAGCCCGCAAGGCATAACCATCCATGGCACTGTTATCTGCCAGTGGGACCGCCATAGGCGACACCACAGGTGCAGCGGCCACCCGCCCATGACTTTCCATCAAGGACACGGATTCAACCGCCACAGGTGCCGGCAAAGTCGCCAGTACCGAGGCCAGCGCGTCGGGAAGCAGGGTCAGGGCCATCAATCAGTCCGTGCGCAAAACGCCAACAAAGTTACAGGGCCTGTGGGTTGCATCGAGCTGCTCCCTGACTATGCCATTCCACGCAGTGCGGCAGGCACCCGTTGAGCCTGGCATGCAGAAAATGACGGTTTTATTGGCAAAGCCTGCCAACGCCCGCGACTGAATGGTCGATGTGCCAATTTCCTGATGTGACAGCTGGCGAAACAATTCGCCAAACCCTTCGATGGATTTGTCGAACAGCGGCGCTACTGCCTCCGGTGTCGAGTCCCGGCCCGAAAATCCGGTACCACCGGTGAGCAGAATCGCATCGATAGCGGGGTCCGCTATCCATAGCGAGACCACAGCACGTATCTGGTAGACGTCGTCCTGGACGATATGTCGGGCACGGACTTCGTGCCCGGCTGACACGGCAGCCTCCGCGAGAAAATCACCCGAGGTGTCATTGGCACGCGTACGGGTATCGCTGATGGTGAGCACCGCAACGCCCAACGCCACGGATTCCTGCTGACTCATGTTTTTTCCTTGTCTACGTAAAGCTCGATGTAACGACGTACAGCCCGCTCGGTGAAATCCCGCCAAGACAACTGCTGAATACCAAACTGGTGGCGTATCGCGGTGCAATCCAATGATCGGTTCATCACCGGCTGGACACTGTCAGTGTCATCGATCAGTAACTCCCGGGCGTTGGCAAAGGCGTCAAACTGGGAAGCGATCGCGACCACCGCCTCGACGAAGGTGTAGTAACCAGTATCGCCCAGGCTGCAGTAGTGGTAGGTACCGTGGGGCTCCGCCCCCACACTGAGCTGATCCAACATGCCCGAAATAACGCGGGCCACTTCGGCCACATGGACCGGGCTGCCGCGATAGCGGTCGCTGCTAACCACTCGTTCTCCCCGGTACAAACGATCGAGAATGGTCGAAATCGAATTGGGCCGACGGCCAGCGAACACACGCCCCAGACGCAAAATAAGTGGTGTACCCAGCTCACGGTGCAGGGTTTCCTCCACCTCGATCAGCAGTCGGCCAACATCGTCGACGGCATCCATTTCGTCAGTTTCCCGGTAGGGGCGCGTCATGAAACCGGAAAACACCCGCGAACTGGATAAATGGAAGTACGTGATCCCCATCTTGGCGCACAGGCGGGCCAGCCACACCGTGCGCTCGACATCTGGCTGCCCGAGCGGCTGGCTGCTGTTTAGGGCGGTGACGAGGCGGGTATCGAGCAACAGATCGATGGGCTCTTCACGCAGCAATTTCTTGACCTGGCGCTCTCGCTTCCAGCGTGTGGCATCCAAATCCACACCGATCAGCTCATGGCGCTGCAGTGGCCCCGCGAAGGCTCGCAAAGAAAAACCCACAGGCGTATCGCTACCAAGAATCAGAACTCGCATGACAACCACCCGTCAGCGACCCGCTGCTTACGCACTTTCACCTGTCAGATACCCGCCACTGCATTTACAGTCCCATCTCCATCTCGCACACTGCGCGAGCGCTGCTGCTCAAAGCTTAGAAGAATAACACCGCAGCAACGATCGATTTGAGTCATACAGGGGGATAGCACCTTGCTCAGAGCAAAAATATTGGCAACCGCATTGCTGGGGTGGGTGGCGCTGTCCGGGACGCCGGCAGCCCTCGCCGTCACTGAGCCGTGCCACGTGGATGACCACGCAACACTGGTCGAGTGCGGCGCAGTCGAGGTGCCACTGGATTACGACGAGCCAGCAGGGGAAACCCTATCGGTGGGCTTTGTCCGACTGGCCAGCTTTAGCGCGTCGGGCAGCAACAACCCTATGTTTTTTCTCGCGGGTGGACCTGGTCAGGCGGCCACTACCCTCGTCGACCGGGTTAACGACATGATGGTGGACGTGCGAGCGGATCGAGACATCGTGCTGATCGACCAGCGAGGCACCGGACGCTCGGCAGAACTCGATTGTGAGCTGCCCGAGGTGGACCTGGCGCCCGAGTACGAGTACATGGACCCAGCGGTCATGAGCCAGTGTATTGCAGAGCTGCCCGCTGGCATTGAGCACTTCACTACGGCCAACGCCATCCGCGACTTCGAGGCCGTCAGGGAGTACCTGGGTTACACGCAGGTAGATCTCTACGGCGGGAGCTACGGTAGCCGCGCTGCCATCGCTTATCTTGCCATCGCCGGGGATTCGGTCGGGAGCGTGGTTCTCGATGGCGTCTCGCCGCCCGCTATGCCCATTGGACTGTTTGGTGCCAGTTCAGCCGCGGCTTTTGAGCGGGCACTGGCACGATGCACACGGATTCCCGAGTGCGCCGATGCCTACCCCTCGCTGTTGGCAGACTTTGCCAAGGTCGATCTGCAGCTACGACTTGCCCCCTTTGAGGGGCAGATTGTTCACCCCGTGAGTGGTGAACTGACCGACCTGCGCCTCTGGCACAGCCAGTTCATTGGCTTGCTGCGACTGACGCTCTATGACCCTGACGCCGCTGCCATGATGCCGGTCTTCATCAGCGAGGCGGCCCGTGGCAATTTTGCCCCACTGGTCGCCCTGGCGATGTCAGGCGGTGCCTCAATGGGTGTGAACAACCTGCTGTATCTCAACATCGTCTGCAATGAGGACCATCCCCGCTTCACCGAAGCGGCGAAAACCAATGACAGCGACAACGGTTTCGGCGGAGCGACCAGTTTGCGCCAACTGGATGAAGCCTGCCCACTCATGCCGCGCTTTGATGCAGAAATCGAGTGGATGGACGCGGGAGGCTTTTCTCAACCTGCGTTGCTGCTGTCGGGTGCAGCCGATCCGGTCACCCCTCCCGCCAATGGCGAGCTTGCAATGCCTTTATTCAAAAATGCGCGCCATATTGTGGTCGAAGAGCGCGCCCACATTGTCGCGAGCAGTGATTGTGGCGGTGAGCTGGTCGCCAAGTTTCTCAATAATCCCGACCCTGCAGCCCTTGATGCCAGTTGCGTGGACAACATACCCAAGCAGCGATTCCGCCTGAACACCCTGGGGTCGCTGTCTACAGCTGATAACAGGGAGGATGCAGAGTGATCAGCGTGAACAACATCAGCAAGGCCTTCGGTGACGTACAGGCCTTGGATGGCGCCTCTTTCACCGCAGAAGATGGCCAGATCACCGGCATTCTCGGACCCAACGGTGCCGGCAAGACCACGTGCATGCGGATCGTTTACGGGCTGCTGCGCCCCGATAATGGTCAGGTGGCCATCGGTGGTGTGAACAGCTTGGAATCACCACTGGCGGCGAAACGCCAATTGGGCGTCTTCCCCGACAAGCTGGGCACCTGGGAGCGCCTGACGACCCGGGAAATCATCGAGTATTTCGCCAGTCTGCACGGTATGGACCGCCAGCAGCGCGGGCTTGCGCTCAACGGGATCATCGACGAGCTGGAACTGCACGACATTATCGATCGTCGCACCAAGGGCTTTTCCCAGGGTCAGCGCATGAAGGTGGGACTGGCTGCCTGCCTGGTTCACCAACCCCAGAACATGTTGCTCGACGAACCCTCTCGCGGGCTCGACGTCATGGCAACCCGGATTCTGCGCGATTACCTCAAGGCACAGCGCGACGCCGGTCGCTGCATTGTATTCAGCAGCCATGTCATGCAAGAGGTTGCAGCCCTGTGTGACAAGGTCGTGATCATCGCCCAGGGCAAAGTGGTGGCAGAGGGGACGACCACGGCCATCTGCGAGCAGGCCGGCGAGGAAGACCTGGAGAATGCTTTCGTGAAAATCATCGGTACCACAGAGGGGATCGCGGCATGACAGCCTGGTGGGGACTTCTGCGCAAAGAACTGCTGGAGATCAGTCGGGACAAGCGGGCATTGATGTCAGCACTGGGTATCGCTTTTGTGGCGCCGCTGGTCATTTACGGGGGTATTGGTTTCGCCATCAAGCAGGCTTCGGACACTCCGCCCGCGTGGGTGGATATCGTCAATCCAGAGGCCGCGCCGGTCATCGTCGAATTGCTGGCGGAAGGCAAAATCTACGATGTCCGCACCACTGATGACCCTGAGGCTCCGGCCGAAGGCAAACTCGAGATCGAGTTTGAAGACGACTTCCTCGAAAAAATCGCCAACGGCGAGCAAACCGAGGTATTCGTGCGCGGCGAATTGAACGAGGACGCTGTGCGGCCCGTCTACAATCGGGTTCGCGGCGTGCTGCGAGGGTTCACCAACTCCACTGCAGCAGTGCGACTGATCATGCGCGGTGTGGATCCGACACTCGTCAGGCCGATTGACCTGCAGGAGCAGAACACCGCGCCGGCCAGCAACAATGCGGGCCCTATGACGATGATGATTGGCATCTACGTCATGATGGCGGCCTTCGTCACCTCGATAGCCAGTGCCGTCGATACCTCGGCCGGCGAGCGTGAGCGCAATGTGCTGGAGGTGCTGCTGATTCAGCCGGTGCGCGCGATCGATATCGTCACAGCGAAACTGACCGGCGTGTTCTTGGTGGCGATGATTGGCGTCACCCTCACATTGACCCTGTGTGCACTCGCCATGAGTCAGGTGGAACTCGAGAAAATTGGCATGGCTTTCACCCTGTCGCCGCTGAATTTCCTCGCCATCATGTTGACGATGGTGCCCATGGCGCTGCTGGGTGGCTCACTCAACCTGCTGGTGGCCTATTTCTCCAAGACCTTCAAGGAGGCGCAGTCTCAGGTCACAATGGTGATCATGATTCCGGCATTGGCGCCGATGGTGCTGATGTTCGTGCCCGAACCACCCGAGGTGCTGCGCCAGATTCCTGTCACGGGCCAGTTCCTGTTTCTGGAACAGCTATTCAAAGCGGAGTCCATCGACCCCGCAGGCCCTTTGTTGGCATCGGGAATGACCCTGGCGCTAGTCGCCCTGATTGTTGCAGCCACCTGCCGTCAGTTGGGTTCCGAACGCTCCATCAACGCGCTCTGAGCTCAGAACGGGATATCGTCATCCACCATGGCGCCGCCAGCCGGCGCCGGTTGGAAACCCTGATCGGGCTGTTGCGGTGCAGCAGCCTGCCCACCGCCAAAGCCGCCACTGGCAGGTGCGCCATAGCCGCCCATGTCACCCCCGCCCTGACCCTGGCCGCGGCTGTCGAGCATTTGCATCTCGTTACCGACAATCTCGGTGGTATAGCGATCCTGACCTGACTGATCCTGCCACTTCCGAGTGCGCAAAGAGCCCTCGACATAGACCTTGGACCCTTTGCGCAAATATTCCGCGGCGATTTCTGCCAGACGATTGAAGAACACCACGCGGTGCCATTCGGTACGCTCGTTCATCTGACCGGTTTGCTTGTCCTTCCAGCTCTCAGAGGTCGCCAGGCTGATATTGGTCACTCCGCCGCCGCTCGGCAGCACCCGATGCTCAGGATCGTTGCCCAGGTTACCGACGAGAATGACCTTGTTGACGCCGCGAGATGCCATAACTTGCTCCGGAAAAGGCGGCACGGTCGTGCCGCAAAGTGTTTGAAGATAGGGAGAGAGTCTATATCAATCGGCCCGTCCGGAGGCGAGCTCCGGCGACTATTCAGCAGAATTGGTCGCTTCGGGCGGCACGTAGGTACTCAATGCCAGAACCAGTGCCCAAACCAACATCAGGCCGACCCAGATTTGGATCAAAACGTCGCTACCGAACCGATCGAAACCGAGCCCTGACAGCCATCCACCCAAAAACACGCCCATAAAATGACTGCTGGAGAAGACACCCAGCGCAGTACCGCGAACCTCGGGTGCAGCGCGCAGCGACACCAGCGCAGGCAAGCTCGCCTCGAGGGTGTTAAAGCCGACAAAGAACAGCACCAAGCCTGTGCCCACAAACCAAATAGAGTTGCCTGAGGTCGCCAACACCATGCCAATCAAAAGCCCCGCCAGCGCCGCGAGCAGCGCCCAGCGCGGCATGGGCTGGCCACGCCGACCCTTGAGCATCAGCATGGTCGGGTACACAGACAACAGCACGGTGGCCAAATACAACTGCCAGTGGCGGTCAGCGGGCAGCCCCACGGGGCCAACCAACTGGGCAGGAATGACCAGGAACGCGGCCATCAACACACCATGTAGCAGGAAAATGCTGAGATAAAGTGGCGGCAGTCCGTTGGCGGTCACACTGGCACCCAGTTCCGCGAAGCTTGCCTTTTGGGCAAGTGTCGCAGCGGGCGGGGGCGGCGGTAGCAAAAAGCGCACGATGACGATGCCGGCCACACCGAAAACAGCCGTCGCCCAAAAAACGGTACTCAGGCCACCTAGTCCCGCAATCGTGGGCCCAACAATCAGCGACAGGGCAAATGATCCACCAATACTGGCACCGATAACCGCAGTCGCCTTGATGCGCTGCTCTTCTCGGGTGTAATCGGCGGCCAGCGCCATGAGTGCGGCAGAGATGGCACCTCCCCCTTGCAAGAGCCTGCCAACAATGACGCCGTGTATGTCTTCGGCCAATGCGGCCAGCACACTGCCAGCCACGAATACCAGCAGTCCGCCGACAATGACCGGACGGCGTCCGATACGATCTGACAGCCAGCCCAACGGCAATTGCAGCAAACCCTGAGTCAAACCATGGATGCCAAGCGCCAGCCCAATCAGCGCCGTGGTAGCACCGACCATCTCCCGCGCATAGACGGCCATCAAAGGCAGCACCATGAACAGGCCAAGCATTCGCAGGCTGACCAGAACCGCGAGCCCGATGACGGCGCGGCGTTCTGAGGCAGTAAAGGGGGTGGAGGCGAGCACGGAGAATTCGTTCGGGAAAACCGACACTTTAACACGCCGACTCGCGCTCAAGGACAACATGCCGCCCGCAAAGCTCTATACTGGTCGGCTGTCCCCCAGCATCCGGATACGCTTCCAATGGACACCATTCAGGTCCGCGGCGCACGCACGCACAACCTCAAAAATATTGACCTTGACATCCCGCGGGACAAGCTGGTGGTGATTACCGGGCTGTCCGGCTCAGGCAAATCGTCCCTGGCGTTCGACACCCTCTACGCTGAGGGGCAGCGTCGCTATGTCGAATCCCTGTCGACCTACGCCCGTCAGTTCCTGTCGATGATGGAAAAGCCGGACATTGACCATATCGAGGGCTTGTCGCCGGCCATTTCGATTGAGCAGAAGTCGACGTCGCACAACCCGCGCTCAACCGTCGGCACCATTACCGAAATTTACGACTATCTACGTTTGCTGTTCGCCAGGGTCGGGGATCCACGCTGTCCCACACACGGGGTCACGCTACGCGCCCAAACGGTGAGCCAGATGGTCGACGCGGTCCTCGCCATGCCCGAAGGTGAAAAACTGATGCTGCTGGCACCCGTGGTGCGCAATCGTAAAGGCGAGCACCTGCACATTTTTGAGCAGATGCGCGCGGCGGGTTTTATCCGGGTGCGGGTCAATGGCATCGTGGTCGACCTGGACGACGTGCCGGCTCTGGACAAGAACAAGAAGCACCGCATCGAAGTGGTTGTGGACCGGTTCAAGGTCCGAGAGGATTTGGGGCTGCGTCTTGCCGAGTCTTTCGAAACTGCGCTGGAACTCACCGATGGCATTGCCGCGATCGCGCCGATGGACGGCGATGGGGATGAGGTGCTGTTCTCGGCTCGCTACTCATGCCCCGAATGCGGGCACAGCATCGACGAACTTGAGCCCCGGTTGTTCTCCTTCAATAACCCGGCAGGTGCCTGCCCCAGCTGCGACGGCCTCGGCGTCAAGCAGTATTTTGACGAGACCCGAATCGTGCTACACCCCGAGGCCAGCCTCGCGGAGGGGGCCATCCGGGGCTGGGACCGCCGTAATGTCTACTACTTTCACCTGCTGACCTCACTGGCAGACCACTACGGTTTTGATATCGATAAGCCGTTCGAAAAGCTGGCCAAGAAACATCGCGAGATCATTTTGCGTGGCAGCGGCGGCGAAGAGCTCGAGTTCGCTTATGTGAACGATCGGGGCACGGTGTTCAAACGACGGCACAGTTTTGAAGGCATTCTGCCCAACATGGAACGCCGTTACCGGGAAACCGAATCCCAGGGCGTGCGCGAGGAGCTGGCCAAGTACGTCTCTACCGCACCTTGCCCAGATTGCGGTGGCACACGTTTGTGCGAAGACGCGCGCAGCGTTTATGTCGACGAGCGCACACTACCCAGCATTACCCACATGCCCGTAGGGGAAGCGCAGGATTACTTCGAGCAACTCGAGCTCGAGGGCCGTAAGGGTGAGATCGCTGACAAAATCCTCAAAGAGCTACAGGCACGGTATCGCTTCTTGGTCGATGTTGGCTTGAACTATCTGACGCTGGACCGCAGTGCCGAGACTTTGTCCGGTGGCGAAGCCCAGCGCATCCGGCTGGCCTCTCAGATTGGCGCTGGACTCGTCGGCGTTATGTACATTCTCGACGAGCCTTCAATCGGGTTGCACCAGCGCGACAACGAGCGACTGCTACGCACCCTGATTCACCTACGCGACCTCGGCAACACCGTATTGGTGGTCGAACACGACGAAGACGCCATCCGTGCCGCCGACCACATCATTGATATTGGGCCCGGCGCCGGCGTGCACGGTGGCGAGATCGTTGCCGAAGGGCCCTATGAAACCATCGTCAAGAGTAAGTCCTCGCTTACCGGGGACTACCTGTCGGGCAAGCGCAAGATCGAAGTCCCGGCGAAACGACATGCCGCTGATCCCAACCGCACACTGGCGGTCCGCGGCGCACGAGGCAACAATCTACAAGGCGTCGATCTAGAACTGCCAATTGGGCTGCTAACCTGCGTCACCGGCGTCTCAGGCTCGGGCAAGTCGACGCTGATCAACGGCACGCTTTATCCGGTGGCGGCGACGGTGCTCAATGGCGCCACCACCCTCAATCCCGCCGCCCATGATGACGTCGAAGGGATGGAGCATTTCGACAAGTGCATCGATATCGACCAATCACCGATTGGCCGAACGCCTCGCAGCAATCCAGCGACGTACACGGGCATCTTCACGCCGGTGCGCGAGCTGTTTGCAGGCACGCAAGAGGCGCGTTCAAGAGGCTACAAACCGGGGCGCTTTAGCTTCAACGTGCGCGGCGGCCGCTGTGAGGCCTGCCAGGGCGACGGCGTCACCAAAGTCGAGATGCACTTCCTGCCCGATATCTATGTCCCCTGCGATGTCTGTAAAGGACGCCGTTACAACCGGGAAACGCTCGAGATTCGCTACAAGGGCAAGAACATCTCCGAAGTGTTGGAAATGACCATCGAGGATGCGCTGGAATTCTTCGAACCTGTGCCCTCAATCCACCGCAAACTGCAGACGCTGATGGATGTCGGTCTCTCCTATGTTCGCCTTGGGCAAGCTGCGACAACGTTGTCAGGCGGTGAAGCCCAACGTGTGAAGTTGTCTCGCGAGCTGTCAAAGCGCGATACGGGCAACACCCTGTATATCCTCGACGAGCCCACCACTGGCTTGCACTTTGACGACATTCGCCAGCTGCTCGAAGTCGTACACCGACTGCGCGACGGCGGTAACACTGTGGTGATCATCGAGCATAATCTGGACGTCATCAAAACCGCAGATTGGATCGTCGATCTGGGCCCTGAGGGGGGCTCTGGCGGCGGCCAGATCATTGCTACCGGCACCCCCGAGGACGTCGCAGCGATTGATGCATCGCACACCGGTCGCTTTCTCGCGCCGCTACTGGGTGCCAAACCACCGGCCAAAGCCGCGAAGAAAAAAGCCCCTGCCAAAAAACGAGCCACCAAGAAGACGGCCTGATGGTAATCGGCGGCTCCACTTGCCGCCGAACTCATGGGTAAACCGTCAAGGCACAAAAAACCCGGCACAAGGCCGGGTTCAGGACACTGCTGAGCGACTGAATCAGTCTTCTGCTACTTCCGTTTCGTCCACGTCGTCGTAATCGACTTCGGGGATCGGACGATCAACCAGCTCGACGTAAGCCATGGGGGCTTTGTCGCCAGCACGGTAACCGCACTTGAGGATACGGATGTAACCACCGGGACGCTCCTGGTAGCGCGGACCCAGCTCGTTGAACAGCTTGCCAACCGTTTCCTTGCTGCGGGTTCGGTCAAACGCCAGACGGCGATTGGCAACACTGTCCTTCTTGGCCAGGGTAATCAGCGGCTCAGCATAGCTGCGCAGCTCCTTGGCCTTGGGCAGAGTGGTTTTGATGAGCTCGTGCTCAACCAGCGACACGGTCATGTTACGGAACATGGCCTTGCGGTGACTGCTGTTGCGATTGAGCTGGCGACCGCTGTGACGATGACGCATTGTAATCTTCCCTTGTCTTGAGGATTACGGGCCCTTGCCCGCAATCCAGTGTTCAATCAATCAGACGCTCAGTACCCGGTCGTCGTTCTTGAGGCTGGCCGGCGGCCAGTTCTCAAGACGCATACCCAGTGACAGGCCACGGGATGCGAGGACGTCCTTGATCTCGGTCAGAGACTTCTTGCCGAGGTTTGGCGTCTTGAGCAGTTCGACCTCGGTGCGCTGCACCAGGTCACCGATGTAGTAAATGTTCTCTGCCTTGAGGCAGTTGGCAGAACGTACGGTCAGCTCCAGGTCATCAACCGGACGCAGCAGAATCGGATCAACTTCTTCCGCGGCTTCGGTAGTGGCTGCCTGCGCTTCGCTCTCGAGGTCCACAAACACCGCCAGCTGCTGCTGGAGGATGGTTGCGGCACGGCGGATCGCCTCTTCAGGGTCGATGGTGCCGTTGGTCTCGAGATCGATGACCAGCTTGTCGAGGTCGGTACGCTGCTCAACACGGGCAGAGTCAACGACGTAGCTCACACGACGGATCGGTGAGAAAGACGCATCGAGCTGAAGACGACCAATTGAGCGGGTCTCTTCTTCCGGATCGATACGCGAATCAGCGGGCGAATAGCCGCGGCCGCGCTGAACAACCAGACGGGTGTTCATGTCTTTCTTGTCGGTGATGGTGCAGATGACGTGATCTGGATTGCGGATCTCGACATCATGGTCAACCTGGATATCGGCGGCAGTGACGACACAAGGCCCCTGAGCCGACAGGGTCAACTCTGCTTCGTCCTTACCAGACATGGTCAGTGCCACGCCCTTGAGGTTGAGCAGAATTTCAATCACATCTTCCTGCACACCCTCAATCGCTGAGTACTCGTGCAGGACGCCGTCGATCTCTACCTCGGTCACAGCACAACCGGGCATGGAAGACAGCAGAATACGACGCAGTGCATTGCCCAGAGTGTGGCCAAAGCCGCGCTCGAGCGGCTCAAGGGTTACTTGAGCACGAGTGGCCGACTTCTCGTCGACCTTGATGACGCGGGGCGTCAGAAACTCATTTACCGAACTTTGCATAGATCACCTGCTGATAATGACTGGAGTGGCAGTACTCGAAGGCTTACTTCGAGTACAGTTCCACGATCAGGTTTTCATTGATCTCGCTGGAGAGATCCTGGCGCTCAGGGCGCGACTTGAAGGTACCTTCAAGCTTGTCGGTGTTGACTTCAATCCACACCGGCTCGCCCCGCTGCTCAGCCAGCGCGACGGCTGCCTGAACGCGCAGTTGCTTCTTGGCCTTCTCGCGAACAGAGACCACGTCACCGGGCTTAACCTGGTAAGAGGCAATGTTCACAACGCGACCGTTCACCAGGATGCCTTTGTGGGCAACCAGCTGACGCGCTTCCGAACGGGTAGAACCGAAGCCCATGCGGTAAACAACATTGTCGAGACGGCTTTCGAGAAGTTGCAGCAGGTTCTCACCCGTTGCGCCCTTCAGGCGTGCCGCTTCCTTGTAGTAGTTGCGGAACTGCTTCTCGAGAACGCCGTAGATTCGACGAACTTTCTGCTTCTCGCGCAGCTGAACACCGTAGTCAGAAAGACGACCGCGGCGGGCACCGTGCTGACCTGGTGCAGTTTCAGCCTTGCACTTGGATTCGAGGGCGCGCACGCCGCTCTTGAGTTGCAGATCGGTACCCTCGCGACGCGAGAGCTTGCATTTTGGTCCAATGTATCGAGCCATACTGTTAAATCCTCGGCACTGGCAGCGTCAAACGCGACGCTTCTTCGGCGGACGGCAACCATTGTGGGGAATGGGCGTCACGTCGGTGATGTTGGTGATCTTGTAGCCGCAACCGTTGAGGGCGCGGACGGCTGATTCACGACCCGGACCCGGACCTTTTACCTCGACGTCGAGGTTCTTCAGTCCGTATTCCTTGGCCGCTTCGCCTGCGCGCTCTGCTGCAACCTGGGCAGCGAACGGGGTGGACTTACGGGATCCGCGGAAACCAGAGCCACCGGCAGTTGCCCAGCTCAGGGTGTTGCCCTGACGGTCAGTGATGGTGACGATGGTGTTGTTGAACGACGCATGAATATGTGCGACGCCGTCAACCACCTGCTTGGTAATCTTGCGCTTGGTCGTCTTAGCGCTTTTGGCGTTCTTGGCCATTGACTTTCCTGTTCAATATCAACGCTACAAAAAGTGATGTAGCTACACTGAGTGCACCGCTACCCAGACCTGAGGCCGGGGTAACGAGCGATTTACTTGCGGATCGGCTTACGCGGACCCTTGCGCGTACGCGCGTTAGTCTTGGTGCGCTGGCCACGCAGCGGCAGACCCTTACGATGACGGAGGCCACGGTTACAACCGAGGTCCATCAGTCGCTTGATGTTCATCGACACTTCACGACGCAGGTCACCTTCGACGGTCATGTCAGAGATCAGACCACGAATCTGGTCCAACTCTGCTTCGGTCAGGTCACCGATCTTGGTCGACTCAGCAATCCCGGTAGAAGCACACAGCTTTTTGGCCTGAGTACGACCAATACCGTAGATGTACGTCAGTGAGATCACTGCGTGCTTGTTGTCGGGGATGTTTACACCGGCGATACGCGCCATCGATTTATCTCCAAACGTTGTTCACGACACACAGCTGTGCCGCTTGCGCATCAAAGCCCTCAGTAGAGGGGGCGCGCATGTTACTGATTAGCCGAGTAAAACTCAACGGCCTCAGCCCTGACGCTGCTTGTGACGCGGATCGGAAGAGCAAATCACCCGAACCACACCATTGCGGCGCACGACTTTGCAGTTGCGGCAAATCTTTTTGACGGAAGCCCGTACTTTCATCTCAAACTCCTAAAACCTAGCGGACGCGACCGGGTGTACCGGCCTGCGCCAGATTGGCTTTCTTCATCACACCTTCGTATTGGTGTGACATCAGGTGGCTCTGTACCTGGGCCATGAAGTCCATGACCACCACTACAACGATCAGCATCGAAGTGCCGCCGAGGTAGAACGGTACGTTGAACATCACCACCAAGAACTGTGGCAGCAGACAGACCAGCGCGATGTACGCCGAACCGAATACTGTCAGCCGTGTCAGCACACCATCGATGTAGTTGGCAGTGTGCTGTCCTGGGCGAATACCCGGCACAAATGCGCCGCTTCGCTTCAGGTTGTCTGCAACTTCTTGCGGGTTGAACATCAACGCCGTGTAGAAGAAACAGAAGAAAACAATAAAGCCCGTAAACAAAATGATGTTCAGTGGCTGACCCGGGCCGATGGCAACTGCCAGGTCCTGCAGCCAATCTGCGCTGTCACCGCTGCCGAACCACTGCGCTACAGACGCGGGAAACAGCAGAATAGAGCTGGCAAAAATCGCCGGAATCACGCCCGCCATATTGACCTTGAGCGGTAGGTGCGACGCCTGACCCTGCACCATGCGACGACCCTGCTGACGCTTGGCGTAATTCACCGTTACGCGACGCTGGCCACGCTCGATGAAGATCACCAGATAAATGACCACGACAGCCAGCGCGACAATAGCGAGCAGTACCAAAATATTCAGCTCACCCTGACGTGCCTGCTCGAGCGACTGGCCGATGGCTGCGGGCAGTCCTGCCACAATACCGGCGAAGATGAGCAGCGAAATACCGTTGCCAACACCCTTCTCGGTGATCTGTTCACCCAACCACATCATGAACACAGCGCCTGTGACCAGCGATGTAATCGCTATGACATAGAAGCTGATAGACACGTCGTAGGTCAGGCCTTGGTTGGCCAAACCGACGGTCATGCCGGTGCCTTGCACCAGCGCCAACAACACAGTCAGGTAGCGCGTGTATTGGGAAATCTTGCGACGCCCCGCTTCACCTTCCTTCTTCAACGCCTCCAGTTGTGGCGTCACCGCTGTCATCAACTGCATGATGATCGACGCGGAGATATACGGCAGGATCCCGAGCGCGAGAATACTCATGCGCTCCAACGCACCACCCGAAAACACGTTCGCCAGACCCAGAATCGTGCCCTGATTCTGGTCAAACAGTGCGGACAGCTGTTCGGGATCGATACCAGGCACCGGAATATGGGTACCAATGCGGTATACGATCAGCGCCATCAAAACAAACTTGAGACGGCCGAGCAGTTCGCCCATCCCAGCTGAATTGAGTGAAGGCATTCCGTTCGCCATGGATTAAGCCTCGACGCTCCCGCCAGCAGCTTCAATCGCTTCGCGCGCACCTTTGGTGACCGCCAGGCCCTTCACGTTAACCGCCTTTTCGATGGTGCCTGACAGGAATACGCGAGCACGACGTACGTCGTCCTTAACCAGGTCAGCTGCCTTCAGCGCTTCCAGATCAACCACGTCACCTTCAACACTGTTCAACTCGCCGAGACGAACCTGTGCCGTGGTGCGACCAATACGCGAAGTAAAGCCATACTTGGGCAGTCGCTTTTGCAGCGGCATCTGGCCACCCTCGAAGCCCGGCTTGACGGTACCGCCAGAACGAGACTTGAGACCTTTGTGACCGCGACCCGCAGTCTTGCCAGTGCCGGACCCGATACCGCGACCAACGCGCTTGGCGTCGCGCTTGGAACCCGGCGCGGGGCTCAGAGAATTCAGACGCATTTCATCAGCCATTGGTTTCGCCCTCTACGCGAACCAGATAGTTCACTTTGTTGATCATGCCGCGGACGGAGGGAGTGTCTTCCACTTCAACCGTGTGGCCGATTCGACGCAGACCCAGTCCAGCCACACAAGCCTGGTGCTTCTTCAAGCGGCCGTGGATGCTTTTGACCTGGGTCACTTTGATCATGGGTTTGCTCATCGTGGACCTCCGGATCAGCTCAGGATCTCTTCAACGGACTTGCCACGCTTGGCAGCAACCGCTTCGGGTGCAGCCATGTCGCGCAGGCCGTTGTAAGTCGCGCGTACCACGTTGACCGGATTGGTCGAGCCGTAGCACTTCGCCAGTACGTTGTGGACACCCGCGATTTCAAGAACCGCACGCATCGCGCCACCGGCGATCACGCCAGTACCTTCAGATGCGGGCTGCATGTACACCTTGGAAGCACCGTGGTTGGCCTTCACCGGGTACTGCAGAGTGCCGTTGGTCAGCTCAACGCTGATCATGTTACGGCGCGCAGCTTCCATCGCCTTCTGAATGGCAACTGGAACTTCGCGAGCCTTACCACGGCCATAACCAACACGGCCTTTACCATCGCCAACTACTGTCAGCGCGGTGAAGCTCATGATGCGGCCACCTTTGACGGTCTTGGCGACGCGGTTCACCTGAACCAGCTTCTCCTGCAGATCGCCTTCGGAACGCTGATCGCGATCGCCTTTCTTCTGATCGTTGAACGCCATGATTAAAACTCCAGTCCGCCTTCACGCGCGGCGTCTGCCAGCGCTTTGACCCGACCGTGGTACTTGAAGCCCGATCGGTCGAAGGCCACTTCAGTGATGCCTGCTGCCTTGGCGCGCTCTGCAACCAGCTTACCGACCGCTGCAGCGGCTTCGATGTTGCTGGTGGCACCGCTGCGCAGTTCCTTATCCAGGGTGGACGCCTGTACCAGTACCTTGTCACCTTCAGGTGAAATCACCTGAGCGTAGATGTGACGCGGAGTGCGGTGCACCGTCAGACGGGTGTCACCCGCAGTACGCATACGGATGCGTGACTTACGAGCGCGGCGCAGACGTGATTCAGTTTTCTCGTTCATGCTTCTACCCGTTACTTCTTCTTGGCTTCCTTACGCCGTACGTACTCGTCGGCGTAGCGGATACCTTTGCCCTTGTAAGGCTCTGGCGGACGGTAGCTGCGAATCTCCGCAGCAGCCTGGCCAACAGCCTGCTTATCAATACCCTTGATCACGACCTCGGTCTGAGTGGGGGTTTCGGCACTGAGGCCTTCCGCCAACTCGTAATCCACCGGGTGCGACAGGCCGACGGTCAGGTTGACCACCTTGCCTGACGCTTTGGCGCGATAACCTACGCCGTTCAGGATCAATTTCTTTTCCCAACCCTGGCTCACGCCTACCACCATGTTGTTCAGCAGTGAACGGGTGGTGCCTGCCATTGCACGGTTGGTATCGAAGTCGTACTGAACCGTCGCCGCGTTGTCGGCAACGTCCAGGCCAATACCTTCCGGCAGGGTCATCTCCAGCGTGCCCTTGCCGCCCTTGACGGAGACCGCGGCACCATCGACCTTGATCTCGACGCCCTTCGGCAGGTCTACCGGGCTATTTGCTACTCGTGACATAACTCAGTCTGCTCCCAGAAATTCGTCGCGATCAGAAGACGGTGCAGAGCACTTCGCCGCCAACACCCGCAGCGCGAGCTGCACGGTCGGTCATCACACCACGAGAGGTGGAGACAATGGCAACACCCAAACCACCGCGAACCGAGGGCAGCTCACCTTTACCGGCGTAACGACGCAGGCTGGGCTTGCTGACACGGGCGATCTCTGCGATGACAGGCTTGCCTTCGTAGTACTTGAGCTCGATCGCCAGGCGGGGCTTGCCGCTGCTGCTGTCGAGGTTGTGCGCTGCGATATAACCTTCTTCCTCAAGCACCTTGGCCACTGCGGCCTTCAGCTTGGAACCGGGCATATCGACGTGCTTCTTGCCGGCCATCTGCGCATTGCGCAGGCGGGTCAGCATGTCGCTGATGGGATCTTGCATGCTCATGTGCTTTTACTCCGTTACCAGCTGGACTTAACCAGGCCCGGTACATCACCGCGCATCGCTGCTTCACGCAGCTTGTTGCGGCACAAACCAAACTTGCGATAAACGCCGTGAGGACGACCGGTCAGCTGGCAGCGACGCTGCTGGCGAACAGGGCTCGCGTTGCGCGGCAGCTTCTGCAGCTTGATCTGGGCTTCCCACTTCTCCTCGTCAGAGGCACTGTGGCTGTTGATGATTTCCTTCAGTTCAGCGCGTTTGGCCGCAAACTTTGCTACCGTTTTTGCGCGCTTGGCTTCGCGAGCCAGCATGGACTTCTTGGCCATATCCCTTACTCCTCAGCCTTTGAACGGGAAGTTGAAAGCGCGCAGCAATGCACGACCTTCGTCGTCATTGGCGGCACTGGTGGTAATGACGATGTCCATACCACGCAACTTGTCGACTTCGTCGTAGTTGATTTCCGGGAAGATGATCTGCTCGGTCACACCCATCGCAAAGTTGCCGCGACCATCGAATGACTTGGCGCTGATACCACGGAAGTCACGGATACGCGGGATCGAGATGCTGATCAGGCGCTCCAGAAATTCATACATGCGCTCGTCACGCAGGGTTACCTTGCAACCAATCGGCCAGCCATCACGGATCTTGAAGCCCGCGATCGACTTGCGCGACTTGGTGACCACCGGCTTTTGACCGGCAATCTTGGTCATATCAGAAAGTGCGTTCTCCAGCACCTTCTTGTCACCAACCGCTTCGCCAACACCCATGTTCAGGGTGATCTTGGTAATGCGGGGTACCTGCATAACGTTCGCCAGGCCCAGCTCTTCCTTCAGCTGGGGAGCGAGTTCGTCGCGGTATTTTTGCTTAAGCGTTGCCATTACTGTCTGCCTCAATCCGCGGACGCATTAAGCGTCGATCGCTTCTCCGGTTGACTTGTAAACACGCACCTTCTTGCCGTCCTCGACGCGGTAACCCACGCGATCCGCCTTGCTGGTGCTGCTGTTGTAGATCGCCACGTTGGACACCTGAATCGGCGCCTCTTTCTCGACGATGCCACCAGCAACACCCATTTGCGGGTTCGGCTTGGTGTGCTTCTTGATCATGTTGACCCCAGAGACAATGACTCGGTCACTGTCGACTACCTTGCGCACAGTGCCTCGTTTGCCCTTGTCCTTACCGGCCAGGACGATCACTTCATCTTCGCGCTTGATCTTTGCCATTGCCTTTATCCTCTCTACCTGTCGCTCAGATAACTTCCGGCGCCAGGGAAATGATCTTCATGAACTTTTCACCGCGCAGCTCGCGGGTGACCGGGCCGAAAATACGGGTACCGATCGGTGCATCCTGATTGTTCAGGAGGACCGCTGCGTTTTCATCGAACTTGATCAATGAACCATCGGGGCGACGCACACCTTTCTTGGTGCGAACAACCACTGCGGTCATGACCTGGCCCTTCTTGACCTTGCCACGGGGAATCGCTTCCTTGACCGTGACTTTGATCAGATCGCCGACTCGGGCGTAGCGGCGCTTGGAACCGCCGAGCACCTTGATGCACATCACCCGACGCGCGCCGCTGTTGTCGGCTACTTCCAAATATGACTGAGTCTGAATCATCTCTTCACTCCACCCGCGACCTCGGTCGCATCAGGCACGCGATCCTTAGATCTGCGTGGCCGTCTCCACTACTTCAACCAACTTCCAGGTCTTGCTCTTCGAGATCGGACGCGACTCTGCGACCAGTACGGTGTCACCCATACCTGCCCGATTCTCTTCATCGTGCGCGTGTACCTTGGAAGACCGGGTGATGTACTTACCGTAGACCGGGTGCTTCACGCGACGCTCGATCAGTACGGTGATGGTCTTGTCCATCTTGTCACTCACCACACGGCCCTGGAGGGTACGTGCGCGGCTTTCTGCTTCTGCCATTTACTGTCCCGCCTTCTGTTGCAGTACGGTCTTGACTCGAGCGATGTCACGCTGGGTCTGCTTGAGCAGGTGAGACTGCCCGAGCTGACCGGTGGACTTCGCCATGCGCAGCTTGAACTGCTCCTCGCGGAGCGACAGCAGCTGCTTGTTCAAGTCTTCGACTGACTTGTCACGCAGTTCACTTGCTTTCATCACATCACCGACCGTTTAACGAACGTGGTCTGTACCGGCAGCTTGGCAGCCGCAAGCGTGAATGCTTCGCGAGCCAGCTCCTCCGATACGCCTTCAACTTCATAGAGCACACGACCGGGCTGGATCTGGGCGACCCAGTACTCGACGTTACCCTTACCTTTACCCTGGCGTACTTCCAGAGGCTTACCGGTAATCGGCTTGTCCGGGAAGACACGAATCCAGATCTTTCCGCCACGCTTGATGTGACGGGTCATGGCACGACGCGCCGCCTCAATCTGACGGGCAGTGATGCGGCCTCGGCCAGTTGCCTTGAGCGCGTACTCGCCAAAGCTCACCTTGCTGCCGCGCTCTGCCAGACCGCGGTTGCGGCCCTTCTGCATCTTGCGGAACTTGGTACGTTTCGGTTGCAGCATGATTCAGTCCCCTGCTCCCTTAGCTGGCACGACGGGGCGCTTCGCCCGCTTCGTCGTCACCGCCGATAACTTCACCCTTGAAGATCCACACCTTGACGCCGATCACGCCGTAAGTGGTGTGTGCTTCGTAGGTCGCGTAGTCGATGTCCGCACGCAGGGTGTGCAGCGGCACACGGCCTTCGCGGTACCACTCGGTACGTGCGATCTCGGCACCACCGAGACGACCACCTACCTGAACCTTGATGCCCTCAGCGCCCTGGCGCATGGCGTTCTGTACGACACGCTTCATGGCGCGACGGAACATCACACGACGCTCAAGCTGCTGCGCCACGTTCTGGGCGACCAATCGCGCATCCAGATCGGGCTTGCGGATCTCTTCAATGTTGATGTGCACGGGCACACCAAGACGCTGGCTGAGCTCTTTGCGCAGCGCTTCAACATCCTCACCCTTCTTGCCGATCACAATGCCCGGACGTGCGGTGTGGATGGTGATGCGCGCGGTCTGTGCCGGGCGCTCAATAACGACGCGGCTGACAGATGCGGCATCCAGCTTCTTCAGGATGTACTCACGCACTTCCAGGTCGCTGACCAGGTGCTTTGCGTAGTCCTTGCTGTCCGCGTACCAGACTGAGTTGTGGTCCTTGACCACGCCCAGTCGAATACCAGTCGGATGTACCTTCTGACCCATTCGGTCTTCCCCTTAGCTTTCGCTGTCCGCGACCTTCACAGTGATGTGACAGGTACGCTTGAGAATTCGGTCGCCGCGACCCTTTGCACGAGCGCGCATGCGCTTCATGGTCAGGCCTTCGTCAACAAAAATGGTCGATACGCGCAGTTCGTCGATATCTGCGCCCTCGTTGTTTTCGGCGTTCGCAATCGCCGAGTTCAGCACCTTGCGCACAATCGCTGCGCCTTTCTTGTTGCTGAACTCAAGCACATTGAGCGCTTCGCCAACCGGCTTACCGCGGACCTGGTCTGCGACCAGGCGGGCTTTCTGCGCCGAGAGGCGCGCGCCGCGAAGTTTTGCTGCTACTTCCATCGTCTCGTCTCCGCAGAAATCAGCGCTTGGCTTTCTTGTCCACGATGTGACCCTTGAAAGTACGGGTCACCGCGAACTCGCCCAGCTTGTGGCCGACCATGTCTTCGTTGATCAAAACCGGAACGTGCTGACGGCCGTTGTGAACGGCGATGGTCAAACCCACCATATCGGGGGTGACCATTGAGCGTCGCGACCAGGTCTTGATCGGGCGTCGATCGTTTTTCTCTACCGCTACTTCCACCTTCTTCAGAAGGTGCAGGTCGATAAAGGGGCCTTTTTTCAGTGAACGTGGCACGTTGAAATCCTCTCTCTACCTAGCGGTTACTTCTTGTTGCGACGACGGACAATCAGACCGTCAGTGCGCTTGTTCTTACGGGTCTTGTAACCCTTGGTCGGCACACCCCACGGGGTGACCGGATGACGACCACCAGAGGTACGACCTTCACCACCACCGTGGGGGTGATCGACCGGGTTCATCGCCACACCGCGAACGGTCGGACGAACACCGCGCCAGCGCGCAGCACCTGCTTTACCGAGCTTGCGCAGGCTGTGCTCCGAGTTGGAGACCTCGCCCAGGGTGGCGCGGCAATCGACCGGCACCTTGCGCATCTCGCCTGAGCGCAGGCGGATGGTGGCGTACTGGCCTTCACGAGCGACCAGCTGAACCGAAGCACCTGCGGAACGCGCCAGCTGCGCGCCCTTGCCGGGCTTGAGTTCGATGCAGTGAACCACCGCACCCACAGGAATGTTGCGGATCGGCAGGCAGTTGCCCGGCTTGATCGGCGCAGCAGAACCGGAGTACAGGGTATCGCCAGCTTTCACAGCCTTGGGGGCAATGATGTAGCGACGCTCACCGTCAGCGTATAGCAGCAGTGCGATGTGCGCGCTGCGGTTCGGATCGTATTCCAGGCGCTCAACCTTGGCGGGGATGCCGTCTTTGTTGCGCTTGAAATCGATCACTCGGTAGTGGTGCTTGTGACCACCGCCGATGTGACGGGTAGTGATACGACCCGCGTTGTTACGACCACCGGACTTGGACTTCTTCTCCAGGAGCGGTGCGTAGGGACGACCCTTGTGCAGGTCTTCGTTCACCACGCGAACGTGGTGACGGCGGCCCGCTGATGTCGGTTTACTCTTAACGACTGCCATGACTCATCGTCCCCTTAGCTGATCGCCGTGAAATCAATTTCCTGACCATCGGCCAGTCGCACGTAGGCTTTCTTCCAATCCGACTTTTTGCTCCAGCCGAAACGGTTGCGCTTGGTCTTGCCTTTGACACGCAGGGTCTGCACGCCATCAACCTTGACCTTGAACAGCTCTTCTACCGAGTGCTTGATCTCGTCCTTGCTCGCATCGAGGGCAACCTTGAATACGTACTGGTTGCCAGAGTCGACCGCCATGGCCGACTTCTCGGATACGTGCGGTCCCAGCAGAATCTGGAATACGCGTTCCTGGTTCATGCGAGGGCCTCCTCAAACTTCTTGACTGCATCGACGGTCACCATGACCTTGTCGAAAGCAACCAGGCTTACCGGATCAACGCCGTCGACATCGACAACATCAACCTTGTGCAGGTTGCGGGCAGCGAGGTAGAGGTTCTTGTCTACTTCAGTTCCCACAATCAGCACGTTGTCTACGTCGTAACCCTTGAGGGTCTCGACCAGCAGCTTGGTCTTGGGCTGCTCGACATCGAGATTCTCAACCACGACCAGACGATCGGTGCGGGCGAGTTCCGACAGGATTGAACGCATCGCAGCGCGATACATTTTCTTGTTCACCTTCTGCGAGTGATCCTGCGGGGTCGCCGCAAAGGTCACACCACCGCTACGCCAGATCGGAGAACGAATGGTTCCCGCACGGGCACGACCAGTACCCTTCTGACGCCAGGGCTTCTTGCCGCCACCGGCAACCGCTGAACGGTTCTTCTGAGCGCGGGTACCCTGACGGGCGCCAGCGAGGTAAGCGGTCACAACCTGGTGAACCAGCGCCTCGTTGTACTCACGCGCGAATGTGGTTTCGGACACCGAGACGGTGCCTGCAGCCGCGTTTCCGGGCTTTGCAACACTCAATTCCACTGCTCGTCCCCTTATCCCTTCACCGACGGGCGAACAATGACTTCGCCACCCGGCGCGCCAGGTACGGCGCCTTTGATCAACAGCAGGTTGCGCTCGGCGTCCACACGGACCACTTCCAGGCCCTGAGTAGTAACGCGCTCGGCACCCATGTGACCGGCCATCTTCTTGCCTTTGAATACACGGCCGGGGGTCTGGCACTGGCCAATAGAACCCGGAGCACGGTGCGACAGTGAGTTACCGTGTGTGGCGTCCTGAGTGCGGAAGTTCCAGCGCTTAACAGCACCCTGGAAGCCCTTACCCTTGGATTGCCCAGTCACGTCGACCTTCTGGCCTTGCTCAAATCGCTCCACGGTCAGCTCGCTACCAACCTCGAAAGACTCTTCCTGGCCGTCCAGACGGAACTCCAGCAGGCCATCACCCGCCGCAATACCAGCCTTGGCAAAATGCCCAGCCTCTGGCTTGGAAACTTTCGAGGCCTTGCGATCGCCCGCCGTGACCTGAATTGCTCGATACCCATCGGTCTCGAGATCTTTGATTTGAGTGACGCGGTTTGGAGCTACCTCCACTACGGTCACTGGAATTGATACGCCGTCGTCGGTAAAGACACGTGTCATACCGGACTTACGGCCGACTACACCGATAGTCATGGTTCAAACCTCACAGTGTACGGGGCTACACCCTCTATGGCCGCCCCCAGGGAAACCAACCCCCGTTGACGTTACACACCCAACACTCACAAAGAATGCCGAGCAGGTTTCTAGCGATGCCGCCTAATGGCCCACCGCTAACAAATTGTCGCGCTTGGTCTCGGGATTAACCCAGGCTGATCTGGACTTCTACGCCAGCAGCGAGATCAAGCTTCATCAGCGCGTCGACGGTTTTTTCCGTCGGCTCGACGATGTCAAGGAGTCGCTTGTGCGTACGGATTTCGTATTGGTCACGAGCGTCTTTGTTGACGTGCGGCGAGATCAGTACGGTGTACTTCTCTTTCTTGGTCGGCAGCGGAATAGGGCCGCGGACCTGAGCGCCAGTGCGGCGCGCCGTCTCCACAATCTCCTGAGTCGACGAATCGATCAGCTTGTGGTCAAAAGCTTTCAGACGAATACGAATACGTTGGTTCTGCACAGCAAAATCTCCAAAAAACCGGCACCCGCAGGGGGCCCCGCGAAAAAGAGGGCGAATCTTAGGG
>CAYZWL010000015.1:0-54984 GCA_964482195.1 uncultured Alteromonadaceae bacterium | reverse complement strand
TCACCAGCGACATGATGGCGTCTGCCACGTCGTCTGCGGTGACTACATGGCCGAGCGGCGTTTGGTCCTCAAACATCTTCTTCAGGCCAGCGTACTGGTCGTCATTGCCACCACCCCAAGTGTTAAATGCCCAGTCGCCGTCAATCAACCCCGGCAGCACGGCGTTGACACGAATGCGGTCTGGCCCCAACGTCTTCGCGAGGGTGCGAGTCAGGCTGTTCATCCCCGCCTTGGACGCACAGTATGCGATGGAGCTGCCGTTGGCGGTCACACCGGCGATGCTCGAGGTCATAATGATCTCTCCGCCGCCTGCCGCCCGCAGGTGTGGTACCGCGGCCCGGGACATCATGAATGCGCCAACCAGATTCACCTTCAGCGTGCGCATCCAGATCTCTTCGGTGAGTTGGTCCAGTTCCTGATGAGGTACGAAGGTCGTGGTGCCGGCGTTGTTGATCAGCAGGTCAATGCCACCAAAGGCCGCAACGGTTTCCGCCACCAATCGCTCGCAATCCGCCTGCTCGCTGACATCAGCCTGCACGACCATGGCCTGCCCGCCGTCGGCCTCAATCGCCGCCCGGGTGGCCTCGGCGCCCTCGGCGCTGCGGCTGTAGTTAATGACGACCTTGGCACCCGCCGCCGCCATTTGTTGCGCCAGGGCAGCGCCCACACCCGAGCTCGATCCAGTGATGAGCGCAGTTTTTCCATTGATATCCATAAGGGTTCCTCGAACTGGTTTTAATGTTGTTTTGATAGAGGCAACAAACGCGCCTCGGCATCGAAGGCCTGTCCGGGGGGCAGTACCACCCATTCGGGAAACTCGAATTCACCAATGAAGCGGACGTCGATGAAAGGCTTTTGGGCTGCGATCAGCTCGGCAATCTGCGCCGGCGGATCGGACTCCATCGCATCTCTGGCCGCTTTGCTCTCCCAGGTAGCAATCGCCAACGCAACATCTGGGTCACCAATGCGACGGTGCAAGCGAGTACCCATGGCGCCCGGTACCTGTTGAATGTACTCGCTGACTTTCACCCAACCACGGGCATACTCATCGATCGAGTAACCCGGCTTGGCACGAACCTCAAAGATGTAATGCATGGATTGAACCGCTCGCTACCGCTTCACGGTTCAGTATCCATGGCATCTGGCTTCAGGCAAAGCGCCGGCTGCCCTCTTTACAGGTTAACCAATCGCTGGAAGTCACCGAGTAGTCTGACTCGAGCACCGATGAGACAAAGTGCCAGCGACTGCGGGTCGCGTCAGGCGTCAGGGTGAGCTCAGTCCAACCCCGACGGTAGGTATCGAGCGCGACCAGCTCGCTGCTGCTTGCCTGCAGCGCCTGCGCAAGCATCGCGGGCTCGAGTGGCAGATAGGTCTCCATACCCGGGCTGGAAATGCCCGGTGTACCGACCTCAACGCCCACGGCATCGCCGGCGGCATTGGCCATATTGAATGCCCAGGCATTGTGGGTATCGCCGGCAAGCACCACGGGATTGGCAGCCAGGTCCAGCAGGTTCTGCTGAACGCGCTCCCGACAGGCCGGGTAGCCATCCCAGGCATCGAGGTTCATCGGCAGGCCCAAGGGCGCGAGCTGGATCATGCCCATGATGCGCTTGCGCGCGTACTCGGGCATTTCCATATCCGCCACCTGGTCCTCGGGTAACTGAGGGATCATCAGCTTGCCCATCAGTACCTGCTGTCCCAGCACCTGCCAGGTCGCGCCCCGGTCCTTGCTGGCCGCCAACTGACTGGCCAGCCAGTTCTCTTGATCAGCGCCGAGAATGCTGCGTTCTGGGCTGCTCAACACCTCATCCCGGAATGCCAGCGGACTCTCGGCCTTGGGCATGTCTTCCTGGTAGCTCAGCTGCTTGTCGCGGCCATGCAAGCGGGTATCAAGCATGATGAGGTCAGCGAGATCACCGACCGGGAAGTTTCGGTAAATCGGTGCCTGGTCGGTTTGTGCCGCTGTGCGAATCGGCAGCCACTCGTGGTAGACCTTGCGGGCCATGGCGATGCGCTCAGCGAAGTCTCCTTCACCTTCGTTGTGGTTCTCTGCGCCCGCCTTCCAGGTGTCATTCATCAACTCGTGGTCGTCCCAGACGCAAATCCAGGGATGCATTGCGTGGGCTGCCTGCAGGTCGGGGTCGCTGCGGTACAGTCCATAACGCTGACGATAGTCTTCAGTACGCAACAGTTCATTGGCAGGCTTGACCTGCCGTCCCAGCTGTTCGGTCGCCACCGGGTTTGAGTAAGTGCCGGCTGGATACTCGTAGATGTAGTCCCCGACATGCATCACCACATCGAGGTCCGCCCGGGCCATGTCCTGGTAGGCATGGAAGAAGCCCTGGGGATAGTTCGAGCACGAGGCCAGACCGATTCGGAACTGCTCGACAGCGCCGGTCGGTAGCGTGCGGGTGCGCCCTGTCTGTGAAATCACTCCCGCCACTCTGAAGCGGTAGTAGTAGGTCTTGCCCGGGCTGAGACCGGTGGCGTCAGCTTTTAGCGTGTAGTCTCGCTCTGGGCCGGTACTCACATCACCTGCCGCGACGATCCGGTGGAAAAAATTGTCTTCTGCGACTTCCCATCGGGCCGTCAGCTTGCGCTCAACCCCATCACCGGGCAGCACACGACTCCAGAGAATCACCCGGTCGGCCAGGGGGTCACCCGAGGCGATGCCGTGGGTAAAATAGGCCGCTGCCTCGTCAGCGACCGCATAGCCGCGCAGTGCAAGAACACCGAGGGTTGCTCCCATTCCCTTAATGATCTGGCGACGATCAAAACCTTGTTGCTTGCTGGACACGATATCTCCTTTGGATACAAATCTGGCGGAGCGCCGATTTTGCAGGACCAAAGCTACAACAAGGTGACGTCAGGGCATACCAGGCATCGCGCCCCAGCAAAAAAAAACGCTTCCTGCTACTCTGGGGGTTTAGCCAACCACCAACGACAATGACCGAAAACTCGCCCACGCCCTGGCGTTTTTGCACTGCGCCCTGCATGGACTGGACCGACCGCCACTGCCGCTACTTCTGGCGGCTGCTGTCCCGCCAGGCCAGGGTCTATACCGAGATGGTCACCACCGGTGCCTTGCTGCATGGGGACCAGTCCCGACACCTCGATTTCAGCGACGAGGAGCATCCCATCGCGCTGCAATTGGGCGGCAGTGATCCTGCGGACCTTGCTGCCTGTGCACTACTCGGACAGCAATGGGGTTACGACGAGGTCAATCTCAACTGCGGCTGCCCTTCAGATCGGGTACAAAATGGGCGCTTCGGCGCTTGTCTGATGGCCGAACCTGAGTTGGTACGGGACTGCGTCGCCGCGATGCGCGACCGGGTCAGTATTCCAGTCACCGTCAAGCACCGCTTGGGGATTGACCACCAGGAGTCCTACGAGGAACTCGCCCACTTCGTGGGCACAGTGGCCAGCGGTGGCGCCGACGTGTTTATCGTGCACGCGCGCAAGGCGTGGCTGCAGGGCCTTTCCCCCAAAGAGAACCGCGAAGTTCCGCCGCTCAACTACGAGTGGGTGTTCCGGCTGAAGCGGGACTTTCCCGAACTCACCGTGGTTCTCAATGGCGGCATCACCGATCTCGACACCTGCGAGCAGGCGCTGGGGCAAGTCGACGGGGTCATGCTCGGTCGCGCGGCTTATCAAAACCCCTGGCTGCTGGCGCAGGTCGACCGCACGCTGTTCGGCCTTGCGGATGCCTGTGATTCCCGGACTGCCGCAATGGAAGCGCTTTTGCCTTACATCGATCACATGCTGATGCAGGGCGCACGACTCAACCACATCACCCGTCACATTCTCGGGCTATACCAGGGCCAGCCGGGTGGCCGACGATTCCGCAGACACCTCAGCGAACAGGCCCATCGGGACGGCGCTACCAGCGAAACCCTGCGAGAAGCCGTGTCCCTCTGCACGCCTCGGTCCCAAAACAATGACATCGCCCTCGCGGGCTGAACCATGATCAGGAAACCATCCATGAACAAATTGGAGCAACTGCGCGCCATGACCGAAGTCGTGGCCGATACCGGCGACGTCGACGCGATCGGACGATTGCGCCCGGTCGATGCCACTACCAACCCCTCACTGCTGCTGAAAGCAGCCACTCTGCCACGGTTTGCTGAGACGCTGGCAGAGATTCGCGCCGACGCCTGCGATCCTGGCGCAGCCTGTGATCGCTTTGCGGTGCTGGTTGGACGTGAAGTCACCGAACTGGTACCCGGCTGGGTCAGCACCGAGGTCGATGCGCGATTGTCGTTTGACACCGCAGCTACCGTGGAGAAAGCGCGCCAGATCATCGCGCTGTATGACGAGCTCGGCGTACCCGCACAGCGAGTACTGATCAAGATTGCGGCCACCTGGGAAGGCATTCGCGCCGCGGAGATCCTCGAGCGCGAGGGTATCAGTTGCAATCTGACGCTGCTCTTTGGCTTTCCCCAGGCGGTGGCTTGCGCCGACGCGGGTGTTACCCTCATCTCGCCCTTTGTCGGCCGGATTCTGGATTGGCACCTGGCCAATACCGATGTGGTGATCAACGACCCATCTGAAGATCCCGGCGTGCAATCCGTCAAGCGGATTTACAGTCACTACAAAACCCATGGCTACGACACGATTGTGATGGGGGCCAGCTTCCGCAACGCGGGTCAGATAGAGGCGCTGGCGGGCTGTGATCGCCTCACCATCAGCCCCGATCTGCTGGACAGTCTCGCCGAAGATAACGGCGAGCTGCCCCGGCAACTGTCCGCGGAGGGTATCGCTGTCAGTGACACACCCGAACGGCTCGATGAGCCCAGCTACCGCTACGCGCTCAATGAAGACGCCATGGCTACCGAGAAACTCGCGGATGGCATTCGCCGCTTCGCTGCAGACCAGATCAAGTTGGAAGCACTGCTCACCCAGTGAGCAGGCAGTTGGAAGCGCGTGATGGGGCTAGCCGCTCTCCAGAGCGCGCATTAAATCCGTGAAGGCATCACGATTTTCGTCATTGATTGACATCAGGGTCTTGTGGGCCGCGATCACCTTCTCCCGGACCTCGCCCTCACTGCTGTGAATCGCTGGAATATCGTCAACGCACCCACAGCCCGCACACGCCTCTTCTCGCAAGTCAAATAACTGCTGGAAGCCCATCGAGCGCAGCAAGCGGTTGATACCTGGGTTGGCAGAGAACAACGCGGGTTTGAAGCCAAAACGTGACTGGGTCTGCATGGCGAGCTGGGCGAGCATGCCCAGTGTTGTGCTGTCTAGGCCTTGCGCGTCGGTCACATCCACCCACACGCTGACGAATTCGGGGTCATCAAAGATACGGCCCATGTACTCATCCAACGCCGTACACATCGTCAGTCGCACATCACCCTCGAGCCGCAGCACATGGGCACCATGATCATTGGCGGCGGTCACCCGACAGGCGCTCACGCGAACCCCCGTGAAATGAACAATCCCGCGATATCGTCCTCGAGCTGATTCGGGTCGATATCCGCCCAACCCGCGCGATTCACCAACTCGCGGGGTACCGCCAGTGGTCCTGCCATGCGCCGCAGCAACTCGCTCTCTTTTTCGATTAAATCCATATCTTTCAGAATTTCCAACACACCGTCCGACATCACCATCAGCATGAAGCGCTCAGGCAGCGCGAGACTGTGCTCCTCGTAATGGGGTTCGGGCAATAGCCCAACTGGAGAACCCTCCCCCTCGAGGTAGCGAGGCATTTCGTGGTCTGCGAGTAGCACTGGAGCCGGCAAATGCCCCGCGACGCTGTAGCGAAGTTCGTGGCTTTCGAAATCGAGCACACCGACGACCATGGTGGCGTACTTACTGACCGCAAGGTCCAAAAGCTCGCGATTGGCCAGCCGCAACATGGCAATCGGCTCTGTCACCGAGCGGTCGTGCTTACGCAAGTAATCCGAGCGTTTGCGGGCAAACAGGTTTTTCAGCAGTACGGTGGCAAACGCTGAGGAGCTACCGTGGCCCGAGACATCGGCAAGGAAGAACACAATCTCGCGATCACCCACCTGAAAGTAGTCAGCGAAATCACCGCTGAGATAGAGCGACGGCAAAATCTCATGGCTCAGCCAGTAGCCATCTTTCTTGAGCGGTCGCGCCGGCAGCATCGCCTTCTGAACCTGTCGGCCGGCGTTCTGATCTTGTTCCAGGATGCGCAGGGAGTGCCGCAGGCGTGTGTTGGCCGCCTCCAGGGCACCGTGACTCTCGATCAGTGCTCGCTGCAGGCGCCGATGATGTACTGCGCGCTCCACCGAGCGGGCAAAAAGCTTTGGCTTATCAGCCGGCCGCACAAAGAAGTCTGCTGCACCCAGACCCAGTGCGGTAGACATGCTGTCGACATCACGATCTTCGCTGTAGGCGATGACCGGGACCTGGACATCGAAGCCACGCATTGCCCGACGCACCGACGCCCAGGAAACACGCATCAAATCGACCGCGCAGATCACGCAATCCCAGGGGCTGTCCGCGCCAAGCGCTGATTCGAGGTCATCGATCCCAGGCACCACGGTGACGATGAACGCGGATCTCGCCAGTGCTTCAGTCACAGTGGCGGCCCGCTTGGGTTGGTCATCCACCAACAAGACTTCGGAGGGCGCTGTTGCCGCTTCAGGCAGCATCACCCCCGCTCCCAGGTCAAAATTCATCCTCCTCCCACTCGTCATCGAAGGATGAAAAATCATCGACGGGGCTTGCCTCCCCGGTCAGCAGGTCCCGCTGCTGCAAATACACGTCACGCAGAAAAATGTAGCGGTCACCGGAGATCAACTGGTCCGTCTCCAGCAGCTGCGCCCGAAACTCAACGATCTCCACGGAGCGCAAGCTCCAGGCTTCTGCGGTATCCAGATTGTTCCACACCGGCGAAGCAAACCCATCCACTCCGGTACCGAACGCCGAGCGCAGCGTGCGTGGCCCTAACAGCGGCAGCACGACATAGGGTCCGCTAGGCACTCCCCACAGCGACAGGGTATGGCCAAAATCAGTACGGTAACGAGGAATGCCCATGTCGGTCGCGACATCAAACAATCCGAAAAATCCCAGGGTGGAGTTGATCAGCACACGTCCGGTGCTCTCCATCGCCGGCTCGAACCGGCCTTGCAAAAGTGCATTCAATGCTGCGTTTACGTCATTGAAATTACCAAGAAAATTGCGAATGCCCTTACGCGCTGGTGTCGGAGTAACCTTGTCATAGAAGGCTGAAACCGGGCGCAACACCACAGCATCTGTGGCGTCATTGAAGGCAAATACGCCACGGTTGATGGCCTCGAGTGGGTCGCTCTCTTCATTGGCGAGCGCCGAGACCGGCAAGAGCAAGACCAGCAACAGCACTGCCAGCCATTGACTCCGATGATAAAAATGCTGCCGTACAACTTGATTCACGCTTGTCACCCCTTGCCGCCGGGATTGCAATTCGCCCAGCGTGCCACGCGAAGGATGCGCCTGAGTCGGTGAGAAAAATAGGGGAAATACTGCCGGACGACCACTTATGGTCTAACGGGGATTCGCCGCCAACCACGCTTCTACCTGCGCCCACTGCTGATTGAGCCGCTTCTCCGATACCGAGACCCGGGTGCCCAACTGCTGTGCGAACAGGCTGACGCGAAACTCCTCGAGCATCCACCGGAACTGGCAAGCCGCCGGGCAAAGTACCAATAGGCCGGGGTACGCGTCACCGGCGGCTTCGAGACGATCCAGTTGCGGCGTCAGCTTGGCCAACCCTGACTGATCTTTGGGATACTGCCCATTGAGCCGCTCGGCCCTGTGACGCAAGGCCTTTCCATACCGAGGGTACTGACCGAGCCAATCGCCGGGAGCAGTGGCAATAGCCCCCGGGCCAAACAGGCCGGCGAGCTGCCGTGCGATATCCGCGCGCGTATCGGCAAACTGCCCTGCCGGCAGCTTGGCCAGCGCGGTTCGAGCCGCTGCGATGGCCTCCACCGCCGTGACAATCTGACCGGCCATATCATTCGCGGCCGGCACCCACCGCCCCCTCGCCCCCGCCAGGGCTGACTGAAAGCCCGCCTCACTGCGGGGAGGGTCGGAGTCGATCACACTGTACAAGGCCGCCTCAGTCAGCTCCCGAATCAATTGATCGCGATCAATATCTGCACCTGCCAGCGCCAGCTTGGCTCGGTTGTCGGCAAACAGCTGCTTTCGCAGCGTCTTGGCGGTTTGGGCACTCTGGCTGATGGCAAGCGCGGCCACGCCGCGCCGATGCGCCAGATCCGCATCGGCCGCGTAGTCCATCAGCACGACATCAATACCTTTCTCGCCCGCCACCAGCGCAGGATGCGTCACCACCTCCATACCCGCGGCACGGCTGCGCCATTCCCTGGGAAGATCACCAAAATCCCAGCGGCTCACACCCTGGCGAGCGGGCGTCTTGCCACTCGGTGTAGCAACCGGAGCACTCTGCTCTCGGAACTGCTCAACAAGTACCGCCATCTCCCGGCCTTGGGCAAGCAGCTTGCCACGCTCATCGACGACGCGAACATTCATACGGTAGTAGTCTTCCAGCTGCGCTGCCGCCCAATCGGACTCAGCCACGGTGACGCCCCGCTGGGACTTCAGCGCCGCACTCATGGCCCGGGTCAGCGACACATCATCGGGACTGAGCGTCGCCAGCAAACCATCGACGACATCGGGGACGGGGACCAATTGCTTACGTAACTGTTTCGGCAAACCCTTGATCAGGGCGATGCACTTCTCGCGCAGTAGCCCCGGCACCAACCATTCGAAACGATAACGGGGAGCGCGATTGAGCAGGGGTAACGGTATCGTCACCGTCACCCCGTCTGAGTCGTGACCCGGTTCAAACTGATAGCTGAGACGAAAATCGATATCGCCCACGGGCAAACGTTTGGGGAACTGCGCCTCGACCTCCCCTCCTGGATCTCGAGTCAGCACCTGATCGCGGGACAAACGCAGGGCTTGCTCCGCGCCAGATTCCGCGCGCAGCCATTTATCCAGTGTCGCTGCACTGCAGACCTCGGCAGGCAGTCGCTCCTCGTAGAAGGCGAACAAGGCCGCTTCGTCAACCAGTAAGTCACGGCGCCTGACCCGGGATTCAAGGGACTCCACATCTCGGACCAAGGCCAGATTCTTTTTCAGGAATGCGGGCGGACTGTGGTACTGCCCGGGCACCAGGCCCTCGCGAATGAATATCTCTCTGGCTGCCTCGGTATCAACACCGCCAAAATCCACGCGCTTGCCATCGCTGATTGTCAGTCCAAACAGTGTGACGCGTTCGACCGCCATGACCCGGCCCGAACGGCTCTGCCAGGCAGGACTATGGTGATGTCGCTTCAGCAGGTAGGGATTGACCTTGAGCAACCACTCAGGCTCGATCGCCGCACACTGACGGGCGAATACCTGGGTAGTTTCAACGATTTCACCGGCGACCAACCATTTCGGTGGCTTTTTGTACTGGCCAGAACCCGGAAACACCTGAATCTTCCGATTGCGAGCGGCGTTGAAGGTCTTGCCCTCGTCCCATTGCGCGACATTACCCAGCAAGCCGGACAACAACGCGCAATGAACACCTTCGTAGTGCTCTTCCTCGGGCAATTCGGGCTTGGGTTTGAGGCCTAGCTGGCGGCAGGCAATCAGGAGCTGACCGTGAATGTCGCGCCATTCGCGCATACGCAGATACGACAAGTACTCGCGCTTGCAGAGCTTACGTAGCTGGTTCTGGCTTAGCGCCTGGCGCTGGGTCTCGTAGTACCGCCACATATTCAGCCAAGACAAAAAATCGGACCGCGGGTGGTTAAAGCGCGCATGGCTTTGATCAGATTGGGCGCGCTTATCAGCCGGGCGTTCGCGGGGGTCCTGCACCGCCAGCCCACTGACGATCACCAACAGTTCAGGCAATACCGACCGATCCACCGCCGCCAGAATCATGCGTGCAAGCTTGGGGTCGACCGGCAGACGGGCCATTTTGCGCCCGACGCTGGTGAGCTTACCGCGCTGGGACACCGCGCCGAGTTCTTCGAGCAGCCGGTAACCGTCCCGCACCATCTTGGGCTCGGGTCCATCGATGAAAGGAAAGCGCCCGACATCGCCCAGGCCGAGTTCCAGCATGCGCAGTATGACGGCGGCCAGATTGGTACGGAGGATTTCGGGGTCTGTGAATTCTGGGCGGGCCAGGAAGTCCTGTTCGCTGTACAGGCGCAGGCAGACGCCTTCGGCCACGCGCCCGCAGCGTCCCATTCGCTGATTGGCGCTGGCCTGGGAGATCTTCTCCACTGGCAGGCGCTGCAGGCGAGTGCGATGGCTGTAGCGGCTGATGCGCGCCTCACCGGGATCTATCACGTAGCGAATACCAGGCACGGTCAAGGAGGTTTCAGCGACGTTGGTTGCCAACACCACCCGCATCCCTGCACCACCGGGATTAAACACCTTTTGTTGCTCGGCCTGGCTCAGTCTCGCGTAGAGCGGTAATACCTGAAGTCGGTCATTACCTCGTAAACGATGAGCGACTTCACGTATCTCCCGCTCTCCGGGTAGGAAAACCAGCACATCCCCCCGGGGACCGAATTGGCCCGTTTCAATGTCGCCTACCAGCTCGGCAATCTGGTTCTGCACGCCTTCGTCGCGATCCTCGACGTCGCCGATGTAGTGGACCTCGACCGGGAAGGTACGCCCGGACACCTCAATCACCGGTGCATCAGAGAAGTGTTTAGAGAATCGCGCCACGTCGATGGTGGCAGAGGTAATAATGACCTTGAGGTCCGGTCGCTTGGGCAGCAGCCGCTTGAGATAGCCCAGAATAAAATCGATATTGAGGCTGCGCTCGTGGGCCTCGTCGATGATCAGGGTGTCATAGGCCGAAAGGTTGGGGTCTCGTGCCAGCTCGCTGAGCAAAATGCCATCGGTCATCAACTTGATGGCGCTGTCATCGGACACGCTGTCATTGAAGCGCACCTGATATCCCACCAGTCCACCCAGCGGTTGCTCAAGTTCATCAGCAATGCGCTGAGCGACGGTGCGGGCTGCCAGTCTCCTGGGTTGAGTATGACCTATGCGCTGTCGTCGACCGCGTCCCAGCGCGAGGCAAATTTTGGGTAACTGGGTGGTTTTGCCAGATCCTGTCTCGCCGGCCACCACCACCACCTGATGGTGCTCGATTGCGGCTGCGATCTCCTCGCGGCGACCGGCGACCGGCAGTGACTCAGGAAAATGAATCTCCCCCGGGAGTTCCCGGGGGGTGGGCTGAGGTGCTGCAGGCATGGCTATCCGGGTTGTTGCGTCCGAACTTACTGGTCGCGCAATTCGCGGCGGAGAATTTTGCCCACGTTGGTCTTGGGCAGCTCATCGCGGAACACGACCTTCTTGGGCACTTTATAGGCAGTCAGGTGCTCTCGACAGTAAGCCCGCACCGCCTCTTCGGTCAGCGACTCGTTACTGCGAACGACAAACATCTTGATGACCTCGCCCGAGGTCGGATCCGGTTCACCGACGGCCGCACACTCGACAACATCCGGGTGGCGCACCAATACATCCTCGAGCTCATTCGGATAAACGTTGAAGCCCGACACGACGATCATGTCCTTCTTACGATCGACAATTCGCAGATAACCGTCGGGTTGAATAACCGCTACATCGCCTGTCGCGAACCATCCGTCCTGGTTGATGACCTCGGCGGTCGCCTCCGGCCGCTGCCAGTAGCCCATCATGACCTGGGGTCCGCGGACACAGAGTTCGCCCGGCTCATCAAGGCCAAGGGCCTTACCATCACCGTCGACGACCTGTACCTCGGTTCGCGGCACAGGCAGACCAATGGTGCCCAGTTGTTTGCCATTGCCCGGGTTGCTGCTCACCACGGGAGAGGTTTCAGTCAGACCATAGCCCTCTGAAATCGCACAGCCCGTGATGGACTCCCAGCGCTCAGCCGCGTCGATGGTCAATGCCATCCCGCCCGAGAGGGTGACCTTGAGGCGAGAGAAGTCCAAGGCCTGGAAGTCGGGATTGTTGCTCAACGCAACAAACAAGGTGTTGAGGCCACAGAACAGATTCGGTCGGTACTCGCGGAATGCTGCAACGACCGAGTCCAGATCCCGAGGATTGGGAATGAATACCGTATGCGCACCACCGTGCAAGGCGTACATCGACGCGGTAAACGCATAAATGTGGTACACGGGCAGCGGCTGCATGAACGTGCTGTCCTGATCGTCGAGACCATTGGTCTTGAACAGTTCATCACACTGCAGCACGTTGGCCACCAGGTTGCTGTGGGAGAGCATGGCGCCTTTGGCGACACCCGTCGTACCACCGGTGTACTGCAGCATGGCCAGATCTGCCGGCGCCAGTTCAACCGGACGGAAGGGCTTGCGACGGCCTGCCCGCAAGACATCGTTGAGCTTGAGCATGCCCGGAATGCTGAACTGGGGCACCATTTTCTTGACGTGCTTGGCCACAAAATTAATCAGCAAGCGCTTGGGCATCGGATGCAAGTCGGCCAGCTCGGTCACGACGACTTTCTCGACGTCTGTGCGGGGCAGAACAGCGGCGGCAGTCGCGGCAACATTCGCCTGAACCACCAGCAGACGCACGCCCGCATCCTTGAACTGATGTTCCAACTCGCGTTCGGTGTACAACGGATTGGTATTCACCACGACCATGCCCGCGCGCAACGCACCGAGGCAAACCACCAGATACTGGATCAGGTTCGGCATCTGGATGGCGACGCGGTCCCCCTGGTTGAGTCCAGAATCGTGTTGCAGCCATGAAGCAAAGGCGGCGGAAGCTTCATCAAGCTCAGCGTAGGTGAGCGCACGACCCAGGCTCGAGCAGGCGAGCTTGTTGGCGTGAGCAGCGAAAGCTTGCTCGAACAGGGCGACAATCGACGGATAACTATCGACTTCCAGCGAAGGATTGATTCCCAGTGCCGCCAGTTTTTCGTTGATCACCTGCTGAATGTCGGTACTCATGATTGTCTCCCGTCGTCTCTCTGGTTCAAGGCAGCACGACGCAGTCGACGCATTGCCTGTATGCTCGCCACACTATTTTTGTGGCCCCGGAGCAGCTACCGTGCAAATCAGCAACCGCCCTTTTGATCAAATTTCCGTTGGTGAAACAGCTAGTTACAGCCGACTTGTCACCCATCAGGAGATCCAGCTTTTCGCCGCGGTCTCCGGGGATCACAACCCTGTACACCTCGATCCCGACTATGCCGCAGGGACCCAATTCGGTGAGTGCATCGCCCACGGCATGCTCACCGGCGCATTTGTTTCAGCCGCCATTGCCATGGAGCTGCCGGGCCCCGGCAGTATCTACCTGGGCCAGTCTCTCGAATTTCGCGCTCCCGTGAAGCTCGGAGACACCATCACCGTCAACCTGGAGGTCACGGACAAACACGGGCGCAAACCGTGGGTGACAATCGCCTGTGAGGTGCGCAACCAGGACGACACTACGGTCGCCCGAGGCGAAGCCAAAGTCATGGCCCCCACTGTCGCAGAGACCGTGACCGTGGTTCCGCCACCGGATATTCAGCTGGTGGACTCTGCCGCCGTCTGAAACTGCTCGGGATCCACGTAAACCAGTTGCAGGCACAACACCGGGCTGTCCGAGCTCGGTGTGACACCCAACATCAACACGTTGGTGCGCTGCTCGTGGACAGTAAAACCACCTACTGCAAACAAGCGCTCGGGCGTGTCGGCGTCCCGAACCTCGCCTTCCTTCATGATCGGTCGGAAAGTGGTCAGGCCCGCCTCGCTCTGAATGACGTTACTGAGCTGGGACAACAATGCCAACACGCCGTCACGGAAGGCTGAAAAATTTAGCGCACCATCAAACTCGCGGGGGTCCAAACGCAGGTCGACGCGCACCATGGCGCCGCCCTCGGCGCGCAGGTTGGTGAGCGCTACGGCGCGTCGATCTTCAAGAGATCTGAACAACTGCTTGGCCTCGGTGCGGCCGGCTTCCAGCACGTGGCGGTTGATCAGGTTGACGGCCATTGTGGCCATTTGCTCAGCGGTGAGCGAAATCTGTGGCTGTTGCATGGGGTCTGCACTTCGAAGAATCGCCGCGCAGTCTACCGCGTACCCTCGATACGACTCCACCCGTGTTTTATAGGGTTTTGTTAAGCTGTGGCTTCCTCGGATCTACAACCCTGCCTGACCGATCTTGATCATCCAGCGCAACAACGCCCCGTGGCGACCTACGGCAACTGCCAATCCCGTCTGGGAGGGCACTGCGCTGCGGTCCGAGGAATTCGGTGATATCTACTTCTCTGTCGAGGATGGGCCTGCCGAGAGCCGCTATGTATTTATCGACGGCAATGAACTCTGCGAACGCTTTTCAAGGCTGCGCCCGGGGCAGCGGTTCGTCATCGCGGAGCTGGGGTTTGGTACCGGACTCAATTTCTTACTGACTCTCCAGCATTGGCGTGAGCACGCCCCGGCAGATGCTCGTTTGCACTATATCGGCGTCGATGCCCAGCCGTTGAGTGCGACTACGCTGGCCGGGGTCCACAGCGCCTGGCCCGAGCTTGGTGAAGACGCCCGGCAGCTCGCCTGCCAGTGGCCGGCCCCCATTCCCGGCTGTCATCGGCGCTGGATGGCGGATGACCGCGTGCAGCTCGATTTGTGGTGGGAGACCGCTGAGCACGCCATCGGTGATCTCGCCAGTCACGGCCGGCCCTGGATCGATGCCTGGTATTTGGATGGCTTTGCCCCGGCTCGCAATCCCGACATGTGGCAGTCGGATCTCTGGTTGCAACTGGCGCAATTGAGTCGCCCCGGCGCCACGGTAGCGACGTTTACGGCAGCGGGGGTGGTTCGCCGTGGGCTCGCAAGCGCCGGCTTCAACATGACGAAACGACCTGGCTTCGGCCGCAAGCGTGAGTGCCTGGTTGGCCGGCTTGAGAAAGCACCTGCCCCGAAGCTGGACGTCACACCCTGGGATTTGGCGCCGGCCAATACCGGCGACCACGCGCTCGTGATCGGCGCCGGGCTCGCGGGGGCCCATGTGGCTCGCGCACTGGCGGGTCGTGGCTTGCGGGTGACCGTATTGGAAGCCGCTAGCGTCGCCAGTGGGGGTTCTTCCAACCGGCAGGGGGTCACCTACACCCGGCTTTCCCGGCGCTTTGGCACGCTCAGTGATTTCGCACTGGCTTCTTATCACTATGCCCTGCCCCACTACCGGCGACTGTTTGACCAGAGCGCCCTCACAACCGGCCGGGATGGGCAGTTCTGTGGATACTTACAGCTGAGCGATGATGACACCACGCTCGAGCACCTGCGAGCGGTGCTGAACGACGCTTGCCCCATCGCCAGCGTGGCTGATGCCTCAATCAGCAAACAACTTACCGGCCTCGCGATCAACGGGCGGGGCATTTGGTTCCCCGACGCCGCCTGGCTGCATCCGGGCGCTATCTGCCGGGCACTACTCGCCCACCCCCTGATTGAAGTGCGAGAGCAAACAGGGCCATTGACACTCAACCGCGCCGACCAGTGGCAGGCCGCAAGCCGTGACGGCGATATCCTCGTCACGGCACCGATCGCCGTCGTTGCCTGCGCCCACGACAGCACACTGTTCCCGCCGCTGTCCTGGCTGCCGCTTCAGGTGATTCGTGGGCAAACCACCCAGATCGCGAGCCAGGGGAAACTGAAGTCGCTCAAAAGCGTGGTCTGCCATCAAGGCTACTTGCCCCCCGCGGTTGATGGTCAGCACTGCATCGGCGCCAGTTTTGGTCCCAATGATGAGGCCTTGGACGAACGGGAAGCAGACCATGTCCATAATCTCGAGCAACTCAAAGCGGCAATGCCCGAACTGTCACCCTCGCCCAAGCCATTGGGCGGACGGGTTGCCCTGCGCTGCAACAGCAATGACTACTTGCCCGTAGCCGGACCCGCCACCGACGCCAGCCAATTTGCCTCGGTCTACGCGCCACTGCGCCATCGCAGCAAAGCGGTCAGCGCCGAGTCGCCACCGGTACACAAGGGTTTGTGGGTACTGTCAGCACTGGGATCACGGGGGCTCACGGCCGCACCCCTCGCGGCCGAGACGATTGCCGCCCAGATCTGTGATGAGCCGCCACCACTGCCGAGATATCTGAACCGGGCGATTTCCCCCGCCCGTTTTCTCGAACGACGGCTCAAGCGAGGCGAATTATGAGCATCCCTCGTTGCCTGCGCTTGATGCTTGCCTGGCTGATGATGGCGCAGGCACATGCCCAGACTCCGCTGGAGACCTGGGTCGCGGTGGAACGGCGCGCCTTCGATGCCAAGAACTTTACCCAGGGGCTGGAAATCCACGACAACCAGCTTTGGGTAAGTTCGGGCCTCTACGGCGAATCGGCGGTACGCCGCTATCGACTCGACACGCTGGAGTTGCTCGCCGAGAAACGCCTGCCCCGAGCCCTGTTCGCCGAAGGATTGACCCGGGTGGACAATCGTCTTCTGCTGCTGACCTGGCGGGAACGACAGCTGCTGACCTTAGACCCAGTCAGTCTGGAAGTGCTCAACACCGTGGCCATCCCCGGCGAGGGATGGGGCATTACCCATCATGGCGACCGGGTTTGGTATAGCGATGGCAGCAGCGTGTTGTATCACTTCGACGCCAGTGCCAATGAACCCGAACTCAAACCCTTGCCCGTGCGTCTGGATGGCAGGCCAGTCCCCAACCTCAACGAGTTGGAGTACATCGACGGGGAAATCTGGGCGAATGTCTGGCAAACCGACCAAATTGTCCGTATCGATCCCAGCACGGGGACAGTCAACACCGTGGTAGATCTCAGGCGGCTCTACCCACGCGCAATGCGACCCCGGGGGGCTGACGTGATGAATGGCATCGCCCGCGACCCTGTCACAAATCAGATCTGGATAACCGGCAAGCGCTGGCCCTTCATGTTCGCGATTGCGCCTGAGGGCACGAACTGAGTCCCAGTCGCGTTACAATCGGGGAATCAACAAGCACTAAGAGATACCTCGATGTCCCAGCCTCAGTCTTCCACCGCCGACGCGCCAAACCCATTCTCGCTAGAGCGCCGCGTGCATATTGAGGCCCTCGATATCGACGTCGAGGAATACCGGCACCAGCCGACCGGTGCCGTGCACATCCACCTGGACTGCCCCTCCGAGGAGAATGTGTTTATGGTCGCCTTGCGCACCGTACCCGAGGATTCCACCGGGGTGGCGCATATCCTCGAGCACACCGTGCTCTGTGGCAGCGAGCGCTATCCGGTACGCGACCCATTCTTCATGATGTTGCGACGCTCTCTGAACACCTTCATGAACGCCTTCACAAGCTCAGACTGGACGGCCTATCCGTTCGCAACCCAGAACCGCAAAGACTTCCAGAACTTGTTGCAGGTTTACCTTGATGCGGTGTTCTTCTCACGGCTGGATCCACTGGATTTCGCCCAAGAAGGCCACCGGGTGGAATTCGAGGAAGACAGCGATCCAGCGTCTGCGCTCGTTTACAAAGGCGTGGTCTTCAACGAGATGAAAGGTGCCATGTCGTCGACGCCGTCGGTGCTCTGGGACCGGCTCTGCTTCGAACTGTTTCCCAACAATACCTACCACTACAACAGTGGCGGCGATCCCGAGTGCATTCCCGACCTGAGCTACCAGGAATTGCGCGATTTTTATGCCAGCCACTACCATCCCAGCAACGCGATTTTCCTGACCTTTGGCAACATCCCTGCTACTGAGCACCAGTCTCAGTTTGAAAGCCTGGCCCTGTCCCGCTTCGAAAAGCTCGATCATCGCGTCGAAGTGACGCCCGCGGCGGCCTTCAGCACACCCCGCTCGGCCACTCACAGCTATGCCATTGACCCTGATGAAGAGCCCAGCGCGAAGACCCACCTTGTGCTCGGCTGGAAACTGGGCGAGAGCGCTGATCTGACTGCCATGCTGGAGGCGCAGCTGGTATCTGCAGTACTGATGGAGAACAGCGCTTCACCGTTGATGCAGTACCTGGAGACCACGCCACTGGGTACCGCGCCCTCACCGCTCTGCGGGGTTGAAGAATCCATCCGTGAAATGGTGTTTTGCTGTGGTATCGAAGGCAGCGAAGCGGAGCATGCCAGCACATTCGAACAAGAGGTTCTCGCGCTGATCGAGCGAGTTGCGAGCGATGGGGTGAGCACCGAGCGACTCGAAGCCATCCTGCACCAGATTGAACTGCACCAACGCGAGATCAGCGGTGATGGCATGCCCTACGGGCTCAATCTGATGTTGCGGGCGCTTGGGGCTGCGACCCACTACGGCGATGCTGTCGGTGCGCTCGACCTCGAGCCCGTGATCGCGGAGCTGCGTGAACGCATCGCCGACCCCACCTACATCCCCGGCCTGCTGCGCCAACTACTGCTCGACAATCCGCATCGCGTCATGCTCACGGTTGCCCCGGATCAGCAATTGGCCGCGACTCGCCGCGAGCGCGAGCGCGAGCAGCTTGAGATCATGAAGGCCGGCATGGACGACGCAGCCACCGCGGAGATTCTCGACCTGACCAAAAAGCTCAAAACACGACAGGCGGCACAGGACGACCCGTCGATCCTGCCGCGGGTTGAGCTCAGCGATATCCCCGAGTCCATCAGCGAGCCCGAACACACATACTCTACCCAGGAGGGCAGCGGTCATCGGTGCTATCCCACTGGCACCAATGGCATTGTGTACCAGCAATGGGCTGCGCCACTGCCCGCACTATCTGACGAAGAAGAGTCAGTGCTGTCACTGCTGACCGCGGTGGTCACCGAATTGGGTATGGGTGAGGCCGATTATCTCAGCGTGCAAGACCGTCACTCGGCCACCGTCGGCTCCCTGTCATGCGGCGTTTTGTCGCGTGCCGATCGGGACAACGAGCAGGTGGCGCAGGCGTGGCTGACACTGTCATCGAAGGCGCTGAACAATCGTGCCGAACCACAGTTACAGCTGATGGCAGACACCTTAAGAAAAGTGCGCTTTGACGAAACGGCGCGCTTGCGTGAGCTGCTGGCGCAAATGCGCGCACGCCGGGACGAGTCGATCACCGGCAGTGGCCACAGCCTCGCCATGGCGGCGGCCTGTGCGGGTATGAGCCCGCTGGCACAACGCGCGCACGAGCAGCGTGGTCTCGAAGGTATACGCAGACTACGCCTGCTTGACGACAAGGCTGGCGACGAGGCAGGGCTCACGGCTATCGCCGAACAACTGGAAGCGCTCTACCGCAAAATCACCCAGGTCGGTGATGTGGAAATCGCGACCATCGCAGATCCGGGCAACCTCGCGAACGCGGCCAGTGCTGCGCTCAGCACCTTGCCCCTGCATCCCGACGCAGGTCATGAACTCAAGCACTGGCAACCCAACCCGATTCGTAGCGCTCGACAGGAATTGTGGGTGGTCAACACCCAGGTAAATTTCTGCGCACGGGCCTACCCCACCGTACCGGCCTCACACCCCGACGCACCGGTACTGAGTGTACTCGCCGCCTTCCTGCGCAACGGTTATCTGCATCGCACCATTCGTGAACAGGGCGGTGCCTACGGTGGCGGTGCCAGCCATGACAGTGGTATTGCCGCTTTCCGCTTCTACTCCTACCGCGATCCACGTCTGCTGGAGACCCTCGCCGACTTTGACGCATCGATCGAATGGCTGATCAACACACAGCACGAGCAGCTCCCGCTGGAAGAGGCCATTCTCAGTGTGGTCGCCAGCCTCGACAAACCGGGATCCCCCGCCGGTGAGGCACGCCGCCACTTCCACGACCAGTTGTTTGGATTAGATAAGGCTGATCGAGAGGCCTTCCGCGCCGGGGTCATCAACACCCGACTCGATGACCTACAACGAGTAGCAAAGACCTACCTGCTCGATGGTGAGGCAAGCACCGCTGTCATCAGCAGCGCTAAAGCAGCCGAGGACGATGCTGTCCAGGCATTGGGCCTCCAGGTTCACTCACTGCTGTAAGACGTTCGGGTGACGTTCGCCGCGGGCGGCGTCACCTGCAGTGCCACACCGCGGCCTGAATGCTCCAGCCAAAGCGCCGCCAGATGCGATTCGCTGAGTGAAACCTGCCCCCAACTGGGGTCAGCGAGCTTTGCCTCGCCTCCACCGGCCGCCTCGATGGCCACCAACACCGAGAAATGCGGGCCCGCGGAGGTGTGCAAGCGTAGAATTGCCGGCAGTGGCAAACGCCGCAATTCGGCCAGCGTCAGCTTGAGCCCGATGGACGCGTAACCCCATGACTGCGCGGCCATTGAGAGCTCTGCGAGACTGTAGCCTTGGTCGTGAACCCTGGTCCCACCCACACCCAGCTGGGTGAGCCGTTCGATCACCCTCGCCTCGGTCGACGGGTCAGCGCCCAGATGATTCAGCACCGTGGCGAGTGCTGCTGCACCGCAGCTGTAATCCGTGCCCTGCTCAATATGAGAGACGGGCGGGACCGGGCGCAGCGGCTGCGCAGAAAGCCCAGCACCGTGAGATAAGACCATCAATAGCACCAGCCCCCACAGCACCCGGTTGGCGCTATGGCGCAGTGCCTTCGACTTCCCTGCGTGCCAAACACCAGCTGTACCAGGCGAACACCGGCCCGGGAGCAAAAAGCGCCGTAAAACCGACCAGCAGCCTGTTGTCTGCACCCATGAAGCACATCGCCAACAGCACCAACAACGACCACACGGCCATGCCTCGCCCAAGATGAACCCATGCCCGCCGTTCCAGATGGCGTTGCCGAGGCCATTGGCGCAGCTTGTCCTGCAGGCGACGACGGGCATCGGTGTCAGGGCGCGATTTACTTGCGACCAACCCGGTTATCCCCAAGCTCGGCAATATAGTCGCCCTCCTGGAAGTAGTTGGGCACGTACACGCCCCAGTAGACGCCAATCAGGGCAAGGTCCAGGCTGGTGATGCCAAAAATCCAGGGCAAAAACGCAAATTTGCCCTGGTTCAGTTGCATTTCAACCGCATCCATCGGCACACCGAGAGGTGACTGCTGGTCTGGCGCGATCCGCTGTTGAGCGGTGACGGGAGATGCTGCCGCAGCGACAGTACTGACTGAAAGCGCGATGGCGGCGATGAGGGGTTTGCTGATGCCTTTCATAATGAACTCCTTTTCAAGACTGCGCGTCTCATCCTTGAGACGCTTTTCGGGTGTGGGCCCGGTATGACGGAACCACAAACCCAGTCTGCATGAAGCCATTCAAAACCCGAACAACATAGCCCCCCAAAGCTCAGCCCGGCCACCCATAAGTCGACCGAATGGTTCGTCGATGGCTGCGACGTTTAGAGTGGGAACGCCAAAGGTAGGAACACCGCGACTGCCAGCGAGTAGGCAAGTGAAACAGGCGTGCCAAAACGCAGGTAATCGAGACGCCGGTAGCCGCCGAGGTTCTGCACCATCAAATTGGTTGTATACCCAAACGGCGTCACAAAGGATGCGCTGGCACCGAATGCCACCGCCATGACAAAGGGCATCGGGTCGTTACCGGTACCAACCGCCAAGGTGTAGGCAAGTGGAAAAACCAACGCCGCCGCTGCGTTGTTGGTCATCAGTTCGGTCATGATGACCGTCAGCACGTAAACCGCGGCAACCGCCAACCAGGGCGACGTCTCAGAAAGGATGGGCGTCAGCCCGGCAACCAACTCACCCACCAGTCCCGTGTTCGCCATGCCCTGGGACAGGGTCAATGCCGAAGAAATAATGAGCCACATCTCAAAAGGAAAACGGCGGCGCAGCTCACCCGGTTTGCACACCCCCAGCAGCAACATCGCCATCAACAAAAAGGCCAGGCCCTTGAGCAAACTCAGGAATCCAAGCGCAGAGAGGATCACCACGCTGAACAGCACCGTGGTCACGAACAGGCTAACCCAGAGTGGCAGGCGCGAAGCACCGATCTCACTGTCGACAATCAAGAAGTTCTTGCGCAAGTTGGAGCGACTGGTGAAATCCGGCCCCACAGCCAGCATCAATGAGTCACCGGCCTGTAAGGCAATGACCCCAAGCTTGCCCGATAACTGGGCGCCATCTCGGCGCAAACCGACCACCGCCGCATCAAAACGCGAGCGGAAGCCGCTGTCTTTGATGGTCTGGCCCGCTACCGAGGCATTGGGCATCACTACGACTTCAGTCAGGTTGGAGGTGAGCAGCCCCTCGGCAGAGGCAAAGGTATGCAGCCCGTGGAAACGTTCGAGCAAGCCCAGCTTGCTGACGTCGCCCGAAAAAATCAGTTTGTCACCGGCCTCAACGCGCTGGGACGGCGACACCGCGGTGAACAATTGATCTCCGCGGGCAATCTCCACCAAGAAGATATCACCAAGATCACGCAATCCATTTTCCTGAATGGAGCGGCCAATCAGTTTCGAATGCGGCAAGACCTCGGCTTCGATCAGATAGTCCTCGGCATGTAATTCGCCCTGCCCCCGCTCGGGTAGCAGACGCGAGGCCAACAGCATGGCAACAACACCACACACCGCGACCGCGGCGCCGACGGGCAGAAAGCTGAAGAATCCGAGCCCCTCTCCGGTCGCATCCTCGAAGAAGCTACTCACGATAAGGTTGGTCGATGTGCCAATCAGCGTCAGGGTGCCACCCAAAATCGCAGCGTATGACAGTGGTAGCAACAAGAGACTGGATGCGTGCTGACGGTTCTTGCGCAATACGCCCGCCAGAGTCGCCACCACGGCGGTATTGTTGAGCAGCGCCGAAAAACCCACCGTAATCACCGACAGCTTCAACAAGGTTTTGCGCAGCGAGGGACTGACTAACTGGGCAGACAGCACCGACAGCCAGGGCAGCCGCTCGAGCCCTACCGAGACCAGCATCAGCAGAATGAGCGTAATCAACCCTTGGTTGCCGGCCTTGTCGAGGATCACGTCGGCGTCGACAAGTCCCGCAAAGTAGGTGAGCAACATAGCACCGCTGAACACCCAGGGCGCTGGGGTACGGGTCATTACCAGAGTGCCAAGCAGTCCCACCACAATGGCGGCCATGGCCAACTGATCAATCAAGAAACACTCCGGGAACCACATCAGGGATCCAAAGAATACGCGCAAGCGACGCCCGGGAGAAGCCAACTGGTGTTACTGGGCGGCGGCGATTAGGCTTGGTTTGGGCCATAGCCCAATCCCCCAACATACATAACACCAAAGGAGACGACCCAATGATCGGATATGTGACGCTCGGCGTGTCAGACATGGAGCGTGCCAAGACGTTCTACACCGAGCTGCTCAGTGACGTCGGTGCCAGCAAGCTGATGGACATGGATCGAATTGCCTTTTTCGGCAAGGACATGGCCTCCCCCATGCTCGCGGTATGCATCCCTTACGATGAGCAAGACAACCACCCGGGCAATGGCAACATGGTCGCTATCAATCCGGGTAGCAAAGAAGCCTGCGAAAAGATCTACAACAAGGCGATTGAGTTGGGCGCGAGCTGCGATGGTGAACCTGGTCAGCGTATCCCCGATATGTTCTACGGCGCTTACGTTCGCGACCCTGACGGCAACAAGCTGTGCTTCTTCCACTTTGGCTGAAGCAGCACTAACCATTAAGCCGGGCTGTTAGCTAACTGCCCGGCCACTTCAAAGCAAGCTACTTCAACCCAGACGGCGCGCCGAAACGGCGTCAGCCAGTTCCTCCAGGACCCGTTCGGTCATCGACCAATCCATACAGGGGTCGGTAATACTCTTGCCATACACCAATGGCTCTCCAGCGACTGCGTTTTGCCGCCCTTCCTCCAGAAAACTCTCGAGCATCACACCAATAATCGCGCGATTACCCCGGCGTACCTGAGTCGCGATATCGCTGGCCACCTCGGCTTGGCGGGCTGGAATCTTGCGGCTGTTGGCGTGACTCGCGTCGATCATCACTGCATGAGGTAGGCCCGCGCGATCCAGCAGCGCTACGGCGTCATCCACCGAGAACATATCGTAGTTGGGTGACTTACCACCGCGCAGGATGACGTGGCAGTCCTCGTTACCCGCAGTTTCAAATATCGCGGAATGTCCCTGCTTGGTCACCGACAGGAAATGATGGGGACGTCGCGCCGCACCGATGGCATCAACGGCGACTTGCACGTCTCCATCGGTGGCATTTTTAAAGCCCACCGGGCAGGACAAACCACTGGCGAGCTCGCGGTGGGTCTGGCTTTCGGTAGTGCGAGCGCCAATGGCCCCCCAAGTCACGAGATCGGCAATGTACTGGGGAGAAATCAGGTCGAGGTACTCCGTCCCCGTGGGCAACCCCATGCGATTCAGGTCGATCAGCAGCTGACGCGCTAGATGCAGGCCACGGTTGATCTGAAAGGAGTTATCGAGCCCCGGATCATTGATCAGCCCTTTCCAACCTACCGTGGTGCGCGGCTTCTCAAAGTACACGCGCATCACAATCAGCAAATCCTGCTTGAGTCGCGTCGCCAATCCGCGCAAACGCTGTGCGTAATCGATGGCTGCCTCAGGATCATGGATGGAGCATGGGCCTACGACGACAACGAGCCGGTCATCTTCACGGTTGAGCACGTGGTGAATGGCCCGGCGGGCATTGGACACGTGCTCCGCTATCTCCGCATCGATGGGAATATCGGTGAGCAGCTTCTCAGGGGAAATCAGCTCCTTGAGGTTGGAGATGCGGGTGTCGTCAGTGAGGACCGTCATTGTTCGTACTAACCATCAAATCATTTAGGGCGGCGAGAATAGCACTCAGTCGTCGGTCGCCGACAGCAACTCATCGACCAGAGCACCAATCGTATTTGGCGTGACCAGATGTGCGGCGTACCACGTGTGTAAACAGCGAATACGGTCAGGGTCAGCGATCCCGCCAATTCCCCGGGAGTCCAGTGCCGGCATCATTCCCTGTCGTTCGAGCAGGGCCAGTTCGCCGTCGCTAAGGAATCCGTGGCGCAGTGCCCGATGCCGATCGTGATCTTTGGCCATGCATGCCTGCAACTGGGCCGACTCGTCGACGCGGGATTGCATGGCAGCAATCGCACCGCCGGCCTCCAGGCGATCGATCGCCAGGTTAATCGCTGGGTCCACCAACCAGAACAGGGTGGGAAAAGGCTTACCGTCGACCACGGAAGCGACTCGGATGACGGCGGGCTCACCGTGCTCATTAAAAGCCGCGACGTCCCGAAAGCCCCTGGGTTCACGCCCCAGTAACTCTGAGATCCGCTCTCGCCAACGTTCTACGCGCGCTTGCGCTTCAGCAATTGATTGATCCATGGCGTCATTGTACTTGTCTGAATTGACCGTGGGAGTGTCACTGGCGAGAATGCGCAACGTCAGGTGCCTGCCGGTCGAAGATCTGGGCAGGTTAAATGGGAAGTCTGGTGCGATTCGTCTAACCCAGCGCTGCCCCCGCAACGGTGATCAGCATTCGCTGTCAGCCCGATACCTGCCTGGCAAACACCATTCACTGGAGAGCGGCGGGCTCCTTCAGGAGCAATGCAGCCGGCTTTACGGTTGTTTGTCCTGTGCGCCCGGGCGCTTTTAGCCCACTCTCCAATCAGGCACGGGAGCCACCATGAGCGACAACAAAGACCAAAAGCACAAAGCGGCGATGGAGAAGCAAAAAGCGGCTGTGGACGAATCCATTGCTGCGGCTGACATCGAGCGAGGTGTTGCTGTCTTGCTCACCGGAGATGGCAAGGGCAAGACCAGCTCGGCTTTTGGCATGATCATGCGCGCGCTCGGCTACGGCCAGCGGGTGGGCGTTGTGCAGTTCATCAAGGGTGAACAGCTCTCCGGCGAAGAAATCTATCTGCGTGAACAATGCCCCGGCGTCGATTTCTATCAAATGGGGACCGGCTTCACCTGGGACACCCAGGACCGCAGCGGTGATATGGAGGCAGCCGCACGCACTTGGGCACACGCGACCGAAATGCTCGCCTCGAGCGACTACGATCTGGTCGTGCTGGATGAATTGACCTACATGTTGGCCTACAAGTACCTGGCGGAGTCGCTGGTCATCCGTGCCATTACCAATCGCCCTGAGGAACAAAGTGTGGTCGTCACAGGCCGCGGCGGTGGCAGTGCGCTGCGCGACATCATGGATACGGTGTCAGAGGTCAAAGAAGTCAAGCACGCCTACCGAGCCGGCATTCGCGCACGACGCGGTGTCGACTACTGACATGGCCTCCTCAATACCCGCGCCGCTGACCCTGCAACCCTGGCCCTTCACAGGCTATAAACTCTTCAATTCACTGTTTACCGGTCTGTCGGTCGGTGCCGTATTCACGCTCTACGGCCCACTGGACCCCGAGATCTTTTCTGCCGGTGGCATTGGTCTTGCGATCGGCATGCTACTGATCGCCACCCAGTACCACCGACTGCTCAATGCACCCTGGTTTTTTGGCATTTCGATGACAGTAGAGGTGTTGATGCTGCTGGCAGTGGCCGTCGTACTGATCTGGAAAATCAACGAACCCACCGCGTTGATGGTGTACACCGGTTATCAGCTGATGTTCGTGTTTGGCAGTTACCTCGTGCGCTGCGAAACCTTGATGATCAAGGACCAACACTGGCTCACCCGGGTCGATGTCGCGAAGCAGACAGGCTATTTGGCGGGCATGGCGTTGTCCTGGGGCATTTACCGCGCCATGGAAACCCAGTGGGGCATCAGCGAAAAAACTGATCAGGTACTGACACTGCACTGGCTGTTGTTGGCAGTGGAAGTGGTCGTGGTGCTATTGCTGTGGCAGTCATTCGCCCGCAGCAGCGCCAACAACGACACCGCTGCGAGCTGATCGCCGTTTAGTCGAGCAAATCGGGCTGCTCTTGCATGATGACATCGAACAGCGGCTGACCGCTGAACCAGCCCGCGATATGGGTGCCCACTTGCCCCGCGGTGTGCTTGGCCATTTCGTCAGGGATGGGTTTGGGCGTGCCCGCCGCTTCGGCCATCAGTTGCGCCTGACAGCTGCGCTCCATGGTGACATACCACCAGGCCGCCTCCTCCACTGACTGCCCCACCGTCAGGTGGCCGTGGTTCTGCAGAATGATGGCCTTCTTGTCACCGAGGATCTGTGCGAGCCGCTCCCCCTCGGTCATATCGACCACGACGCCGGTGTAGTCGTCGAGCAAAGCGTGGTCGTCATAAAACGCGCAGGCGTCTTGAGTCAGCGGGTCGAGCAGGCGACCCAGCGAAGACCAGGATTTGCCATAGACCGAATGCGCGTGGGCGGCGGCCATGACATCAGGGCGTGCAGCGTGGATATGTCCATGAATGGTGAAGGCGGCGCCATTGAGCAGGCCCTGCCCCTCAACGATCTCGCCGTCGTGGTTCACCCGGATCAGATCCGAGACACGCATCTGTTTGAACGATCGCCCCATGGGGTTCACCCAAAAGGTGTCTGTATCTTTGGGATCACGCACAGTGATGTGCCCGGCAACCCCTTCGTCAAATCCGAAGCGGCCGAAGATGCGCAGGGCTGCCGCCAGCCGCTGTTTGCGGAACAACTGCTCCTCATCAAGCGAGCGGCCGTCATCGGACTGAAGCGTGTTCATGTCTGGTGCATTCATCACCAGATTGTTGGCGGGCTGATTCATAGGACCTCCTGTACTGGCGGGCCTGACGCCTGCCAAGCCTGCACATCGTCGGGGAATACCCCCAATTGCTTTATGTTTATAAAGTCGAATACCTTAGCGGGTCTTGGTTCGGCCTACCAGCGTCCCGGCTGCTGGGCGGACAAGCGAGATGTCATCACAGCCCTCTGCGTCGATCTGTCCATAAAAAGACCCCAACCGGGCCCGTCAAGGCCCTTGACGCATCAATTCCGGTCGCGTAAACCTTCGCTTTATGTAACACAAACGTCATGGTTTTTTCATGACCTGTAGTTTGTGGGCCATTCGGCACTGCTTTTTGCTGTTCCCATAACCAAATGGCAGATGCTTATAACCAGAGAAGATTACGACAACCAAGGAGCGAAAAGATGACTCGAGACCCCTCGCGTCTGTGGCGTCCCCTCGTGGTGACGGCCGCGCTTTCCCCGCTGGCCATTGCCGTTTCGGCATACGGGCAGCAAGCCGATGAAAACCAGTCGGTCTCATCGTCTGCCGTTGAAGCGGCAGCCAGTGGTGATACCAGTAATGAAACCGAAGGCCGCAAGGCCCGCGTCGAAGAAGTTGTCGTGACCGGTTCGCGTATCAAACGCGATACCTACAGCAGCATCTCTCCCCTGCAGATCATCAGCATGGAGTTCTCTAAAGAGGCCGGCTTGATTGATCCGGCTGATATTCTGCAAAACTCAACTTCATCACAAGGCCAACAGATCGACCTGACCTTTAACGGCTTTGTACTGGATAACGGTCCCGGTGCAGCAACGGTCAACCTGCGAGGTCTGGGCCCCCAACGCACGCTGCTACTGCTCAACGGTCGCCGAGTGGCGCCTAGCGGTGTCGAAGGCGCACCCGCAGCCCCGAACATCAACCTAATCCCGCGTAACCTCGTGCAGCAGTTCGACAACCTGCTCGACGGTGCCTCTTCGGTATACGGTTCAGACGCAATCGCCGGCGTGATCAACGTGGTCACCCGCAAGGATTTTGACGGCTTCGAGATTGAGTACTTTGGGCAGAGCCCCGAAGAAGACAATGGCCAAGATAACACCCTGGCATTCAGTTGGGGCTTCAATACCGACCGCGGCACCTTCGGCATCGGCGGTGAGATCATCGATCGTAACAACTTCCAGTTCAAGGACCGCCCTTGGCTAAACGGGTGTGAGAGCCATCTCGAGATTACCGAGGATGGCGAGTTACGCACCCAAGACCAGTTCTACGAATCAATCGGAGCCCCATCATTGGGTGACTGCCGATTGGGCTCTCTCATCAGTCGGACGTTTATTGGTGACAGCCCGGTAGGCAGCATCTACTACACCCCGGGTTCGTCCAACGGCGGCTGGGGTAACTGGACCGAGTCGGGCGACCCCTATACCGGTCTGGCGGCTGACGGTAACGGCGACGGTATTGGTGACGTCAACTTCCGAAACTTCGACTTGAACGGCAACAACCTCGACCGCGACTTCTTCCCGAAACAGCGCAACATCAACATCATGGCTTACGGTGAGTACACTTTCGAGGGTGAGGCCAACTTCACGCCCTATTTCGAAGTGCTCTACAACAGTTCTGAGACCGATCAGTTTGGTCGTGAGGGCCAGTTGTTCCCAACCGTGCCGGCGCTGAACCCCTTCAACCTGTGTAACCCGGCTGCGGAGAACGGGGTTGACTGTGGTCTGGCCTTCGAGGGATACCTCGATAATCCGAGCATCGCGCAGGGCATCGCCAACGAGTTTGGACTAACGCCGGCACAATTCCGCGATCTGGGTATCGTCAATCTGTACCCTGGTGCTATTGGCCCCGTTGATACTCTGCCGATTGTTTCAGTGCGCGGGGATCGCAACAATTTCGACGTAGACCAAGAGCAGATCCGTGGTGTGATCGGCTTCCGCACAGATCTGCCTGCGATCAACTGGGGCAATGTGACCAACTGGTCGGCTGAAGCCTACATCAGCCATTCGCGAGGCGAAGGTGATTCAGTGCGTCGCGGTATCCGCGAAGATCGTCTGAACCTGAGTCTCGGTGTGTTCTCCACGACCAACACACCCTGTGAAAACAACACCGGCGCGGTGCTAAACGCTGACGTTGCCGCCGGCTGTGTACCGGTGAACCTGTACGCGCCCTCGCTATACCAAGGTGGTAGCCCCGGAGATTTCGCCACCCAGGCGGAGCGTGACTACCTGTTCGGTGACCGCATCATGAACACCGTCTACGAGCAGACCGTGGTCAACCTGTTCGCCACCGGTGATCTCGCCCAACTGCCGGCGGGTACCCTGTCTGGCGCGATCGGTGTTGAGTATCGCTACGATGACCTAGACTCAAGGCCCAACGACGTAGCTGGCGAAGGCCTGCTGTTCGGCTTCTTCTCGGATCTCGGCGGTGTCGGTGACCGAACCACCAAAGAGGTGTTCGCAGAGATCGACATCCCGCTGCTCGCCAACTTGCCGCTGGCAGCCGAGCTGACGATGAACCTCTCTGGCCGCTTTACCGATGACGAGTACTACGGCAACAACACCACCGAGTCGGTCAAGCTGGGCTGGCGCCCCACTGAAGAAATGCTGATTCGCGGCACATGGGGTACCGCTTTCCGGGCACCCAACCTGCGTGAGCTGTTCCTCGGGGGTTCCACTGGCTTCGTCGATGTTGGCGATCCCTGCTACATCCCAGAAGCAGCCCTCGATCAATTGACCGGCGGCTACAACCCAGAGAACGACCAGCGTGAACCACAGATCTTCGGGAACTGTGCAGCTCAGGGCGTAGATGCAACTTTGGCCAACAACAACGGCTTCAACACCTTCTCGGTGGAAGTCGCCCAGGGTGGCAGCCTCGAACTCGACCCCGAGACCTCAGAGTCCTGGACATTTGGCTTCGCTTATGACCAACCCTTTACCAACGACTTTGACCTGCGCTTCGGCATGACCTACTACTCGATTAAGATCGATAACACGGTCATCGCGCCATCAGCGGGCTTCATTGTCGCTGACTGTCTGTTGGATGAATCGGGTACGGGTCAGTCAACGTTCTGTAGCCGTATCACCCGCGACTTGAGTGACCCGACCGATCCACGCATCACTGGTATCGGCCTTGGCTTCATCAACCGTGACCGCGAGCGTGCTCGTGGTATCGACTACAACATGACCTTTGAAGACCAGTTCAGCGTTGGCAAGACACCGGTTGACTTCAGCTTCGACATTACGGCCAACCGTATTCTCGAACGCTCGACCCTGTTTACCAATGAGGATGGCTCCATCGACAGCGAAGACTTTGCGGGAGAGTTCGGCTTCCCCGAGTACAACGCCATCGTGACGGCTCGCTTCGAATGGGAGCGTTGGGGTGCCCAGTGGCAGATGCAGTACCTGAGCAGCGTTGCCCAGGACCGTGATGAGGTTGATCCCTTCGATAACATCGAGGGCGCATCTGACACCTGTGGCCTGAACGGAGAAACCGTACTCTGTCGTGACTACGCAGAAGCGGATTCCTACCAGATCCACACCGTGTCGTTCAACTACGATGCGGATGACTGGCGTGTCGGCTTTGGCGTACGCAACGTGTTCGGTGAAGAGCCACCCCGCGTTGACGGCACCGAGGTTACGTCGTTCAACAACGTCCCGCTGGGTGTTGGCTACGGTGCGGCGATCATCGGTCGTCAGTACTTCTTGAACGCCTCTTACCGCTTCGGCGGTAGCAACTAAGCGACGACCCCTAAAAAGGCGCGCCTTCTCGCTGAGAGGCGCGCCTTTTTTTTCACTAAAGTTAGACAACATTGAGATTCACAGAGGCCATTGCTCCATGAAGATGTTCCGCGTCTTGTCGCTGTTACTGCTGACTATTGCAGTACCCGCGTTCGCTGACCCCTACCCCCTTGACTACTGGGCTCGCCGCAGCGCGATCTCGAATGTCACTGTCTCGCCCGACGGTAAACGACTGGGCTTGCTCAAGATTCCCGCACGTGGCGAAAACCCGATTATCGAGGTCTACAACACGGATGATCTCAGCCAGGAACCTTTCCGCGTCAATGCAAAGCCCATGGAAATCACCAGCTTTGAGTGGGTGGATGACGCCAACATCGTCATGAACGTGCGCCAAGCCGTCCGAGACAAGATCGAAGGCTACAATCAGGGCGTTTATGAGTACCGCATTGCCCTGTTGGATGTAGAAAAGAAGAAGCTGCGCAATATTGACGAAAACGCGCCCTCAATTGTCAGCGTATTGCCCAACAAGCCGGGCAAGATTCTCATCTCCTTTCAAGAGGGTGGAGACGATGGCCCCAGCGCAAAGCTGGATAAGGTATTCAGGCCACGCGCTTACTGGGAACTGGATCTTGACCGGGGCAGCAAAAAACTGCTGATACGCGGCAAGCTGACTCTGGGCAACATTGACTTCGATCAGGATGGCAATCCCATCACAGCCCGCGGTTTCGACGTATCCAATGGTGAATTCATCTGGTATTGGAGAAAGCCCGGGGCCAGTAGTTGGACTGAGATGTATCGCTGGAGCGAAGAATCAGAAGAGAACTACTCGCTGTACGGGCCGGACCCCGAGAAACCCGGCCACTTCCTTGTCGGTGCCAATAACGGAGATGACAAGATTGGCCTGTGGTCCTTCGATGCCGAGAACAAGCAGTTCGCTGAACTCGTATATCGTCGCAACGACGTCGATATCTCCAACATCCGCAATCACAGTAACGCCTGGGGTAACCCCGATCAGGCCGCCGGTGTTGTATGGGTCAAGGATAAAGTGCATGTAGAGTGGTTTGACGCCGCCGAAGGCGCACTGATGACCCAGCTTGAGTCCATCGTGCCCAATGCCCACTACGTGACCATCACCAGCCGCTCGCGCGAAGGCAACACCATGTCCGTGCGCAATCTGGGCCCACGCGACCCGGGCACCTACTACCTCATCCACCAGGGTAAGGTGCAGGTGATTGGTGGCAACAAGCCCTACCTTGACGCCGAGCAACTCGCGGACGTGGAGTACGTGACCTACCCCGCCCGCGATGGCCGCACCATTCCCGCCTACCTGACCATTCCCAACGGCAAGGGCCCGTTCCCACTGGTGGTCCTGCCCCACGGTGGTCCCTTTGTGTCTGAGGTCATTCTCTATGACGAGTGGTCTCAAATGCTCGCCAACAACGGCTACCTGGTCGTCCAGCCCCAGTACCGCGGCTCGCAGGGCCACGGCATGAAGCACTACATGGCGGCCTTTGAGAACGAGAGCCAGGGCGGCTACAAAATGCAGGACGACAAGGACGACGCCATCGACTACCTCGTCAAGCGCGGTCTTGCCACCAAGGACAACGTAGCGATGTTCGGCTGGTCCTACGGTGGCTATGCCGCACTGGTGGCTGCCGGTCGTACACCCCAGCCCTACCAGTGCGTGATCGCCGGTGCGGCAGTAGGTGATCCCCAGGTGCAAATGAACTTCTTCAGCCGTCGTACGCGCGGCTTTACGAAGAATGTGTTTGTGCCTTATTGGGAGTCTGCCCTGTCGCCGGTTGAGCGCTACGAGGATGTGAATGTACCCGTGCTGCTCATCCACGGGGATGTAGATCAGCGGGTACCGTTGCAGTCCATCAACGAGTATCGGGACAACCTCGAAAAGTCCGGCAAGGACTTCAAGTGGGTACTGCTCGAAGGTGCGGACCACTTCAGCAACACCCTGTTCTACAACCACAAGCTGACGATTTATAAGGAAATCCTCACCTATCTCAGCACAAAGTGTGGACTTAAAGGCGGCTCTGACTATCAAACTGCATCCCGGTAATAGATAAAAACTATTACCGAAAAGGGGTCCGAGCGGCGCCAAACCACGTATTATCCGTAACCCCCATGGTTTTGGATTGTCGTGATGGCCGCCTCTCGCGCCCCTGATCTAGTCACCCTCAGTACCGTTGTTGGATACGTCCGGTCGATTCTCGGCCCTGAGAACAACTACTACAGCCTCGCTCTTATCTACGGCATTCTGATCAGCCTGCTATCGGTGGCGACACCGATAGCGGTTCAGACCCTGATCAATAACGTCATTTCCAGCGGACTGCTCACACCACTCGTGGTGCTGACGGTAGCGCTGCTCGCTTTGCTGTTGATGTCAGTATCCCTGCGCGCCCTGCGCATGCACCTCGTGGATATCTTCCGGCGGCGTTTCTACGCGCGCATGGTGGCAGAGATCTCCCTGCGCGCCATCTACGCCCGCAACCCCAATTTCGACGACCGCAACCAGGTACCGCTCTTTAACCGCTACTTCGACATCATGGTGATCATGCGCCGGGTGCCCGACGTGCTGGTGGGCGGCTTCACGATCATCCTGCAGGCGGTGGCAGGTTTTACCCTGGTGTCCTTCTACCACCCTTTCCTGTTACTGCTGAGCCTCGTGATCGTCGGCATGACGCTGCTCATCTGGTTGATCTGGGGTAGCGCGGGCATTCTGAGCGGCGTTGAACTTTCCCACCGCAAACACCAAACCGCCGCCTGGCTCGAAAGCCTGGGCCGCGCCAACGGTTTCTACAAGCGCGAGCGGGATATCGCCGCGGCGCTCGCCGAAACCGACCGGATGACCGGGCGATACATCGAGCAGCACAAACTGCATTTCCGCCTGTATTTTTCGCAGATCATCAGCCTGCTTTTGATCTACGCGTTCGGCACCGCGGCATTGCTTGGCCTCGGTGGCTGGCTGGTGATCCAGGAACAGCTCTCACTGGGTCAGCTGGTTGCCGCTGAGTTGGTCCTCTCGACCGTACTGGTAGGCATCTCCCAGCTCGGCATCTATCTCAGCTATATCTATGACATCACCGCGGCGGCTGACGAGATCGCCCTGTTTTTTAAGGACGAACCAGAAGGTCCCAAGCAATTGCGCGACCGCCTGCCCGCGCTCAGCTCGCTTGAGCTGACCGGCGTCAAGCACGAGGAAGGCAGCATCAGCCTCGACATGGATCTCCATATTGAGCCCGGTGCGCTGGTTTACGCGTACAGCACCAGTGCGGGCGCCCAGCGACTGTTTAAGGAGCTGCTCAGAGGCACGATTGATGCCCGAGCGGGTTACATCGCGCTGGGGGGTCAGGATCTGCGCACGGTGGAGTCCATGGATGTGCGCCAGGAAATCGTGATCCTTGACAGCCCCAACGTGCTCGACACCAGTATACGCAGCTATCTCACCATGAGCGCCTGCCGCGACAACAGCGACCTCATGCGTGCACTGCGCATGGTAGGTCTCGAGTCGACCATCCTCGAATTACCAGACGGCCTCGATACCCGGCTGTCAACCTCGGGTTGGCCGCTCACTGTCAGCGAGGCCATGAAGCTCAAGCTCGCCGGTGCGCTGCTCGCCGAGCCGCAGGTGGTCATGCTAAGCCAGGTGTTCGACGCGCTGCGCCCTGCCATTCTGCAGGATGTGGAAGCCGCCTTCCGCGAGGTGAATACCATCGTCATTCGCTTCACCAACAAGCGAGCCCCGATTTTGGCAAACCAGGTGTTGTACATGGCCCAGCGCGAGCAGCGAGTGTTCGATAGCTGGGAAGCGATGGCACTGGAAATCAATACCGCTGAGTTCGTCGATCTCGAAGGAGGCCCGCGATGACCGGCTTGCTGCGACACCCCGACGCTTTCAAGACACTCAGCGCGATCAAGGCACCCTCGACGACGAAGGTCATTGCGCTGATTCTGTCGCTCATGACGATATTGCTCACGGTGTTTCTGATCTATGCACCCTGGGTCCAGACCTCGCCAGGCACAGGCACAGTCACCGCCCTGAGTCCCAATGATCGCCTGCAGCAGGTGACCGCACTGGTCTCCGGCCGTATCCAGGAGTGGTATGTCCGCGACGGCAGCCGGGTCAAAGTTGGTGACCCCATCGTCAGACTCGTCGACAACGACCCACAATTGATCGAGCGCCTGAACGCCGAGCGTGAGCAGGTCATTGCCAAGCTCGCTGCCCAACAGACGGCTTTGGACATCTCAGAGATCGACCGCGATCGGATGAAGGAACTGTTTGAGCAAGGCCTTGCTGCCCGTCGGGACATGGAGCTGGCGCGTATCAAAGTCGAGGAACTGCGATCCGCGGTTGCGGAAGCCGCTGCCGAACTGAACCGAGTGGAGGTCAACCTCTCCCGCCAGTCGATGCAGATCGTCAAAGCGCCCCGCGACGGGACCATCCTGCGCATTACCGCTGGCGACAACGCGACGCTGGTCTCAGCGGGTGAGCCGCTGGCCACGTTCATCCCCGACAACGCTGAACGGGTCGTCGAGCTTTACATCCCCGGCCGCGATGTCGCGTTGGTGCGCATCGGTGCCAAGGTTCGCCTGCAATTTGATGGTTGGCCGATTCTGCAAATCAGCGGCTGGCCCTCAACCGCAGTCGGCACCTTTGGTGGTGAGGTGATCGCCATCGACCCCTCGGCGACTATCGATGGGCGCTTCCGCCTGCTGATCGCCGAAGACAAGACGGCGTCGCACCCCTGGCCCAACGCCGACTACGTTCGCTTCGGTTCGCAGGCTCGCGGCTGGGTACTGCTGTCGACGGTGTCCGCCGGATACGAAATCTGGCGCCAGCTGAATAACTTCCCGCCGGAGTTCCCGGCAGGTGTCAGCCCCTGATGCGCGCTGGAAATCCCCGGGCGCTGGGTTTCATCGGGGCCTTGCTACTGGCAATCAGCCCCGCCGCCATCGCCAATGAACCCCTGATGGCCGAAGACGTGCTGCGCACGGCGGCTGAGTACTTTCCCAGTGTTGTCGCCGCCGAAGCCGACCGCGATGCCCGCGAAGGAGAGCGCATCTCGGCGTTGGGTAACTTCGACACCCAGATTGAGAGCAATGGTTTTGACCGCCTGGGCGGGTTCTACGACGGCACCAGCCTCAGTGGCGGTGTGAGCCGTCGCATTCGGGACCTGGGCAGCAAGCTGTACTCCTCCTACTCGGTATCCAACGGCAGCTTTCCGATCTACGAAGACCAGTACTTCACCAACCAGTCTGGCGAACTCAAGTTTGGCGTCCTGTTCAGCCTACTGCGGGACCGCAGCATCGACGCGCTGCGCTTTGCCGAGCGCGATACGCAGCTGGCAGTCACCGAAGCAGATATCAACCTCCTGCTCACCCGTATTGAAGTGCAACAGCGGGCCCTGCTCGCCTACTGGCAGTGGGTGCGTACCGGCCACGCGCTCGACGCCTACCGCAAATTGCTCGACATCGCCGTGGAGCGCCAAACAGCACTAGCCACCGAAGTGGACCAGGGCCGGCGGGCGCGGATCTTCCTCGTCGAAAACCAGATGAATATCACCCGTCGCCAATCGCTGGTGACTGCGTTCGAGCGTGATTTCGAGATTGCAGCCACCCGACTTGCCATGTTCTGGCGGGATGAAGTGGGTGCGCCGAGGATTCCCACGCCAGACCGCCTGCCACCCCTCGCCGCATTGGATCCGGGCGACCCGGCCCCCACCGAGGCGGAAATCAGCGACATGCTGGAAAGACGACCCGAATTGCGCCTGCTCAAGAACACCATGCAACGCACGGAGCGCAGCCTCGCCCTCGCCAAAAACGACCTGAAGCCGCGGCTCGATTTTAATGTAGAAATGGCCCAGCCCTTCGGCCCGATCGGTGAAGGTGGCCCGAGCAGGGACGACACGCAGGCCATTGTTGGCTTCACATTTTCGATCCCGCTGGAGAACCGCAAGGCCAAAGGTAAAATCGCCAGCGCTCGCGCCAAACTGCGCGCACTCGAAGCCGATCAACAGCGCACCATGGAAACCCTCCGCATCGAGCTGCAAACCCTGCTCGCCGCCCTGGACGCGGCGAGAGAGCTCGAGCAACTCGCCATTCTCGAAGTCGAGCAAACCAACGAGCTCCGCCTCGCCGAAATCCAGCGCTTCAGAAACGGCGCCTCAGATTTCTTCCTCGTCAATCTGCGTGAGACCGCCGCCGCCAACGCCGAAATCAAGCTGGTGACCGCTAGGGCCGACCTCGCGGTTGCACAGGCGCGCTATGACGCTGCGATGCTCAACCTGGATCGCCTGCAACTGGCAGACCGCTCCTAGGGCCGCGCCTCGTTGTCGGGGCAGTGGCACCACACAGCCGGGAGCGGGCAAGACCGCTGGATCGTGGCACCACTTGACCGCACCCAGTCACCGGTAACGCCGTCCCAGACACGCTCTAGCCATCCGTGGGCGCTCTGCTTTGGCCATCCATGGCCAAAGAAGGTCTGGGACGACGTTCCCGCCGACTGTGTGCTCTGTCTGAGATGTGCATAGCTATGAGCATCCACTGAAGGAGCAGGCGTGTTCGTCAGCTGGCTCACGGCGGACCGTTTGCGGCCCGGATGGCCGCAACCGAGCCCCCATGGACGGGTTTACGGCGTGTCCGCCGGGAGCCTGGTGGCGGGCGCGACTGCGGCTCTGTGGTACCACATAGCCGCCCCCAGCCACCGGCGCCGCAGAGCCTACATGGACGTACTTGTGGCGTGTCACGCGCGATGCCGGGACCGGGCGCGACTGCAGGTTCGTGGTTCCACTATCCCGCTGACTGTGTGCTCGCTACCGAAGACAGCAATCCACAGGCACAAAAAAGCCCCGCATTGCGGGGCTTTTCGAGCGTTGGGCAGTAATTAGCCAAACTGGTTCATGGTGTTGTCTTCACCAGCAGCTTTCAGTGCTGCATCACCGGAGAAGTACTCCTTGTGATCGTCGCCCATGTCCGAGCCGGCCATGTTCTGGTGCTTAACGCAGGCGATACCTTCGCGGATTTCCTTGCGCTGAACGTTGGCAACATAGCCCAGCATACCTGCGTCACCGAAGTACTCCTTGGCGAGGTTGTCGGTAGACAGTGCCGCGGTGTGGTAGGTCGGCAAAGTGATCAGGTGGTGGAAAATACCTGCTTCGCGCGCCGCATCCGCTTGGAAAGTGCGGATACGCTCGTCGGCTTCAACAGCCAGGTCAGTGGCGTCGTAGTCGGCGCTCATCAGTGCAGCACGGTCGTATGCAGAGACGTCCTTGCCCGCTTCGCTCCAGGCGTCAAAGACCTGCTGGCGGAAGTTCAGGGTCCAGTTGAAGGACGGGCTGTTGTTGTAGACAAGCTTGGCATCAGGCACGACTTCGCGGATACGGTTCACCATGCTGGCGATCTGACCAACGTGGGGCTTCTCGGTCTCGATCCACAGCAGGTCTGCGCCGTTCTGCAGCGAGGTGATGCAATCGAGTACGACGCGGTCTTCACCCGAGCCTTTCTTGAACTGGAACAAACCAGAAGCGAGGCGCGCAGGCTTGAGCAGCTTACCGTTGGCCTTGACCACTACATCGCCGTTGGCGATGTCTTCGGCGCTCTCGATGTACTCACCGTCGAGGAAGCTGTTGTACTTGTCACCCAGGTCGCCTGGCTCGTTGGTCACAGCGATCTGCTTGGTCAGGCCAGCGCCCAGTGAGTCGGTGCGGGCAACGATAACACCATTGGGCACACCCAGCTCGAGGAAGGCATAACGGATCGCGCGGATCTTAGCGAGGAAGTCAGCGTGGGGTACGGTCACCTTGCCATCTTGGTGGCCACACTGCTTCTCGTCGGATACCTGGTTCTCGATCTGGATCGCGCAGGCACCGGCTTCGATCATCTTCTTGGCCAGCAGGTACGTCGCTTCTTCGTTACCAAAACCGGCATCGATGTCGGCAATGATCGGTACCACGTGGGTCTGGAAGTTGTCGATCTGGTCGGTGAGACGCTGCGCTTCGACCTCGTCACCCGCCTTGCGGGCAGCGTCGAGGGCACGGAACAAACCACCCAGCTCACGGGCGTCTGCCTGTCGCAGGAAGGTGTAGAGCTCTTCAATCAGGCTGGAGACTGAGGTCTTCTCATGCATGGACTGATCGGGCAGTGGGCCGAACTCACTGCGCAGGGCGGCGATCATCCAGCCAGACAGGTACAGGTAGCGTTGCTTGGTGGAACCAAAGTGCTTTTTGATGGCGATCAGCTTCTGCTGGCCAATAAAGCCGTGCCAGCAACCCAGTGACTGGGTGTAGTCAGCCGTGTTGGCATCGTAGGCCGCCATGTCGGCGCGCATGATGTCTGCGGTGTATCGCGCCACATCAAGACCAGACTGGAAGCGGTTCTGCAGCTTCATGCGTGCGGCGTGCTCAGGGTTGATGTCGGCCCAGGTGGCGCCGGCCTGGCCGCAGAGGCCGTCGAATTCTCGGATGGTGTCGGTATACAGGCCCATGTTGGTTCCTCAACTAGCTCTAGAAATGGCTGCGATCGGTCGTCCGACCGTCATTGAGGCGAATAATGGGCGATTGGCTTCTATTTTTGAAATAAATGACTGGGATTGCAGTCATTCAACAAAAGAATCTGGCTAACGGCCGGATTTACGCTTGTCGCGCTTCTTTTTTTCCGACTTTTTGATATGGGAGATCATGCGTCGACGACGGTTGACCTGACGCTGGGTCAGCTTGTTGCGCTTGCCAGAGTAGGGGTTGTCCCCGGTGCGCAATTCGATGCGAATCGGTGTGCCATGCAGATCCAGCTCCCGCCGGAATGTTTTCTCGAGATAACGCTGGTAACTGTTTGGCAGTAGATCGGTCTGGGAGCCATGGATCACCACGATTGGCGGATTCTGGCCCCCGGCATGGGCGTAGCGCAGCTTGATTCGGCGGCCATTGACCATTGGCGGTGGATGACTCGCCACCGCGTCTTCGAGTATTCGGGTCAGCCGGTTGGTGCTCAGTGATGTGGTCGCTGATTCGTGGGCGCGATGGACCGATTCATAGAGATGACCCACACCCGTGCCATGCAGTGCGGAGATGAAATGAATGTCCGCGTAGTCAATGAATTGCAAACGGCGGTTGAGCTCACTGCGAATCCAGTCCCGCTCATCGCTCTCGATGCCATCCCACTTGTTCAGGGCGACGACCAGCCCCCTACCCGCTTCGATGCACTGACCCAGCAGGTGCAGGTCCTGTTCAACGATGCCCTCGTGAGCATCCAGCACCAGAATAACCACGTTGGCATCGGCAATCGCCTTGAGGGTTTTAACGATCGAGAACTTCTCAACCGTTTCGCGCACATTCTTGCGACGGCGAACCCCAGCTGTATCGATGAGTGTGTAGGACTCGCCGTGACGTTCAAAATCGATGTGGATGCTGTCACGGGTAGTGCCGGGTTGGTCATAAACCACTACCCGCTCTTCCCCAAGCATGCGATTGACCAGCGTGGATTTGCCGACATTGGGACGCCCAACAATGGCAATGCGGATGCCACCGGCCTCCGTGTCTTCCTCTTCCGCCAGCGGCAACGGCGCCATGACGTCACGGATCAGCTGATTGACACCGCGATTATGCGAGGCCGCAATCGTATGCAGGTCCGACACACCCATCTGGTAAAAATCGGCGGCCGCGACATCCTCACCCACACCGTCAATCTTGTTGACGACCAAGTGGAAGGGCTTCTCCCTGCTGCGCAGCTCACTGACCAGCGCGGCGTCTCCAGGGTGGAGTCCCACGCGGCCATCAACCAACAACAGCACCACATCCGCCTCATCGATCGCCGCCATGGACTGTTGGGCCATGGCCGCGTCGATGCCCGTCTCGTCGCCACTGATACCACCGGTATCGATCACGATGAACCGCTGCTCGCCCAGCCGCCCTTCACCATACTGACGATCGCGGGTTAAACCGGACAGGTTAGCCACCAGGGCATCCCGTGACTTGGTCAGTTGGTTAAACAGCGTCGACTTGCCCACATTAGGGCGTCCGACCAGGGCGATGACAGGCAGCAAGACGGCTTACTCCCTGCCGCGCAATTCGTAAGCAGACAGCTCGCCGCTGTTGCCGTACACGTACAGGCGATTGCCCGAGCCGATCATGTCAGCGCGGATACCGTCGCTGTCAGCGCGGGTGCGACCAATAATGCGCCCATCAACCTGTGAAAAGACGTGGATGTAACCTTCAAAGTCACCCACCGCCACATAGCTGCTGACCGGTGTCGGACGGCTCAGGCCACGATAGCCCAGGTCAATGTTCTGCCAGCGAACCCCCTGGCCATTGCGCAAGAATGCGCTGACCGTACCGTCTTCGTCTGCCACATAGACGTTACCGAAGCCCAATGAAACGCCAGAGACAGAGGAGACGTTACGCTGCCATCGCTTGCGACCGGCTGTATTGTCCAACGCCACCAATCTGCCCTGATAGCTGGCGACATAGAGCTCATTGCCCTGCACCGCAAAGTTGCCGTCGATGTCGACAATGCGCTCGATCTCAGAGCGGCCCTGGGGGATGGCGACCCGTGACTCCCAGCTGACGCTGCCACTGGCGAGATCAATCGCAACCAGCTTGCCATCCGCAAACCCGGCCAGCGCGTTGCGGCCAACAATCGCCGGGGTCGCCGTTCCCCGCAGGGTCAAGACCGGCACATCAGAGGTGTAGGTCCAACGAGGTTCCCCGGTGTCGTGGTCAAACGCCATCAACTTGCCATCGTAGGTCTGGGCAACGACGATGTCGCCATTGCTCTGGGGGGCGGCAAGTACTTCGCCGCTCACCTCCCGACGCCAGATCTCAGATCCGTCATTGGCACTCAGACGCAGAACAAAGCCGTCCTCGCCACCGATGAACAGCGAATCACCACGCTTTCCGATACCTCCGGAGATTTCGATATCCAGCTCAGCTTCCCATTGGCGCTTGCCAGTCTCGGCCTGAACGGCCACGACCACACCGTCACTTGAAGCAACATAGATGAGCCCGCCATCGAGCAGCGGATTGATGTGATAGAAGCCATCGCCCTCGCCATCACCGACTGACAGCGACCAGCGGCGATCAAGCCGCACCTCTTCAGAGGCAAGCTCGGTCAATGGCACCGGGGCGGTGGGATCGTCATCTTCTGAGTCAAACCAGCCAGAAACCGTTTCGCAACCGCCAAGTACCAGCAGCAGCGGCAACAACAGTAAACGCGATTGAATCACGAGGCGGCTCCGTCATCGCCTGCTGAATCCAGCCGCGAACTCAGGCTGTCGATTTTTGTGGCCAACATGGCCGGCACATTACCCTGCAGCAGCGCAGCACCCTCGGCTTCGCGATAGGCGGCCAGTGCATCGCTGTCGCGCCCCGCAACCAGATGGACATCACCGCGCGCCATCGCAAATGCGACGGGGTAAACCGTGTTGCCGGCATCAAGAATGGCCAAGGCGGCCGCTTCATCGCCCTTGGCCGCCAATACTCGAGCCAGACGGAGCTCAGCCAATGCTGTGATGCGCTCCCCGGCAGCGCCCTGCTCGACGACCCAACGGAGTTCGCTCTCCGCGGCAGTCCAGTCCTCGCGGCCAACCGCATCAGCAGCCACCTGCAAGGCGCCAAGCGCCGCATAGGCGCTGCTACTGTGGTCGCCCTTGAGCGAATCAGAGACGTCGGCCAGCGCAGCGTCGTCCGCGGCGGCTTCACGCAGACGGATCAACGCCGCATAGCCATCGGATGCCGCTGCTGCCTGATTGGCTTCCCAGCCCTGGTACTGCTGCCACCCCACGGTACCGGCCACCGCCAGTCCCACCGCCACAAGCGTGCTTCGGCCGTTCTCGTTCCACCAGCGTTTGAGCGCCTCGACCTGTTCTTCGTCTTCCATGTGGTCAGCCACAACTTACTCCTTGATGCGCGCAGCCAGCCGCTGCGCCATGATTGTTTCCAGTTCCTTGATCGGTACGGACATCTGTTCGCCCTCACCACGCAGCGGCTTCACGGTCACCCGGTCCTCAGCCACCTCGGTTTCACCAAACACCAGCGCGACCCCAGCGCCGCTTTTGTCAGCACGCTTGAACTGACTCTTGAAACTGCCACCGCCAAGATGCTGGACGACGTTGAGCCCCGGCAGGGCGCTGCGCAAGGCTTCGATTCGCGGCAAAGCGTGCACGGCAGCCGAATCACTGGCCACCACCACATAGGCATCTACCTCGGCTTCGGCACCCTGCCCCGCCGCTTGCAACATCAGTACCAGTCGCTCAAGGCCCATGGCAAAACCGGCCGCAGGCGTCGCCTTACCACCGAACTGCGCCACCAGGCCGTCATAGCGACCACCACCGCAAACGGTGCCCTGCGCGCCGAGCCGATCTGTCGTCCACTCGAACACGGTCTTGTTGTAGTAGTCGAGGCCCCGCACCAGGCGTGGGTTCAACCGGTATTCGATGCCCGCGGTACTCAACAGTTCACAGAGGCTGTCGAAATCACGCCGGCTGTCCTCATCAAGATGATCCGCCAACGACGGCGCGTCGGTGAGCAGCGCCTGGGTATCGGGGTTCTTGCTGTCCAGAATACGCAGCGGGTTGCTCTCAAGGCGGCGCTGGCTGTCTTCATCCAGCTGATCCCGGCGCGCCGATAGATAAGTCACCAAGGCGTCGCGAAACGCCGCCCGGGACGCCGGACTACCGATCGAGTTGAGTTCGAGGGTCAGGCCATCGCTGATGCCGAGCTCACGCCACAGGCGGGCGGCGATCAGCAACAGCTCGGCGTCCTGGTCCGGGGTGGCGACACCAAAAGCCTCAACACCCAGCTGATGAAACTGCCGCTGGCGACCTTTTTGCGGCCGTTCGTAACGAAACATCGGTCCCTGGTACCAGAGTCGCTGCGGTGTCGCGGTGAGATTGTGCTGAACTGCGGCTCGTACACACCCCGCAGTCCCCTCCGGGCGCAGGGTGAGGCTTTCGTCATTGCGATCGGGGAAGGTATACATCTCCTTCTCAACGATGTCAGTGACTTCACCGATCGAGCGGGCGAACAGCTCGGTGTACTCGATAATCGGCAGGCGAATTTCCCGATAGCCATAGCCATCAAGCACCCGCCGAGCGGCCCTCTCAATCTGCTGCCAGCAGGAGGACTCGTCGGGCAGGATATCAACCATGCCGCGAATTGCGCGGTATTGACTCATTGTGTTGCCTTCAGCTGCTGCGGCTGATGATGTTCGCTTCGTCAGCAGCGCGTTTTTCTTCCAGTGCGGCGGCGCGTTCACGAATCACTGATTCGAAGTGATCCACAAAGTCTTTGTTGCTGACTTTGTGGTCCGGTTCACCACCGAGATAGATCAGGTTATTGGGATCGGCACCCGTCAGACCAACTTCCGCTTCCCGGGCCTCGCCCGGTCCGTTGACGATGCAGCCGATCACGGCCACGTCCATGGGTGTGCGAATGTCCTCGAGCCGGCGCTCAAGTTCATTCATGGTGCCGATGACATCGAAGTTTTGTCGCGAGCAGCTCGGACAAGCAATAAAGTTGATGCCATTCGCGCGCAGCTTGAGACTCTTGAGAATCTCGAAGCCCACTTTGACTTCTTCGACGGGGTCAGCCGCCAGCGAAATACGAATCGTGTCGCCGATGCCATCCATCAGGAGCATGCCCAGGCCCACTGCCGACTTAACAGTGCCGCCGCGCAAGCCGCCGGCCTCGGTGATCCCCAGATGCAAAGGCTGTTCAATTTTGCTGGCCAGCATGCGGTAGGCGTCCACCGCCATGAAAACTTCGGAGGCCTTCACACTGACCTTGAAATCGGGGAAATCGTGCTTGTCGAGAATATCGACATTGCGCATGGCTGACTCAACCAGCGCCTCGGCGGTCGGCTCGGGATACTTGCGCATCAACTCCTTACCCAGCGAGCCGGCGTTGACACCAATGCGAATCGGGATCCCCCGATCCTTGGCCGCGGCGATCACCTCACGCACCTTTTCCTCGCGACCGATATTGCCGGGATTGATACGCAGACAGTCGACCCCGTACTCGGCAACCTTCAAGGCAATGTTGTGGTCGAAATGGATGTCAGCAACCAACGGGACCGACACTCGAGCCCGAATGGCTCGAAAAGCTTCTGCCGCATCCATGCTGGGTACCGACACGCGCACAATGTCGGCGCCCGCATCAGCAATCGCCTGTACCTGAGCGACGGTGGCATCCACGTCGCAGGTCTCGGTGTTGGTCATGCTCTGAACGCTGATGGGTGCATCGCCGCCCACCGGCACATCACCCACCATGATCTGACGGCTCTGGCGTCGCTTGATCGGAGATGGCTTGTTCATGGAGCTATCCTGTCCTGGGGTTGGCGCCACATGGGCTGGAGGATCGCTCTCAGGACCCTGACAACAGCGACCGGTACTCCGGTGATGTCGGGTAGAGGTTGCGCAGCGTCAGCTCGTAGCTGCTCGCTGCATTGCGATCACCCAGTTCGTTGGCGATCCTGAAGCCCAGCAACAAGCCTTGAGGAGGCTGCCGCGGGACCACCGTTTTGTAGACGCCATAATACCGGTTCGCGGTTTGGACATCACCTGCATCCAGGGTAAGTGTTGCCATTTCCAATAGCGCGATGGGGTTGCGTCGATCCATCGACAAGGTGCGGTTGAACGCCTCTGCAGCACCAGTCTTATCGCCGAGTCGCAATCGGCTGCGCCCCAGATTGATGAAGGCGAGCGGCCTGCCGCTGTACAGCGAATCCTGCGTCACAATCTCAAACTCTTTCGCCGCTTCTTCGAACCGCCCCCGGAAATACAGGAAAGCCGCGTAGTTGTTGCGGGCTCGGGATAGAGACGGGTCAGAACGCAAGGCCCGCCGGAAACTGGCTTCGGCCAGCTCAAACTCTCCCGTGCTCTGATAAACCAGACCAAATGCCTCGTGAACGATAGCGCTGTCATCATCGATGGTTTGGGCGAGATCCAAATTGCGCTTGGCGTTCTCCCAATCTCCGGCACCAATGTATTGGCGGGCCAGGGACACACGTTGCTCGAGGGCGGCGTTGGGATCGGCCTCTGGACGACGGGTGCCTTCGTACTCAGTGACACAGCCCGCAAGCAATGCGAGCCCCAACAACAGCCATCCTCTCATCCCGTGTTCTCCGCATATTGGTTTTTATAGCGCTCAGCGCGGCGGGTGCGGTCGACGACCTCCCCCACCAGCTGCCCGCAAGCGGCGTCGATATCGTCGCCACGCGTCGTTCGCACAGTGACGATGAAACCAGCATCGACGAGGACTTTCCAGAAGCGCGATACCGCATTTCCGCTGGGACGCTTGAAACCAGAATTGGGGAAATCGTTGAACGGAATCAAATTGATCTTGCAGGGGTAGTCCGTCAGCAGATCACGCAATTCGCGCGCATGCTCGGGCTGGTCGTTGACCCCAGCCATTAGGGTGTACTCGATGGTGACGACTCGCTTGCTATCGGTCTGGGCATCCAGGTATGCCTTGGCCGAATCGAGCAGTTGCCGAATGGGGTATTTCTTGTTGATGGGGACGATTTTGCTGCGCAACTCATCATTGGGCGCATGCAGCGATACCGCGAGACTGACATCGGTGTAGTCCGCGAGTCGGTCCAGCGCAGGCACCACACCCGAGGTGCTCAGGGTCACCTTTCGTTTGGAGATGCCATAACCGAGATCGTCGGTCATCAGGTTCATGGCGGCGATGACATTGTCGAAGTTGAGCAATGGCTCGCCCATGCCCATCATGACGACATTGGTGACCACTCTGCCCTTGCCGGACTGAAAGGCGTCAAAGGAATCAATGGCAAGCCAGACCTGGCCGATGATCTCCGCCGCGGTCAGGTCGCGTTGAAACCCTTGCTTACCGGTAGAGCAAAACTTGCAGTCGAGACTGCAACCGACCTGCGAGGACACACAAAGCGTCGCACGATCCCCCTCAGGAATGAGCACCGCTTCAACGAGACCACCACCCTCAACCCGGATCAGCCACTTGCGGGTGCCATCGGCCGAGTCGTGCTGCTCGGCTATCTCCGGAGGGCGTATCTCAGCGATGTCGTGCAGCTTGGCTCGCAGCGCCTTGCCAAGATTGGTCATGGCGTCGATATCGCGAACACCCTGGTGATGAATCCACTTCATCACCTGCTGAGCGCGAAACTTTTTATCGCCCATTTCAAGGAAGAAATCTTCCATCTGCGCACGACTGAGGCCCAGCAGATTCACTTTGCTGGTGGGGGCAGTAGTGGCGATCAATCCTTCCTGTAGATCCATAACGGTCGATTCATGAGCTTGCACCGGCGCATAACCCCGGTTTAACAAGGCCAGTCCGATGCGTAAAGCCCCGGACCGGCCTCAGGCATCAACGCTCGCAGATCTCGCTGGCGGCGAAGAAGTAAGCGATTTCGCGCGCCGCTGATTCCGCAGAGTCAGAGCCGTGTACCGCGTTCGCATCGATGGACTGGGCAAAGTCAGCGCGGATCGTGCCGGGGGCCGCTTCCTTGGGGTTGGTCGCACCCATCAGCTCGCGGTTTTTGGTGATCGCGGATTCGCCTTCCAGTACCTGGACCACGACCGGGCCTGAGGTCATGAAGCTGACCAGATCACCGAAGAACGGGCGCTCGCGGTGCTCAGCGTAGAAACCGCCAGCGACATCTTCGGACAGACGCAGCATCTTGGCTGCAACAATGCGCAGGCCTGCCTGCTCGAAACGGGTGTAGATCTCGCCAATGACGTTCTTACCTACCGCGTCGGGCTTAACAATAGAAAGGGTGCGTTCGACAGCCATGTCGTTCTCCAAAAAACAAAAGGGGTTGAAACCGGGTGACCCCGTGGGGGCGACCCGAATTTTGGGCGCGGATTATAAGGGGTTCGGATAGGCGGCGATACCGGAAAAATCCACCCCTTTCGGGCGCTTGGAACGCCGCTCAGTGGTGCTCGGAGGCGTGGTTGATTGTGTACTTCGGAATCTCGACCACCAGCGGCTCATCCGCGACCAATGCCTGGCAGGAGAGGCGGGACTCTGGCTCCAGCCCCCATGCCTTGTCGAGATAATCCTCTTCCAGCTCATCCGCCTCGTTGAGCGAGTCAAAACCCTCGCGAACGATCACGTGGCAGGTCGTGCAGGCACAGGACATCTCGCAGGCGTGCTCAATCTCGATATCGTTGCGCAACAGCGCCTGGCAGACGCTTTCACCGGGTTCGGCGTCGATGGCGGCGCCCTCCGGGCAGAGCTCATGATGGGGCAGAACAACAATCTGGGTCATGACTCAGTCTTCCTGATCGAGTGAATCCAAGGCAACGCCACTCAGGGCCTTGCGAATACTTCGGTCCATGCGGCGTGCGGCGAAGGTCTCGGATGCCACGCCAGTGGACTCGATGGCCTCGCGCAGTGCAGACACGTCTGACTCCTCGGCCGTTGCAATCAGCACGTTGACTTGCGATAGCAGCGCCTGCCGCTCGGCGTCGTCGAGCAGATCGCCATCGACTGACAGCGCGTTGTGAATGCCCGCAGCGAGTTGTTCCGCCTCGACGCGCGCCTCCGCCAACTGGCGGGCCGTCATGTCTGCTTCGGCAAACTGGTAGCTGGCGCGCAGCATATCTGCCACTTCGTCATCCGAGAGACCAAAAGCAGGTTTAACCACCACACTGGCGACCGTGCCCGAGGTCTCTTCACGCGCGGAAACTTCGAGCAGGCCGTCCGCATCCACCTGATAAGTCACCATAATGCGTGCAGCACCGGCGACCATGGGCGGAATACCGCCGAGCTCAAAACGCGCCAGAGAACGGCAATCTGCAACCTGCTCGCGATCCCCTTGAACCACGTGCACCATCAGCCCGGTTTGGCCATCCCGCGCCGTAGTGAACTCCTGGGCTCGCGTCACCGGGATGGTCGTATTGCGTGGAACAATTTTCTCCACCAGTCCACCGTAGGTCTCGATGCCCAGCGACAACGGAATCACATCGAGCAGCAGCACATCGTCGTCGCCGCGGTTGCCGACAAGCACATCCGCCTGGCGGGCAGCTCCCATGGCGACCACTTCGTCAGGGTCAAGGTCGCACAGCGGTTGCTGACCAAACTGGGTTGCAACCGCCTCGGCAACGGCGGGACTACGCGTTGAACCACCGACCAGCACCACCCGGTCCACGCCAGTGAGACCGGCGTCGCGCAGGGCTTGGGCGCAGGCCTGCCTGGTCCGATCCAGCAATGGGGCTATCAATGCTTCGAACTCGGCCCGATCGATAACAAGCTCGGCGCTATCGGAGAGGTTTAGACGCCCGGTATCGACTGGCACTGAAACTGCGTCACTCAGGGCTTCTTTCACGTCGCGGGCCAGATGCAGGAAACGCTGGCGCAACGATGGGTCAGGTTGCAAAACCGCCAACCTGCGCTGCAACTCGTCGGCCAGCAGCCGATCAAAATCATCCCCCCCAAGTGCGCTGTCACCCCCCGTCGCCAACACCTCAAAGACCCCGCGATGAAGCCGCAGAATGGAGACATCAAAGGTACCGCCACCGAGGTCATAAACCGCAATCGTGGTGTCATCCGCACCGGTGTCATCAAGCCCATAGGCAACCGCAGCAGCCGTTGGCTCATTCAGCAACCGAAGCACGGTCAGACCAGCGAGTTCGGCCGCCTGCCGAGTGGCTTGACGCTGGGCGTCATCAAAATAGGCCGGCACAGTAATCACCGCCCCATCGACGTGCGCCTTCAGCGCATGTTGTGCCCGATCTTTGAGCGCCCGCAGAATATCGGCTGAAACTTCGACCGGCGTTTTGGTGCCGACTGGGGTCACAAAACCGAGCGCACCAGCGTCCGACAGGGATAGATGTTCGGCATCAACAAGATCGTCTCGCCCCCGCCCCATCAGCCGCTTGGCCGACGATATGGTGCTCTCGTGGGCATCGAGTTGCCCGGCCAGTGCTTCAGCGCCAACCGTCACCTCTCCGGCGTCATAACGCACCACCGAAGGCACCGCAGTGGCCCCTTGGGCATCGGCGAAGACGGTCAGCTGTTCACCATCAAAATGTGCGACCAGGCTGTTGGTTGTACCGAGGTCGATACCCAACGCCACTTTGCGTCGCTCGTTCCGGGGCTGGGGGGCTCCCGGTTCGGCGATCTGCATCAAGGCCATGAATCAGTCCTGTTTGCGCTCTAGAATTTCGCGGCGCAGTTTATCGACGTATTGCAGCCGAACCCAGACATCTGTGGCCGCTGGGACATCTTCTTGTCCCCAATACTCATCAAACGCCTGCCATTGGGCATCAAACAGCGCCTCGGCATCATTCCCGACGGCAACACGCTGCGACGGCGTCAAGGTCGCCCACTCCGCCACCGCTTCACGCAGCTCCATTTGCTGCATCAGAAACGCCGGGGAAACGGGTTGCCGCTCTGCGCTTTGCAGGTCAACGCCAGCGAGCGTCAGCAAATAGCCCAGCCTACGGACCGGTTCAACCAGTGTTGTAAACGCCGCATTGATCTCTGCCGCCAGACTCTCGGCCATCCGCCGCTCGGTCGGGGAAGCATCCGAGAATCGGTCGGGATGAAACTGGCTCAGCAGCGCGCGCTTGCGCGCGGCCAAGTCGTCAACATCCAGTGCTGGTGAGGGCGCCAGATCAAACAGTGAAAAATGATTGCGGGAGGCCAGGGCAGCGGCGCCCGGGGCAGCAGCTTGTGTCAAACCGTGAAGCTCTCGCCACAGCCGCACTCGCCGGCCACATTGGGGTTCTTGAACTCAAGGCCCTCGTTGAGCCCTTCTTTCACAAAATCCACCACAGTGCCGTCGAGGTAGACGAGTGACTTGGGGTCAATGAACATCTTGACCCCGTGCTCGTCAAAAACCTCGTCCTCTTGCTGCGGCTCGTCAACAAACTCGAGCACATAAGCAAGCCCCGAACAGCCTGAAGTCTTCACACCGATTCGAATGCCTTCACCATGACCGCGACCCGACAATTGTCGGCTCACATGGGCTGCAGCTTCGGATGTCATGCTGACGCGCATTTAGTCGCCCTGCTTTTCCCGGTAGTTCTTGACCGCCGCCTTGATGGCGTCTTCGGCCAGAACCGAGCAGTGAATCTTGACCGGCGGCAACGCCAATTCCTGAGCGATCTCGGTGTTCTTGATCGCCGCTGCCTCGTCGAGGTTCTTGCCCTTCACCCACTCGGTGAGCAGTGAACTGGAAGCAATCGCCGAACCACAACCGTACGTTTTGAACTTGGCGTCCTCGATGATGCCATCGTCGCCAACCTTGATCTGCAAACGCATGACATCACCACACGCGGGGGCGCCAACCATTCCAGTACCAACATGATCGTCGCTGTCATCCATCTTGCCCACGTTGCGGGGGTTTTCGTAGTGATCGATGACCTTTTCGCTGTAAGCCATTGTTTTCTCCTGAAAAAAAGCGCGCTTAGTGCGCTGCCCATTCGATTGTGTTCAGATCAATGCCGTCCTGGAACATATCCCACAGCGGCGACAGTTCACGCAGTTTCTCAACAGCATGGCGGACCGATTCAACCGCGTGATCGACCTCAGCCTCGGTGGTAAAACGCCCGAAACTGAAACGCAGCGAGCTGTGTGCCATCTCGTCATTCAGGCCGAGTGCACGCAACACGTAGGATGGTTCCAGGCTGGCCGATGTACACGCAGAGCCACTCGAGATCGCAAGATCCTTGAGCGACATCAACAGCGACTCACCTTCCACAAAAGCAAAACTGACATTGAGTGCGCCAGGCAGCCGAGCCTGCTCATGCCCGTTAATGTGGACTTCCTGAATATCCTTGATGCCATCCCAGAAGCGCTGACGCAGCGCCTTAAGGCGCACCGCCTCTTCCGCCATACCCTCTTTGGCGATTCTGGCAGCCTCGCCAAACCCGGCGATCTGATGGGTGGGCAAGGTGCCTGAACGCATGCCGCGCTCGTGGCCGCCGCCGTGCATTTGGGACTCAATCCGAACCCGGGGCTTACGACGAACGTAAAGCGCGCCAATACCCTTGGGGCCATACATCTTATGGGCTGAGATCGACAACAGATCGACCTTCATGGCCTCCATGTCGAGCGGGATCTTGCCGGTGCTTTGGGCGGCGTCGACATGGTAGATCACGCCAGCTTCCCGGCAGACTTCACCGATACCGGCGATGTCATTCACCGTGCCGATTTCGTTGTTGGCGTGCATGATGCTGACCAGTGAGGTGTCCTCGCGAATCGCATCGCGAATCATCTCAGGTGTGGTCAGACCGTCAGCGTTTGGCTCAAGATAGGTGACTTCCCAACCTTCGCGCTCAAGCTGGCGACAGGTATCCAGCACAGCCTTGTGCTCGATTTTGGAAGTGATGATGTGCTTGCCCTTCTTATGATAGAAGTGCGCCGCGCCTTTGATCGCCAGATTGTCTGACTCGGTCGCGCCTGAGGTCCAGACGATCTCCCGGGGATCTGCGTTGATCAACTCAGCAATCTGGGCCCGGGCATTCTCCACCGCTTCCTCGGCTTTCCATCCAAACACATGGGATCGGGACGCGGGATTACCAAATACACCATCGGTCGACAAACAGTGGCTCATCACCTCAGCCACCCGGGGGTCAACCGGCGTCGTGGACAGGTAATCGAAGTAGATAGGTGTCGAAATTTCTGCGACAGCGTTCATGAATAACTTCCTTCTTAAAGCTGCGACACAACCAGCTGTTCTACGTCGCCACGGGCGTGGTCACGATGCTCCGATTGGTGACGCGCCTCTCGCTTCTCGACCAGATCAGCCAGGCTGATGTCGCTCAAAAATTCGTGGATCTGACGGGACAGGTCCTCCCACAGATAATGAGTAAGACACACCTCACCCTGGTGGCAATTTCCCTTTCCCTGGCAGTTAGTGACATCAACAGACTCATCAACCGCATCAATGATTTCGGCAACAAAGATATCGTTGCGCTCACGGGCCAGCCGATAACCGCCACCCGGGCCACGGACGCTCTTTACCAGCTCGCCGCGACGCAACTTGGCAAACAGCTGCTCTAGATAAGATAGCGAAATCTCCTGTCTGCTGGAGATATCGGCCAGAGAAATCGGTCGCTGCTGGCCGTGAATGGCCAGGTCGAGCATGGCAGTGACTGCGTAACGTCCCCGGGTTGTCAGCTTCATAGTTCGCCTCCTTCAGCGACGCGGATTCTGCAAGAAACCAAGCAGTAAAGTCAAGTATATAACCAACCTACGTGCTTGGTTTTAAATTGGATCAATCCGTCTTGCGTCGACTGCCTGTGCGAATGGTCTTTTGAGTCTCGGTCAAAATGCCGCGAAGGATGTTGACCTCCATTTCATCCAGTCGCACCCGCCCAAACAGCCGCCGCAATCGCTGCATCAATTGCCGGGGGGCCTCGGGCTTCAAAAAATCGACCTCGATCAGCACCTCACGCAGATGGGTATAGAACCGTTCCATATCCTCAACCCGGGCGAACGGCGCATCCCAGTCGTCATCTTCAGCGACGGGCAGTTGGTCACCGAGCGCAAATACGCGCAACTCATAGGCGACGATCTGCACCGCCATAGCGAGATTCAGCGAGGTGTAATCCTCATGACTGGGGATGTGGCAGTGCAGATGGCAAAGCTGAAGCTCATCGTTATTGAGGCCGCAGTCTTCACGCCCAAACAATACGCCGACCTGCTCATCCTGTGACAGCACCGCCATGCGTTCTGCGCAGGATCGCGGATCCTGGGCGGGCCACGGGATCCGTCGGCTTCGCCCGGTAGTCCCCACGACAAACTGGCAATCGGCGATGGCTTGTTCAAGGGTGTCGACAACCCGAGCTTGCTCGAGGACATCCACTGCGGATACCGCGCGATACTCGGCTTCTCTGGCGGGAAACTGTCGCGGATTGACGAGGGTCAGTCGGCGCAGACCCATGTTCTTCATCGCCCGTGCCACACCACCAATGTTGCCCGCGTACAAAGGTTCCACGAGGATGATCTGGATATTGTCGGGATTCATGGCGGGACTGAGTCACGATGTGCAGAATTTGGGGCGGCGAGTCTATCAGAACCGGTGCCCTGAGGCCCCTGCCCTGCTATGATGCGCGCCCTTTTTCGACACCCCTCAGGACAAACCCATGGAGCCGATGACGACTATCGCGCTGCGAGCAGCCCGCAAGGCGGGCGAACTGATCGTGCGCGCCTCGGATGATCTCGAGCGGATCAACCCGAAAGCCAAGGGCGCCGCGGACTTTGTCACCGAAGTCGACGTCGCGGCTGAGAAGGAAATTCTCTACCACCTGTCCAAGGCCTACCCGGATCACGCCTTTCTGTGTGAGGAAAGTGGCCGCACCGGGCCCGAAGACGCCGAATATGTATGGGTGATTGATCCTCTCGATGGCACCAGCAATTTCCTTCGCGGTATACCCCATTACGCCGTGTCGATCGGTTGCCTGAAGAACGGCAAGATCGAACACGCGGTGATTGTTGATCCCGTGCGCCAGGAAGAGTTCATCGCCTCAAGAGGCCGGGGCGCACAACTCAATGGGCACCGCGTCCGCGTATCCCAGCAAACCGAGCTGCGCAGCTGTCTGCTGGGCACCGGTGTACCCTTCCTGGGCCACTGCGACGACAAACTGGAGCAGTACGCCAAAACCCTCGTTTCCCTGTCGGGCCGATCCATGGGTGTGCGCCGCGCTGGCGCCGCCTCGCTGGACCTCGCGTACGTGGCCGCGGGCCGCCTCGATGGCTTCTGGGAGATGGGACTGAAGCCCTGGGACTTTGCTGCCGGTGCGCTGCTGGTTCGTGAAGCTGGCGGACTGGTGACTGATTTCGCAGGCGGCGAAGGTTGGTATCAATCCGGAGATGTCGTCTGCAGCAATCCCAAGATGCT